>DATMAU010000042.1:0-61130 GCA_035559775.1 Sulfolobales archaeon
GGATAGCCAATAATAGAGTATTCTCCTATATAGCTTCTATCACCTATCCTCGATTCGCCATAGATGATCGCTGTTCTCTCCACAATAGCCTTGCCAACCGAAGCTTTTCTCGAGATCATAGCCCTAGTAACGTTTTATAAGGAGGACTAATATATAGGGGTGGCACTATGGATCTGGTATCCTTTGTTAGGCAACTCACAGTCCAGGTTATGGTTGTAGCCTGGGGGATCTTCATACTCACCTGGATCGTTGGATGGGCTCTCAGAGGATCGCCAATACCTCTCACAAGAATCAAGAAGACGGGGAACTCGCTTATAGAAGACGCTGTCTGGGCCGCTTTCTGGCTAGCGATGGGCGGGACAGTGTTTTCCCTGATAACATATATAGTATCGCAGATAGGGATCCCAGCACCCCCACCACCTGTAAACACAACAATAGGAGGCTAGCATAGGGCTCCCCAATGCTCCAAGTGAGCCAAGCACTAGAGCTCTCGTTCTATCTAGGCTTACTTAACTACGTAGTAGGAGCCCTACTCCTAGGCAGCCCCCTTCCATTCCCAAGCGTGAAAAGAATAGGTATTATTCTTATGAAGGATGCGATGGTGATCTGGATCCTTGCATCATCATTCACGCTAGTGCTCAACCTACTAAGCTATATAAGAGATACTCTTGGCCTGAGCTGGACTGATCTTAGCATATGGTTAACAGGCCTAATGATTAATATAACCGGCTTGATGGGGATTCTAAGAACACTCTCATCGATGCTGGGCCCTATCTCGCCCTATGTAGCACCAATAATCTCTAACCTGGTCTCCCTTCTCTCAACCTCGCTTCTAAGTGTGCTAGCACTTCAGATCTTGAGCCTGATAGTCCGTACAAAGGCTCCAGACTTGATAGCCATAGGTATTCTGATATACTCGATACCAATGGGTTTTTTCAAAAGGGCAGGATCGATCCTTATCTCCTTCGCAATAATATTCTCGATAGCTCTCCCCGCAATGCCGATGTTTACAGCAATGTTTCTACCAGAGTTAGAGCAGATTTCTAGCAATAGCTATCCACACCCAACAATCCTTGTAAAAGATCTAACTGGAGGGGTTTTGGGCGACTCCTTACTACATATATACCAAACACCCGAGAAAACACCGGGAAGCGAGGTCGCCATAGTGCCTGTTGATGAGCATGGATTAGCCCAGATAAACACGACCCCAGGGCTTCCGGCTAACATGGTTTATTACTTCTCTCTAGAGATGTTTGGATGGATGTTCTACTCAGGTTCAACCATAAAACCTGGGATTGAGTGTATAGCTTCTCCCTGTAGATATGAGATAACCATAGACGGTATACTTGCCTCCGACTCCCCCTACATATTGATCCACACACCACAGGCTCTAACAACATATGTTGTTGTTAAGGATACTGAGAACGGGTATTTCAATATAACAATGAGCCTAACAAGCAAATCTACTCTCGTAATAACAATACCAGTCTACACAGTATTAGAGGAGGTTCTAATCGATGGAAAACCCGTTTCCTGGGATGATAGAAGGTCTTGGAACTGGGCTGGATTGAGGGGATATGATTACTACGCATTACTCGAACCAGGTATTCATACAGTGGAGCTGAGATACGTTAAGGGATCACCCTCAAAGCCATTATTACAACAATACATCTATTATAACATCCAGCAAGAGGATCTATCAACTATATTCTCAAACATAATACTGATACTTTTCGCATCAACAGTCTTCCCCACAGTATATCTAACACTGCTTGTAATGGCTACCTATTCCCTAGCAAGATTCATAGAGAAAGGGTCTAGATGACATTATCCTATATAATAGATCCTTTTCTCTTCCACATAGCCGGGTATACGTTGGGAGACATGATAACCCTGCTCACCTTCACCGCAATACCCTTATCCCTCAGAACCATCTCCTCACCACTCATCTCGGCAATACCTATAGCTACTAACTCGCCTTTCACCGTAAAGAGGGCTACCAGATCTCCTTTTGTTATAGCTCTATTAACCATACTCACCCCAGGGACAGCTAGCATAGCCCCGTGCGCTATAGAGTCTACAGCACTATTCCTAATAATAATTTTGGGTAGGTGTGATACAGAGTATTCCACCGGAAGCACGTATCTCCTCATGAGACTCTCGTCTCCCTTTCTATATAGATGCATAGCTTCGGATAATCTATGGAGAGACACTAAGGTCTCATCCTCTCTAAAGGGTCCAGTAGCTATTCTCCTGAGCTCAGCCATGTGAGCACCTACCCCGAGGATCAAGCCTATATCGTGGCAGAGTTTTCTGATATATGTCCCGGGATCTGTTTTAACCCTCATAAGAACGGATCTTCCATCGATTTCGAGTATCTCTATCTCATGGATCCTCCTCTTTCTCAACGACCTCTTGACCGAAGATCTAAGAGGCGGTCTCTGATATATCTCTCCCACAAAAAGCGATATGGTTCTCTCAAGCAGTTTCTGCTCAACATCCCCATGAACCCGCATCAAAACAACATATTCCTTAGAGGTGTGTGTTACAACACCAATAACCTTGGTTGCCTTTTCAAGAGCTATGGGAAGAACTCCGGAGACACCTGGATCCAGTGTTCCTGCATGCCCTGCTTTCGAAACATCAACGATCCTTTTAACCCATGCCGAGACCTCATGGCTCGTCGGACCTGGAGGCTTATCCAGGTTAATAACCCCCAACTCTAGATGCATCCTAGCCGGTCTCTCCCACGGATAGGTGCCGTATTCCGCCTCCTCTTCCTCATGTCTCACGAGATACTCACTGGCAATGCCTCCTCTAATGTCGAGCTTCTTTATAAACTCCAAACCTTTACCCATCTGGTGTTCGCCACACGGTTAATGATTCTAGTAGGTTGTTTAGATGTGCTATCAATACTCCTCTATGCCCTTCTTCTCCAGCTTGCATATACCATCGCATGATCTTTGTCGAAAGGCTCTAAATGAACAACATCAAGGATCTCAAACCCGTTTTCTTTGAGGATATCTATCTCCCTCTTATAAACCTCGCTAGGCTCCATAGTGACATCAATGCTTCTCGCCTTAACGGCCATGAGGAGGTATCCGTTATCCTTGAGGAAGAAGCGCGCGTTCTCAGAAACTATTGCCGCCTGATCCGGCTGTGCTATGTCAGCATATAACAGATCCACTGTCTCAACTATATTTTTATATTTATAAGGCATCCTAGCATCGCTCAGTATAGGGATCAGGTTACCCCTATCTTCAGCAACTACTAGCAGCTCTCTCATAACCCTTGGGGCGAACTCAACAGCATATACTATACCCTCCATCCCAACTATATCCGATACATGGCTAGGCGTGGTTCCAGATCCAGCGCCTAGGTAGAGAACCCTTGAACCTCTAGCTACTGGGTTTTCTTTCAAACCTTTTAGCAGAGCTCCTGCAAGCTTGCTTCTATAGGCGTTCCACTCCCTATACTCTATATTACCCTGTCTGAATAGCCTTTCACCATATACCCTCTTCCCCGGAACCAGATTCTTAGTGGCAAGTCTAGCAGATCCGTCTTCAAACTCCACGACATATACCTCCTTGTAGTTCGGATGCTCATAGATCCTGACAGGCTCTGACACTACATCTCACCCCCATATAATTGATAAACTAAGGGATATTTTCTACCTGCTCCAGCTCAGCGTCATAGAGGTTAATGCCTGGTTTTCCCTCTCCTTTTATGGAAGGTTTTGAGACGGACGAGCAAAGAGCTTCCCACATATGTCTTTTTAACCAGATTTACTAGGCTATTACATCTCCCAATACCCGTATTGAGAGGGTAGTATTGCCTTTATGCCTATTTGGGCTTAACCTTCCCCATATAGTGAGCATAGAGTAGAACCTCTCCATGTTAGTCCTGGCTTATAGACCTAAAGCTAGGTGGAAGCTGTTTCCGAGCCCCTCTTGGGCTTTTTCCTCTTACCCCTCGGAGCCCTCTCTTCCTTAGGCGGTGGTTTAGCATAGAGCTCTTTTATCTCGTTTATTCTTTCAAAGAGCATTTTCTTCAACTTATCACCGATAAATCTCCCTGTGAAGAAGTCAACCCTAGCCGCTATGGCTAGTTTTGTTGCAAGAGCCCTAGCTATCTTGCCCCTCTGCCACCTGGGGGATCTATGTATTTCTGCAAACTGGAATATAACCCCGTGTTTAGGGGGTTTAGCCCCTGTTCTGAGCGCTCTGAAAAGAGCTTTCTCAGCACCCAGCACCTGGATCGTGCTCGCAGGCATCTTGGCAAGCTCCTCGAGACTGCCTGCGAGGCTCAGTAGCCTCGCACCTAGAAGCGGTCCTACAAGCTCTGTTACGTTAGGCGCTATTTCTTTCATAACATGTGAATTGTATTCTGTGAGATAGCTTCTGAGCTCGTTTAGCTCGATCATGATCCTGGCTAGTGTCTGTATAGGTTTAAGATCAAACTCCGATAGATCCGCTCCGATGCTCTTTTTAGAAGCACTCGCTATCCTTCTAGCCAGGGCCTCACTAACACCTATGGCCCTTAGGCTCTCCTCACTCGCCTGAGATCTATCTCCTATGCTGTTAACGATCTTTGCGTATAATATATGATCTCCCACTATTTGATCCAATTCAGGGAAGTGGACACTATACCACTCTCTAAGCCTCGCAGCAAAGAGATTTATAGTTTTATCTATATCATCTATAGCCCTTATACTCTGCACAGCCAGAAGATCTCTCTTAGCGGCGAACTTTCTAAGACCTCTTCTCGCAAGCTCCATCGACACAGTGTGAATATATCTCCTAGCCTCATCTATTTCTTTAAAAACACCCAGCTTCATATATATTTCGAGAACACGGCTCCTAAACCCAGAGAAAACATCATTATAAGCATCTACAGTAACCTCTAACCCTTCCTCTGCTAAAGCTTTAGCGGTTTCTGGATCCTCGACAGTTATAGAAGCACCTTTCAGATCCTCCGAGGATCTTATCCTATCCACCAGCTTTCTAAACGTCTCGTCAAGCCTCCCCTCACTCCTTATCCATAGAGCCTCTACGAGAGTGGATATATCCTTAGGTCTAAGCTCGCTTAATAAGACCTCTCCACTCTCATCAAGAAGGAAAACGCCTAAGAAATGCTCAGCTACAAACAATCTCCTCATCGCTTCACCAAATGAGAGTATACTAGAGAAAAAATATATCCATTCCTATCTATGCGGTCGCCCGTGTCCAAAACTTTCGATGTTCTTCACACAGTACGATAGATACGGACGACCTGAAATCCTCTCTTTTAATTATCTGTCATAGCTATATACCCTCGATCCCCTATGTATCTATTAGTATTATCCTAGCTCGTATCTCTCACGCCCATCAAGATTTAATCTCTTCTACATATTATGGGATAATGCTCCTCACGGATCTATATGATAAAATTTGAATTACGCCCAATACCTCTACACATTATGTAAAAGCTTCCTCATCACAATTATAACTATCATGTTGGTTTACAAATCAAACGCTATGTAGAGGTTATCAAAAGATTTTGTGAAAGCCTATAATGCTAAGTTGTTTTCGACAGAGGATCAGAGCTTTACAGGCCTGAGACTCTAGATCGATGCCTACATGTTAATTCTTCTTTTTGATACATGTAATGTTCTCTCAGTAGATAGGGACTCTTATTCAATCTGAGCTCAGCACTGCATATAAACCCACAGGGATCTCTAGAGCCCTATGAACCAGGCAGAGATCCCTTGGTGCAAAAATAAAAAACTAAGGACAGGCGGGTGTATAGCTTATCTGAAGATATATATGCTCAGGATCTTTCTTTATCGTCTTTATAATATATATAGTCTGTCAGTGATAAGTGCCTGGTTTGCTTAAATGTCTTTGGATCTATGTGTATAAATCCCTGTCTAATTAATAGCTCTTTAGCCCTCTCACTAACCCCGGGCGATACTAGAACACCTATTACGCCCTTCTCTCGCTTTTCTCTGGTTCTTTTCATAGCTGATTCTATATATTCTACATATCTGATCAGCTGGTTCACAGCGCTCAGTCCAGCTTTTTCGTTCTTGATCTCGATAACATAGATCCTCCCTTCTTTATCCCTTAGAAGGAGATCTATTTTCCCACTAGGTGTATCAACCTCTTGACCTATAACTGTGGCTCCAGGAACAACCAGGTCTGGATTACTATATATGGCTTCTGATATGTCTTTCTCCGTACCCCTTTTCTCTAGACCTGTAGCTGAGAGCTTAGACCAGATCGAGGCTAAGATTTTCTTGAACCTTATCACAACTACCTCGTAGCCGTGCTTCCTATTATTACACGTGATCACCAGTTGCCCTTCCACAGTTGAAGGAATGCATAGGGATCCTGGAGGTTGCCAGTTCAAAGGATCTCTGTCTCTTCCCTCATGGATGATCAGGGTTCCGTCGGTTTTGTATATAACGACCCTAACCCCCCATGGGGCTTTCGATGAAGCCCTTCCCTTGTAGGTTATGTCACATTCGCCTATTATGATTGATGTATATGTTTTTGAGTTCCTTAAGAAGAGATCCGCTATTCTCTCTATAGGCTCCCCAGGCCCTAGGATTATTACTTCTCTCTCCCAACCTTCTGGAGAGCCCATAACGTATCCCTAATCTTCCCCAATACCTCATCCAGACTTCTCTGGGTTAATGTAACTGAGGCTGCTTCTCTATGCCCGCCATATTTGCCGCTCCCCAGAGCCTCAACTATTGCTCGGCAGTATTGGAGCGCTCTCCCCTCTATAGATCTTATCGTGATCACCACCTTTCTCTCCTCATCTCTCACCATAACCACATCTTTCTTCAGCTTCTTACAAAGCTCAGTGGTTGCTATACCGAAGAGTCCTGCGAATAACCTCGACTCGGAAGGCTGTACGTGCGAGAGGATCACATTGCCTATCGTTTCTCCTTTATCCATGGCTTTTTCGATAAGCCTGTTGAGAAGGATCTTTCCAATATATGCTTTTTTCTCAAGCACATCTATGCTTGCTAGATCCTTGTTAAAGACTATCGCGTTAAGCAATTCTCTCATGAAATTAAGATCGCTGGGATCTCTCGAGATAGCGAGCTTTATATTATCAGCCATGGTTTTTATCTCCTCATCCTCACTATCTGTCCCTTCACAAGAGTCAGCAATCCTCAGTAACATCTCCTCATAGCTATTCAGTGAGAGCTTCATCCTAGAAGCCATTAAATGTGGTGTTGATGGTGATCTATCCCAGATGACCTTCAACCCTAGCTCTTTTAGCTTCTCAACCCAAGGCTCTGTGGTTGCATGGTGATCTATGATTTGTACTGAGATACCCCTCATAACTGTATCGACTATCATTGAGAAAACCTCTCTATCTATAGCTATATCTATTAAGACCAGCTCTCCGCATATGTTTTCTCTACATAGCTTCTTTATCTCCTTCGAAGCCCTCCACGGTTGAGTAAAACCTAGAACGATCTCTGAAGGGTATTGATCCCTTAAAAAATGCTTAATATACAGAGCACCAGCTATAATACCATCACAATCCCCATGCATTAAAACAGCGTGCTTCAATACAACCACCCCAATACCCACTCAATATACCGTTTGTCCCTGGATATTTATTGATTGTTTTTCGATATTTTTAGTACCGGGAATATCAGCCCGCCCAAGTATCTGGGATCCCTAGTAGGTTTATATTCACTGCTAGCTTAACAGTATAGAACCTCTATCTAGGTTTGAGAGATCATCCTCAGACGACTTAAGAGCAATGCTCCTACTATTAAGAGTCAATAAGACCAGCCCACTTCAAGACATCTCGAAAAGTATATAGATATTTTTCATGAACATAAAAACAAATTATAACTGGTATTAATAAGCGTTGCAAAAGATCTGGGTATATAAAGGTAGATATATATTTATAGCCGAGAGCTTAGTCCTACTACCACTATGTTGTTTACCAAAACATCTCTTCGAATAATCCATTGGTTTAATTAATTTCAATTTATTATTTATTTCGACACATTGCACATTTATCAACCCACCAACAGATATTATGGGGAGAGCAATGCCCCTCAAGCTGAGCGATATAGTATCGATAATCAGAGAGAATATGGCTAAGAAAGGAAACCCTATCGGCATAGACCCTGAAATATGTTCCTCGTGGGCAAAAGACCTCGGTATCCCAAGAGAGAGCGAGACAATAATATACACATCATGTATGTATCAATCCATACCATATCTGATCGAGCTTGTAAACGTGTTGGAAAAGCTTGAGAGAGGGCCAAGGATATTCGTATCACTGGGCGTAATATTAGCAAAAGCCATAGACGTGACAAGCATAGCTGGAAAGCGCGGGGCTGATATAGAGAGATTCAATAACATGATCAGGAACATAGCTTTAGCGCTGAGAAAACAGGGGCTCAATATAGGCTACCTCTATGAGGAAGAGCCATATAGCGGTTCGCTTCTCTATGAGCTTGGTCTTGAGGATGATTTCACCGCTCATGCTAGGAAGGTCTTCTCACTGTTTAGAGAGAAGGGTGTAAAGAAGATCATAACTATAGATCCTCACACCCACTACGTTCTCAGCAGGGTTTATCCTAAATATATAGATGGATATGATATCCAGGTATTCCATTATATAGAAGCTCTGGATCCTTCAAAGCTTGGAAAGATCCCCGAAGGAGCTCCGAACATCGTTATACATGACCCATGCCTGCTAGCCAGGTTTTCGAGAATCGTAGAACCCCAGAGAAATCTGCTCAAATCTATAGGAGTTAATGTAAAAGAGCCCCAGAGATCCGGGTTAAGAACAAGATGCTGTGGAGGACCTATAGAGGCTCTAAGCCCCACACTATCCAGGAGAATCGGGGAACAGAGGGTAGAGGAGCTATCACGATTAGAGAAGAATATAGTTGTTATGTGCCCAATATGTTTCTCCAACATCTCTAGACTGGCTGAGAAATACGGCGCAAAGGTTATGGATCTATCTGAGTTTATCCGTCAATAAAACTTTACTATAGTATACCAAGGATCCGGGCTCATTCTATAACTTGCTATATGCTATTGTTATTTCCTGAAAAGGGATATTATGCCTATATATGGGATCTTTAGAACAGAGCCACCGACAGATATAACCTTACCTACAATATTCTCGAAAGGGATTCCTGGAAGCCCCGGCGGGGAAGGATCTGGGACCAGGTTATTATCACCCTTGGTTATAAAATAAGTATTACCGCCTATGCTTATGATATTTATGACCCTATGGATTATATATCTACCGCTCGTGCTCCTATAGACAACCACGTCTCCTACATGTATCTCTGAAGGATCCTTTATAGGTGTTATAATAACCAGGTCTCCCGTGCTTAGTATAGGCTCCATACTCACGCCACTAACAACAGCTATATAGCTCTGCCCAGATAGGGCTGAGACTATGTTGAGGAGCAACAGACCCAGCACTATAATCCATAGGAGTATGGTTGAGATACTGATTCTCATTCTTCTTCCCGCTCTAGCTCACTGAGATCTATCTCTATAACCGTGCCCCTCTTCTCCTCACCCAGCTCAACCTTCCTACCCTCTCCCCGACCCTCTATCTCTATATCAGAACCTCCTGTCCTGATCTTGCTAACAACAGCACGCCACGAGTAACCACAGTTAGGACATCTATACGAACCCATAACGGTTATCGTAATCCTACCCCTAGCATCTGGTAATGGTGACACAACCTGCCACGTCTTGCTAGGCTTTAAACCCTGTGCACCACAGCTAGGGCATACGCCGGGATCCTGAGCCCTACCCTTCCGAGGCAGTTTCCATCCCTCTACACAGTTATGGTTGGGAGGATAATAATATATTGCCTCCGCTCAGAATACTACATATATCCGTATAATGGCATTGCATATAGTTAACCAGTAGTTTTAATACGCTAGGCTTAAAGGAAAAGTGCTTGATTGTATTTTTAAGAAACCACAAGAGCTAATAAAGACAAACGAGAAAACCACACTGCTCAGAAATTTGTTAATAGCAATAGATATATCCTTGTAAGACCTCCATGAATGTATTGCGATGCTACTGATGCGATTCTATACTTTCCCCAGCTTTGTAAGAGATCCCTAACACGTCTAAACTGTTCCAAGGATATAGAGATCAGAACAGCTGATCTCTCTGGAAGGATTCTCGCAATGCTCTGTAGAAATCTAACCGGCATCTCTAGGTAATCCTCACCAACAGATCTGCTCCTCCTACCATATGGAAGATCCGACACCACTAGATCTATACAGCCGGGTCTAAGAGGAGGGTTTAGAGCGTCTGCCACGATCACATCGGAGAGACAGGGTTTGTCGAGAGCTCCTAGCTTTTGCTTCATATATATGGCTTTCTTAACATCTATGTCGCCTCCTATAACCATTAATGATCCATCATAACCACAGATCTTCTCGAGAATCTTGCCATAGCCGCCGAAGGGATCGTATATAACTCTCCCAATAGCCCCAAAACCAACAATCATATTGGCTAGGAATAATATATCTGTGTCTTTCATATATCCTGTTCTATCACCCCGACCTCTACCGGTTCTCCTAGCTATGGGTATTGCTATAACGAGTATGCTGCCCATTATGATCGTTATGGTGCACGATAGATCTGAAAGATTATTAGGGCTGGTATTGCCATGGAGAAGGCTTATCTTTTCTCTCATATGCTTGATAATTAGTCCATAGTCTATCTCAGCCCTCTTCCTTCCAAGGTTATAGATCCTCAGTTCTATTTTTCCGCAACATTGGCCGAGGATCTCATTGATAGCTATTAGTATCTCTCTATATACCTGTGCAGACCCCATCCCAAGACCCGCTTTACGCACCACAAGCCCGAATTCCTTTATAAAGGAGAACCTTAATACCGGCTCCCTAATACTTCGCCCGGCTCTGAAGATCACTAAGCCTGGCTCGCTATGTGTTATAATTATATTACCATTAATACTTCCCAACATGGTCATAGCTTCTGCGAACGAGAGTTCTGGGTGCTCCTGCGATAAGAGTATATAGTACTCTCTATATATCCTATCATGCAGAGTCATAGAGATAAGCCATACCTATTCAATGCTTATCACACGACCTATTTATCATTATCTCCTAGCCCACCATATGATCAGCAGCTCTACAATGCGAAACCAATACCGGGATCTATAATATCCTCTACAACGCAATAAGAAACCAGAGCCTCTTCAAAAAGTAGTGTTAAGCCGTTTAGAGAATGATCCACCAAGCTTAGATAAAATTCCATTCAATCGAACTTAGTGTTACCACGAATCCACATAGATCACAAGATCCTGGTGGATCAAATAGAAGTCCTGGGCATGGAAAATGCCGAAGAACATAGAAACAGATGAATTAAGGAATAAACAGCTATATTTAGTCGATCGAGACCAGATATAGGCCTGGATAAAAGAACCGAACCGTGAGACGGAAGCGAGCTGTTGGTATTATTTAAGAGCATAGATATATAGGATCGATCGCCTGACAATTGCTAAAACAATATGATCGTTTTAACATAAGTTCAGCTTTTTATCTAGATCCACATAAAGTTTGGAGTGGTGTAGACTGTTATGGGCAACGACAGCACAGTAACATTGATCATGGTGAGAGAATATGGGGATAAAACCTATGAGGTTAGGCTAGCTCTCTATAGATCTGGAGGTATCCTCATTAAAGAGGAATCCTATTCAGGGGCTAGGTCTGTTAACATAGATGCCAATATTGGTATAGTGAAGATCGGCTATAGAGAGCTCTACTTAGTCTCTAAAGAAGAGATAGAAATATCTATGGATCCTAATAAAAAGACGATCAGCATGGCTAGAAGAGCCGTTCAGACCTAGCATTAGCTTTCATAACACTAAGTCTTTCCTCCCATGGAGGCTCATATGAGCTGTTAAGAGGATAATCTCTCGACATTTTACATATGTTCAGGCTTAGCCTCTCTATATATGGACTCCGGATCTATGCTCAGATATACTATAAAAACTAGACTAGACAATAAAACTATGATAGGTGAAAATCTTTTCAGAATCTTCGTATCGCTAGGACGGGGCGATAGAGATGCCTACTAGATACCTATTCATAGTGGCTAATGATAAAGGCTATAAACCGCACGATAGGGAACATATACTCAGAACTCTGAGGAAGTTTTTTACAGCCCCAAACATCAGGATCGGTTCTAGACATGTTGAGATAGAAGTGTGGGATCCGGATCTATCTAGTATAGCGGGAATTATAGAGGAGAATGTTGGGAAGATCGTTGAGTGGAAGTTGATAGATACTATTGAGAATGACTATGTGGGAGAACAGGATCCAGTGAAGATATATGTAGATCTCTTCAACCAAGAGAGGTTTTGGGAGGCCCATGGTGTGCTTGAAACGCTCTGGAGAAGATCTGGTGATAGAAATGCTCAGGGCTTAATATTAGTTGCTGCTGCCTTCATAAAGATCCAGGAGAATAAAGAGAACGAGTTCATCGTCATTGCTAAAAGAGCTCTTGAGATGTTAAAAAACACTAGCTATTTCTGCATAGATCTTGCCGAGGTTAGAGAGAAGCTCTCCTCCTCTTTAGAGAGTAAGAAGCCCTTCAAAATAGAATGTGCTTCTCAAAGATAGTCTTATCACAACTCCCTCAGATATGGGAGCGATGGTCTTTTACTGACAAGATGGGGCATTGTGAGCTCTACTTTGGGGTAGCCTTTTGATAGCTTTTCGAGAAGCTCTATAAATTCTTCAAGGCTATATACCCTCTGATCCCCGGTGGCCCTTTCCCTAACGCTTAGGGTCTTCGTCTTAACCTCCCTATCCCCTATGATCACTACGAAATACGCCCACTCTATACCAGCATCCCTAAGCTTTCTCGCCAGGCTTTCATCCCTATCATCTATATCTACTCTAAAGCCCCTCTCGCTAACAGCTCTGAAGATCTCTTCTGCAAAGCTTATGTGATCCCTCTTTACAGGAACTATTCTAACCTGTATGGGTGATACCCAGAATGGGAGATATGGTGTTCTCCCCTCCTCCTCCATCTTTGCCGCTGTGTCGAATAACATGTATATATACCGCTCCACACTCCCTATAATAGCTGTATGGATTATAACCGGTTTTCTCTGAACACCTTTTTGATCGGCATAGCTAATCCCAAACCTCTCCGCATTACCTATATCTATCTGGAAGGTAGCGATCTCTCTAGGCCTGCCAGTAACGTCCACGATATTGTACTCGATGTTTATTACCCAATAGTATATGTTATCAGGGTATACAACGATCAGGGCGGGTTTACCGTCCCTCCTTATAAGCTCTAACAGGTAATCTCTAGAGCTTTCTAGAAAGCCCTTAGTAACGTTTATGATAGCCACATAATCCCTACCCATTTTCCCAGCCTCCTCAAAAATCTTGTCTCTTATCCTTAGAGTGAGCTCCATGGCTTCATCTAGATCCTTGCATAGTATGTGCATGTCAGGCATATGGAATCTTCTGAGCCTGAAGCCTAGGAGAAGCTCTCCTCTCTGCTCATACCTATAGCTATCAGCTACCTCAAACATGCCTAGGGGGAGATCTTTGTAACTAAGGATCCAGTCCTTAAGCATTGCGAACTGCTGGTGGCATGCAGCATATCTCATAACAAGTCTAGACTCCTCGCTATCAACCTCATATAGCCTATCCCCAAATAGATCTGCATGTTCTTTCACAGCCTTGACAGAGAGGTCAAACATATTGGTTCCCTTTACCCTGAATACCGGTATGCCGAGGCTCTTAACAACAGTCCATGAATAGTGGGTAACACTCTCTAGAATAGCTGCTGCGTGGGGATTATACCTCATATGACCTGGATCTGAGTACTCTTCCCACTCAAACCCAAACTTTCTGAGGTAGTCTGAGACGCGGGATCTAATACCCTCACCCTCCTTCTTAAAGATCTCTTTCTCAACCAGAACCCTTAGATCGGGGTATTTATCATAGCCCTTATAATCTTCCGGACTGTAAAGCTTTCCATCGAGATCCATTATATAATAGATCTTCTCAAACGTCCTCTTAACCCTCACACCAGGTGTTATTCTTCTCGAGAGCTCGCTTAGTGGGTGTCCATAGCATTTTAACTCGAACTCCTTATACCAGCCGAAGGGCGCCCTCCACACCTTAATGCCTTTCTCTCTTAAAACCCTCTCAATATCTCTAAGCACTGTTATAGCTATCTCTGGAGGTGCTAGGTCTTGTGATAGATGAGCATATGGATATATTATAACCCCGTCCGCCTTAACCTTGCTAAGTATATCTATTATCTCTCCAGAAGCTTTAACAGCTATATCCTGATCCTGGTTATCATTCCTCTCAACAGTTGTGAATACTACAAGAACATTGTTCCACGCGCCATCCCTAGAGGTTATATCCTCAGGCTTTTCGATAGCAGGTTCTCTCACCCTGTAGCTGAATCTCTCGGCGTGAATCGCTAAGATTCTCAACAAACCACCTAATAGAAGAGAAGCTATACAGTGATATATACTTAACAAATACCATGATAAAAGGCTCAAGTAACACAGCATATGATGTTGCTAGAACATGACTTCTAGACCTAGTGCTCTCTCCATAAGGATAGTTTTCACCAGGATCGGTTCAGCGTTACATACCGTTAGGCTCTGCCAACCTTGCCATAGAGCCTGCTCCGCGGGCTGCGAGAGAACGTTGCACACACAACCCACGATTGATCGAATGAATGCGAATCATTAGTGGAAACACGCCTCATCACAGGCAACACAAGGCTCTCGGAATTCTCGCCAGCTTATAGCTAGATAGGCTTTTTGCTACTAATTAGTTCCCTGGTATAATGGATAGTGGGAGGGTATGGAACTGCTTCGTTCTATAACTGTGAAAATTCTTCTCCGAGGAGAGATGGGAAGTTCTGTAAATCTGCTCCGAAGGCTTTTCCATGATAAGAGGGGCTGGAACTATGGAGGCTCGTGCTAGGCGGGGATGGGTAAGTTTGGTTGAGATATCAACTATAACTCATGCTACAGAGGATCTAGGGAGGGTGTTGGAGGCTGTGAAGAATATCATACCAAAGGATCTCTGGGGAGAGTTTGAGAGGATATATAGCATGGATTCCCTTGAGGGGCATTATGGAAACCCGATAACGAGGATTGTGGCTAGGTTTAGGGGTAAAAGTGCTGAGTATATAGCTGGCTATATCTTATCTAGGCTTGAAAAGGCTGATTTTGAGACAGTGATCTATACGCTTGATAGAAGATTCGACGGTAAGGGTAGGGTTTTTATCAGGATCTCTAAACAGGATGCATATCTGGGGAGGATAAGGATCATGGATGGGGATGATATAATAAGAGTCGTGCTAACCCTGCCAGGGGCTAGAAGCGTTGGTTTTGTTGAACGTGTCTTCAGATCCTTGCGGGGTGAGGCCTGAGCTGCCTTACGCAGATCTATTGACAATGATAGAAGGGGATCCCAGCTATATAGCTTCCCTCTACACCGAGATAGGTTACAGGGTTATTGGGCGTGTTGATGTTGAAAAAATATATAATATAGGGGAGCTTGTAATAATCCCTAGAAAGGTGGTTAGAGAGATAAGTTTGTTCAGACCGAGCAGTGGGTTCCTAATAGCTTTTAGACCGAGCGCTAAGAGCGATGCTAGGAGGGCTGGGAAGGTGAGAAAGACATCTACACTGCTTTTTGACCATAACAACATAGATCTATGTGATGAGGAGCAGATCGAGGTTATGAGGAGAGGCTCACCAGCGATCGAGATAGTGATCAGCGCGCTTCTAGATAACAAGATAATGCCCAGGTTTCTCTCAAGGATTAGTAAATGTGTGAGGCTTGCAACCAGGGAGGGTATAGATGTAGTGTTCTCATCAGGTGCTAGAGATCTTGCCGAGATATGGGCTCCGGGATCTATAAGAGCTCTCTACGCACTAATCGATAGACAGCTTATCAACATGGCTTTCGGGTGGGTTGAGGTAGTTAGGAGATGGAGGCCTGGCTTGAATCTATATTGATTCTCTTGGCGCTCGCGCTATCCATAACCTCCACCTCGATCTCTGTGTGGCTCTACATCTCTATGAAAAGACAGCCTTTAGCATCCATGGAAAGTAGTGCTAGATATAAGAGACCTAGACATTCGAAAAGATATGTAGTGTTCAGGATCTATAGGGTTAAGGGGGAAATAAGCTTCGAGGATCTCGATAAATGTTTCAAAAATTACTTCACAGAACAACTAGGGATCATCGAAGATGCTGAGAAAAGTCTAAAGCTAGTGAGGTATAATGCCCAGAGTGGTGTAGGGATCATGAGGATCGTCTCCACAGATATATACAAGACGATCTTCGCCATATCAAGGCTAAGGATGTGCGGCGACTCTGTGATAATAGTAATGCCTATAAAGATTACTGGAACCCTAAAGAGGGCTATTAAAAGGGCGCATGAATATGATGATAGATATGGAACAGCACAAAGATCTGTTTAGCATGTCACCCAACATACCTAAAGATCCTCGATACATATAGCGTAGATAGCATAAAGACAATAATAGATATATAAGGAGCATTTAGTAAAGCCGATACAGGATAGCTTGGTAGAGATGCTATTATAGAAGTGTATAGCAGCACTATAGCCCTGCTAACCCTTCCCCCACCACAATAAAGCAAGGCTCTGAAAAAACTCTCTAAAGAGTTCTTAAGTCCACTTAGAGTTAGGACTGAAATCGCTATTGACGAGACTACGGAGTAAGCATAGGCTGAAAAACCCTTAGGGATCTCTATGACCAGTAATGTGTTGATCACTGTAGCCATTGCTAAGAAGAGAGCTGCTGATCTTCTGAACCATAGAGAATTAGTCCTTGCCAAGATCCCTAGAGATTCTGTCAACAACTATCACCCCCGAGATCCTGCTTAGGATCATTCTAGCCACACTGTCGATGATGCCTCCCCTACTAGCATCTACGCTCCAGGGCTCGACTTCAACATCTATAAATGATCCGTTATTATGCTTTGATATATATATGCTAACATCAGCCCCCACACCTATTGCGTATCTATAGAGAAGCCTTAATCTCATGCTGATCACGCCCTCCTTCTCCATAACCTCTCTTTCCATTATAGAGAAGAACTCGCTGGTTTCTAACGCTCTGGCAATAGATCTGGCAACATCTTGGTGGGATAGATCTTCAACTACATAGCTATACTCACGCACCGGAATAGCTTTCTCAATATATGTTGTAGAAACTGCAGTGTATGATGTCTTCACCCTCACCATATGGGCTATCGATATGGTAAGAGATATTACTGAGATCGGTAAAAGCCACAGAGGACTTATAAAAGGCTCCCCATCGACTCTTAATGAGAGGAGCATTGAGTAGGATAGCACAAACAATAGTATTGAGAGCAACTCTGCAACCGCTATTGATACGAGTGGTAAGAGCCTTGAAATCCAATACGTACCACCTGATATCAGTATAGCCTCACTACCAGGCATGATCCTTGGGATAACGGATCTATTGAATATTATTAAAAGCATACCCCCAGCTAGACCGGTAATGATGATATCGATCAGCTGTTGGATAAAAGGTCTATGCTTATAGATAGTATACATTATAGCTTCTCTCGGTTTTTGCGTCCCACTACATATGATCTCGGCTCCTGTGTTTCTAAGCCCCTCAATACTGATCATTGAGGTTGTGTTGGATACAATAGCTATGTTAGGGTTATTGAGACCAAAGATCTCTGTAAATCTCCCGGGCGTTACCAAACCCCCACTATATCTCATAGAGTTGGCATACCCAGAGATACTATCACTCACACACGGTATGCTTCTAAGAGCTCTAAGAACATTCTCGCCATAACCCTCTACCTGGACATCTAGCTCTTTATCTTTATAGTAAAGGACAGCCTTATCATAGCTAGCATTATCCCAGGGCTTGCTCATTACCAGATATATAGCTCTATCCCCTCTAAACTGGCATAAAGAGTTCAGCAGTTCTCTAAGCCCTGACTCTAGGGTATTTCCAGCCTCAAGGTTACAGTTTATCGCAATAACGCTGAAGGCCCTGAAGATCCTCTGCCCAGCCTCTATAACTGTGGGTTCGTCGAGGGCTCCTAAGTAGATTTCCACTACTATCGATCCCTCTGGTAAGCTTGTTAAATTTAACCCGCTAGACGAGTAGAGTATGGAAACACTCTCTGTAAGATTAGTGCTTATAGGTATCAGGGTCATAGATATGGTTTCCCTCTCCTCCGCATGATAGGAAAGCACTAATGCCATAGCTATAAACGTTATGATCAGCAACAAATACTCCCAAGAAGCTATAAGCTTCCTCACATACCTAGCTAGAATTATAAACTGAGACGATATCTGCTGGCTTTTTAAACTATACACAACAGATCTACGCTCATCACCAAAATACTCAGCCCGGAGCGTTCTCACAAAGATCGCTATGAGCAATGCGAGAACCAACAGAGAAATAGCTATATGAGCAATGGCTAGGATATCCATTATCACCACCTAGAAGAAGCCAGAAATACTCCCAAACGTATAGATCACAACCGCTATCCCCGCTCCCGCCAATGCAGAGCTCACTATCATCACAAACTGTTTCTCAGCAACCGCCCCGAACCTGGATACAAACCACCTGATGAAAGAACCTAGTATGAAGAGCATGCCTAGATCCGATGGTAATGTAAGACCAATTACAAAGGGTATTGGTGATAAAGCCTGTCCCAAAAACCTGTTTGCCAGAAGCAACATAGTTGCTGTCACAACCCCCACAGCTGCTCCTGGGAGAGTTTGCCAAGGATCCAGTTCCCCTCTATATATGGTTAGGCTCCAAATCGTATATGGTATCCATCTATCGAGAGGCATTTTAGAAGGGTCATTGCCATAGATGCTTATGAGAAACGCGCCATAGTATATCGTTATTAGAGATCCTACTAGGTATGATAGAGAAAATATTGTGAGAGCTGTGAGGGGTGACACGCCAAGGATCCTTGATCCCCTGAGGATCTGTAGAGAAGCAGCACTTAGCGCGGAGGGCATAGGCACACCTAAATAGTGATCCATGTAGACATATGGGGCAAAACCCCTGAACCCCGCGACATACATATAGACAGTCGATGCTGGGTAGAAAGCTTGGGAAACGGTGCCTGCCTCGCCAGCACCCCACGAGGTTATTATGATGAGTAATGGTATTATGATCAGGACTAGGATTAGTCCAAAGAATATGAACCACAGACCAGGCGAACCCGATCTGAGGTATGCTAGGATGAGAAGCCCTAGCAAGCCCATGAATAGGAGGATCATTAGTGATAAGGATCTCGTACTCTCATTTATAGTCCTAACCAGATATCCCAGAGGAGCCCTTATACTCTTCAATATGACTAGAAGCAATGGGATCACTGATCCGAAAACAAGGGATGCTAAATACCACGAGGAGGCGTTCAAAAGCTCTTCCGACGAGGCACCAGGACGTACTGGGTATAGGGCTAGAGAAGCACCCAAGGGGAGGAGGAATAGAGATGTTATAATACTACCACTACCTATACTCCCAGATATACGTGGAGGTATTATCAAGGCTATTAACAGTATTATAACGTCCATAGATAATGTGACTAGCATTCCTAACCCTCTCTCCGTAAAAATAGGAGTTAGATCTATGGACCCTGCTGGCAGTATAAGGAAGCTCAGCTGGAGAAGGATTCCGGCAAATAGTGAGAGAAGAATAATCCTATTAGCCCTAACGGTTGACACGATCTGACTCATTAGAGCAGATGCAATACCTATTGGATAGGGTAGGTTTAACTTGTCAAGGAATATGTGTCTAAACATATATGCGAAGCCAACCCCAGTAAGGCTAAGTGCTGCCAGCGCTATGTACGTATAGGGCCACTGACACATAAATATGTTTGGAAGACATGAAGCTACATCGCTGTAAAGCCACTGTGGAAAATCATCCGCCCTATAAAAGATCTTATAGATATTCGAGGTTAGAAAGAAAGTGATCACCATACCGGAGGTTATCACGGTCGAGAATGAAACACCAAACGCTGCTACTGACGCTAAAAAGATCTCCTGGGGCTCCGCCCTACTACCCAGGAGTAGCCTAGCTATGATCGGAACCACAACGAGATCTATTTCGGCTACGGTATATCCAGTTACTGCATAGCCGTAGCTATCAACAAAGCCCATTAGAGCGCCTATTAATACTCCCACTATTAAGGATCTCAATATAGTTTCACGAGTCTTCACACCTAGAGCAATGCCTGCCTCACTAGCAAGATCTTTTGCCATTACATCTCCGGCCCCGAATCACGGTTTTTACACAATTTAAATCTATTAATAGCAATCTTAGCATCTGATAGGGAATCATCGACCCCAAGCCAGCCGAATATATAGATTGGATTACACCTCAGCAAAGACTTCAGAGATCATATAGATATATAGATATAGAGACTATAATAAGTACCCAACCCCCTACGAGGGCTCAGCCTGTAAAGACAAAACTATAAAAGCCCCGCTACAAACATGCAAGAAAGCCTTTTATACTAAATATAACTGTATAACTGTTTGTCCCGGATACTTATTGATCGTTTTCGACTATTAATATCCAGGGATTTTCACGCATTCTACAGGTAGGGGTCTTCCGCCTACTTAAAGATCATCCACTTACATCTATAATGAATATTGAGAGCTTCCTATAGCCAGAAACCATATAGATCAAAGATAGATATAAATACCCACTATAAACATCAAAATAAAAAGTCCCTAAGCTTTGACTGATGAGCAGATGTTGATGAGAAACCCTATCTAAAGCTAGAGATATCCAGTAAAAGATATAGATGAGCATGCCTGGGGTTCGGGCTTCATAGCTGTTGATATTGCTTGGTATCAACCGCTCAGCCCTTGGCTTCATAGGCCTCAGGGCCTCTATCATTGGGGCCCATATCATTGGCCTCCACCCATTCAGTGTGACCCCAACCCACAGCTCCCCCTCATAGCTTTGCTCCGGCTCAATGCTGTGGGAACCCCATATCCTGGTTTTATTTAACCCACCCCTCGGGTCTCTATCCCACCCTCACTGTTTGGCAGATATCGCCAAATAGTAGAGCTTATATAATGTTCCATTATTGCAGAACTACAGGTTTAATACCAATCCTTATAAACCACCATGAAACCCAAAACAGCTGGCCATGGCGTTATTTATAGGGAGTTGGTAGAATAATACCTCGGCTGAGCCATGCTCAGGGTAGGCATAGCGGCTAGTGGGGGAGGCCATACTGGGTATGCTGTGTCGCTTGCACAGAGACTTACTGGTAAGGCTGAGCTTGTTTTCTTCATCCCAAAGGGGGATAGGTGGACCGCCTCTAAGGTGGAGAAGTATGGAGAGATCATAGAGATTATCAAGCCTCGCGGTCCCAATGAAGGTTTATCAAAACTGGCCACAGGGCTACCGAAAGCTATGCTAGAGAGTCTCAGGAAGGTTAGAGATCTTGATGTTTTTGTGAGCACAGGCTCTAACCACAGTGTTGCTCCCGCCTTGGTTGCATGGATCAGGGGTATCCCTATTATAAATATTGAGAGCAGTGTCAGGTTTACGAAACCTAGCTCAAGTGCTAAGCATCTAGCAAGGATAGCAGATCTCACAGTACTCCAGTGGGAGGAGCAGAGAAAAATACTCCCGAAAGGAAGGGTTTTCGGGCCTCTCTATGAGCTACCTGAATATAGTGTAGATGATAAAGGCTATATACTCGTCACTGCAGGCACCTATGGTTATAAGAGGCTATTCGACGCAATCCTAGATCTAGATCTCGATAATGTGGTTCTACAAACAGGAAGAGTAGATCCAAATATATATAGGAAAGCTAGGCCGAATTGGATCGTTTTCGACTATGACCCTAGCTTTTCAAAATGGATAGCAGGAGCATCACTGGTAATAACACATCTGGGAAAGACCGTCATAGATTCTGCTCTTACATATGGTAAGCCAACAATAATAATCCCAAACCCCGAGTGGAGACTCACAGCAGGTGCTGAAGATGCCAAGATCCTTGCCGAGAAGCTGGGCATCTGTTATCAAGAGGATCTCTCTCCACACGCTATTAGAAACGCTATAGAAGAGTGCAGGAGAAAGATCCCTAGGAAATATAAAGATGGCTCACAAGAACTAGCAGAGTATATACTTAGCAATTATGGCAAGCAATGATCGAAAGGATCGAGTTTCTACAAATCACGGTATGGATCATCGAACTAGCTGTGGAGAAGTAGAGGGGCCGCCTCCACATAACCCGCCTTCTGTTACGGGCATTTGGCTTAGCGGCCCACCTGTGCCTCACGCGGCCTTCATTGGCACATTTGGCCTTGCTCCCCGGAGGTCGGCCGTCTCACCGTGCTCCACGGTTTCTCCGGGTTTTTTTAACCCATCATTGTCATCGCCGTGGAGCCGTGTCGTTTCTGTGCCGTTGCCGCGGGGGCTACCCGCGCCCCTTGCGGGGCTCCGGTGCCGCGGGGAGGGCGGTGTTTCCTCGGGAGTACCCCGTGGGCCCTGTGGAGGCGGCCCAATTTATTATGGTCTAGGTGTCTTTTATACTAAGCGATCGTGATAACGACCAGGAGATCTTTATCGCTAGTGGGTTGTTGATCTAGATATATTGTGGGGATAATAGGGGTTAACTTTGTCGCCAACCCTTATCCATATCTCAACGCTATTCTCAAGAGAGCTTGTTAGGATTTTCGGCATGAGGATCTGTTCTATTTGGAAAAGCCCTGCATAGTCGTTCATATTAACCGTTATCCTAACAGGTCTCTCGTTACCCTCAGAGATCTCTACGGAGTTTATTGATAGCGCTGACATGGCATGCATATCAACCTTTCCTAATTTATAGGGCGCTCTAGCCCTCCCCTGGGACATGTCGGTACCATCTGCTATCTTAACGATCCCAGCCTCTACCGTGAGGCATCTAGTATTATACTCAGTCGCATATATTATGTGCATGATCTCTTGCCTCATCGCAATAATCCTTCTACCCTTCTCCCCAAGTATTTCGGGAAGTATTCTTGTGAGAATATCTTTTGCCAGTAAGGCTCCTAGGAGCTCGTGCTGGGATCTATGGATCGAGTTCCCTATATCATGGAGATAGGCTCCAAGCAGTATGACCAGCTTCGCCTCATCTATACTCTGGATAGTCTTATCCCTGATCCCTGTTGGTACTACACCGGATCTGAATAATGTATCGGCGATCTCGAGTGCCGCTCCTGATACTATTATCGCGTGGATCCTTCCATGATCGTTGTATCTAAGCCTAGACACAGCCATAATATTACTCATTCTCAGAAGCTCTTGGATCTCGTCATCGCTTTCTAAGATCTTAACAGCCCTTGAGAGGATCTGTGATCCAGCTATGTTCTTCTCAAGAAGCTCTGGACCGACCACAACCATAACGATCCCCCAAGATCATCTTATCTAAACGCAAACACACAACAAGCTCTGCACGGATATAAGGTGATAGCCTGCATGATAATACATAGTGCTTATAATAAGCATCACTCTTGCCTAGCAGCACAGACCGCGCTTTTGCTTTTACCATAACATACCCCACGCAAATACTATTTAATCTATACCCGGCTAATAAGCATATATGAAGGTATATATAGCCCTCAATATGGGGCCAGCTGTAGATTCTATTGATTATCTCGCTACTACACTAAATCAACAACAAAATAAGGGACATAGGATCTATCGTAGCAATAACCAACAGCTCTTGGTTCTATGATAGTTCATAGGAGCTGATATTAAATTCGTAGTTTTACGAGAATATATACTTAGTATAGTTTACAGCGATGCCCACCCATGATGAGAGCAAACATAAAGATCCAAGCAGGCGGGTAAAGATAAAGAGATCCAGGATACATGGGTTACTCACAGTAGTGGATTAGAGAAACGCGATGAAAAGAAGCTGTTGGCTGGGGTTATTCTGAACAGATAAAGGTCGGTGATAAGGGCCTAGTGAAAGAAGCTTGATGTTGAGAGAGCCAAGAGTTAAGCAGTTAGTATCTTTGATACCAGCTATTATGAAGCCCGAACTCCTCGCTATGTTTATACTAATCAAGGCGGTATAGGTAATTATTTGATCTGAAATAGGTGATTAAAGCAAACCCTATTACTTGACAGGCAAAATTACTAATACCCCTTTGCATAAGTAATAATTGTGAAGACTCATGAGGGTAAAGATAATAGCGTCAATAGGGCCTTCTTCTAAGAGCCCGGAGGTTCTTAGAGAGTTTTATAGGATCGGGGTTAGGTGCTTTAGAATCAACATGGCGCACGGCGATCAGGCATTTTGGAGCGATATAGTTAAGGCTATAAGGGATCTGGAGAAGGTGATGGGGGATCGCTTATGCCTAATAGGCGATCTTCCAGGACCATCTATAAGATTGGGCGAGTTTAAGGAGTTTAGCTTTAAGAAAGGGAGTAAAGTGGTTTTCTCAAACACAGGCGATGGGGTTCCTCTCAGGGATAAGGAGTTCTTCGAGATCGCTGAGGAGGGTGATATAATAATGCTAGATGATGGGAGGGTTATGCTCGAGGTAATAGCCTCTAACTGGGATAGGGTTGAGGCGATAGCTATAACTGATGGTATGCTTAAGCCAGGGAAAGGCCTTACTATAAAGGGTAAAGAACTAGCCTCACAGATAATCAGGGATAGAGATTTTGATGCGATAAGGTTCTCTATAGAGAATAGATTCACCTACCTCGGTATAAGTCATGTGAGAAACGCAGAGGATCTAAGAATAGTTAGGGAGACCGTAAACAAGCTTGGAGGGAGACAGAGACTCCTTGCCAAGATAGAGAACGCAAGTGCTGTGAAGAATATAGAACAAATAGCGAGAAGCTCGGATGGGGTTGTGATAGCGAGAGGAGATCTAGGGATGAACCTGGGCTTGGAAGAGGTTCCCATAGTGCAGAGAAAGATCCTGGAGATATGCCATAGACTGGGCAAACCAGCCATAGTTGCCACACAGATCCTCGAGTCCATGACAAGCTCGCCAGTCCCTACTAGGGCTGAGGTTAACGATCTATATGTAGCTGTCACCCAAGGGGCTGATGCCATAATGCTCACAGGAGAGACAGCAGTCGGTCTATATCCCGTCGAGGCTGTTAGATGGGCTAGGAAGGTTATAGAAAGGGCTGAGAGAGAGCCTGGAATAGCTCGTGATAGCTTGTTTAACGCGATGGAGAGGGGGATAGATAGTGGGCGGGATAGATACTCATACGGGATCTATAGACTCTCTGAAAGCCTAGAGGCTCCTCTAGTAATACTGGATAGAGAGATCGATATGGTTCTAGCGATCTCTGTATACAAGCCATCACATAAAATCTATCTGTTAACAGATGAAGATGATATTTATAGACAATCACATATCCTCTGGGGAGTGGAGCCTGTATATATCCATAGCGACAATGGTATAGAGACAAGGGAAGCCGTTACTAAGCATATCAAGGAAACGCTCAGAAAGAGCGGTGTTGAGAGAGCGGTCTACTCGAGAGTCATATATGTAAACAATATTGAGAAAAAGAGAAAGATCGAGATTTTCGAAAGCCTAGAGTAAGAAGTCCACAAAAGCTTGAAAGCCATAACCAGCTGTTTCAGATTTCATAAAGTTCGCATGGGTTGATATTGATTATTGGTTAAGGTGGCATACTGAGATCTAAGGAGACATGAGAAGCCAGGGATCAACTATTACACCTTGGGAAGGTTAATGATCCCGTAATGCTAGAGAGCGGTAGAAATGTTGAGAATTATAGGTATTGCTATTGCTAAATTAAGAATAGCCTGGACAGGTGTTCCAGTTTAATAAAAACTAGTACTAACTATCGCTTAAAACTATGGATATGCAGGGCTAAGCCAAGCCTTGTATTACGGGTTGAGAGTAACATTATATAAGGAGTTATAATTATTGGTAGAGACTATTGAGAACATAGTAAAGACTCAAGGTTAATAGATCTATATGTTAGTTAGTAGTTAATATCTCGCCCTTTTACAGGCCCTAGATTGGAGGTAATTGAACCTAAGTTTTCCTCATTATTAGTAGGTGTTCCGTAGGTGTCCTCTCATCCTCCAATCCTGTAGCTGGGTTTTCTTCTGCTCTGAAAAGTCTTCTCGCCACTATAGTGTCTATAAGGGTTGCCTCATGTTTCCACCCTAAACTCTCCAGATGTTCTTTGAGTATCTCATCTATAGGAACCCTTATATTCCTAATCTTCACAGGCCCAACGAACATAGCTATTGTATCTTCAATCATCTTGTGATTGTTGTTTAGGAAGTGTGCGAGGGATTTGAAGTACGCATCGTAGAGCTTTAGTAGCTTTGGGTGTTTTAACCTCTCAACTTCACCTCTTATCCTCCAGTATTTCTCACTCTCAACCCTCACGTTAGGAGGAGTGTTGTAGGGTATTTCTTTGCTTGAAAGCATTCTAAGGTCTGAACCGCTATAGCCAAGCCATGAAAGTTCAAGCTTGAAACTCCTAATATACTCTTGGGCCTGAAGGTATGGGGGAGATGTTATCATAAGTTTAATCCTCATATTAAGGCTTTTATTAAGAGAATCAATTATTGAGAGCCTATTTCCATCCCTCCAGCTTGCCTCAACGATTATCTTGATATTCTTAGGTTTAAGGCTCTGATAATCCTCAATATCCCTCAAAACCTTCTTAGCGTGTTCCCAGTACTTCTCAACCATAAGTCTCCTCCAATCACGTGATAGAAGACCTTTCACTTTCTCCTCAGCATACTTAGACCTATACAGCTTAGCTATCTTCTCATCCGAGTAGCTGAAAAACCTTGTAACCTTAAGTAATGGTATTGCTATGAGGTATGCCTTAGAATCCTCAACTTTACCGTGAACCTCGTTGTGCCAATATCCCCAGACCCTTGAGAGGGTTTTAAGGAATTCGGGGGGGTGCCAATAGTCTATATGATCCCAGCGAGGAATGAAAGGTTTAACATAGTCCCAGTCGAGCTCGAAATCTTTGAGGGAAAGATCACCCTTATAAGTCGATGCCAATGCTAAAATCCTAGTAATAGGGTTAAGATCCCACAATATAGCGTTCCTCCCAGTCAGTGAGGCCTCTATAGCTACCGAACCATAGCCTGCGAATGGGTCAAAGATCCAATCGCCCTCATCCGTATACCTGCTAATAGCGTACCTGATAACTTGGGGAATAAACTTTGCTGGGTACATGTAAAGGCTGTGGGTAGCGTAAGTAGTAGACTTAATATCCTTAACGAGATCTCTAAAGAGAACATTAATATAAACGCCCAAAAAGATCACCCAACAGATCTCTCACCATCACATTGCCCAGACTTATACATTATAAAACTAGCTAGGCATAGTTGTCTCAGATACTCGTACTGCTTAACCATATCATTAGTCTCAAGGAGTCTTAGCTCTCTTAAGCTCTCAAGGGTTAGGTTTGACGCATCATCAACGATACTATTTAGGATCCGTATATAATCGTCAAAAGTTCTTGAACTTTTCAAAGTATCCAGCTTCTGATAGAAACCGTGCCGGCCTAAAACCCTATACACTTTCAAGACGTTCATATCCCCAAGGCTATACAGAACCTTTAACTCGTTCAAGGCTACAGTAAACATTAGCCATAGATCGTCGGCGATCACTGTAGTGGAGCGTTTTAGCAGATCCTCAAAATTCCTATTCATAAAGCTTTGGAAAAGCTCGTTGCCCCACAAAATTTCAAATTTCACGTTAAATGTTCTATCAACGCCATCTATACTTAACATAATCCTCCTACTCCTCACATCTGTCAGATTATTTCTAATGAAACTCGTGAGAGAGTCTTCATCTGTAGACCTAAACATGTTCCCTTTATAATTCGATAGTGAATAGCCATGCCTGTTAACAAGTTCCACGATTCTCCCAAAAATGGAATCTTTTCTAAGAATATAGTTTATAAGCGAGGTAAGCCTACCCTTGCTATAATTCCTTTCACTCACCAGTTCATACCCCTTCTCGGTGAATAGGATGGCAATTACCATTCTTAGCTCATTTATATTATTTCTTAACAATATTCCTCGAAGATTGTGCTTCTCCAGCCAGTCAAGAATATCCTTGAACTTATCTAATAAAGATTCCTGACCCGTCCTACCCCCTGTATGCTCGCTCTCCCTAAGTTCCATAAACACTATCGTGTTATCCTTTGTTAATATGAAGTCAATGCGAGCTTTAGATCTCTTTATAGTTTGATCTTCGATTTTAAGCTCTCGGGAAAAGAACTCCCCAATCTGCTCATCTCTATACACAGTCCATGAGGCATCCTCAAACCATTTAGTTAATAGACCTTCAGTAAAGCTCCCCACCCTAGGTCCTATGGAGGCATGTGAAGTCTTAGTAAAGACATACCATAACGAGGCAACCTTACCAAGCACGTTCTCATCTCCAACGTTTACAGTATTCCTTAAACCCGACAATACTCTCTCAAACTCGCTTATGGCTCTAGCTCTCCTATCCCTCTCGTCAGGATCGCAGATGAAGGGTATAACAACATTATCAATGTATGTTTTAATATTGTCAAATTGAAGCTTCAAGAAAGGCTCTCTATCCCTAAGTTCTTGGGGAAGTAAGTACACAACCTTATATTGATAGCGTGAGCCCATAATTAGGACGCCTCGCAAACTACATTGCTAGAGCCTTCACAAATCCCCCTCAAAAGCATAACCAGGTATACTTTATTTAAAGAATACTTCTCTACAGCGAGCTCCCTAAACATCTTCTGCCACATGTTTAAGCTCCTTCCTAGGGTTCCATGACACATAGCCTGGATCCTTGGCTATGGAATCTATGATGAGCATTATATCACCCCAGAATACTATAGATCTCTAAAGCCTTCCCAATCTTTCCTAAAACAATGTTGATCAGAGCTAGCCCAATCACATAGCTCATTGATTCACCAACCTGCCCCGGAACCCAATCTCGCATGCCCAGAAACACGAGAGGCGTAAGTCATCCCATTAACCTATACTCTACAAGCCACTTAAATACTAAGCCCTTAAAGAGCGAGTAGAGCCCAAGTTTTTTGGGATCCTTACCCCAAATTTAAAAAGTAAAAATAAGAGCGTTACTGTTGCCATTGGTTAATGTAGGGTTTTTACAGTTAGTTAAGAATTTATTTAAGTTAATTAGTGATAGTTAATTGTGAAGCATCGTGAAAGAACCGGTGCAGGATCGCAGAAGCCTAGCAGATCTACACAGGTTAGTAGTAAACATAGCGGTAGAGGGGGCTAGATATGCTAGAGAGAGGAGTAGCGATCGAAGCATGTTAGCAGTACTCACAAAAAACCCTACGGGCGATGATACCAGAAGGATCGATAAGGCTGTTGAGGATCACATACTAGAGGAGATCAGGAGCAAGGGGGTTAACGCGTTGGTGATAACAGAAGAGACAGGATCCCTAATGATAGGAAGCGGAGAGCCTGAATACATATTTCTCTTAGACCCGCTCGACGGATCTATAAACTATGTGGCAGATATACCCTACTGTAGCGTGAGCCTAGCAGCGCTCCCATATAGGGTTAGAGCATCCCTCAGCGATGTTGCGGTGGGAGTGGTTGCAGAGATCTTCAGGGATCGTAGCTATAGTTTCTTAAAAGGGCTAGGAGCATATGTCAATGACGAGCCGGCATATGGGCTTGTTAGTGAGGGCCCAAGTGTGATATTAGCATACTTCGAGGAGCCTGATCTTGTTGGAAGAATCCATAAACTCTGGTTTAAGCTGGGAAAGCCTAAGATAAGATCCCTTGGATCAGCGTCTCTCGATATAATAAATGTATCTATGGGAAGGTTCAGAGCATTCATAGATCTTAGAGGCAGATTGAGAAATATAGATGTTGCCGCTGCAATAGGGTTCGCCAGAGAACTGGGAGCCTTTGTAATCGATGATAGGGGTGATGAGATAGATATCCCTGCCGATAGGCTAAGCAGGATCGGCTCAATAATAGTTTCGAGAGAGAAAAGCGTTATCGACGCAGTTAGGGATAGCTAGCCTGGTGGTCTTATGATCAGCTTGGACGAGGCCCAGGCAGTGATAATTGGAATGGTTTTAGGAGCAGTAGCCCTCGCCTATCTCATAATACTAACCATACTCAGGATCTCTATCAATAGAAGAAAGGTTGGAGGCAATAAGCCTTCCAACAGCTGATGCTATAATATCAGCATGCCTCAGAGGCTGGGGAAGTGGGTGGAAAGTCTGGTTATCGATAACAATATTAACACACCGATCCCAGTCGATGCCAACACAAAGGATCCTCAGGACCCCCCTGGGGGTCTGTAATAGCCTTGAAAGCCTGTAAGCCTTATCTATGATTTTATATCTCTCATAATGATCCATGAAATGCCTCTCCAGAGCCTTCCTAATTCTCCCAAGATCTAGCTCGTGTGAAAAGATAACTATTAGCGGCACACCAGTGCTTAAATAAATATCCCAGGGGTCATATACAGAGAAGCCTCCATAGATAACATTATCCCCCATAATAGCATCTATACTGGATCCGTTCGCCTTTACATGCTCATTATAGATTTCGAGAAAAACCCTACCTATGCCCATAGAGTCTACTAGAAGAAGCCTGAGATATATATCAAGCACAAAAGATCTATACCCAACAACACCAACTATGGGCGTGTATCCTTTTAGCGATTTATATTCAGGCAAAAAATAACCATCATCTATAGCGAGAACCAGCTTATCCTGCATCCTTTCACCGACTATGACTCAGAGGAGCTACCTCTAACACCTACCCTACTTTCCTCAATAACTGCCAGAGCCTTGATAAAGTCTCTATCCTTTATCCCTATCCTCTCAGCAGCTTTCTCAATAGAGCCTGGATCCGTGTCTCCGTAGAGGGTTCTTGACACCTGCCTTATAACCTCGCCATACTCCCAGGGGAAAACTATCCAGTCACTTGTCTCCCCATAGTGATAATCCGGGTATAGTATTGTTTTGGGCTTGACATAGAGGGTTGCCGTCCTAACCTCCTTTGCACCGTATAGCTTTATAAGCTCTATAGCTGTTTGAAGAGTTCTCCCGGTGTCTGAAACGTCGTCAACCACCAGCACCCTCTTCTCTCTCGGCGAAAGTGTTGGTCCCGATGTTACGAGAGGCCTCTCCCTTGTCTCCCCGATCCCCTTGTAGAACTTGATCCCTATGCCTCCTACCTCGTCAACGCCCAATAGATCTGAAACCAGCTTGGCCAAGATCCAGCCGTTCCTAAAGATCCCTACGACCATGTCCGGAATATAATGACTATTAGCTATTTTCTTCGTAAGCTCTATAGATCCGACCATTATATCAGGCCAGTTAAGGACCAGATAGCCCATTCACACCCCCACCATAACTATTGAATATGAAAAGATAAGCCCAAACAGTTTCCCAGGAGTCTGAGCAATTTTAGCTAATACTCCGCCTTGATAAACCATTATCGAGGATATGGTTGAAACACGATGTAGTGATCGTGGGCGGGGGTCTTCTAGGGCAATTCGCAGCCTTAGAGCTCCTAAGCCGTGGCTATAGGGTTGCTATAGTGGAGAAAGATATACTTTGCTCAGGATCTTGCTCCAAGAGTACTGGGATAATGACCAGACAGCTAGTGCTCAGGGCTGACATAATATTCGCACAAAGATCTATAGATATCATTACAAAGATGGAGAAAGAGTATGGGGAACTCTTCTTAAGAAGAACAGGTTTCCTAACGCTGAGCCCCATATCGCGTGTAACAAAAAGGCTTGAGCTAGTATATAGATCCGTTGGGATCAAATATAAACTCCTCGAACCCCACGAGATAAGGGAGCTGTGGGAGGCAGTGATTGTAGGTGATAATGAGGTTGGGATATATACTGAGGGTGATGGTATGCTTGACACGGGATCTCTATCGTATAGAATTAAGAAAGAGATAGAGAGGAACGGTGGATCTATTCTTGAGAGATGCGGTGAAACAAGCCTGGTCGTGGACGGAAAATACGTGGCAAGAGTTATTTCCGAGAGCGATAAATGCTCATCACAAGGGGAGCTGTTTATTCTAGATGTGGGTGTAAATACAACCTCTATATTCACTAGAAGCTTTGGAAGAACACCAGAACCCGAACAATTCCTCTTTAAATGTCAGAGCGCCTCAGTAGACTTTGGCGGTGAGTATGAGATCCCTATCATATATGACGGTAAAAATCATCTCTACATAGCGCCAGAGACCAAGAGAAGGGCTATTGTTGGTGATGGCCCATGCAAGATGGCAAGAGATCAGAACGATATCGCACCAGACAGAGAGATCCTTATCGAGACACTAGACAAACTGCCAGAGAGGCTAACAGGCTCCGAGAGATCACTTATTATAGGAACAACATCCCACGTATGTGGCACAACGCCAGACTTCCTTCCCGTCATAGGTAGAGATAGCGTCTATGAGAACCTCTACCTAGCCTATGGGTTAAGCTCCTATGGAACCATGAGATCACCCTATCTAGGCGTAGAGATAGCAAAGATGGTTAATGGAAGTAAAGCAGATCCATTGTTGGAGGTCTTAGGCCCCAGATCCAGTAAAGGATTAGGCGTGTGCGAAGAGACACATACACCGATAGTCTAGACCGCATACTAAGCAATAGTTATAAGGCTATCGTGAAGAGCGTCCAGTTCCCGTTTTTCACGTTCTATCATATAGCTGTGAATAGACATAAAATGGCTCCCTCATAGAGCTTCCAATAAACCTATAGCTAGCTAAATAGATCCCTGAGAAATTGAATTCAAACGTGTTAGCGTAGAAGAGGTTCGGGTTTTCATTGCGGTTAGTATTGCTTGGTATCAACCGCTCTTCCCTTTGCTTCCTCGGCCCCAGAGATATTCATTAGGATCGTGGTTTTTGATTGATATGGTTTTGGCTATGGTTTGGTCTCTTTATCGATCCTGGGTTGCTATGGGAGCATTGCTCCAAACCTTCCAAGGCTTATCCTAGATAGGAGCCACGTGCCTTTTGGCTCGACAGCCACCCATGAACCCACGGGGTCTCTAACCCTGCGGGTGAGGCAGAAGTCCCTAGATACGACCATGATAAAGTGATTGGGATTAACATCCAGGGACAAAAGGTATTGGTATCTGGTCTTTTTATTTATCATCACCGCTATATCTAGACCTAGATCTGATGACATATATGCTAGTTGGTAATGAGAGTGCCAAGAACAATAATGCTAGGAAATAGGCTAGAGATCCCAATCCTGCGGTATCAAAGATCCTGCCCCCAAGGATCTCTCCTAATCCTATACCAATACCAAGGGTGGTTACATATACTCCTGCCGAGGGCCCTCTCCTCATATTATCAGTATAATCAGCTAGGAGGGCTAGGAGGGTTGGTGGTATTGTTAGGGCTGGTGTTGCTATGAGGATTATTAGTGGGAGGAATACTAAGAGATCCGAATATGTTAATCCGAGCACTATAAGGGCGATTGGTAGTGAGAACGTGCCTAGTAATAGAGATCTCTCCTTCCCTATCTTCGCAGCTATCAAGCTCCCAAGCATTATACCACCAGCTACTCCTACTAAAGCGAGTATTAGGAACAGACCTATGCTGGGGTTAGTTACATAGCTTCCGATTAGTCCATCTCCTCCTTTGCCCATACCGCTAGCAAAAGGTAATGGGATCCCTAGGTTAAGCTCCTTTATGATCTTGGGTGAGAGGAAACCGACACCGAGGATTATGGCGAAACCAAACCACATGGGGATCAGAGCTATCGATCTCTTGCTCACTGAGTAGAGCTCCCTATAGTTGATAAAGCCCCTCCTAGCCACTATATCTCGAGCTAGAAGACTGTTTATAAACGACACCATAGCTAGAGCAGCTGAGATTGTAAAGCCGCTGAGGATACCCAGGATCTCTAGGAGACCTGCTAGTGAGAATCCGAGGGCATAGCCACCTAGGTTGGATGCTTCAAAACCCCCAACACCAAAGATCCTTTTCCTAGAAGCGCCCATCGTCCCCTCAGCCACGGCTGATAGGGAAGATACGAGGATCAGTGATGCTGAGAACCCGGCCATTGCGTTTAACACTGCAAGCTCAGGGATCGATGATGATAGATCCATGAGAAGATATATTGCAACAAGCATAGATGAAGCAATAGCTAAGGAGAGCCTTAGACCGAGGATCTCGTAGAGCGCGCCCGAGATAACCCCTGAAAGAGCCTCAACGATGGAATATACAGCTAGCAAGAACCCCTGAAGCCCTGCACTTAAACCAGGAAACGTTACTGTCAAAGATACGATGAAAACAGCGTTGGCCGACCTTATAAAAGCTACTGATAGATATACAGGATAGAGATCCAAGCCCTTTCTTACCAATAGCACGACCAAGAGATTTAATATACACCAAATAAAACTAGGAATAAACGGCCCAATCACCCACTACGACCTTGTCCTCAAATGCTATTTGATTTGATTGTTATACTCAGGGGGCTTCCACTTCTCTCAAGGGATCTCTATCCCTGTAGTTTCATGGTTAGCTTTTAGCCCAACATAAGGGGGCTCCTATCTAGGATAAGCCTTGGAAGGCTTGGAGCAATGCTCCCATAGCAACCCAGGATCGATAAAGAGACCAAACCATAGCCAAAACCATATCAATCAAAGCTTATAGAGAATCTCAAGCATCTATGGTAAAGCAACCTTCAGAAATACCATCCCCAATACCCATGATCCCAAAACTATTAACCCTCCCGATATATATCAAAAAGAAAACAGCTCGCCAGGCTGCTAATAAAGCAAAGCCTCTGCCTCTATTCCTATATGAAAAAGAACAATGAATGTTTGTCTAAAGCCACAACAATATAATATGTTATAGCGGTAACCATCATAACCGATAGAAATATGGGTCTACATGACAATAGCTTCTGCCCTGTACGATAGAGATCTCTCTAAGGAGAAAAATAAAATATTAACAATGTTTAAGGGACAAGCGTTATCTTATAGCAGTGGTGCGGCTATTATGAGCAATTGCTGAGATCAACAATGATAAGCGGCCGGGGTGATGAGACGATTCTTAAGCTATAGTCTCTTTATCTATCCTCTTATTATTGCTATATGATCTTTGATCCACTAAAGATCTTTGAGATCTTCCTTGAAAACATATATAGGAATATGAAGAACATGATCGATGAAAACCCTACAACCATTGCCTCCTTACCGTATGCTGTCCTCTGGAGTAATAGCACTGATACAAGGATCCCGGCTATGTATAACATGATCCTTTCTACCGCATCATCTAGATCTTCTGTAAACGTTAGGGAGCCTATAATTCTATAGGGAATTCTATATTTTTTTACCCCAGGCAGTGTTCTCGCTATATCAAAGCCTATTCTGGAGAGTGCTAAGCACTTAGTAACCTTCTTACTAAACCTACCTCTGCAATCTACAATCCTTATGATATCCTCGCCCCCCATGCTCCTCGTAAATGGGCTAAGCAGCTCGAGGAGCTCTGGAACACCTATCCCGAATCTCTTGGCGATCTTGTCTAGCCTTAAAGGTCTTCCCCAGATCCCTAGTAGCTTGATAATATCCATAGATACGCCTATTCCGCGGAACCTTCTAATAACCCTTACTATTGATTCATTGTTATTGTTGTTATCATGGTTAACAATATTCTTTACAAGCATGTCGTAGAACCTCTTACCAGTGCTTGTAAGCATATAGAAGCTATTGTCTGCACTTACGATCCCTTTGATCTTTAACTTCCTTAGTGCGTCTAGAACCTGTTTTCTATCAACTCCTAGGGCTGATACTATTGCATCAACGCTTACAGGCTTCCCAACGTTTCCGATGAAAATAACTATATCCAGCTGGTAGCTGGATTTGGAGAAGTCTATCATAGAGTCTAGCTCTCTGAACAGATTTATCTTCCTCTTTATCTCGTGATCTGTAAATGGGTCTATATACCCTCCCGAGTAATCTTTTATATGGAGGTGTTAATATTATTATAGTAAATATTGACGACCGGGTGCTGGAGAGGTGTAGTATTACCATTAATCTATGATGTGTTAAATATGCTTCAGTCATGCTATCCAGCGAAGGCAGGTTATCCCACCCATATGATCGATAATAGTATCAAACTTTATTACCTACGTAACTAGCAGAAGATCCTCATGGTTCGGCGGACGGTCGATATGTAGACCTAGCGTCGCAATAGGTGGATTGAGATATCATAACACCGTAGAATATGTGAGGGGGACTATAGATTGAGAGGAGTAAAACAGAAATTCTTACCCTACAGCAAGAACCGACTAGGGATCCCTATACCCATCAGGTATCTGACCAGCACTTATCATAACCTATCCTCACAACCTATATTCCTTTGGGCTTCTCAAACCTTGGAGTATCCGTATGTGGGGGTATTAGGATCCCTCGATCACCATGATCATGTGTTCCACCTCCATTCACGCTCCTAGTGTGGGGAGTTATATGGAGAAGCTAAAGGTTGTTCTGCCTGGCCTCAGGGCCTGGTTTAGCCTCGACATATACTCAGTAGCCGGGATCCTTGTTTTACTCATCTCATCCGTAGCTCTGGTCTTTATTGTGATTAGTAATTGGAACCTAATAGCTGCTGGTAGTGATAAGGGCTACTATCTAGCAATTATATTGACAGTATCAACAGTGCCGCTGGCTATGTTACTACTATATCTGATTAACATTAGGAGCGATAGGATAGGGATTGAAGCCAAGAAAATAGATTCGGATAGTGATATAGAGGATGAGGAGCTGGCTGTTGCCAAACAGCATGATGATAGAATAGATAGAGAGATAGGGATTGAAGGTGTTGTCGATAGAGAACAGAAAAAAGAGCCTGCAGAACAGACACAGACCCCAGAAGGGTTGGGAGTGTATGTGGCTAGCAACATGAAGATCGATGTAAAGGATATGGTCAAAGAAGAGGTGGTTAGGGCTACTACAGATCTTATCTCTAAGATCGAGGGTTTTTCGCGAGAGATCACGGAGGTCAAGAAAGAGCTAGAGGAAATGAAAAACACCGTCGAGAGCGCCATGATCGATATAAGAAGTCTTCTCTCAGAGATCTCTAACCCCCTTAACTATATGAGGAGATTCGCTACAGAAGAAGAGCTAGAAGAGCTAAGATTAAGCCCGGATCAGGGGGTTAGTGTCAATGAGGAGAAAAGAAGACCTTCTACCGAGGCTAAGAAAAGCTCTGACAAGACAAGTGGGCATAACAATAGTAGCAGGAATGCGGGAGAGGTGAATGTTGAGAGTACTGATATTGAGGACTTTAGCAGAGAGCTTGTTGATATATTCTCTAAAAATGTGAGCGTTTCAAGGCTTATGAGGATAATCATATTTGTTGGAGATAACCTATCAACACTCGGCAGGGATGGACTCTTAGGTGTGGTAGAGCTAGGCGTATCATCGGGCGTGATCCCCAGAGAGTCTATGGATATAGTTGCAAAGGTTGTATCGCTTATAGAGAGCACCAAGATCCCGCCCAAGAGGCTTGCAATAACCCTTCACAGGCTTGCCAAATCTATCGGTGTTGCTGATAAAGAGGCAGAGTTCTTGGCAATGGCACTCTCTGAGGGGTGAGGCTATGGTAAGCACACCGATCACTGAGGGAATACTTCTAATAACATCGATAACAATAGCAGCTGTTCTATCTACAGCTGTTCTATCTAAGGTGTATTCAATGGACTCTCTATTCTCCCAGATCTCTTCTATCGAAAAGAACAACGCCCAGATAAGACTCAAACTCGTATACCTAGCATGCAATAGCTCGACGAACTATGTAGTATATATAAAGAATATAGGTATAGTGCCTGTAAACCTGAGCAATGTAGATATTCTTATAGGGGCACCGGGCTCTGAAGCGCCTCTCTGGCTATTAGGCGGCTCAGCATCGACCCTGATCCAAGGGGGAGGCCAGATCCTGCCCCAAGGCAATGTTGGTGTTATAAACATAACACTACCAAACCCTCTCCAAACAAGCATTGTGTCAGTAAGGGTAGTATATCCCAATGGTGTTTCTGAATACTCTGTATGCTCATTCTAGGGGTGATTTGATGGGTCTCTCAAACGCTATTGCTTCGAGCGTTATGCTGTTTGTAATGATCCAGGTGTTCGCCATGTTCTCATTCACAGCCACGGATATGATCACGTTGGTTTCTAAAGACCTTCTAAGGCTCTCCAACCTCTATATCAATGATCTGTGCTCTATAGCTGGAGTACAGCTCTCGGCCTCAGGTAGTAACACCATATTAAGCGTTAACATAAGCAACACAGGATCTATGGAGTGGTGGGATTATAATAAAAGCCACATAGTCTTGGAGATCCTGTTGACGAGCGGGGCAAAGATATTGAGCCTAAGCAAAATATCAGATCTTCAGAAGGTAATATATAACGACAAGATCAACCCAGGGATCGTTGACCCTGGGGAAGTATTATCGGTGAGCTACACGCTGAGCAACATAGATCCCAGCAATATCTCTTCATACAAAGTGATCTTTTCAACACAGAGCGGGGGTATATGTGCTTCTACAGGGGGGTAGGAGTATGGATACTAAACCCAATACTCAAGCTAAGCAAAAGCTCCTCCCAACAGGTGTTGAAGAGCTTGATGTCAAGCTTGGAGGAGGAATCCCGGTACCGTCACTAATACTCATGGAAGGCTCTCACGGAACTGGCAAGACCGTGCTCAGTTTCTTAGTTACATCGACACTTCTCTCCAACGGGCTTAGGGTTCTATATATAACGACTGAAACGACGGTGAAGGAATTGATTGAGAAGGCATACCTAGCAGGGTTTAAGAATATAAGGAGCTCGTTTATAAAGGGCTTGCTCATGATATACTCTGTCCATATAGCTGGTGCTGAGTGGGATGAGAAGCTGGGGAGAAGATCCCTAAGGATCATTTCCAGGTTTTTCTCAAGCTTTGCAGATAAATACGATGCCATGGTGATAGACTCACTCTCAATACTAGTTACATACACATCTAAAGACATATTGCTCGACTTCCTCACATTCCTTAGAAACGAGACAAGCCTTGGGAAAACAATGGTTGTAACAATACACCCAGGTTCTCTCGATGAATCCATGAGCCTCAGGCTGAGAGCTGTTTCTGATATATACCTATACCTAGATCTAGTTAACTTCGGCGGCAGGGTCTACAAAACTATAGGCGTGAAAAAGATCTACGGGATATCGTCCCCCGCAGACTCATCTATAGTATTCGATATAGATCCCTCAATAGGCTTCAGAATCGTACCAATATCCCTTTCAACGGTGTGATTACCATGGTACGTGTATTAATAATAAATGTTAATACAGCAACAACCGGATCACGTGTTAAAACCTCTCTTTCCGTTTTGTCCAAAATAGCTCTGTATCTGGAGGTGAGAGAGATATATGAGTATGCGTGGTAAAAAAGACCTCGAATTAGAGGAGCTGTTAATCGCTAAGGGATATAAAAAAGAGGTTCTCCAGAGGAACCCCCATCTTATTGACTACCTAGCAAGAATAGTGCTGGAGAAAAAGGAGATACCGATCTTTGTTGAGGCACCTGGTGATGAGCTTAGGTATGCTGATAGATTTAATGTGATCTACCCAGTAGGAGATCCGATATTCATCCATGCATTCTCTCTTGATAACAAAAACTCGCCATCTGCGCATCAGAGGAAATATCACGTTATCGAGCCAGAGATACCGTCTAAACAGCTAATCGAGGCTATTGAAGAGGCTTTCGCTATTGAGAGTGGTAATTACGAACCCCCAGAGGATCCTGAGGAGAAAAAGGCCCTGATAAGCAAAATACTAGATAAGATCCTGGTTCCGGTTAACAAGGAGAGGGGCTTCTATAGGGTTAGGAGGGGAAAGGTTGAGGTTTCTGCAAGAGATCTTGAACATATAAGGTACTATATGATGAGGGAGAAGATCGGTGTAAGCCTTCTAGAACCCCTACTACGTGATCCATATATCGAGGATATCTCATGCCCCGGAGCTGGGTGTATATATATAGTCCACAAGATCTTTGGCCCGGTAGAGACCAACATATGTTTTAGGGATAATGAGGAGCTGAACAGGTTCATAATAAAACTCTCTGAGAGGATAGGAAGACCTGTATCCAGGGCAAGGCCTATTGTTGATGCTGTTCTCCCCGACGGCTCGAGGATCAATATAGTCTATGGGGAAGATGTATCTCTCAGGGGGAGTAACTTCACTATAAGGAAGTTTGCTAGAGAGCCAGTGAGCGTGACACAACTGATTAGGTGGGGCACTATGAGCCCAGAGATCGCTGCATACCTGTGGATGGCGTTGAGAGAGCAGATGAACGTATTCATATGTGGCGAGACAGCCTCAGGCAAAACGACCACGTTAAACGCTATAGCCGCATTCATACCCCCAGAGTATAAAATAATATCCATCGAGGATACTGCAGAGGTTAATCTACCCCATGAGAACTGGGTTAGAGAGCTAACAAGAGATACAGGCTCCCAGGAGTCAAGCATATCTATGTTTGATCTTCTGAGAGCAGCCCTCAGGCAGAGGCCAAACTATATCATAGTTGGCGAGATAAGGGGGAGAGAGGGTAATATAGCCTTTCAGGCTATGCAGAGCGTTTCTTGGCATACCCCTGTTATGGTTAGACATAATGGTAGTGTTGAGATCAGAGCTATAGGAGATCTTGTTGACAGCTTCTTCAAGGATAACGAGGAGGGGGTGAAATGGGTTACAGGGCTGGAAGTGCTTACAATAACGAGAAGCCTTAAGGTCGGCTTTGCACGTGTGAGCAGCGTTATTAGGCATAAGTATAGGGGAAAGCTCTATAGGATCAGGCTATCTGATGGCAGCTATGTTGATGTGACAGGCTCGCACTCTATCATGGCTTATAACCCCACTGTAGGTGTTTACGAGGCTAGACCAACAGAGCTCTACGAGGGCGACTGGCTACTCACAGCATCACTCCCCCCGGAGGTTGACGAAGAGCCTGTGGAGAACGCTGAAGCACTTGGGTATATATGTGGCTTAGCCCTCGTGCTAGGCGAGGTGGAGGATAGAGGTGATAAATATGTGCTGAGACTCAAAGAAAGATCTCATAAAGGGCGGAAAAGTTTTTCATGGGTCTTGAAAAAGCTATCAAGGATCTTTGACGGAGAACTAGCGATCGATACGTCGTCGACGGTGACTGTGGTGTCCATACCAAAGAGCTCAGAGATTGTAAGCATTATTAAATGCGCCGAGGGCTCGCTACCCATCGAGCTCTCGCTCTCCAGATCCTGTGCCTTTAGCCTTGTCAGTGTTATAGAAGATCTATGTGGAAAGGGCTGTGATGGTGTGAGGGTTAAAGGCGTACCTCTCCGGGATATTGCCAGCTGGATCAAGAGGATCCATAGGTTGGAAGATATTGAGAACCATATGAATAGGGAACCTAACGAGGATCCGATCGAGTTGGGAAGAGGTATAAAGGTGGTTAGCGTCGTATCAATCGAAGAAATAGACTATGACGGTTATGTATACGATCTCTCAGTACCAGGTGAGGAGACCTTTCTAGGAGGCTCTAAACCCATACTTCTCCACAATACTGGACACGGTGTTATGAGCACTTTCCACGCGGCGAATCTTCAGAGGCTTGTCCAAAGACTTACTGGAAGCCCCATAGAGGTTCCCCCAAGCTATCTCGATAATCTAAACATAGCAGTATTCCAGAGCGCCGTATATGATAAAAAGGGAAGGTTAATGAGAAGAGTCATAGAGGTTGACGAGATAATAGGATACGATCCTAGCAGAGGAGGGGTTGCATATCTTCCAGCATTCACGTGGGATCCTGGTAGGGATGTCCATATATATGCTGGAAGAGGCTCCTCATTCATACTCGAATATAAAATAGCCTTGAGGAGAGGTATTCCTAGGAGCCAGATAAAAAGGATCTATGACGAGCTCGGGCTGAGAGCACGTTTCCTAGACCTTCTGGCAAAGAACAAGGTGACCAGCTATTGGAGCGTATGGAGGGCTATTAGGGCCACCTATACCCAGCCTCTCGAGGATCTTGTTAAGAGGCTTGAGGAAGGGGATCTCAGCTTTATAGAAGAGGTGAAAGCACATGCCGGCCAGGCTAAAGCCCAGGCTCGATCTGCTTAGAATCTTTAGATCTGGTATAGATGTTGAGGATCTCTTTCTACTAGCGCATCTATACGCTCTCATAAGCTCAGGTATTGAGAGGAGAGAGGCTATAGATCTTATCTCTAAGGAGGAGAAGATCTATAAGAGAACCTCAAAGATCCTCAGGTTAGTGAGCATGCTCACTAGAAAATGGGGCTATGATATTGTATTCACACTAGTCATGGCTTCCAAAAGGGTTAGAAGAGCATTTATTAAGGATTTTCTCGAAAGACTATCACAGATCGTGAGCTCAGGCGCCGACCTCATAATATTCCTTAGAAACGAGATAGAGAGCTCCTTAATAACATACGTTAACCAGTTCGACAAGATCTTCGAGGCTACGAGGGTTCTCTTCAGCCTCTTCTCAACCTTCATGAGCGCCTCTGTCTTCATGCTAGCTAACATAGTGATAATGGCAATGCTACTTGGTGGTGGCGACTACCTAGCCATATTATCAACCATAGGCCTTCTATTATCCCTGACAGCGCTCGGCATGGTGGTTATAACCATGATGCCAAGGGAACCTATTGCTGTAAGCGGCTCCAAGACCGATAGGATTATTAGTAGGTATGCATTGTTATCAATATTACTGGGACTCTCACTATTCACCATAGCCTACACGGTCTACCCATATATGATGATCCTTCCAATAATTATGCTATCACTCCCAATGATCTTTCTGGGCAGGCTGATACTGAGGATCGAGTCAAAGCTCATGAGGTATGACGACATGTTCCCAGTCTTCATCAGAAGCCTCGGCCATATATTGAGTGTTATCCCAGATATGGGGCAGGGAATAAAGGTTATTATGAGAGGCTCACTAGGAATCCTCGAGCCCAACATAGTGCTCCTTAAGAGAAGACTATCAATGAGGGTTCAGCTTGAGAGAGCATGGAACTTGATGCTAGATGAGATAGGGTCGAGGATCTGTCTATTCTCCGGAAAAGTCATGCTCCAAACGTTCCTACACCAGGGCGATGTTAAGGGTATTGGCAAGATGCTGGGAGATATAACGAGCTCTATAAACGATATGAGGAAAAAAAGGATCCAGATGGCTAAGGCTTTCGAATCAACCCTGCTGATGCTCCATCTCCTAGTGTCAGCAATACTCGGTCTCATAAGCTCGCTCGTCTCCCTATTCTCACAGATACTCAGCCTCACAGGACAAAAAATAATATCTCTATCACCGATAAGCAGCGAGACCATCTTTATCATAAACGTGGTGACAATAATAACGGTAGCAATAGTTAATGGGTTAGTGGCTAGAGCCTCTTATCCTGGGAGCATCAAAGGAGCAGTATACCATGTAGGGATAATGCTAGCCTTAGGATGGATAGTATATACAGCGACAAACAATGCGTTGACAGCGATAATAGAGAACCTATTCGGAGAACTCAGGATCCCTGCACCTCTTGGCTAATTTGTGATAAATATTTCCCACAGGATCTGATGCTATGGGTATGGTGCGTGGTTGATACTGTGAGGTGCAGATCTATTATCGTGAGTGAAGGAGCATCACGGGCAGCTCTATCCCGTGAAAACCTCTGCGTGGCAGGCTATATAGAATATGGCGATAGGGTCTTCTCCGTCGCTATATACGAGTACGAGGATATAGGAGTCTTCGTGGCTAAGGTATCCCCTGATCTGTATAGTGACACATGTTCAGATATACTCTATGATCCGCATGGATTGATAGCTTATTCCGAGGAACATGATTCCCTATGTAGAGCTATAGCTAGAAAGATCAAGAGATATCTCGAGATACATAGCGCAGGCAATGACACGGATTAGGCGCCCTGGATCTTTACCCCTCTCTCCATCAACTTATCAATTATCTCTTTCTTAGATGCCTCCTGGTCAAGTTCTAGCGTATTGGGGTTAAACGGTGGTTTGGTTAGCACTGGTAGTATTACCCCACCCTCTAGCTCGACGAACAGCTGAGGTAGCCATGCGAAGCCGAAATCATCCTTATCCCCATATTGGTTTGCAAACACATAGTCCTCCTCTATGATCTTGAGTTCCACATTGAGGAGTTTGGAGAGCCAGTTGGCTATGTCTAGGAAGAATCTATGCTGTGGTTGGTAAGACGCGGTATCTAGTATAACCCTCACGATCCTGGTCATTCTTTTTCACTCCCAGCCTCCTTTGATACCTCAACCATGTTGCTGCATTTAACACTCTTAATAATATCGTCCAGCTTGTCTAGCGGGGCTACAAATGTATAGAGGTATCTCTTCGTCCTAGCCTTAATCTTCCCAACATTCTTCTTCCTATCCCTCACAACCCTGCACTCAACAGCTTTTTCTGCGTATTTTTTAAATTCCTCGAGATCTTTCACAAATACTGGCAAGACACCACCTATATTCTAAGTAGGAGGGAGCTTATAAGGAGCCGTGCATTGATTCTCTGGAGAAGCTGTTAATGCGTGCAGCTGTTATCGATACTAGTGCTTTCTTACTGCTCATTGACAAGAACTTCGATGTTCTGGATCATCTCAACGAGGATCTAAGCGAGATGCTAAGCTGTATAACCACAGACTCAGTGATTAGAGAGATATTTTCCCTCAAAGCCCTGTGGAGAGGTCTAACCATATTAGACGATTATATCAACAAGATCTTTGAGAAATGCCATGTATACTCGATCTCTGAGGATCATGAGAAAGAGAGCGCCGATCACGATATACTAAGACTTGCATCAGTGTTGGGAGCATATATAGTTACTATCGATAAAGAGCTTAGAAAAACTGCCAGAGACATAGGGATCAGAGTGATACACTATAGAGAGAGTAAAAACAAGCTTGAGGAGGAATAACACCTTGATAGAGGCAAGATCTTCCACTAACAATCCTAAAGGATCACTTCCAGACAGAGACGTGTCCCAAACCTATTGCTGGGACGTGTTAAGAGCTATTGATCTATATAGAACGGTTCTGACGGATATGGGAATGGACTATAATGCTGAATGGGACGCTTCTCTCACAGCATGTTTAATAGCGAAGTCAGCAGAGCTAAGAGAACCTTTAGAGGTGCTAGAAGAGCTGACAGGCATGGTTAGAGGTAAGGAGGTTTATGTAGTAGGCGCTGGCCCCAGCTTGCTAAACAGGAAGCTCAGGTTTAGAGAGGGCAATGTAGTCTTCTGCGCAGATGGGGCTTGCTCACCTATAGAGGGAGAAGCTATGGTTGTTTCAGTAACAGATCTTGACGGCGGTGTAGAGCCAGCAGATAAGGTGTATAATACGGGCGGCTATGTGGTTTTACACATCCATGGCGATAACTATCGTAATATAGCCATAAACGTAGATCTTGTTAAGAGATGGAGAAAAAGGATCCTTATCACCGTGCAGACACCGCCACCATGCTCCTCCGTCGCAGTGATACCTGGCTTTACAGACGGTGATAGGGCTTATCTCCTAGCGCTCTCCTTAAAGGCGCATAGAATAATTACTATAGGCATGGATCTACTTTCAGAAGTCTCTACAGTTTTTTCGAAAAAAATATATGGTGAGTATGGCTATTCAACAATCAATAAGCTTAGGAAACTCAGGTGGGGATATAGAATTATCGATTCTCTCGGACATGGTATTCTGGGTTCTCCAACGAACCCTAGATAGCTGGATCTATACGCTCGTCTTACTATTAGCGATTGCCGTGAATACCCACAGGGTCTCGTAGATCACGTCATTAGCCAACCGTTTTAGGTTTCATGAGGTTTATAAGGATTGATACTAAATTGTAGTCCTATGAGAACACACATGCTTATAATCGAAAGACGAGTTATAGCAATACCAGCCCAGCGATGGGGATAAACATAAAGACCCAAGCAAACGAGGTTTAGATCGAGATGAGGAGATCCCCAGAACAGGAGTCACAGCAGTGTGATGAAGAGGGGCTGTGGATAAGTGCCACCCAGAACGGATCGAGACTAACGATAAAGACCCCAATGAAGGGGAGCCCTGATACCAATGGAACTGAGTGAAGAGCTGTTTATATTAAAAACAACTGCTATGAAACCAGAACCCCTAATACGGTAAGGCTAGGGCTATATGGACTTGCAACAAGAATGTTAAGAAAGTTCGAGGATCAAAGCCTGGTTGATATAGATCGACTATCTCTTTTTGCTACTCTCAACGATCCTTGTATATCCTTTGAAGAGATCTTTCACCTTCTCAAACTGATCCTCTGGGATGAGTATATCATCGCCATCGTATATTATTTCCACACCTTCTAAGGGGTTCTTTGGAGGGTCTGGAAGCGATTCTAGAGGTTTCTCCTTTCCCACATATACATAGATCCCCCTCTCTTTGGTTGATATATAGAGATACCAATATCTCCCATAGTAATAATTATACTTGACTTTAGAGGGATCCTTGCGATTCTTCTTGGCAGTCTTTCTCACAGGCATGAGGTAGAAACCTGTATGTTTGATCTGGTTGTTATATTCTTTTATCTCTTTCACATAATTATCATAGATCTCTTTGACCCTATTGGCCCCTCCAACAATCCTTACCAGGGCCTTCAAAGCAAGCCCGTATATATATGAAGTCGGGGTATATAACTACTTGTTATAGTGTTTTTATAGTTTTTCTCTATGTTCTCTTACTCCCAGTAGGCGATACCCTGCCTATCTCCGTAAACGGGACATACGCTCCCCCAGCCCATGTGTGTCCACACTTAGGGCATCTCCATATGCCAATGGTCGGTCTCTCCAGGATCGACTTCTTCTTGCACTTTGGGCACTCGTATTCCTGGTATCTCTTCTCCATCACCTCCTTCCATCTCTTCCTAAGGCTTGAACCATATCTAGCACCGAATCTACCGGCTATGCCCACGACCTTCTTTTTCGCCATTCCATGCTCCCGCACTATCTCTCTTTCAGAGCTTAAGACCTCTTCGCACTAGGTCTTCTTCTGATCTATCGTTCGCGCCTGGATCGATCCTATGCTATGGCTGCCCAACGATTTACGTTGTTATCAGGTTACAATAGGATCGAGGTAGCTTTTAGGGAGGATAAAGGGATCATTATAGGGGATAATGTGCCTGCAGACCCTAGGTTTATTGTTGACACGATGCTGGGCAACCTTGCCAGGTGGCTAAGAATCCTTGGCTATGATACTCTCTATAGTCCTACAATGGAGGATTGGAGTATAATGAGGATAGCTGAGAAAGAGAAAAGGGTTATAATTACCAGAGACGTCGGGCTGTATAGGAGAGCTGTTAAAAAGGGCCTTGAAGCTGCTCTCATAAACGATACCGAGATAAGCGATATGATAAAAACACTAGCAGCAAAGTACAAGATAAGGACACGCTTTGACGAAAACGACACGAGATGCCCTGTGTGTAACGGTATTCTGAGAAAAACAGACTCTTTAGTAGAGGTTAGCGGGAAGGTTGATCCCCACATCATATCATCATATAAAACATACTGGATATGTAACTCCTGCGGAAAAGTATACTGGAAAGGTAAGCATTGGAAGAATATAGAGAAGGTGCTCTCACCACTTACAGACGCCTCTAGCTAGCTGTCACTATAAATAATATATCGTATATCTATAAAACATATATTATATAGGATTAGCACCTGCTTCTTAATACCTGCCAGACTACTCAACGATCTCTCGCCTATGCCTCCAACCCTAGAATAGAAAGGCTCGGTAATGCTATAATTGATATGCAGCTCGGTATGATCAGTATCTAGAAAGAGACTCTTATATAAACCTATATACTAGAGGGATTTTCCCAAGCCATGGGGTCTTCGAAAAGCCGTGAAAATTAAAAGAACAGCCCATACTGACGAGAGAAAAGCTAAGGAACCTAAGGGGTTACACAGCCTGCAAAGGCTATATAGCATAGCTAATATAACCTGGAACTATGTTGCTCTGCTAATGTAATTGAACTAATATGAAGAGAATGCTGAAAGCCATGTGGTTTTGATCGTTTGCTGATTTTTCTTACTTGTCCTTATGCCTTTTAGGCTGGATAGTGGTTTCGTCCTTACCGGCCCTTAATGATTCCTTGTAAACCTATATGCCAAAACTGCTAATGATACCAGCATAGGGATCTCTTAACAGAATGTAGTGTGGTATTACCTTCAGAGCGAATCCCAGCCTCCTCCATTCTATATAGAGCTCCGAAGACTAGGATCTTACAAACGTAACGCTTATTAACCCAGAATCAAGATCAGATCTTAGGTGATTCACTTGAGCAGCACAGAAAAGGTAATGAATGTCTTGAAGAGTAAGGGTAAGGCATCGCCAAAAGAGATCAGCCAATCAACAGGGCTGAACTATAATACCGTGAGAGGAGCCCTGAACAGGCTTCTCAAAAAGGGCCTTGTAAAGAGACTCGAGAGAGGAGTATATACACCGGCTTAAAGAAACCAGCACATTTTTAACACGACGATTTAACCGATAACTTTTTTACCCCAGATCTCCTTTAGCTCGATACAAGGATACACTTATGACTAGGTTTGACATAGCAAGAGCGTCTGAGGAAATGCTCAATCTAACCCTCGAAGAGGTGTTAGAGGAGTTTTTAGTCCAGCTGAGAGCCGCTGGGGCTAGTGAGAAAACTATAAGGAGCTATAGGGCCGCTGTAAAGGATCTTGTGAAGGTTGTGGGTAATAAGAAGGCCTCTGAGCTAACTGAGAGAGATATACAGGTGTGGCGGCTTACAAGGCTTAAGAACGGGTTTGAGAGGAAGAAGGGAGATATAAGGGCTTCTCAAAACACGCTTTATTACTACTCGCTCTTCATAAGATCTTTTGTAAAATGGCTTGGGAGAAACATAAGTGTCGGTAGCTTTAAAAGAGGCTCGAGAAAGCTGATAGATACTCTCAAACCCCAGGAGATCTATAGGCTTATTGATGCCTGCAGAGATCTATTAGATCTGGTAATAGTATCTCTACTAATTGAAACAGGATTAAGAGCCTCCGAGCTACTCTCAATCAGATGGGGAGATGTTGACCTCGAGGCTAGAGAGATATATGTGAAGAACGCCAAGTACGGGGAAGAGAGAGTTGTGTTTATAGGGGATCTATCTAAAAAAGCCCTAGAAACTTGGAAGAGTCATATGGGTAGCAATGATGATAGGGTTATCCCCATAACATATACAGCCTTATATAAAAGGCTAAAGAGACTAGCACAAAGAGCAGGGATAGATCCCAGGAGAGTTAGACCCCACATACTAAGACACACCTTCGCTACAGAGGCTCTAAAGAAAGGCCTGCCTCTTCCAGCACTTCAGAGAATAATGGGGCATAGGGATATAAAAACAACACAAGTATATCTCCATATCGTGAAAGATGATATCAAGAACATGTATATGAGAATATATTCGCTAGGTAGCGAGAATAATAGATCCATTGCTACAAGCGCCTAAAACATTTTAAACACATATAGTTTAACGATACTTCACACCAGACCTTTGATATAGATCAAGTAATATCAACCACTATAAAGCCCGAACCCCTGAACCAAGTCTAGTCTTAGTCTATCACTTTAGTCGCTATGGCTAAGTTCTCTGCAGCCTCTATAGAGAGACCGTCTCTACCGAGTATTGTGTATCTTTCGGGTCTTATTTTATGAGCTATCGTGAGAGCCTCTATGATCTTTTCCCTAGATACGCCTAGCTCCTTAGCCGATGTAGGGGCTCCCAGAGCCTTTAGTATATATCTTATCCTCCTCCACTTCTTCCCATGGAGATATGCCATCATTATCGTACCCACCCCTACCTGTTCTCCATGGAGCGCTGGGTATCCTGCAACCATGTCCAGTGCGTGGCTAAACAGATGCTCAGAACCACTCGCAGGTCTTGTTGACCCGGCTATGCACATAGCAACCCCACTGCTTATAAGTCCTTCGACAACTATTCTGTAGGAATCGATCGTCCCGCTCTTAATCCTCCGCCAAGAGTTTATAACATGCTTAGCACTGTGGATAGCTAGGGAGGCAGCATATTCGGCATAGTATTCATTATGAAGGAGATGGGCTAGCCTCCAGTCGAGCACTGCTGTGAACTTGGCTATAAGATCCCCAACCCCGGCTATCAAGAGCCTTCTAGGGGATCTCACTATATAATCCATATCGACAAAAATAGCTATCGGTGTTACTGCACCCACAGACTTCACCTCACCTATCCCTTTTATCGATGCGAAGGGCGATGCTATGCCATCGTGGGAAGGGGCTGTTGGGAAGCTTATGAAAGGTTTTCCAAGCTGTTTTGCCGAATACTTAGCAACATCTATAGCCTTTCCTCCTCCAAGCCCTATAACACCATCGATCCCGCGTTCTCCCAGGGCTTCAACTACCTTCTCAACATTCTCGATTGTTGAGGCAGAGACCTCTATCCTCGATATCTCGAAGCCCTTATCGATCAGAATCTCTGAAACCTCTTTGGCATATGCTCTGGTGTTGCCAGAGCCGCTCACTAGAAGAAAGCTTCTCCCGATCCCTAGGCTAAGGATCCTCTGGGGCACCTCATACCTAATCCCACTACCTATCAGGATACTCCTGGGAAGATCTATTAGGTGTCTCGCCAAATGTTTGCCCAAAGCATCATACCTCAGTATATTTAGCAGGAGTAGTTATAAGGATGAACATAGCATGAGATCCTCAATAACCTGGGATCAACTAAACTTATTACTGTATTAGAGATAATCTATTAAGACTAGGTGGGATTCTTGGTCCAGGTAGAAGCGAGGAATACACCGCCCGGGCAGCGATGGATCCAGAGGTTCATAATATACGCCGAACTCGGGATCCCTAAGGTTGATATAAACAAGTATAGGTTAAAGGTTAGCGGGCTTGTCGAGAAGAACCTAGAGCTAAGCTATGATGAGCTCAAATCACTCGTAGACATTGAGTATACCTCTGACTTCCATTGCGTGACGGGGTGGAGTGTTGCTAATGTGAGGTGGAAGGGCGTGACCCTCTCGAGGATTATGGGTATGGCTGGTGTTAAACAAGAGGCTAGATGGCTATACACTATAAGCATGGATGGCTATACAACCATAGTACCTATAGAGGATGTTAAAGACCCAAGAGCCATTATTGCTCTGGAGATGAATGGAAAACCCCTTAGCATAGAGCAGGGGTACCCGGCAAGGATCTTCATACCACATCTATACGGCTGGAAAGGGGCAAAATGGGTTGAAAAACTAGTGTTTCTAGACCACTACGTAGACGGCTATTGGGAGGAGAGGGGTTATCATGAGAGAGGAAATGTGTGGGAGGAGGAGAGGTTCAAGGGAGCTGGTAGGCATTTGAGGAGAAGGGTTATTGGCTTCTCCGACACCACGGAGAAAAAGCAATAGCTATTTAACAAGACTGGCTAGCTCTTCCGGATCTCTCTGTTGATCTTTACAGCGAACCTCCTCAGGAGCCTGAGTTTCCTCAAAGCTATCCTCTCGGGGAGAAACTCAAGGCTAGCATTGTGTGTAAGGTATAGGTCGCCTCCGTATTTATCTAGCCCTTTCAACAGCTTTGGAGCGGTATCCCTATACCTCTCCATCTTCGTGGTTCTCGAGTTAATAATAGCTATCCCAACACTCCCTGGTCCCAGCAGTTCTCCTAACTCGTTCCAAGCGCTCTCTGGCGCTTCGACCATGTCGATCACATACCCTATATTGCCAAGCCTCGCAGAGGCTTCCCTAAACATTCTAATCGCTTCTCTGCTGTATCCGAAATACATGATAACCCAGATCCTCGCTCTGGGGAAGTTTCTCGCGATCTCCTCATATATTTCTCTAACAGTCTTTAGCTCGGCATTCCCCATAACCGCTATTGAGGGTTCGTGAAGATCTATATTTATTACACCTTCCTTCAGCGAGCCCTCTATCTCGCTATATATCACCTTCTCCGCATAGTCTCTCATAAAGCTCTCTATATTGTAATCACTGGTTTCTATGATAGCATTTGTAGCAATTGTATACGGTCCTGCGAGTGAGAGTGAGACCCTGTTGGGCTCTATACCTAGGTTTCTCGCTATCGATAGGCTTTTCACAAGCATTCTCGAGATCTTTGGCTCCTCATAAGAAATCCTCCCCCTCACTATGGGCTGCCTGAAAAAGTAGTTGTTATCATAGAATCTCCTGAGACCGTTCACAATAACCCCGCCTATTCCCGAGATGAGAGGGTTAAATATATCGTCCCACCTAAACATGCCGTCGCTGAACCTATCATAGCCTAGATCCTTTAAGAGCTTGAAAAACCTCTCAGTATATCTCTCATAGACCCTCTCCAGATCCTCCTGAGACATCTTCCCAGAGGAGAACCTAGATATGGCTCTCGCAAGACCCCTAGGTCTAGGGTATATACCGTGCTGCATGATCATAACAGGCATTCCTATCCCCTCAGAGTTGTTTTCTCAATACCCCTAGACGATAGCTCCTTTCTAACAATCTGCACCCCAGAGACCATGACCTCGAGCTTCTTCCTAGCAATCTCTCTTGGAAGCAGTTTTAAACCACAGTCTGGGTTAATGTATATCTTTTCAGGCTCTACATACATCATAGCCTTCTCTATAGCCTTCGAAACCTGCTGCGGATCCTCAATAGATCTGTTATGGACATCCACAACCCCTAACCCTATCTCCCTGTCCCCGAGCTTTGAAAGCACTCCAAGATCCCTATAACCCCGGTTAGCGAACTCCAACGCGAACTGGCTGAAAGATAGTTTATCAAAATATTTTGAGAGGAGATTATAATCGCTATAGCATACATGGAGACCTAGCTTTATACCCACCCCCTTTGTAACCTGGTTTATAGCATCAACAGCCCAGTCCATCTCCTCTGGATGTGTTGTTAGCGCTGGCTCGTCAACTTGAACGAAGAGCGCTCCAGCCCTCTCAAGCTCCAATATCTCTCTATTTATAATCCTCGCTAGCTCGAAGGTAAGCTCCTCTTTAGATCCATAGTACTCGTTAAAGCTCCAATCAGCTATAGTGTAGGGTCCTGTTATGGTTACTTTAACAACAACCCTATTACTAACAGATCTGAGGAAGAGGTATTCCTTAACCACTATCGGCTCCCTGTAAGAGAGCTTTGAAACAACAGCTGGTTTGTTAAAGTAATTATTACCCCAGACCCTCACAGGACCGTAGAATCTAAACCCATCGATCCTTGCTGCGAAGTATTCTACCATCTCGTCTCTCCACATCTCACCATCGCTCGGTATATCGATCCCTGCCTCCTCCTGCTCCCTCACAACAACCTTGACAGAGTCTCTGAAAGCCTCGTCAAGAGCCTTATCATCCACTCTACCTATGCTCCACAATCTTATCATATGCCTCAACCACCTAGGCCTCGGGTAGCTCCCAATAACCGTTGTGGGTAGTATCGGGAGCTCCACACCAAGCTCTCTCGTATTGCCCACCTCCTAGTTATCCACAATACAAAGCTTATTTTATTTTAAACATTATGGTAGAGTGTTTATCTCCCGATATCGATGGTGCTGTCATTCGGCAATCTCAACCTCGCTCACAGGGATCTTGAGATCCCCATGGGTTCACTGACTATCGTTAACCCGGCATGATGGAGCCCTTCATCTAGGGTAGGCCTTGGATTGTTTGGAGTAGTGATCCCATATTCTAGAGTCGATTGATATTAAGATCAGCCCGTCAACGAGAATATCATGGAAAACATATTTCTTATTAGTATCGACCGGATCTATTGAAAGACGTGTGTTTGTTGTTATGCTAAATATGTTAGGCTTGTGTTATAGTTGGGCTAGGACTTGGTATTATTCTGGGCATAGATTTTGTGCTAAGCATTATGGTTTATCTATATAGCCTTTATAGCCCGTCCTGTTGGTAGCCTGGCTTTGGCTATGATCCTATAGCCACAGCAGGGGCATCTAAGCGTCTCTACTATTGTAATCTTGCTGTAGGGAAAATACCTACCGCACTTCCAGCAAACATAGCAAGGCTCCTCATTCCTACAACCTATTTCTGGGCTCTTCTTTTCATCCTGTGCCCTACAGATACATATAGCTAGATCTTTCTCTTTGCATGCGTCTTCGAACGACACTCCCGCCAACCCTACTAGCTATACTGTTCCAGGGTTTATAATAAGCTCCATAGCCTATCCCAAATCACGGCGTCTGGAGAATAGAGATTTGCAGAGCTGGAGCCGGGGGCGGGATTCGAACCCGCGATAAAGCGGGTCTCAACGCGTACCACTGCAGCCCGCCGCCTTAGGCCGCTCGGCCACCCCGGCCTCATATAAAGATTCCCCCTAGCCGGATTTAAAGCTAAGCCTCTGCAAAGGCTTTTAGGCTGCTTTATACAAATAGCTTTGATGGGACCATGCCGCTCAACGACCCCGAGCTAATGAGGATCGTGATGGATAGGAAGCTTAATAAGAAGATCTGCAGGAGATGTGGTGCTATCAATCCCTATAGAGCCATTAAGTGTAGGCGGTGTAAGAGCTATGATCTAAGACCTAGAAAGCTTAGATTCGGTGGGAAGAAGATCAAGTAGATTTGATAGTTCGCCTAACAGCCTATTAGACAGGCCGGCATAGCTGATCAAAAGCTGCAGGCTTTATAAAAAGCCTCGGGGATTTTCAAAAGCCATAGAGAGACAAGAGGGCGGTTAGAGTGGCAAACGAGGTCGCAAAGGAAAAAAGCCTTACATATTGGAAAGTAGAAGCCTCAACCTATAGCTTCTCGGTATCCCTCTCTACATCACTCTCACAACTGCTAGGAATAAGATTCCTCGGCATGGATATAGCTCTACTAGGAATCCTAGTGGCAACACAGCTAAGTGCTGTAGGGGCCGGAGCCCTCGTAGGAACGATCCTTATCAATAACTATAGACACCATAGAAAGAAACTATGGCTGCTATTCGGCGCTACGAACAGGATCGGGTGGTCATCACCCATTCTAACCATAGCTATTCCCCGGGATCTGGGCGTGCCGTTATTATACTTAATAGTTGCCGTATCACAAGCATCAGGAGCAATAGCCGGGATAGCTGCCTCGGATGTTGGGGGAGATCTTGTTAGCAGGGATAGAGCGGCCAGATACTTCGGAACCTTGAATTCTCTAATGAACCTAGCTGCTCTAGCTTCTCTCACAGCATCTGTAGCTGTGTTCGTGAACTTTGGAGGCGGTAGTCTTGAGGCATATATAATTTTATATATCACGAGCTTTGCATTAGCGATCGTCTCAACGATCTTTCTGGTTATGATAAAGGATGATCCGATAGCTGTTGAGCATTTTAAACAATCGCGCGGGGTTCTCAGCATAAGTCCCCAAATAAAACTATACTGGGAACTCTTAGCAGCTGAAAGGGCTAAGTGGTATATAGCAATTATAATTCTTTACACAGCGGCAGTAAATCTGCCGGCGTCTCTCTGGAACTACTATTTGATCTATAGTATAGGTGGTGACGAAATATGGATCACCGCTAAGGCAGCAACAACATATCTAATCAAAGCCCTTATGCTTGGAATATGGCCATATATCATTCAAATTCTTGATGTGAGGAGATCCTTTATAGCATCGCTAATACTCGTATCACCTATCCCCATAATGTTCATGGCTGCAAGGAATCTCCCTCTCCAGATAGCTCTCGAAATCTACTCAGCTGTTTGGTGGTCTGCTTGGGATCTCCTTACAGGTCTCTATAACCTCTACCTATTGCCAAGAGATCTCAGGCCAGCTGCTCTCTCACTAATAACTCTGAGTACAAATATATCAGCAGCTATATCGTCTGCCGCCGGCTCTATAATATCTACCTATATAATATATGGCGCTGAGGTCACGTTTATTATCTCAACATTGACAAGGATCTCCGTGGCTCTTATTGCTATTAAAAGGCTACCGACACTGGATCTTAAGGCAGTGGTTTCTAAATGACTGTCTAGTAGTGAGCAGTTAATATGTTGAGGTTTCCTAATAGATAGGGGTACTTGTTGAGAATCTTGATCGCATCCTCTTCTGTAGGCTTGGGCCATATTGTGAGGGATAGAGTTCTTGCATACGCACTATCTAATTTGGGGTTCGATGTTGAAGTGCTATGCTCGGAACCAGCTCTCTCTTATGCTAAGCATTGGGGTTTAAAGATCCATAGGGTGTCATATAATATAGAGAGCCTCTCAAAAATATATTCAGAATATTATCTCTCAAAGGAGTATGGAGGGTTCTCCTTAAGCTTTATATCGAGGGTTAATAAGGTGGTTAGCATGAACAAAGCCAGGATTCTTGAGGAGGTGGTTATAGAAGATTACGAGGCTATCGTGGCAGACGAGTCCTGGGAGCTCATGAAGATCTTTGCTGAGAAACCCACGCTATATAGCGGGATCCACAAGATCCTGATCACTGATTTCCTATTCTTTAAGCCAACATCTATAAACGAGATCCCCTCATCTATCCTGCTTAACATCTTCCTTAGAAAAGGCTATAGGGTATTTGACACCAAGCTCTATGTGGGCTTTAAAACCGGTGCCTCTAGATATGGGTTTATAGACATAGGCCTTCTACCCCCAGTTCTCAAGAGCGAGATGCTTGGCAAAGAAGATGCTAAGAGAATTCTTAAACTTGGTAATGGGTATTCGATCTTATTCTCGATGGGGGGCACTGCTGGAGGTATTGATATGCTTGAGAGAATAATAAGATCTGCCGAGATCGTTAGGAAAGAACTTAAAGACATTAATAGCCTCTCACTAACAATAGCTCCTGGTAGTGAGTATAGCAGATCATTGGTGGAGAAGATCCTTGAGAAACTCTCTCCAAGCATAGATATAGAGATCCTGAGAGATATGTATAGCCTTCCAAAGGTTGTGAAAGCGTTCGATATAATAATATCACCTGCAGGGCTAGGTACTATATCCCTTATGATCTCCTCAGGAGTACCTGGTATTATATTCCCTCTAAAAAGACATTTCGAGCAGGAGGAGAACGCTAGAATAGCACCGAAACTCTGGGAAGGGATCAGATCTCTAGAGAAAAACTCGATAGACGAGAAAAAGCTAGCATCACTACTAAAGATCATGCTAAAAACAAAACCCGGAATACCGCCAGATATATATAGAAACGTTGAGAGAGCAACGGATCTTATAAAGGCGAGAATATCCAGCCATGTTGGGGAAAACAGCTAGTGGTATCTCAGGTAGAAAGGGATTCAAACTGGATCAATAGAAACAGATCTAAAGTCTTAACAAGCATAGACCCGAGCCTAGAGATGCCAGATTCTGAAGCGTAAAGAGCATAAAGCTGGGCTTGATTTGAGCTCTGTATAGTATACTCATTATAGAAATGGTCTGCAAAACCTAAGAGGGAGAGGAGATGCACCGATACCTGTTGAGACTATCGGGTGAAATATCGCTCAAGGGGAGTTTAAGGGGATCTCTGGAGAGAAGGCTTATTAGGAATATTAAGGATACACTGGGCAGCGAGATCATAGGTATAGAGAGAATAGATGGAGGGAGGATCTATATAGAAGCGTCTCGGGATCTATCAGAGGATCTCACCAGATTCTTCGGCGTAGTTGAGGTTCTAGAAGTTATTGTCGAGAGTTCCAAGGATCTCTACGTTCTTTCAAAGAAGATCAGAGATCACTTCTGCCACTCTCTTACAAACAAAAAATTCGCCGTGAGGGTAAGGAGAACAGGGTCTACAGGATATACATCGCTCGATGCTGCAAGGGTTATAGGGAGCGCTCTTCTTGATTGCTCAAGCGGTGTTGATCTCGAAAACCCCGATGAGACTATCTATGTAGAGGTGAGAGGAGAAAGGGCTTTCATATCGCTTAGCTCGACGAAGCGTAGAGGGTACGGAGGCCTTCCCCTGGGATCCTCTGAAAAAGTGCTCTCACTATTCTCGGGGGGTTTTGATTCTCCCGTAGCTACCTGGATGATCATGAGACGAGGATCTCCAGCTGATATAGTGCACTATGTTATGGGCTCCCCGGACAATACTATTAGAGCCCTAAAGGTTGGTGAGGTGCTTGTTAAGCGCTGGTCGTTAAAATACGATCCCAGGGTATTTGTTATCGATTTCTCTGAGATAATAGCGGAGATAAGGTCGAGAATTAGGAGAAGGTTATGGCAACCATCGCTGAGGAGAGCTATGTACCTGGTTGGGAGATCTGTTGCTGAGAAAGTGAGGGCATCGGCAATCGTTACCGGAGAGGCTGTGTGGGAAGCCTCATCCCAAAGGCTAAGCGCCCTCTACGCCTCACAGAAAGGGATCGATCTATTGATCTTAAGGCCCCTAATAGGGTTTGATAAGGCAGAGATCTTAAAGCTCTCTAAGGATCTCGGTTTATATGAATATAGTTCAAAAGTTATTGAGAGCTGTTTCATTGGTGGCGGTAGCCCGCTCTATGTAGATCCAGAAAGCCTTGTCGAGGAGTTTGCAAAGATCGATAGAGGGGTCTTTGATCGAGCTCTAGAGAGGGCTATCGAGATAAGCTATAACACAGGTTGGGAGGAAGAGCTGATAAAGCGTTTCAAAACCGATCTCGTGAGCATAGATACTATTCCTGAGGGATCTATAATAGTCGATATAACCAGGAAGAAGGGTTATGGTTCTATAAGAGGGCTCGACGATCTTGAAGAGCTTTTGAGGAAGGGTGAGAGAGTGGTTCTTGTATGCGAGTTTGGAGAAGCCAGTGAAGCTCTGGCAAGATATCTCAGGGAAGAAGGTTACGAGGTATATAGCCTGAGGGGAGGCTATAAGAAGCTTAAACAGATCATACCCCAGACATAGAGGGCTAACATACTTACGACTAGAATATCACCCATACTCTCGGAGATCGAGGATCTGGATCTGTTATTTAGTTATTTTCTAGTGCTGCCTAGGTTCTTTACAAAGTTACTCATCTTTATACAGCTGGCGGGGTTCAGTTTTGATGAGTCACCGCATTCAAGATATAGATACTCACATGTAAAACAAGGAATCATCATGACACCATCTATATCGACATCTATCTCCCTCTCTTCTGTTTGGTGCGACACGGTGAGTAGATATGTTTTCCTACCTCCATGGTTAACCTCCTTCCTAGTTATCATACCCCTTCTTAGGAGTCTTAGAACCACCTTTGATCCCTCCTTACTATCGACCCCAAGCATTCTCCAAAGGTCTGACTGGAGTATTCCCCCCTTTTCGCTATAGCTTGATATTATTTCAAAAGCCTTTCTATCTATTGGGCTCAGCTCTCCTTGCTCTTGTAATGTATCCAAAGCCGCTACCTCGATATATAATTATGCTGGGGGGCTTTTATTAACAGACAGCTGGTCTTAACCATAAACATAATGAATCCTTATGATTTGATTTACATGTGAGGGCCGTGACTTCCAGCCTGCTACAAGCAACCCGGCTCGCTAACTATGCTCTGAGGATCGGCATGGATATTACATATAAAAGTCCTTAATTTGCCTGTGAGGATATTTTCTAGGATACGCTATGTGGAAGATCACGCAGCCAGAGGTCAATATAGGGGTAGTGGGCCACGTAGATCACGGTAAAACAACCCTTGTACAAGCCCTCACCGGCATATGGACGGCTAGGCATTCCATGGAGCTTAGAAGATCTATGACTATAAAGCTAGGCTATGCTGATGGAAACATCGCTTATTGCGAAGGCTTAGAAGAGCCTGATGCTTACACCACCACCAGTAGATGCCCAGATAATACTGAGTCAAGGCTTATCAGAAGAGTCTCCTACGTAGACTCCCCAGGACACGAGACGCTGATGGCAACAATGCTGAGCGGTGCAGCGCTCATGGACGGGGCTCTCTTAGTAGTGGCTGCTAACGAGCCCTGCCCGCAGCCGCAGACAAGAGAGCATCTGACAGCGTTAAAGCTTATAGGGATTAGGAATATCATTGTTATCCAGAATAAAATAGATGTGGTTGATAGAGAAAGAGCCCTTGAAAGCTATAACGAGATCAAGAGCTTCCTAAGCGAGATGGGTTATGAAAAAGCACCTATAATACCTGTGAGCGCCCTACACGGTGTGAACATAGACGCGGTGCTCATGGCTATACAGAAAAATATACCAACCCCTGAGAGGGATACCAGCGCATACCCCCTAATGTTTGTTGCCAGAAGCTTTGAAGTGAACAAGGTTGGAACACCCGTGTCAGAGCTTGTTGGCGGTATAATAGGGGGATCCTTGATCCAGGGTGTTATAAGAGTCGGGGATGAGATAGAGATAAAACCCGGAGTGAGGATCGAGAGGGCTGATGGGAAGGCAGAGTATGTTCCTCTCGTAACAAGGGTTACCTCTATAAGGTTCGGGACAACCGAGTTTAACGAGGCTAAGCCAGGTGGTCTTGTTGCGCTAGGCACAGATCTAGACCCGTTCCTAACAAAAGCAGACAAGCTTGTTGGCAACGTTGTTGGCAGGGCGGGCAGGGTTCCGGATCCCTTGAGCACGCTTGAGATGGACTATATACTTCTTGAAAGGGTTGTTGGTGCTAAAGAGATGATAGGTATAGAGCCCATAAGAGTTAGGGAGAATATAATGCTAACCATAGGGACAAACACAACGATGGGGATAGTTAACAGGGTTAGCAAGGATCGTTTAGAGGTAACCCTCACAAGACCCTCTGTGGTTATTAAAAACATGGGCATAGCGATATCGAGACAGATAAAGGGTAGATGGAGACTTGTGGGGTATGCAAAGCCCATAATCTAGCCTATACCCTATGCACCGAATTTCTCCTGCCTCCCTGCTAGGTCTGATAACATATATATAAGATCCGATCCCCTGATCCTACCTATAACTCCCGCCCTAGCACTCCTCTCCGAAAATCTACCGAGAGCGTCGTAGAACACTTCCTTGGAATATATAAGAAGCGGAACAGGATCACTCGTATGCTGACCAAGCTCGCTGGAGGTCGTATGATCCCCTGTAATGGCTATAACTATGTTATCAGCAAACTCGAGGATCAATTG
>DATMAU010000043.1:0-92857 GCA_035559775.1 Sulfolobales archaeon
GGCCATGGGCTTCACACAGCACACGAACGCTACAGTAAATATTATTAGATCAGCAGCGATAGTCCAGCTACTCCTAGGAAACGTAGGCTTCCCAGGAGGAGGAACACACCCATTCAGAGGACACAGCAACGTCCAAGGAGCAAACGATGTCCAGGGTTCTGGTATAGAGGCCTTACCAGGATACCATGGACACCCGGCGAGCGTTGCAGAGGTTAGGCTCTACCAGGACTGGAAGCTCCAGGGGATGCCTGATGCTTGGAGCTGGGAGGTTCCTGAGTGGGCTTTAAAATCATTCCCAGCTCTTCAGGCGAGTGCTAAGAAAGGGTCAGCAGATCTTAACAAAGTTCTCCAGGTCTTTAAGTTCTATGGGTGGAGGAGGTTTGAGCTTCTTTGGGGCATGTTCTGTGGGACAGATCCTGAGGATGATCCTGTTAATGGTGTTGTTATATGTGACTTTCATTTCGGGACGGGGAGCACCGAGGTAGTGTTTCCAAGGAGGGTTCTTAATAAGGAGATAAGGGCTGCACTAGTATTTGGCGAGAACCCCGCTGTGACTAACCCCAACGCTAAGATCATATGGGCCGCCCTTGCATCACTAGATCTCTTGGTGGTTAGCGATATATTTGAGACAGAGACCGCGTGGTTCGCAGACGTGCTCCTCCCAGCAGCTGCCTTTGCTGAGAAAGAAGGTACTAGGACTGATGGTAACAGGGTTATCCAGTGGAGTTTCAAGGCTCTCGAGCCTAAGGGCCTTTCGCGTCCTGACTACTGGATTGTCACAAAGCTATATGGATATCTCGAGAAGGCTGGAGCAATACTCCTCCCAAGCCAGGCTTATGGTAAGAGGGTTGAGAAGGTAAGGCTTAAGGCTGGGGGTAGGGTTATTGATCTCTATGAGAGAAGAATCGATCCAAGCGCTTCGTGGGACTACACAGGAGGCGTTGGGAACGCCACACCGATAGGCCCTATAGAGGCAGAGGCTAACCCGAGGATCATTACTAAGGAGATAAGCTACTCAACCCTGATCTACGATGGGATCTATAACCCTGTTAGGGATGAGTTCACAACCATGAGGAGAAACTCAACACTCAGGAAGGAGGGCGAGATCGATGGGCTTTTCAGCAAAGCCTTCGGAGTATATAAGAACTGGGGCTGGGCGTGGCCTCAGAATGTGAGGCTCCTCTATAACTACGACTCACTAACAGCTGTCCTCGGAACTAGCTATAGATTTACGGCAGCTGGTAAAGAGTGGGTTGTTACCGGCGAGACCGGTGAGTGGATAGACGAGTATACTGGTGAATATAGACCCGCATTTATACCAGGACACAACTTCTGGGAGCCGAGGGCCTTTAAGAGAAGGCTCAGCGGCATCTCAGACCTATGGGGTGGTGCAAATATAATGAAGTTTATAAGAACAGGTGTACTCGAATTCCCTGAGAAGGGCTTCGTAGTCCAGGATGCAGGAGGTATAAGGGTTGTCTCGTATAACGAGTTCGCATCCCTCACAGGGATGAGGTATCTCTGGGCAAACGATACACTATACTGGGATGAGCAGACAGCTAGTATGAAGGCTCTTGTAAAGAGGCCATTCTTCCCAGGAGATAGCTGGGCTAAGTATAAGCCTAAATATGAAGAGCTCAGGCAGAAGCTCCGGGCTTACTACCAGCAGACTGGGAGCCTGAGGGATGCCACTCTAAAGGTGATTGACGAAATGAAGGGCTGGTATGTTGGCTATAACTTCCAATACCCGATACACACTGAACCTGCTGAATCACCGGATCCTGAGCTTGCTATAAAATACCCAACACTCGCCTGGATCAATCCATATAATGTAATGGTATTGAAGGATCAGCCAAGCATTGTGGCTGGAAAACCGGTTGGGCTAGCCCTCATCCCAAGCGAGCTTAAGGGTGAAAGCGGGGAGCTCGTGGTGATCACAACTAACAGGCTCACAGAGATGTTCCATAGCGGGGCTATGACTAGAAACGTACCGTTGCTATCACAGCTAGTGCCAGAGCCCTTCGCCTATATCCCAGAGAAGCTCGCATCAAAGCTGGGGATAAGGCCTGGAGAGTACGTCGAGATAGCTACTGCTAGGGGTTCTGTGAGGCTTAGGGCTTATGTTACTAAGGGTGAGGCGTATCTGAGGGTTAATGATAAAGATCTCCCTGTTATTAACGTGATATGGTCTTTCAGCTTCCAGGGAAGGACTACAGGTCCTCAAGGCAACTTCCTCAACCCGGATGTTGGTGATGTGGTTACAACGATCCAAGAGTCTAAGGCTTGGATAGGTTTTGTCAGGAGGGTGGGGTGATGATCCATGGTTAAGATGGACTTCCCAAGCAAGGATAGCGGTATAGCGGTTCTTGTTAACGTGGATAACTGTATAGGCTGCAGAGCATGCCAGATCGCTTGCCAAGAGTGGAATGGGAGGACACCTCCTAAGACTAGCTTCAGCCCCACATTCACCAACCCACCAACACTCATGGCAAATGCTTGGAAAGTCGTTGTGTTCCACGAGATAACCAGGGAGAAGATCCTGAGCTTCGAAGGGTCTACAGTGAAGATAAGCGACGCTGTGGAGATGGTCCCAATACCATATAACTGTCTCCACTGCGCGACAGCACCATGCGCCAGGGCATGCCCTGTAGGGGCTATAAAGGTAAGCCCGGAGGGGGCTGTTGTTATCGAGGCTAGCGAGTGTATAGGCTGTGGATACTGTGCAGACGCGTGCCCCTACGATGTCCCTAAGAGGGGCTCTGATGGTAAATACTATAAATGCACCTTCTGTGTGGACAGGGTTCAGAGTGGCAAGGCTCCAGCATGCGTTGAGGTATGCCCTGCTAATGTGTTCACATTCACATCTATGGATAATGCTGTTAGGCTTGCCAACGATATGAAGGCTAAGGGTAAGGAGGTCTATGGCCTTGATGTTGATAGCTATGTCGGAGGCAGGGTCAGGTGGATCTTTACCCTATCGAGTGACAAGGCGTCCCAGGCTTTCAAGAAGCAGTTCCCAGAGAGAGCAGTGGTGTCTACAGAGTCCCTTAGAGAGTCTCTAAAGTCTATAAGCATACCAGGAGTAGGGATCATAACGGCTGCAGTGTTCGCTCTAGGCGTTGCAGCATGGCGTAGAGAGAGGATGAAGAAGATAGGAGGATCCAGAAAGACTAAGGAGAAGAAGCAGGGCAAAGGATCTGGGGGCGAGTAGGAGTAGGTGGTTCTATTGGAAGAGAAGAAGGATGAGATAGAGATACTAGGCATGGGAGCAAGAATATCCCACACACTAAACCTTGTGTTCTTCACACTCCTAGTCCTGACAGGGATAGTGTTACTATCTATAGAGACATTTGCATGGATAATATACCCAATAGGCGCTCCCCTAGCACCCCTCCTAGGCCTCAGCCAAGATACCGGGGCAATAACTGTCGGAGCCCAGGTTGCCAGGGCAATACACAGGTTTATAGGCCCTCTATGGGGGGCTCTATTAATAGTATATGGGATCTACCTGGTAGCTGCTAGGAAGATAAGGGTCTTCGACCCCCTTAGAAAGCCTATAAGGCAGCAGATCAGAGAGGCTATAGCTCTCACAAACCACTACGCTTTCGGCAAGCCATTTCCAAAGGAGATTGAGGAGAACCTAGATAGGCATAACGTGCTCGTCTCCTACTTAACAGTAGTGCTGGTAATAGCCTTCATCATGGTAGGGGGTAGTGGTGCAGCAATAATATATCTAAACCTAACCCCTGACCAGCATAGAGTATTGCTTCTAGTCCACGACATAGGCTTCTACCTAAGCGTGCTATTCACACTAGCCCATATATTCGCCGTGACACACCCAACCAATATACCCCTGCTCAAGGCTATGTTCACTAACGGGATGATCCCTATAGAGTGGGCTGAGAAGCACATGCCACTATATTTAAGAAAGATCCTGGGTAGAAAAGAGATACCGGGGGAATAGTTTTTAACCCCCCTTATTCTAGGTGATCTTTTTGTTCCACTACATAGAGATTGAGGCTAGTGTTGACAGCTATATGGAGATACCAATAGCGGTAGATGAGAGGTTCGATGTATATGTTAACGGTAAACAATATACAACACTGTTCACGATGCCCTCTGGCATTGAGTATACGGTTATAGGGAGTCTTGTGAGAGACGGGCTAATAGGGTCTCTTGACGATATAGAGGATATAGGTATAGATCTGAAGAGGAAAAGGATCTATGTCAAGCTCGCCAAAGACGTTGAGGTGAATAAGATCTATATAGAGGATTGCTCGATACTGGTAAAACAAGGGGTATACGTCTCCTCGGATTTCACTATAGACTGGAAAGACCTGTTAGAGATATTCTCAGACTTCAATGCCAGGACAACCTCGGTTACTATGGGGATAGCTTCTCATACGAGCGGGCTATACGATCTAGAGTCAGGGAGAGCCATCATAGCCCATGATAGTAGTAGGCATTCATCGATATTAAAAATAATAGGCGCCGGGTTCAAGCACGCCCTCAACCTAGATAGATCTGTCGCAATAACAACTGGGAGGGCTTCCTCCGACATGGTGGTAGCCCTAGCAAGGCCTGGCATACCCATAACTGTGTCCATGAGAGGACCTCTATACAGCGGGATATCGGCAGCAATAATCCTGGGAGTCACTCTTGTTGTTAACCTCAGGAGGGGTGAGAAGATCAGGGGTCTTATCCCACTAACACATGTTAAGAGAATACGGGGCTATCCCAGAGAGCTCCACACGACCTCTCCCAGGTCTTTTGGAACCCTATAGCCAGGGATCGATGAGATCTGTTTTTTAAACCCATCGCTTTTAAGAGTGTCCAGGAATATTCTGACCGCTTTTTTCTCAAGCCTCTTGGACGATACTAGGAAGTCATAGTTCTCCCAACCCAGTCCTATGAAATCTAATCCATACATCTCAGCAGCAGCCCTGATCCCTATCCCCACATCAGCCCTACCCTGGGCTACTGCAGCAGCAACAGCTGTATGGGTTCTCACCTCATAATAATAGCCCCTTATCGATGAGACCAGCTTGTTAAAATCAACACCCCTGCTGGTTGCTATCCTCTTGAGCATAAGGTCTAGGAGAACACGTGTCCCTGTATTCCTCGGTCTATTGACTATCCTGAGACCCTTATCTATTATATCCTCAACACCCCTAACCCCGTGCGGGTTCCCTTTAGGGATTATTAGACCCTGCTCCCTCATATAGCCCCTGAAGAGGATGGCGTTCCTCACACCATATCTCTCTAGGAAGGGTATGTTATACTCAGCCGTACTCTCATCTATAATATGGATCCCGGCTACATCTGCCTCCCCCTTGGATACAGCGATCACGCCTCCTATCGAGCCAGCATTTATAGCCTTAACCCTAACCCCGCTTAACATGGGGATGAGTCTATCGAGGCCCAGGTCGTGGCTCCCAACTATATAGAGATCAACGGGTCTATAGCTATGGGAGAAGAGGTGTACATCGAACTCCTCGCCCTCTACAGCGAACTCCACGTTCTCAGGGATCACTATATAGCCATCAGCATAGGCTAGCGTGGTTATAGCACCAGACTCCGAGGGGAGCGGATAGGCAGCAACATAGCTCCCCGTATCGATAAGACTTACTGGAAGAAGATGCCTCCTACCCCTAGCCCCCTCAACCCTCATAGCAAGCCTAGCCCTCACACTAGGCCTCTCGATCGAGATACAGAGCATTCTACATAGCAATGGCCTCACTATAAGGTCAAAGATCATGAGGGCAGAGCTCGGATACCCAGGAAGCCCTATAACTAGCTTCCCCTCCCTAGAAACAGCTATAACAGTAGGCTTCCCAGGCTTAACCTTAAGCCCGTGGACTATGATCCCAGGAGGCCCGATCTCGGAGAGAACCCTGTATGTTATATCAGACAGCCCAGCCGATGTGCCTCCAGAAAGGATCACCATATCAGTATGGGCGAGCCCCTTCATCACCATCGCAGCGATCTCTTCGAGACTGTCTCCCACTAGACCAAGCCTTATAGGCTCAGCCCCTATTTCTCTTAACGCATGGCTTATAGTGTAGGAGTTAATATCATAGATCTCTCCCAGCCTTAGAGGGGCTCCCGGAGGGGCTAGCTCATAGCCTGTGGAGATCACAGCGACTCTAGGCTTTCTATAAACCCTAACCCTCGAGACCCCCATTGCGGCGAGAACCCCTACCTCCCTAGCACCTATCATGGTGCATTTTCTGAGGGAGAGCTCGCCAAGAGATATGTCAGCCCCAGCTGACATTATATTCTCCCCAGGCGTTACCGATCTGTATGCTTCGACCCAATCGCCAGCTCTTTTAGTATATTCCACCATGAGGACGGCATCAGCCCCAGGAGGTATTGGTGCTCCCGTGGAGATCTCGATAGCCTCTCCAGGCCCTATGGATCGTGATGGGGGCTCTCCAGGATCTATTCTCCCCACAACCCTCAATCTCGTAGGATTTGTCTCATTAACGCCAAAGAGATCTTCGGATCTAACTGCATACCCATCCATAGTGGATCTATCGAATGGAGGGACATCTATAGCTGAATATATATCCTCAGCAAGAACCCTACCATAGCTCTCATCTATCGATACCTCTTCAACACCTAGGGGCTCTGGAGTAACATATCTATATATCCTCTCAAGAGCCTCTTCAGGCGTTAATAGTTCGTGGAATATTATTCTCTTCCCAGAAATATCTAGCACCAAAATAGCTATGCTCACTAGGATAAAAACATATCTTCTTATTAAATTATGCCCCAAGCGTTGGAAGTCCGAATGGGAGTAGATAGAGTATAGTCACAAGAACAACCCATATCAGGTCTACGAAGTGCCAGTACACAGTTACAGCTTCTACCACCGAATGCCCTCTCTCATTGTTTGGAAGAGTGCCGTTGTAGGATCTCACTACTAGGAGGGATATAGCTATTAGACCCATGATCACGTGGAGACCGTGGGTGCTTGTAAGGCTATAGAATGTTGCTGCAAATGGATTAAGCCATGGGGACATACCTGATCTTACGTACTCCACCACCTGCCCGGAGAGGAATATAGATCCCAGGATTATTGTTACTACAGCAAGGCTCCTAAAGCTCTCAATATCCCCTCTCTTGAAATAGCTATATCCGAGATGCATCACCGCACCACTGCTCAGCAGGATCACAGTGTTTATAATGGGTATCAGTGTATCGAGGTGAGGCGTCCCGGGAGGAGGCCATGATGGGTTTCTAAACCAGTAGTAGAAGTAAGAGGATATCAACGTCCCGAAGAGGAATATCTCGGAGAATATGATTAGAGTAACTGCGAGCATGGGGTCGTGTCCTAGCGCACCTAGCCTGGAGCTCCAGGGTCTGAGATCTAGGAGCCCTGCTAGAGCTCCATTAGCACTCTTTGGCCTTGCAAAATACTCCGAATAAGCCCACGCAGTAACTATACCGATAAACGCGGTAAGCATGAGTGATCCTACTGTCCAGTCGCCCCACTTTATGATGAACATAACGCCTACAAGAGGCAATGCTGACGCTATCCCTGTGATGGACATCCATGGGTGAGGGCTGTAGTGGAGCAATCCGGAGCCGTCTGTATATGCGACTGGGTGGAAGTCTGGCTGTCCTATCTTAGCAGCCGCCCAGGGATCGTTTCTATTCTTAACAGGCTTACCCCATACGAGGCCGTGGATGAGGGCTATGTATATTAAAAGTGTACCTATTGCGAGTATAATTGAGCCTGCAGTGGCTAGCTGGTGGTAGAACTCCATCCCAGGGATCGGTGGAGGCTGGTAGTATCTCCTAGGCATTCCTAGATAGCCTAGGGAGAGCATCGATGTATAGGTTATAGAACCGCCTATTGTGTAGAGAATAGCGCTCAGCCTCCCCAGAGTCTCGTTATACATTTTACCTGTCATGTGTGGGAAGTAGTAGAATAGAGCTGCTGCTATTGCCATGAATATGGCGTTAACCACATAGTGGAAGTGGCCTAGAACGAAATATGTATCCTGGTACGCTATATCTACAGGAACCACGGGGAAGAATACGCCTGTTATTCCTCCTATTATGAAGAATGCTAGGAAGCCGAGTACATAGAGCATAGGTGTTCTGAACCATATCCTTGCATTATAGAGAGTTGCTGTCCAGTTAAAGACTTTGATCCCTGATGGTATAGCTATAGCCATTGTTGCTAACATGAAGGGCGTTACAGCAAGTAATCCTAACCCTACTGTGAACATGTGGTGAGCCCATACGAAGAAGCTCATCAGAGTAATCATTACCGATGAAACAGCTATCGCTTTATAACCATATATAGGTCTCCTAGCCATCCTAGGTAGGATCTCTGAAACAATCCCCATAGCAGGGAGGACTAGAACATAAACCTCGGGATGCCCCATGAACCAGAATATGTGTTGGTAGAGAATAGCGTCACCACCATACCTAGGATCGAAGAACGGGAGCCCAAGGTTCCTCTCAAGAAACACCATAGCAAGCACCATACCGAAGGGGGGTAGTGCGTAGAGTATTATCAGCTGTGCGCCTAGGAAAGCCCATACAAAGAGCGGGAGCCTCGAGATCTTTAGGCTCGGGCTTCTAAGCCTCATAACAGTTAGGAAGAAGTTAACAGCACCAAGTATAGACGAGATCCCTGCAAGGAAGAGGCTAAGAGCCCAGAGATCTACAGAGAACCCCGGAAGCCTCACAGACAGCGGGGCATAGCCCGTCCAGCCTATCTGGAGATGCTCCATATCCAGGAGGGTTAGCCACATTAGTATAGAGCTTGACAAAAACATCCAGAATCCTAGAGCATTTATCTTAGGCCAGTAGAGGTCAGGCGCACCAACCATCTTGGGGAGGAGATAGTTACCTATCCCGGCAAAGAATGGCATCACCACGAAGAAGATCATCATTGTCCCGTGCAGCGTGACTATAGCCAAATACCTCCCAGGATCCACAACATCTATCCCGGCTAGCTGCATCCTTATAAGGAACGCTGAGATACCAGCGAGGAGCAGGTTTATTAACGCTACAGCAATATACATAATACCTATATTAGCATGGTTCGTCGTAGTCAAAATACCCCTTATACTCCTATAGAAGGGCTCCTCATGCTCGTGATGCGACTCTGCACCATAGTGCTCACTATGCATTAACGCGCCCACCTTTATTATAACAGCCCCACAGGAACTTAAATATTTCAATATATCCTTCTATAAAAATCTATACTAATGTATAAAGGTATAAAGCTAAAACACCGGTCGAGAAAAGTTCTTCGATATAGTAGCCTAAATGCTCGAGAGAATCCGTACCATAAAAACCACAGACAAACCATAGAAGGGATACTGTCTTAATAGAGAAGGAGCCCATAAAAGTTCTAAAGAACGAGGAGAGCCCAGGTTAACAGATCCCAAACCTTAAGGGGGAACCATGCGGTTAGGAGTCTCTTCACCGATCCCTATTAATATAGTTTTATATATTCTGGAGGACTTATCATACTCGGGGGGTTTGTTGCAAGAGCAGCAGAAGATCCTTAGCGCCAAGGATTACCTAGTATGGATCATGACAATACTGTTTGTATTCATAATAAGCATGTATATAGGATCTTGGGGACTGTTCAGAGACCCTGACCTCTCACCCCAAACTAGGATTATCAACGCAGCCCACCAAATAACATTCCTACTAGCTATGAGCGTTTTCAGCATATTTGCCGGAACACTTATATTCTTCGTAATAAGGTTTAGGGCTAGGGGTGAGGAGGCTGAGCTCTAGCAGGAGTGAGCATAGCAAGATCTTAAGGGCTTTTGAGATAGCAACAATAGTTGCAACATCACTCATACTAGCATATCTTGCAGTCATATCTATAGAAGGGCTCCAAGTGCTCTGGGCACCGAGCACCCAGGTTAGCGAACCATATACCGTGATAAGGGTTGAGGCCTTCCAGTTCGGATGGAGATTCATATACCCCAATGGGAGCTCGTCAACAACCCTCTACCTGGAGAAGGGTAAACTCTATAGGCTTGACATAACAAGCCTTGATGTTGCCCATAGCTTCTTCGTCCCCGAGCTAGGCTTAAAAATGGACGCCATACCTGGCTATATAAACACCCTCTGGGTCAAGGTTGACAAGCCTGGTAAATATACTGTCGTGTGTGCAGAGCTGTGTGGGATAGGGCACTATGCAATGATAGCCAATATTATAGTTGAATAGAACGTGGGTCTCTCCTGGTGAATAGGCATCTCTATGAACTATATTTCAGATTATAAGCGTGTATTATCATAAAAACACAATAATTCTATATAAATCATTAAAACTTTTATGGAAACAGCCTACCATGGTTTTTGCCTGAGTTCCATATGCAGTGCTAGTTATGGAAAGACGATCTATCGTATCATTATGGCTTATAACTTTTCTAAGGATAATTCTCACTAGAGGGGAGGAGATGCGCATGGCTCAGTACTTCCTAAGCAACCTAGATGAATGGGTAAATATGCAGAAGAGGACATCGGATCTGTTTAAGAGCATTGACCAGGAGATAAAGAGGAAAGGAGACTCTCTCGATAGGCTTGAGCTCATCCTGGCCACGAGGGCAGCTTTCCAGCATATGAGTAGAACTATAAAGGCTTTCGATCAATGGCTGCAGGATCCATTAATACTAGCTAACCTGGATAAGCAGAGCCTGCTAGAAGTATGGAATGCCACGTTTAATATGCTCCAGGCGCTCTTGGAGCTTGATATAAAGCACACATCCATGTTCAGGGAGTATGCTGATAGGATGCTTAGAGAGGGTAAAGTGAATCCTTTGACAATGCTCACCATGGCTAGGTCAGGAGCTTCCGAGGATGTTGGGAGAGAGAGGAGAACACCACAGCCATCAATAACAATGTAGGACAAAAACAAGCTGTAGAAAAATACCTAGAACAATTCACTTTTGTCGCGTGGAGAGCTTTTCCATCAGCTTTGGTATAAATACATATAGATCCTCTACTATCCCGTAGTCGGAGTATTTGAATATAGGCGCTCCAGGGTCTTTATTAATAGCTACAATGATCTTGGAGTCCATTATCCCTGCAAGGTGTTGCGGCTGCCCCGATATCCCTATCGCCATGTATAGCTTTGGCTTGACCTTCTTGCCTGAAAGCCCTATCCAGTGCTCCTCTGAGAGCCACTTAAGATCAGCTGCTATTGGTCTGGAACACCCGACCTGTGCTCCTATAAGCTCCGCTAGCTTGAAAGCCATTGATAGATCTTCTTTCGACTTAAAACCCCTCCCAACAGACACTATGATCTCGGCATCCTCTACCCTCACACCTTTTCTCTCCTTACCCTTTCTCTCAATAACCTCCACAGATCTTTTGCTAGAGATACTGATCCTCTGGATCTCGCCCACCCTCTTCCCAGTATCAGCTGGCTTATTCCTCCCAGGCGACACCATGATCACCGCAGGGCTTGATAGTGTTTCTTTTGAAATAGCTTTGCCAGCCATTATGCTCCTTATAAAGACCGGACTCCCACCATCTAGCCCCACTCCTATGGCTTCTGTTATAGCAGGCGCTCCTATGGCCTGTGCTACCCTGGATCCTGCTTCCTTATTGATCTTTGTAGCTATGAGTGCTATATAATCATAGACATCCTTGGCAAGAACGGTTTTGAGGGTTTCTACTATGTCGTCCGCATAGCTCGGATCAGCGTTCTCAGCTACAATTACTTTAGAGACGCTTAGCGAACGGATCTCATCCTCGCCATGTTTTCCAAAAACCAGTGCATGTATATCAGCAGCACTAGAAATCGGTGCTACAAACCCTGTTAATTCCGCAACCTCTGCTATTCTCCCAGCCAGGAGGATCTTCAATACCCTCACCCCCTATAGAGTGTGATACCCTCTTTTGCCAGCGCCTCTAACAGCTTCTCTATCTTTTCATCAACGGTCTTACCCTCTATAATAATACCTTTCCTCTGGATCTTCACACCTTCAGCAACAAACTCGTGGATCTTTTTCAAAGGCTCTAATCCTATATCGCTCGCCTTTATAATATTCACAGGCTTCCTCATCGCAGCCCTTATCTGGAGCAGTGTTGGGAGTCTCGGCGTGTTTATCTCTCTAGTTACTGAAACCACGGCAGGGAGCTTTACCCCCACTACTTCAACGGAGTCCTCAAGATCTCTCTCAACGATCACCTTGCCCTCTTTAACCTCGATCCTTCTAGCATAGGATACGCAAGGGACGCCCAGATCCTCAGCAACCCTGCAGGGGATCTGGGATGAGTAGCCATCTATGCTTGCCTCACCCGCTAGGATCAAGCTATAGTCACCAGCTTTTCTGATCATCTTAGCAAGGATCCTTGCGGTGTAAAGATGGCTATAGGCAAACCCCGGGTCTACATAGAGGTATGACTCGTCAACACCCATAGCCAGTATCTCTCTCAACAAGTTCTGGGCCTCACCGATCCTCTTATCACTAGACCCCCATGTTAGCACCGAGAAAGAGCTGATCTTATTGGCAAGGCCTTGTTGCTTGATCCTCAGTGCCTCTTCAACAGCGTTTCTATCTATATCACTCACCTTGAGAGGTATTTCGCTAAAAAGCACCCTGTTACTCTGATCAAGCCTTATATACGAGGTATCCACCGACAGCTTTACCAAAACCGCTATATTCATTCTATACCCCTAGATATTAAACCCATGGGGTTATTTCTTTTTGATACCCACTAAGAGGTGATTTATAAGCTTTGATATTTTTGTGACGAGTTGTTTTCGATATCGACCCTGGATATCGATAAGAGACCTCGTTAAGCTCAACGACAGCCAGCGAACCAATAGTGATAGCGAGACCGCTATGGCTAGACAGCGTTCCAGACTAGCGCTCTTCGATACCTATTTTATATTTAGCAACAAGCTGTAAGTGCCGCTACTCTATGTTTTTAAACACCTCTGCTTGTGAGGTTCGCCTTAAAAATTTCCTTAAGATCCTTACCGCCTCTGTTAAGCACTAGCGCGTGGTTCTTAAACACATAGATCTCTATGGAGTCCTTCTCCTTTTTATATAGCTTCACATAGCCCAGATCCTCGTAATGCCACTCGTTAGGCTCTATGCTCTCTATTATCGAGGGCTCCGCAATATAAGCCCCAGGCGTTCCACAGATCTCTCGCAACCCTGTGGTAACAGGTGGGAGTGATAGCAGTTCGAATTTTTCTAGCGAGCATACTGGGCATGTAGGGCTCCTCATAGCCTTTAAAGCAGAGATCTCGGGTTTAGAGGAATCTATATAATATATATTGCTCTCCACATACCTCCCCAAAAGGATCTTGATTGCTATAGATACTGCTAACGAGGATACCATCGACACAGCCACGATATGTGTCCCAATAACCCCGCAACCTCTATCACTCTCCACAATATCTCTCACCATGCATCTAAGGCACGGAGTGGTGCGGGGGATCACGGGAAGCACCATGCCATACGTACCCTCGATGCCAACATAGATATAGGGTTTTCCCAGCATCACTGCTGCCTCATTTAAAAGCTGCTTGGATTCCATGTTATCTAAGCCATCTATCACTAGATCTACGTCTTTTAGGTATTTAACAACGTTTCTAGAATCTATATTGTCGATCACAGGATCAAGAGATACGTATGGGTTGATCTTGGAGAGCTTCTCAGCAACTGCTAGGGATTTGGGCTTTCTCCCCACATAATCGCTATAGTCTAGCAGGTGGCATCTAGCTATATTCGATAGATCAACTATATCTCTATCAATGATCCTTATGAAACCCACACCAATTCTGGCTAGAAGCTCAGCCACGCTTGATCCTATGGCTCCGGCACCAACTACAGCGACCCTAGATCCTCTCAGTATCTTCTGCCCCCTTACCCCTATACCCTCAACGAGGATCTGTCTTGAGAACATCTCCACATACGTGTCTTCCAAAAACATACTCCTGAGAATATATTGCTGTGTGCTAAAATATCGCTACCGATTGTCCCTGGATGCTAACTCCAATCATTCTTTATTTCCCATAGTCTTATCCGGAGACTCCAACTTCGTCCATAGAGATAAAGAAATCCATGTGGGTTCATGAACTGCCATCGAGCCAAACGGCACCTGGCTCCCATCTAGTTTCAAGGGATCACCCCCCGGAGTCAATAAGAGACCAAATCAACGCCAAAGCAGTTCCATTCAAAGCTTATAAATACTCGTATGAATGTTAAAAAGAAAACAGCCCTAGTAGATCTTGAGGCCCCTTGGTTCTTAATAGCGACCTCTTCTGGCAGGGCTGCAGGGTTGTGGAAGCAATACTCTGTCTCAGGCTTGGGAATAGTGGTTATAGCTACTGCTCACCCCTAGGGCTCAGAAGAGAGGATGGGAAGCTCATTATAAGGGTCTATAGAGGCTCCTCTATAGGGAGGTTTCTTGAGAGTAGGAATAACGGTGTGATCTATATATGTAGAGATCCAATGCTATTCTATAAACTCCTATACGAGGGACATGTGGTGAGCGATACCGATAGAGAATTATGGGGCTTTTGCGGCGTTATAGCTGAGATCCATGTTAATATATATAGATACGATGCGGATTTCGATGACTATATTGTTAACGTGCTCTCCTACCATAGAGTCGAGCCAAAAGATCCAAGGCTTGTTGCAAGGATATGCAGGTCTGAGAATCTCTTCTTAGAGGCTGTGATCCTAGATACAAGGCTCCCCCTCATAGCCAGAGGCCCTTCCAGCATTATTGAGAAATACTGTTTAGAGCATAGATATTTCGTTGAGAATAGCTGGAGATTATCATCGAGGGAGAAGCTTAGAAAAGCTATCCTAAACATATCGAGGGATCCATGCTATGGGGAACAATCATAAAAGCTTTGGGTGCGAAGATCGAGGGGCAAGGATCATGATCGCTAGGGGTGAGAAGGCTCTGAGAAGCGTTAGCGAGACGGACTGCAGATCCGATATTCTCTTTATAGTAGGTCCCCTCTCAAAGATCTTCCTGTTATATGAGAACATGCTCAAAGAGGTTTATGACAAATGTGGCTACTCACTCGTGATCCCATCATCCTACGATGATGTAGCCATCTATGTAAATATGAAGAGGCTCGGTTACAATATATGCAGAAGATCCGCTATCCATGGTTGTGTAGAGATCTACTGCTTAGAGAGGGGTGAGAAGCCATGGGTACGTATGCTCCTTCGACGAGAGGGCGTGTTAACACTCCTCTTCTCAGAAGACCCAGACCCCGGGGATCTGGAAAGCCTGAGCCCTTACCCCATGGCCAGGGCTGGTAAGGGCGTTCTCTACATATCATACGGGGTTTCCCAACCCAGCGGGGTTATTGTTAGCCGCTGGGTTTCCCTCAGGATCAACCCTTTCGATGATCTCCTAGCCATCATAGACACTATAACCACACCTCCTGCGATTAACCTTAATATCGGTAAGTATAGGCTATCACTCTAACCACGGTTCTAGAAGATCCAGATAGTCGAGGAGACAATCAGCCTATCGCAATACCACCATGGCTTGCCGGTTTTCGAGATGCCGTAGCCAACCGCTTTGGACTTAATGAGGTTTTATAGGGATTAATATTAAACTTGTCTCTATGGAAACACTATATAAGCCCTATGTATTTTACAGATATACCAGCCCAGTAGTGAAGGGTGGGAATAGAGACCCGAGCGGGCGGGTTAAAAGAGATCCAGGATGTGGGGGTTTCCCCACATCAGTGAGCCAGAGCAAAGCTATGAAGAGGGAGCTGTGGGCTGGAGTCCCCTAATGGGTTGAGGCCAAGGATAAAGGATCCAATGAAATGAGAGCCCTGAGGCCTAGGAAGCAAAGGGGAAGAGCTGTTGATACCAAGCAATACCAACCGCGGTAAAGACCGAACCCCCTGAAAGCTCTGCACCGGGATTACAATAACGTGATGGTCTTTAAAGGAAGGATTGTTAGAGCAGGGAAAAACCTCACTGCTTTTCCCCTCGATAAGGGTTTCTAGGCTCTGGTGTTTGAAGAGTCCTAAAAGCTATGGGTGAAGTCTTCACCGCTATGCTCTGGAACTACTGAAACCGCTTAAAAGCATATAAGAAATTTACTCAGGGGATGAGGAATCGTGGTGAGAAGCTATAGATCTTTCGGCGTAATACTAGTTGTTTTTACCATAGCGGTGCTTTCCTTATTACCAAGCCCGGCCTGGTATATCAACGCTCCACTCACTATTAATGCGCAACAGGCCGGGGATCAGAATACAAGCGTGACAGCCACGAACATAGGTAACGTGACAGCCGCTACGACTACCGAGACCATTACCAACGTTACCATGGTTACCAATACTACTGTTAACACCACATCGCCTCTGGCAGAGGAGAACGTTACAAGCAATATAACTACCGTAACAGTGGTATCATACATAACCCTCCCTCCAGTCACAAGACCTCCTAGCAATACGGAGATCGCGAGCTGGATCTCGGGCGGCGTTATCACAGGAATCCTTATAGGACTCTCGGTTGGGTATGCTATCTTTGCAAAAGGAGTCTCGATCAAGAGGCAACAGATCGGCAGCAAGGCTGGCGGAAAGCCTGGGGAGAAGAGGAAAAAATAAATAATGAGTTGTAGCAGATATTCGTAGATATGTCTAGGACTACTTACCCTTAGTCTTAAGCTCATTCGCTACTCTGGTTATCTCTTCGTAGAGTTGTTTAGCCTCACCCGGATCTAGTATAGCCACACTTGCAGCTGCAACAGCTATCCCTGCAGCTTCTCCAAGCCTCTTCTTGCTCGGTACATAGATGTAGGGTACTTTCTTCTCATCGCATAGGAATGGTAGGTGGAGCACAACCTCGGGGGGCTGGACATCCTCTGCTATGACTACTAACTTTGCCTGGTTTCTCTCAACAGCTTTTGTGGTCTCGTTAGTCCCCTTCTTAATCCTACCGGTCTTGGCTGCTGTACTCACCAGCTGGTATACCTTCTCAGCAACCTCTGGTGGTGTTGAGAACCTAACGTGGATCTTCTCGGCGCTCATCCTCATCCTCTCTCGTCGCAATTAATAATTATCTTCAGAACTTAAATTCCTAGGATGGGTTTTGCAACGAGAACCATTGATCCTAAAGATAGGGGGCTCGGTGATCACGGATAAAGAGAGACCGTTAACAATAGATAGAGAATCGATAGAGGCTATAGCCCAAGAGATCGGTGAGGCCTATAGAGAGGGCCTTAAAAAAATAATCCTAATCCATGGCGGGGGGAGCTATGGGCATTACGTGGTTAGGAACCTCATCAACGCTAGAGGCGGAATCGATGAGGAGGGGTTCTCTGAGGTGACTTGGTGGATGGGCGAGCTTAATAGGGAGCTTGTTATGAGGCTTAGGAGTAGAGGACTTCCCGCTGTCTCTATCTCAACCCACTCTATATTTTATGAGAGATCCGATGGATCGCTAGGCTACCATCTCGAACCAATCGTGATGATGATAGAAAGGGAGCTGATCCCAGTATTATATGGGGATGCCATAGTTTCTGGAAAAACTCGTTATACCATACTATCAGGCGACACGATAGCATGGAGACTCTCTCTAGAGCTTGGATGTGAGAGAGTCCTCTTTGCCACTAACGTGGATGGCGTTTTCGATAGGGATCCTTCGAAACCGGGTGCTAGGCTCCTCAAAGAGCTCAGGATCTCAAGCAATATTGCGTCTCTAGATGATAGCTCCTCTAAATACGATGTCACTGGGGGCATGAGGAGGAAGATCCTCGAGGGTTTGGAGCCTCTGAGGAGAGGTGCGAGAGCCCTGATATTCAATGGCAGGAAGAAGGGGAATATATATAGAGCTTTAAAGGGATACGAGGATGTTGGGACGGTGGTGATCTATTGAGCACACCCTCTAGAAAGCTTGAGCATATAGACATAGTTCTCACCGAGAATGTCGAGGGCCCTGGGTCTACGTGGTTTGAGCATGTCCACCTGATCCACAGGGCAACCCCTGAGGTGGATTTCGATGAGGTGAGGATCGAGATCTCTTTCCTTGGCAAGAGGCTGAAGGCACCCATAGTGATCACTGGCATGACTGGAGGTCATGCAGATGTTGCCCATGTTAACAAGGCTATCGCAGAGGCTGCAGAGGAGCTAGGCATAGCTATGGGCGTAGGCTCTCAGAGGGCTGCTCTAGAGGATCCTTCCAGGGCTGAGTCTTTCTCAATAGCTAGAAGAGTCGCTCCAAACACTGTTATCATAGCCAACCTCGGGGCTCCCCAGCTTGTCAGGGGCTATGGCGTTAGCGAGGTTAGGAGAGCTATAGAGATGATAGATGCTGACGCCATAGCTATACATCTCAATGCAGCGCAAGAGGTGATCCAGCCTGAGGGTGAGCCAACGTTTAGAAAGGTTGTGGAGAGGATAGAACATATAGCCTCAGCGATAGATAGGCCAGTGATCATTAAGGAGACAGGGTGCGGGTTATCTATGGAGGTTGTGGATGAGCTTAGAAGAATAGGCATAAAGATCTTCGATGTATCAGGCTACGGAGGCACCAACTGGGTTTTGGTGGAGAAGCACAGGGCTGTTAGGAAAGGTGAGGATCTCAAGGCTGCAATAGCAGAGGATCTATCACTATGGGGAATACCAACAGCAGCATCAATCATAGAGGCTAGATATATCGCGCCAGAAGCCACACTGATAGGAAGCGGCGGTGTAAGAACATCACTAGACGCTGTAAAAACCCTAGCCCTCGGAGCAGACCTGGTTGGAATAGCAAAACCAGCTCTCGAAGCCTACTACTCAGGAAGATTAAAACTCTACTTAAAAAGCCTTATACACGGAATAAAAGCAGCGATCTTCCTCACAGGGTCTAGAAGCATAGATGAACTGAGAGAAAAACCAATAGTAATAACAGGACCCCTAAGAGAATGGATGATCGAGAGGAGGATAGATAGAGAAGCGTATGAAATAGCAAGGAGAAAGATCGTTGCCAAGGGGATCCTATAGCCGCTAGAGACGGCAGAACACGAGCTGGGAGGTAGAATAGGATAGAGAGACGTGAGACCCAGTATAGAGACACCTATGTCTAAGCAAGCTATTTCAGGATTCATTGAGATTATAATGGCCGCGCTGGTTCTCCTACTAGATCCTCGAGGCTTTATAGATATGTAGACTTACGATCTCTGAAACGCCGTTTATTGGAGTATATCTGCCCACTATATAGGCATGCCATGAAGATCCTAATGAGATGGATAAGGTTCCTAGTCACTCTACTTTTTTGAAGTTGCAGAACCACTTCTATCTACGATAGTATATCAGGCAGCTCCTAATCTACTAATCATATATCTCAGGAATAATCAGGAATAATTAGAATCTGAAGAGGCTTACGCAACTATTAGGAGCTTCTGAAAAAGCTTGAGTCTATAACAAGACTCATAAGCCCTAGAAGGAAAACCATATAAGGTATAGCGCGCTTTCGAGAGATCAATTATCCCACATCCGGAGCATCTCCACCAATTAAAAAAATACCTATACGGGAACTGTTTCTAGAGACTGAGGTTCTGGGCCGTATAGGCTCTTCTAGATATGTAGTTCTTGGGACTATAAGTTGAATAAAAGTTTTTACAATATTTAATCACTACTAAGCCTCATTTTAACAAGTTCTATATTAAGCTTTTAAGCTTTAGTAAATAGATCTTTGTGGGATGAGATCGTGGTGATGTTTTCCCCAGGAATTTCCAAGTCTATGTCCATACTGATTATCGTGTTATTGGTTGCGGTCGTTGCTGGTGGTATTTACTACTATAATATCTCAGTTTCAGCACCTCCTAAATACCCATCTAAACCAATCACATTTATAGTATCTTGGGCTGCTGGTGGCGGAACAGATCGTACTGCAAGGATGCTAGCCGCCCTCCTAGAAAATATGACTGGTTGGAAAGTTGTGGTCGAAAATAAAGCTGGCGGTGGAGGTACAATAGGTCACCTAGCTATGGCCACAGCACCTTCAGACGGCTATACGGTCGGTATAATAACGTTTGAACTGTCCACATTCGAGTGGATGGGTTTAGCTAATGTGTCGTATAAGAACTTTAAGCCCGTCTTACTCTATAACACAGACCCAGCCGCAGTCATTGTAAGGGCTGACGCACCATGGAAAGATATTATAGAGCTTACCAATTTCATTAAAGCAAACCCAGGAAAATTAAAGGCTTCAGGAACAGCTAAAGGAGGTGTTTGGGATTTAGCCAGGATAGGGTGGCTTAGAGCTGCTGGCGTAGATCCAAACGCCCTTCCATGGATACCTAGTGCTGGTGCAGCACCATGCCTCCAGGAATTAATCGCCGGCGGTGTAGACATATGTACATGTAGTTTACCTGAAGCTGGACCACTCATAGAAGCTGGTAAAGTAAAGGCACTAGCCGTTATGGCTGATAAGAGAAACCCTGCATTCCCTAACGTACCAACACTTAAGGAAATGGGTATTGACTGGTCCTTCGCTGCTTGGAGGGGTGTAGCAGTACCTAAGGGAACGCCAGACGACATAGTGAAGGTTCTTCACGATGCCATTAGGAAAGTCATCGACTCTCCACAGTGGAAGGAGTTTATGGATAAGAATGGTTTCGGTATGACATATATGCCACCAGAAGAATTCGCAAGATTTCTAGAGAACGATTATAAAGTTGTGGGCGAGCTACTTAGGTCGGCTGGATACACTAAGTAGTTGGGATATTGCGATGAAAGATGACGCTATAGCGGGGGCTGTTAGTCTATCACTAGGTATATTTTTTATACTCTTATCCAGAGATCTACCGGTTTTCGTTGCTAAAGGGTATCCAGGACCTTCTTTCTTCCCTCTAATTCTCTCATCATCACTTTTACTCTGCGGCCTAATTTTAATAACAAGGTTTTATAGGGGTATGAAAATGGGTAGAGAGGACAATCATTTAAGGCAGGATACCGAGTTATTAAGAAGCATGATTAAAGACACGCCCTTTAAGAATGCTATTAAATTCCTTGTTTTAGCATTTATTTACATATTATTGATACCATATATAGGATTCCTCCTAACCTCGATGCTGTTCACATTTATAACACAGGTTATTTATAGAGTTCCTGTGTTGAAGGCCTTAGCTATAAGCTTTGCAGCAGTATTCTCTGTATATCTGCTATTTATAATGATACTTAGAGTTGTGGTTCCAGAGCCTATATTAGGCGCATTGGTTTTTAGGTGATGTTAGATGGTTCTTGAAATACTTCAAATGATAATGCAACCTCACGTGTTATTAGCGATGTTTCTTGCAATGTTCTTCGGCGTCTTCGTAGGTGCGATGCCCGGATTAACGGCAACCATGGCTACAGCGCTCTTAATACCATTCACATATTTCATGGACCCATTGACAGGTTTGTCTATGATAATAGCTATGACTGCTGTCGCTATATTTGCAGGTGATATACCTTCCGTGCTTCTTAAAATCCCTGGAACGCCTGCATCGGCTGCTCAAACCATAGACGCATATGCATTGGCGAGGAAAAAACCCCCTGTTGAAGTGCTGAACGTTGACTTAGTATGTAGTATTATTGGAGGTATAATCGGATCCCTCATACTCATCTTTTCCGCACCAGCCTTAGCAGAGTTCGCAGTTAATTTCACAACCGTTGAGTATTTCTGGCTAGCTTTGTGGGGGCTTTCAATGGCTATTGTGATATCTGCTGAGAAGCCTATTAGAGGTGTTATAGGGGTTATCATAGGCTTCTTAATAGCTACCATAGGTATAGACCCGGTGTATGGTTATGTGAGATTCACGTTTGGTAGTATTGATCTGCTTAGCGGCATTAGCTTCATACCCGCAATGATAGGGCTATTCGCCATACCCGAACTGCTTAGGCAGATATCAAGGCCTTATGAGAGATATGAGGTTCAGCTATTAAAGAGCAAGAACCCCTACGGGTTGGTTATAGTATCTTTAAAGAAACATAAGATAATCTTAGTGAGGTCGTCGTTAATAGGTACTTTCATAGGTGCGTTACCCGGAGCTGGTGCGGATATAGCTGCATGGACCGCCTATGGTGTGGAAAAGAGGGTGAGCAAGAAGCCCGAGGAGTTTGGCAAAGGATCCTTAGAGGGTATAGTTGCTTCAACAGCTGCTAACAATGCAGCCTTAAGCGGTGCGTGGATACCGCTTCTCGTCTTCGGGATCCCAGGGGATTCGATAACAGCTATAGTTTTGGGGGCCCTAATGGCACATGGTTTAAGGCCAGGTCCTACGCTTTTCGAAAAGCATGAAACTTTGGTAGCAGCTCTGTTTGCAACGTTCATATTAGCCAATCTGCTCATGTTATTAGTTGGTTATATCGCAATTAAGCTATCAAGTAACGTATTAAGAGTGCCTAGGAACGTTCTAGTACCCTTAATATTCCTGTACTGTGTTATAGGATCCTATGCTGTTAATAATAGCCTATTCGATGTATGGATTATGCTTATATTTGGCATTCTAGGGTATTTCATGGAGAGACTAAGGATACCAATAGCATCAGTGGTTTTAGCAATAATCCTCGGACCCATGGTTGAGTTTAACTTCATAACATCCTTAATAAAGTCAGATCTAAACCCTCTCATCTTCGTCTCTAGACCTATAAGCATAGCATTAGCATCCCTGGCATTATTTACCTGGCTACTACCGTTCATAAGGACTAAAAAGACTAAGAAAAGAGAGTGAGAAAAACAAACAGTCCTGAAATTAAGCACACTATCTAATCGAGCTTTGAGGAAATCCCAGGGTCAGTCTATACTCCACCTTTAGATGATAGCATATCCATAACGCTTATAACACGGGCCATAGGTTACAGCTAATTAAGGGTTGGCTAACAAGATCTTAACAACTACAAGACAACCGTAGTCTGTCGCCTATAGTACACAATTACACCATTGACACAACATAAGATAACATTGCCAATCACTGCTTATATCTACCAGAGCACAGAAAGCTGAAGACACATACTAACCAATCCCGATAACAAGCTGCTGACAGTTCGGCGAACTGAGAGAAAAACCAATAGTAATAACAGGACCCCTAAGAGAATGGATGATCGAGAGGAGGATAGATAGAGAAGCGCATGAAATAGCAAGGAGAAAGATCGTTGCCAAGGGGATCCTATAGCTGTTGGGATTAATAAAGCCCAGACAGCTCTCTTAGTAAAAAACCTCGGGTTTAGCCATTATGGACGGAGGACAGAGACCCACCTCTGATAGCTATGCTGTTATTGGATAGGTTAATAATGCTCCCAATAAGCCAACGAATAGCGAGTAAGCGCTGAGGAGAACTGTTCTAATGATCAAGACACCCGGCTAACACGAACACTATGAGAACAGGATAAAATAAAGGCAAGGGAAACAACGTAGAAGCCTAGTTTACGGAATCCCTGTGGATCAAGTTATTGAGGAAACAACATTCTAGGGGGCTGAGTAGCATAGAGCATAGTGTAAGCTGTGGTTTTTAATTCCATTCCATAATCTATAACAAGTTATAGCTCTACTTACCAATAGCGTTAGAGGGGCTATTGAGTGCTGGGAGCAATATTTGATGGAAAGGGTTGCGCGAGATTCACTGTGTGGGCTCCTTATCAAAACAGGCTCTGGATCAAAATTCAGGGGAAAGGTTCCTATGAGATGGAGAGAGGTGATAAGGGTTATTTTACTCTTGAGCTATGCGGTGTAAAGCCTGGTGATTTGTATTGGTTAATGCTCAGCGATGGATCCCTTATCCCTGATCCTGCATCTAGGTTCCAGCCTGAGGGGGTTCATGGCCCTTCTAGTATTATAGATCCCAGTTATCCTTGGAGGTATGATCGCGTTAGAGTAGCATTAGAGGATCTCGTGATCTATGAGGTTCATATTGGGACATTTACTCCAAAGGGTACCTTTGACGCAGCTATTGAGAAGCTTGATCACCTTGTGAATTTAGGTGTAACGGCCATAGAGATCATGCCCATAGCACAGTCTCCTGGGGATCGTGATTGGGGTTATAATGGGGTCTATCTCTATGCTGTTCAGAATACCTATGGAGGCCCTTCTGGATTTAGGAGGTTTGTTGATGAAGCCCATGCTAGGGGATTGGCTGTGATCCTCGATGTTGTTTATAACCACATAGGGCCCGAGGGAAATTATATGGGTAGGCTGGGCCCCTATCTAACTAATAGGTATAGAACACCTTGGGGGCTTACCTTTAACTTCGATGGTCCAGGAAGTGATGAGGTAAGAAGGTTTATTCTCGATAATGTCCGGTTCTGGTTGTCCGAGTATAGGGTCGATGGGCTAAGGCTCGACGCTATCCATGCTATATATGATAACTCTCTCAGGCATATTTTGCAAGAGATAGCTGAGGTGACCCATAGTCTCGGGGGGTTTGTTATAGCTGAGAGCGACCTGAACGACCCAAAGATCGTTAGCAGGGAATGCGGCTATGGACTCGATGCTCAGTGGAATGACGATTTCCACCACGCTGTGCATGCCTACATAACTGGAGAGACTACCGGGTATTATGCTGATTTCGGGAGTATAGGTGATATTGCTAAAGCCTATAGAGAGGTTTTCGTCTACGATGGAAAGTATTCTAGATATAGGGGGAAGACCCATGGAGCACCTGTAGGCGATCTCGATGGATGCAGGTTTGTGGTCTATATTCAGAACCACGATCAGGTGGGTAACAGAGGAGGCGGGGAGAGACTCTCCAGCCTCGTTGATAAGAAGACATACCTCGCAGCAGCATCTCTATATATGCTCTCACCATACATACCAATGATCTTCATGGGCGAGGAGTATTTTGAGAAAAAACCCTTTCTATATTTCTCAAGCTTCTCAGACCGTTTGTCCCTGGATGTTCATTCCAATCATTTTATTCTCGTTCATGGTCTTATCCAGGGACTTCCACCTCTACCCGCAGGATCTCTCTGATCCTGCGGGGTCATGGGCGGCCGTCGAGCCGAACGGCACGCGGCTCCCATCTAGCTCGTGCCCCAGACGGCTTGGAGCACTGCTCCCATCGCCGTCCGGGGCTTGTGTGGGGAGACCCACACCAAGAGTAATCCATTTCAAAGCTTATAAATACCTTAGGTGTTAGGGGAGCAACTTTTAGGCATGCCCCAATACCCATAAGAATTTCCAAAGCATATTAATCCTCACTATGTATATCAAAAAGAAAACAGCCCCGAGATCGCGGGGAAGGTCAGCGAGTCACGTAGAAAGGAGTATGGGCAGACTATAGATCCCCAGAGTCGCGAGGCTTATGAACTCTCGAAGCTTAGCTGGGAGATAGATCCAGAGGTTCTTGAGTTCTATAAGAAGCTTATAAAGATTAGGAGGCTCTATGGGAATAAGTGCTCGAGAAGGGTTGAGGTCTTCTATGGTGATAACTGGGTTTTGGTAGGGATGGAGAGGATCGTGATAATAACGTCTTTCAAGAAGCTCAGCAGAGTTAAATCGCCCTATAGAGGAGAACTACTCCTAGATACCGGAGGCTATCCAGAGAATATAGCTGAGGATCGGTACTACGATGTGGACATAGGTGTAGGGATATATTTAAAGAGCAGTAGAAATAGGTAGGAGCTTCTCCATGCTAAGGCTCAAGAGTAGTGATAGGCCTGTAAGGCCAGGGTCGCCTTACCCCTTGGGGGCAACGTGGATCGAGGATGAAGATGGAACTAACTTCTCGATATTCTCGGAGAACGCCTCCAAGATAGAGCTGCTTCTCTACAGTGAGGGCGATCAGAGGTATCCGAAGGAGTTTATAGAGGTTAAGAACAGGATCGGGTATATATGGCATATATTCGTGCCAGGTGTAGGGCCTGGGACTCTCTATGCCTATAAGGTTTATGGCCCCTACAAGCCTGAGGAGGGTTTGAGGTTTAATCCTAACAAGGTGCTTATAGACCCTTATGCTAAGGCTTTAAACGGTGTTGTCCCGCTCAAGTGGGACGATTCTCTATTTGGCTATAAGATTGGAGATCCCGGTCAAGATCTCTCTTTTGATGAGAGGCCTGATGACGAATACGTTCCTAAAGGTGTTGTCATCGATCCCCATTTTGAGTGGGAAGACGACTGGTTTATAAAGAAAGGTAGAAGGCCCTGGAGGGATACAGTGATCTATGAGGTGCATGTGAAGGGTTTCACGAAACTCAGGAAGGATCTGCCCGAAGGGATTAGAGGCACTTATAGAGCGTTTGCATCGAAGAGAATGATAAACTATCTAAAGGATCTCGGCATCACAGCCGTAGAACTCATGCCAGTCCATGCCTTCGTTGACGATAGATTTCTCGTAGAGAAGGGTTTGAGGAACTACTGGGGGTATAATCCCATAAACTACTTCTCCCCAGAGTGTAGGTATTCTAGCAGTGGCTGTATGGGGCAGCAGGTTCGAGAATTCAAGGAGATGGTTAACGAGCTCCATAATGCTGGTATAGAGGTCATAATAGATGTTGTTTTCAACCACACAGCCGAGGGAAATCATCTAGGGCCGACGCTTAGCTTCAAGGGTATAGATAATAAGGCGTACTATGTTCTCTCCCCCGAGAATCTTAGGTATTATATGGATTTCACGGGTACTGGGAATACTCTCAACATGGCTCATCCGATGGTTATACAGATGGTGCTTGATAGCCTAAGATACTGGGTTCTTGAGATGCATGTGGACGGCTTTAGATTCGATCTAGCTGCTGCTCTGGCTAGACAGCTCTATAACATAAACATGCTCTCAACATTCTTCATAGCCCTTCAACAAGACCCCGTGCTCTCTAGGGTTAAGCTCATAGCAGAGCCTTGGGACGTAGGGCCTGGGGGCTACCAGGTCGGAAACTTTCCCTTCTACTGGGCCGAGTGGAACGGGAAGTATAGAGATACTATTAGGAGGTTCTGGAGGGGTGAGGCCATACCCTATCAGGAGCTTGCCAACAGGCTCATGGGTTCCCCTGATATCTATCTTGGGACTAACAGGACACCACTAGCTAGTATAAATTACATAACAAGCCATGATGGCTTCACACTACAGGATCTTGTGAGTTATAATCAGAAGCATAACGAGGCTAACGGTCTTGATAACAAGGACGGTGCTGACGAGAACTATAGCTGGAACTGCGGTGTCGAGGGAGAGACGAAAGATCCCGGGGTTATTATATGCAGAGAGAAGCAGAAACGTAATTTCATGATAACACTGTTTGTGAGCCAGGGAGTCCCAATGATCCTCGGGGGCGATGAGCTTAGCAGAACCCAGAGAGGCAATAATAACGCTTTCTGCCAAGATAACGAGATCAGCTGGTTTAACTGGGAGCTGGATGAGAGCAAACAGCTTTTCCAAAGCTTTGTAAGATCCTTGATACGTTTCTACAGAGCCCACCCGGTTTTCAGAAGAGCTAGGTTCTTCCAGGGTAAGAGACTCTTTGGGCTACCTATGAAGGATGTTACATGGCTTAAGCCAGACGGCACCGAGATCGATGAGAGCACCTGGAACTCGCCCACAAACTTCATAGCATTTATCCTAGAGGGCAGCGCCATGGACGAGGTCAACGAGCAGGGCGAGAGGATCGCTGACGACTCTTTCCTAATTATACTTAATGGAGGCTCGAATAACATAAAGTTTAAGTTCCCTCCAGGCAGATGGGAGCTTGTTATATCATCTCTCCTGAGGGATGTTAAAAAAGAGGAGATCCTCGTGGAAGGGGGCAAGGAAGTCGAGATCGATGGGAAGACAGCTATGATTTATAGGAGGGTCTAAATGTGGGAAGACCCCTTCTATCGACCTATAGACTCCAGAGGATCCGTTTTAAAGAGATTGAAAGGCGTCTTGACTACTTTGCCAGGCTTGGTATCACGCATCTCTATCTCTCGCCAGTTCTCAAGGCAAGGCCTGGGAGTGGGCATGGCTATGACGTAGTGGATCATAGCTCTATTGATGAAGAACTAGGGGGCGAGGAAGACTATAGAGAGCTTATAGAGAGGGCTAAGGAGAAAGGGATAGGGATTATCCAGGATATTGTGCCCAATCATATGGCTATACATCATACTAACTGGAGGCTCATGGACATTCTTGAGAAGGGGAGGTTGAGTAGGTATTATGATTATTTTGATTTCTATGGTGAGGATGCTAAGATCAGGATCCCTATTCTAGAGGACGATCCAGAGAAGATCCTCGATAAGATCCGTGTGAAAGTGGTTAACAACAAGATCCATATAGAGTATGGAGGTCTTCTCTTCCCAACTAGGAGCGGAAGTGAAGCTTTTACTGAAGATAAGCTTAAGCTTATTGAGAACCAGTATTATCAGCTTGTGTCGTGGAAAAGCTATCCCAGCTATAGACGTTTCTTTGCTATCAACGACCTAATAGGTGTTAGGGTTGAGAATGACTGGGTTTTCCACGAATCCCATGATAAGATTCTGAGCTTCGATGTTGATGGGTATAGAGTGGATCACATAGACGGGCTCTTCGATCCAGAGGGCTATATAGATATGCTTAGGAAAAGAGCCGGGGATAGATATGTGATCGTTGAGAAGATCCTTGGTATAGGAGAGAGGCTTAGGGAGTGGATGGGTGATGGGACCACAGGCTATGATTTTCTCAACTACTCTGGCCTTCTTTTTACTGACAATGAGGAGGAGATAAGCAGGATCTATGAGGATTTCATAGGGAGGAAGATCGATCTAGACGAGCTGATTAGGGAGAGCAAGAGGATGGTTATCAGCACTATGTTTAGAAGGGATATAGAGAGGATCTCAAGGCTCATGGGAGTAGGTTTTGAAGAGCTTGTGGATTTCCTGCTCTGCATCCCCGTCTATAGAACGTATTTGAGTCCTAGGGGGTATAGAGAGGATCTGGATCTGATCTCTAGGTGTAGTAATAGGATCAGGGATCTTGTTGAGAATAGTGAGGAAGCTCTGAAGGCTTATATGAAGCTGCAGCAATACATGCCGGCTATCTATGCCAAGGCTTATGAGGATAGTGTTCTATTTATATACAATAGGCTTATCTCTCTCAACGAGGTCGGCAGCGATCTTCGTCTATATTCTATAGACTGCGATCAATTCCATAGATTTAATATGGAGAGGGTGGGTAGATATAGCTTTAATGCCACCTCGACGCATGATACTAAGTATAGCGAGGATGTTAGGATGAGGGTAAGCTCCCTCTCAGAGATCCCGGAGGAGTGGGGGAGGGCTGTTAAAAGGTTTAGCGAGGTTTTGAGCCCAGGTATTGATAGGAACGATGAGTATAGATTCTACCAGGTATTGATAGGAAGCTATGAGGGCTATTCTGAGGAGTATAGGGAGAGGCTTAAAGGGCATGTGATCAAGATGCTAAGGGAAGCTAAGATCCACACATCATGGGAGAAGATCGATGAGGAGTACGAGAGGAAAGCTCTAAAGCTGGTTGATAAGGCTTTAGATGATCAGAGGTTCCAAGAGATCTTCTCACCGTTGTGGGAGAAAGTCAAGATCATGGGGATGATCAAATCGCTATCCCTCACAACCCTCAAGATAACATCACCAGGTGTCGCTGATATCTATCAAGGTACAGAGAGCTGGAGATACCTGTTAACCGATCCCGATAACAGGCTACCAGTAAACTTCGATGAGCTAGAGAGGAAACTCCCGGAGAAGTTCCATATCTCGCTTCTAGAGAACATGGAGGATGGCAGGATCAAGATGCTCTTAACAGCAAAACTCCTCAACCTCAGAAAAAGCATGGAGAGGTTCTTCATAGAATCAAGCTACAAGCCCCTCAAAACACCACCAGGGTTCTGTGGATATGTGAGAGGAGACAGGGTGCTCGTCATAGTGAGAACTCTCGTGACGAAGAGTATAGAGAAAGAAATAAAGATATCAAGAGGATCCTATGTGGACGTCATAACAGGAGAATATATCGAAGGAGAGAGAATCAGGGTCGATGATATAAGACAAAAGATCCCAGTAATTCTGGTTAAAGAGGCCAATAAATAGTCAATCCTGCATCACTAATTATTGGGGTTTAGCCTCTGAACGGCTCTGTGAGGCTTTTAAAATCCAGCGAGCTAGGTGATCGTGTAGAGCTTGGCGAGGTACTTGATACCATTATCCATGGTGACTGTGTTGATGTCCTGAAGAGGCTCCCCTCCGAGGCTGTTGATATGGTTTTCTTCGATCCCCCCTATTTTCTACAGCTGCCTAGGGGTAAGAAGCTTGTTAGGTGGGGTGTTAGAACATTGGTTGAGAGTCCTGAGGAGTACTGGGATATCTTCTCAAGCTTTGAGGAGTACGATAGATTCATAGCCTCGTGCCTAGCAGAGGTTAGGCGGGTTATGAAGCCCAACGCGACTATCTGGGCTATTGGGACTTACCATAATATCTTCAGAATAGGCAAGATTATGCAGGATCTGGGTTTCTGGATATTAAACGATGTGATCTGGTTAAAGACTAACCCCATGCCCAACTGGCTCGGGGTAAGATTCACAAACGCTACAGAGACACTTATATGGGCTGTGAGGGATAGGGATTCGAAGAAGTATACGTTTAACAAGGAGGCTGCGAGGAATTATTGCTATAAGGATTGGGGTAAGAAGCTCGCGTATAACGTGTGGAGAATACCGATATGCTCAGGAGCTGAGAGACTCAAAGATGAGAAGGGTAAGAGGCTACACCCAACCCAGAAGCCCGAAGAACTCATGGAGAGGATAATCACGACCTCAACAAAACCAGGAGACCTTATCCTAGACCCAATGGCCGGGGTTGGAACCACAGGGGTTGTTGCAAAGAGGCTTGGAAGGCATTTCATAATGATTGAGAAGGATGAGAGATACGTGTCAGCCGCACTAAACAGGATCCTAGCTATATCTTCTAGCAAGTCTCCATAACCCTAAGAATCATTGATTAGGAGGTTCTCTTCTAATCCGGGAATGACTATAATATAGTCTTACTAAGCCTATAGGAATATAAAATCGAGGCTCCGTCTAGACCGTTGTATAGATGTCTAGCTAGATCCTCTAGCAACTCTAGCTAGAAGCTCTTCCAATATTGATGAGAGCTTCTCAACCTCCTCTTCCCTATGGATGAGCGAGGGTAGCAGGTGGGCTAGCTTCTCACTAACGTATAGGATACCGTTAACCCTTGAGTATAGGTGGAATAGATACTCCATCTCTCCCGTCTTGCTCCATCTAAGCTCATAAACATCCCTACCATTTCTTGGCCTCGCTCTTGTGAAGTGGATCCCAACCATGGTTCCCGCACCTGTTGTCCAGCATATATTGCCATGCTCCTCACACACTCTATCCGCCTTTCTTCTAAAATTATTCCACATGCTGTTAGCCCTCTCATATAGAGATCTGTTCTGTGAGAGGTGCTTAACCATGGCATGGCCAGCGGCCATGTTGATCGGGTTGCCGACGAATGTCCCGCCGTGGAAGGATCTGGATCTTGGGTCTTTATATTTTATATGATCCAGTAGCTCCATGATCTCAGACCTACCGCCAAAAGCACCTGCCCCAGCAAAACCCCCGCCAACTATTTTGCCAAGCACCACGAGATCTGCTTTTACTCCGAAATACTCTTGAGCGCCTCCTGGAGCTAGTCTGAACCCTGTTATAACCTCATCGAAGATCAATAGAGACCCGTATCTGTGTGAGAGATCCCTCAAACCCCTCAGATAACCATCGAGAGGCTCTATGCACCCGCCAGCACCTAGGACAGGCTCAACTATTATAGCTGCTACCTCGTGTTTCTTCAAGGCCCGCTCAACAGCATCTAGATCGTTGAAGGGAACAGCTATAGTCTGTCCAGTGATCTCTTCTGGAAGCCCAGCTGATTCAGGGCCTGTGAAGGGAGGCGTTACTGCCACGTGGAGCAGGTCGAACCCGCCGTGCCACCCACCCTCGATCTTGATCACTTGTTTCCTCTTGGTATAGGCTCTAGCAAGCCTTAATGTATACATGTTAGCCTCTGTCCCACTATTAGTGAACCTAACCATCTCAAGCCCCGGAACCACTCTTGAGAGGAGCTCAGCATATTCAACAGCATATGGGTTCTCAAACCCAAGATGAGTCCCCTTCCCCATAGCCTCTAGAACAGCGTCTATAACGAGTCTGGGTCTATGACCAAGAATATGGGTTCCATGACCCATCCAGAAATCGATATACTCGTTACCATCGATATCCCATACCCTTGTCCCATCAGCCCTCTCTATATAGGGCGGGTAAGGCTTCATAAACCTAGCAGTATATGTAACGCCTCCTGGGAGGATCCTGTATGCTCTTTCGAAAAGCTCTCTACTTCTCCTAGTCCTCTCAATATATATCCTCTCAGACTCCGCAGAGATCTTTTTAAGGGTCTCCTCATCCACGGGGAGGCTCATGATAGCTACCTCTGGAACCTGATCTTGAATGGGAGAAGCTCAGTTATAAAGTTGAGACCAGGCGGTAGAGTATGGATCCTCTCTGCAACATTCAAAACCATAGCCACTGTCCCCAGATCCCCGTGGGTTCCGCTACTCCTCCAGACAATACTCGTATCCTCTCCCTCGATGGAGATCTCTTCATACTCGGGGGCTCCTACATATGCGTGGAACTCGACCCTTACGATCTCTTCGTCTCCGACATAGCCTGACCCGTATCCAACCACACCCCTATTCCTCCCTTTCTCAACCCTTACGCCATGGGACTCCACAGGATCTTCCGCTGGGACTGGTTTCTGGGTCTCGACAACCCTAGTGAGGTTCAGATCTCCCGCCAGGGCTACCAGGTATATGGACTCTGCATAGCCAACATGCCCCGTGACCTCGCCCCTAGCTAGCTTCTCTCCAAACACCACAGGATCTTCACCAACACCGACCTTCTTCCTAAAAGGCTCTCTCCTCTTAGCGGCATCAAGAGATCTAATAACCTTTATCCTTTTAACAGCGGGTAATGAGGCAGCGATCGTCACCACCAATGTGTCGAAGAGAAAGCCCGGGTTAATACCAGCACCAATAATAGCTACACCGTATCTCTTAGCAATCTCGTCAAGTCTCGTAGCAAGCACAGGGTATCTATAGTATGGGTAGGAAAGAGTCTCACACGTTGATACAACATCAACACCTAGCCTGGCAATAGATACTATCTGGTCAAAAACCCTATCTAGATAGGATCCCGTGGCATGTATAACCACATCAGCACCCATAAGAGATGAAAGGTCGCTGGTAATCTTAACACCAATACCCCCTATACCGAGTACATCACCAACGTCCTTACCAAGAATACTTTTATCGATATCAACAACCCCTATAACCTCATAGCCCCTCTTGAGAGCAAGCCTTGCAGCAAGCCTACCTATAGCACCAAAACCATAGAAACCGACTCTCAAAACACCACCGATAGTTTAGTCCTGTTGAGCAGAATAAAAGACAAGGGATTCTATATAGTAATGATCCTTAGGATCTCCTAAAGCTCTAGAAATTCCAGTCTCTGTAAACCGTTTTTATCTACACAGGAATCCTCGATGATATTTCGGTGCTTAGGCCTATCTATAGAATAACGGAGACCTAGCAGGGGGGCTGATAACAATTCGTATAACTCTTATAGGAACGAGAGCTTGTTAAGGCTTGCACTACGTCTAGATCCCAGGCCCATTGATCCCTGTTCTGATCTTTTAATATCATGTACTTCTACTAAATCACACCCTCAGAACCGCTGGCCTAACCCTTAAAGAGTCTGAGAAGCATCACAGGGAACCTATAGATCCTTCTCCTATGACTCTCAAACACAGCTGGGATCTCCATGTTATATATACCCAGAACTTCTGTGTTAAAACCCTCCCGGGAGGAGATTTTTCTTATAAGTTCCAGGGATTCTTCGTTATATTTATGTATAGAATATATAGTATCAGAGGCCTTCATAGCTGTTCTTAGAAAGGCCAGGTCAGATCCCCTTCTATGGACACCGAATGGAGGATTCATGACCGCTGACCCAAAGCTTCTCAACGATCCTTGAAACAGATCCCAACATATAATCTCAACCCTATCGCTTAACCCTAGCTTTGAGAGATTCTTCTTAGCATCAACGAGATCCTCGCACGATATATCTATACATAACACCTCATCAACACCCATTATAGCTAAAGCTGCAGCTATCCTCCCGGTTCCACACCCAAGATCGGAGGCTCTTTTACCAAGATCCCCTTTTAAGGCTGCTGTGAACACGACCTCGGCTACAAGCCATGAGGGTGTGGGGTATTGTTCAAGAAAGATCTTGGGTTTTTTAAAGCCTGGGATTTCCTCTAAGATTTTCTCGAGATTCTTCTTAGTAATGCTAAAGCCTTCATGGTTTGGTTTGGTTGGCTCAACCATCATTATATTTGCAGCCTATCCCCCCATCTATTCTCATGAGCCCTTATGACCCTTGCAACATTCTCCCAAGCCATCTTCCTCAGATCGTTATCACCCATACCCAGTCCTGCGAGCCTCTCTAGAAGCCTGGGAAGTTTAGAAGCGTCTTCAAGCCCCTCGGGGGTTTTCTCTATTCCGAAATAGTCTGTCCCTATAGCCAGGATATCTGGGCCATAGCGTCTCCAGACCTCTACCACATGTTTGGCGAGATCGTCTATAGATGGTTTACCACCTATGGTTGAGGTTATGAGGGTAAATCCAATAACGCCCCCGCTTCTCTTTATACCCTCAAGGATCTCGTCGTCAGCGTTTCTCAAACTCTTGTGAACAGCATTATAATTAGAATGGCTAGCTATTACAGGTAGTTTGGACAATGATAACACATCCAAAGCGGTCTTCTTACTAGCGTGTGATATGTCGAGTATGATCCCGAGCTCATTAGCTATTCTCACAAGATCCTCGCCATTCTCTGTTAACCCATAGTCCTTCTTCGACCTGCATGACGAGGCATACTTATTATCATAGTTCCACGTTATGGTAAGGCTCCTAATCCCGAGCATGTGGAGGATCTCGAGATCCTCAGGCCTCCCCACAGGATCCGAGCCCTCGAGGCTAATCAGGATCCCTATACCCTCGCTCTCAACCCTAGCCAGGTCTCCTGGTCTCGCTACGAGCCTGAGTTTATTCTGGTATCTCTTAACAAGATTCCTGTATATATGTATATGTTCTATAACATCGCCCAGAGATCCTAGCACGGGGACTAGGGATTCGTGCCAAGAGCCGTAGAGCTTCTCAAGCCTCTCAAGGATCACGGGGCTCCAAACAGCGTTACCGGGGAAAATCGCTCCGAAGATCAGTCTAACCCCTCCTCTAGAGTATTTCGGGATATCACCGTGCCTCCCCTCAAGATCTTGATCGAACGTTATACCAAGATCCCTATTAACCTTCGGATCAAAACCACCCGTTTTTATAGCATATGATATATCTTGATGCATATCGGCAATCATATAGCGGGGCATAGTAGCACCAAGAACAAATATGCATCCAAGTATATTTAAATAGGGGATCCCTCTCAACAAGGCTGCAAGTTAATAACAGCGATATTAGCTATTAAGAGGAGCATGTATTGTGGGAGTTTGAAACATCCGCACGAGATCCATAGAGAGCTTGGGCCGAGAAGTGCTAGGGTCTATGAGGTAACCATAAGCACTTCGAGGTATGAGGCAATGATGAGGGGTGAGAGCTATACAGATGAATCTGGCGACATAATAGTTTCAATGCTGACTAGGCACGGACATAGCCTTGTTGGTAGAAAATTGCTCAGAGACGATCCCGTTGAGATTAGGAAAACGGTAGAAGGGCTCCTCAGCAGTGACGATGTGGATGTAATCATAACCACAGGGGGCACGGGGATCTCGAGGACAGACTCGACTATAGAGGCTATAAGACCCTTGATAGAGAAGGAGATAGAGGGCTTCGGCGAGATCTTTAGGTTTGTAAGCTTCCAGAGGATAGGGTCTGCAGCGATGCTCACAAGGACTTTAGCTGGTGTGTCTAGAGGTAAGTTGTTAATAGTGCTCCCAGGATCTCCTGACGCTGTTAGGACAGGGCTTGAGATAATATTGCCAGAGATCCCCCATATACTATACCTTATAAAACACTAGCGTAGGCTCTGAAAAAACATTTGGTGGTATTAACCGATGTTTTTCTTAAGGAACATGATCCCTGGCAGGAGTATCTCCATCGCGCTCTTAGCACCCAATACGTAATGCCCCATATCGGGGATCACGTGCAGCTCGAACCTCTTCCCAAGCTCGAGGAGCCTCTGGGCGTATCTGAGCACAGGCCTTAGAGGCGTTCTCGTATCGTTCTGAGGATGTATAAGGCATAACGGCGCCTTGAGCCTTTCAGCATAGTTTATAGCGGATCTCTCTCTCCATAGATCTCTCTTACCATCGAAGAGAAGTAGAGCGAATTGTTTGAATAAGGAGTCGCCTAGCTCGTACATCTCCTCCCAGTCTGGGACAGAAGCCCCTGCTACAGCAGCGTCCCAGACGTCCGGCTCCTTAACAGAGGCCCAGACACCCATAAAGCCGCCATAGCTATAGCCGAAGATAGCAACTTTGCTTGCAAGCCCTGTCTCCCTAGCCCATCTAGCTGCGTAAACCACATCCATTAGATCGCCTCCCCCGGGATCCCCTATATCGAGTCTCCTGAACTCCTCACCATAGCCTGTAGAACCCCTGAAGTTGGGTGCCACGACGTGGTATCCACTTGCCACGAGAGATGCTATCATACCGCTCCACATATCTGGCACCTCCCACCATGGGCCTCCGTGGACAAAGATCACTGTTGGTCCCGGTCTAGGGGCTATTCTGCTTTCTATAACGAATGTGGGTATTTCCAGCCCATCGAAGCTCCTTATCCTGGTGAAATAAACCCTTCCAAGTCTTCTGGCAACGTTTCGCGAGAGCCTCGAGCTAGCTATATCTCTATAGCCGCCTTCAAGACCGACGCTAATTATTCTGGGCGGCGATGTAAGGGAAGATCTTCCGAGGATAAACCTCTTACCAGCTCTATAATACGTTGCTGAACCGCTATAGCCCGGGGGTAGCGGGATCTCTTTTCCATCGACATAGAGCCTAACCCTGCCATCCCTCTTTCCCAAGAACCATGCCTTCTCGTCATCAAGCCAGCTATAATATATATACTCGGTCACCCTATGTCTCAGATGATCTGTGCGGGATGTTCTCAAAGGCTCTAACACCATGCTCTTGGGATCCAGGGTATATAGTCTATAGGGCCCAGTGTAGTTTGATGTGAAAAGCAGCTTCCCACCTCTACTGATCACGGGTCCTGTGTTGCTCGAACCCTTCTTGGGAGTGTATATGTTAAGCTTACCGCTATGTATATCTAGAATGAAGATCTCTGAGGATCTTGCATCTCCGGCAAGCCAGCCAGCACCTGTTACAAGATCACCCTTTATGCTTGATACGAAGGAGGCCCCGGAGAGCCTCTGGATCATCTCAGCTTTCTCACCTGGCCTTGCGATCCACACACCTGTCCCTCCCTCGATCACACCTGAAAAAGCCGCTTTCTCCCCATCTAGCGCGAGCCCAAGGATCCTTGTTGGTTTAAAACCCTCTACTTCGATCTTCTCCCCAGTCTCTGGGTTTGCGAAGACGACCGTTGCGAGCTCCTTACCTGCTGTAACATCACGGGTATATACAAATAATCTCGAGTCCTCGTCCGCAGCTGCTGAAAGGATCCTCTCGCCGCTTGTTAGCCTGATCCTCTCGCCCGTCTCAAGATCGAGCGAGTATAGATCCATAGACCCCTCCTGTGTAGATGCGTATATAAGTCTCTTACCACTAGAGATCCCGATAACCATATAGCTTGGGAGTCTGACTATCTCCTCCACTATCGAGACAATCTCGCTGTAGGACATGGTCTTATCTCCAATCTATCTCTGATTCAATATTAATATTATTAATATTAATATGGTCATGACGATCCTGAGATCTATCTAGCGTTAAATTATATTATTCTCCTAGGGATCATATTCTATGGTGTCTAGAAAAAACATGGGAGAGAGACCTAAAAGCGCGACTATGGAGGCTATAATGAGCATAATAAAAAGCACGTTTGGCGAGACTTCGAAGCTTGTTTTCGAAACGCTTTTAAAAATAGGTAGAGAGGTTCAGGACGAGGATCTAGCAATGCACTCTGGATTACACGTTAGCGAGGTGAGGAGAATACTTTACAAGCTATCGGAACACGGGTTCGTGACATCGAGGAGGGTTAGGGATAGGGAGACAGGTTATTATATATATTTCTGGAGGGCTAACACAGAATATCTACCCCAGATCCTTATCTCGAGGAAGAAGACAGTCCTTAACAAGCTCTCAGAGAGATTGAAATACGAGGAGACATATGTCTTCCAATGTAGCTCCTGCAGCGGCGAGAGGGAGAGGTTCTCATTCGATGACGCAATGCTTAGCGACTTTAAATGCCCCAGATGCGGTGCACAGCTCGAGCCTGTTAATAACGCCACGACTGTAAAGAGTTTGAGAGAGCTTGTAGAGAGGCTTAGGAGGAGTGTTGAGGCTGATGAGAAGAGGCTTTATAACAGGGGTTCTTGACCTATTCTCAGGAGCTGGGGGCTTTTCAAGGGGTTTTGCAGATGCTGGTTTTGATATAATCATGGGTATCGATAACGATAGAAACGCGATAAGATCCTTCAAGGCTAACTTTCCAGGAGCTGTGGCTCTTCAAGAGGATATCCAGGAGATAGGTTCCGGGGATATATTATCCATACTTGGTGCGAGGCCAAGGATAATCATAGGAGGCCCCCCGTGCGAGCCTTTCACAGGGGCTAACCCGGAGAGGATGAGGGATCCTCTTGACAGGCTCTACAAAGACCCCATAGGTAGGCTTGTACTCCACTTCATAAGAATTGTGTCTGAGCTAGAGCCAGAGGTGTTTATAATGGAGAATGTCCCAGCCATAATGCATAGCCCTATAAAAGAGACTATAGAGGATCTTTTCAGAAAGTCCGGTTATCCTGAGATCTACTTCAACGTGCTCAAGGCTGAGGAGCATGGGACACCCAGTAGGAGGACGAGGGTCTTTATATCAAACATAAGGATAGACCCGCCTAAGAGTGATAAGAGGATCACAGTAAGAGAAGCTCTAGCAGACCTACCGCCACCTGGGGATAGCAGCACCCCTAACCACGAGTATGTAAGCATCTCTGCTAGGAAGATGAAGAAGATCTCAAAGATCCGTAGGGGGAGATCTCTATACCTCTACGAAGGAGCAGGCGGTAGAATGCTTCCAAACTACATAAGACTAGACCCAAACGATATAGCACCAACCGTTATGGGATCATCGAGATTTATACACCCATACGAAGATAGAATCCTTACAGTGAGGGAACAGGCAAGACTCATGGGCTTCCCAGACGATCACATATTCATGGGGGGAAAAGACGACCAGTTCAACCAGGTGGGAGAAGCAGTACCACCCCCACTAGCTAGAAGCATAGCGGGGGAAGTGAAAAAGATCCTGAGGATAAGCGATCCAGAGCTGGAGATCAGAACATAAAGACTATTTAACCCAGATCCGATCTGCCCACGATGTTTAACAGTATTATTTAATAGTATTAATAGGTTTCATCATGAACGATAATAATATTTGGTTAGTTATGAGTATGGCTACACTTAATCTAGTTTATAAGCTATATAGTATAGGCTCTCGGAGGGTTTTTATACCTTGAAACCGCGTAGTGGTACTCCCTTATAACTCCCTTATACCATCTATGTTTCTCGTGCTACTAGTGCTCTCAGTAAGCCTGATAGGCGATGGTCTAAACGATGCGTTGGATCCAAGGTATAAGGTATCGAGAGAATACATATGATCCTTCCCTCTGATTGTAAAAGCTCCTGCAAACCATTACCGAGATCATATCACGTCTATGAATATATGGGCATCCCATCCGAGAGAATAAAGATCAGGATTGTTTGATTAGCTATCGCATAACCTTAGCCTTTTTACGATCCTATTTATGGCCTGATACGTTGTTCTTCAGGTTCTTGAACAGCACCTCCAAGATATATTGTTCTAAACAGTATTTTACATGGTGCCTTGTTTGGAGGGAGAGTTTGATTCGCTGAGCTACTCAGAGGCGCCGAAAATTATTGTGAGGCCCCCAGGCCCTAAATCACTTGAGATCTTGAGGGAACAAAGATCCCTTGAGACGAAGACACTTATATATCCCAAGGTTTTCGAGTTCGCGATACACTCTGCAAGGGGTGCTACTATAAGGGATGTTGATGGTAATTACTATGTTGACTGGATAGCAGGGATAGCTGTCCTCAATGTTGGGCATAACAATCCCTACGTGATCAATGCTATTAAGGAGCAGCTTGATAGATATGTCCACTGGATGAGTGAGATCCCCAGCGAGGCTAGGATCAGGTTTCTCAAGAACCTGCACTCGATACTACCCCAAGGTCTTAGGGGCAAGGCTAGGGTTATCACCTCAGTCACCGGGGCTAGCGCTGTAGAGACAGCTATAGCTATAGCTAGGTGGGCTTCTAAGAAGCCAGTGATCATGGCTTTCGAGGGAGCTTATCACGGGGTTCACCAGGGAGCTGTTATGATGACAGCTAAGAGAGGTCTCCAGAGGCTCTCAAGCATGCCTCTAATCAATGTAGTCAGGATCCCCTACCCATATCCATATAGGTGCCCCATGCCTGCTAAAGATCCTGAGGAGTGCGGCTATATGGTTCTAAGCTATATAGAACATCTCCTAAGCGACCCCTACAGCGGTGTTGGCGATGTCGGTGCGATAGTTTTCGAGCCTATAGAGGGTGAGGGCGGCTATATAGTACCGCCTAGAGATTTCCTGAAAGGATTGAGAGAGATTGCAGATAAACACGGGATCCTGCTCATAGCGGACGAGATCCAATCAGGTGTTGGGAGAACTGGCAGGTGGTGGGCTGTAGAGCATTTCGGCATAGCCCCGGATATAATGACGATCTCTAAAGCAATCGGTGGGGGAATACCGATATCCTTTGTAGCCTATAGAGAGGATCTTGATGAAAAGCTTGAAGAGATGTTCCACCTAGGAACTTACAGGGCAAACCCGCTGGGCCTTGCCGCGGGAAGCGCTGTTATAGACTATATAAGGTCGAGAAACCTGCTTGAGAGGGCAAGCAGTCTTGGAGACTATACTATAAATAGGTTTAGGGACATGATGGAGAGATACGAGATTATAGGCGACGTTAGAGGGATAGGGTTCATGATAGGTGTCGAGCTTGTTAGAAGTAAGAGGACTAAAGAGCCTGGCGAGAAGATCGCACAAGATCTCAGGAAAAAGCTATTCCACAGAGGATTGCTTATGCACACATGCGGCCACTATGGGAATGTGATGAGATTCATGGCGCCTCTCGTGATAAGCAAGAAGCACCTAGAGGCTGGGTTAGAGATCTTTGAGGAGGAAGTGGCAAACCTATCTAAAGAGATTAAAGCAGGCTAGGAACATCTGTGTTAAAGAACTATAATTTTAGACCCAGCCTTACCATGTCTCGCAAGGAATGTTGCCGCTCCAACTATTGGGCATCCTTCTATTATTGCTTCTCTAGAAATACCCATAGCCTCTATGGTTGTTGAGCAAGCATAGATCTTAACGTTCCCTGACCCCTGGGCCATTGCTATAAGATCCTTTAGCCTTGGAAGGCCTTTAGGCTCAAACCCCCTGGATCTCAGTTCTTCGTAGAAGCCTCTCTCTATATCATCAGCACCTCCCTTGGTTATAGCCTTAAGCCCCCAGAATGTGAAGAACATCTCAACCTTCATACCCATTGCTGCGGCTGTTGTTGCTAGTATGAATGCTGGGTAGACACTCTCAGGCTTATCGGATCTAACTATGATTGCCAGATCCGCTGTCTCTTGTGACATGGGGTCACCTCTTCCTCACATAGGCAATGATATTCTCACCGTTCTTCTTGATCTCAAGGATCTTGTTACCTGTATAGGTAGCCCATGATCTGAGATCCTCTTCAAAAGCAGGATCCCTAGCCACCACCATAACCACAGCACCTGAAGGGAGCTGTGATAAAGCTGAGCTGAGCATTAACACCGGTCCAGGGCACATCATGCCCCTAGCATCGATCACTTTCTCCACACTGTATTGCGACTCTCCAGCTTTGTTTTCATTAGCGCTCATGTTTACATACCTAGATTGATATACGCTAGAAATCTTATAAGCATTTTCATTTATATCTATATTAAATAAAATTTTCTGTAGTCATGCTTCAAACAACAAATAGCGGGATTGTTGTTTTAGGGCTATTGCTGGATCTTTTAAACGATATATTGCTCCCAAAGGAATCATGCTTGGTTGCTATTATGAGCCTCTACATAGGGGTAGATGTAGGGGCTACATTCATAAGAGCGGGGCTTTTCAGCCGTGAGGGCGAGCTTATTAAAAAGATTAAGAGTCCTTTCCCCAGATCTAGTTTTGAGGAGCATTTGAAAAGCCTCATTATTGATCTGAGCGGCGGTGATCTCTCTCGCATAGCTGGTGTTGGTGTGGGGTCAATAGGCCCTCTAGATCTCTCAAAAGGATCTGTTCCCAGAGCCCCTAACGCCCCGATCAAGAGCTTCAAAATAGTTGACCCATTGAGAGAGCTCGGGCTAAGGGTTGTCCTGGCAAACGATGCTGTGGCTGCGGCATGGGGTGAGCATGTCCTCGGCCTGGCTAGGGGTTACAGGAATGTCCTCTACGTGACGATAAGCACAGGCATAGGGGGTGGGGTTATAGTTGATGGAAACCTACTCATAGGTAAGGATGGGAATGCCCATGAGATAGGGCATCTGGTGGTTGACTACTCATCTAACATTAGATGCGGCTGCGGCGGCTACGGACACTGGGAGGGTATAGCATCTGGCATTAATATTCCTAAAAGCTTCTCACAGTATGCCTCCAAGGAGGGGTTATGCGGATCGCTTAAATCCCCTTTGTGCCAGAGACTATTGGAAGGATCTCTTGAGACCAGGGAGGTCTTTGAGCAGTATGTTAGAGGAGATCCTGTAGCTATAAAGTATGTGGACGAATACCTCATGCTAGTTAACGCTGCTGGGATCGCCTCGACTATAAATGCATATGACCCGGAGATCCTAATCCTGGGGGGTTCTGTAGCGCTTAACAATAAAGAGGCTTTTACCAAGGGTCTGGATAGGTATTTGGATAGATATATAACTGTTAGAAAACCCATGATCCTCATTACAGAGTTTGGAGACGATGTGGGAATATATGGGGCAGTAGCCCTATCAATAAAGCCCCCAGGGTCTTTGAAAGAATATATTGAGGCGTGGAATAGACGATAGACCCTATAGCTGTTAGGCTCCAGCTACTGGGGCTCTATAGTTGAAGGCGGTTTGGATGTTATAGCATAGGCGACCATGGTTACTTCAGGCAGCTCCCGGGTTATCCTCTTTGAGATCCTATCTAGAACCTCGTGAGGGATCCTGGCCCACTCGGCTGTCATGCCGTCCTCACTCTCAACAGCCCTTATTATAACTATATACCCCTCCCTCCTAGCGTCACCCTTAACACCGACCCAGCTGCTCTCTAGGAGCACTGGGAAGGCTTGCCAGAGGCCATCATAGATCCCTGCTATTTTTAACTCCTCCTCAACGATCTTAGTGGCCCTCCTCAGGATCCTCAGTTTCTCCTCGCTAACCTCACCAACGATCCTAACAGCAAGCCCCGGCCCTGGGAATGGATGCCTCTTGATCATCTCCTCAGGGACTCCTAGAACCCTTGCTAGCTCCCTAACCTCATCTTTATAAAAGCTTCTCAGGGGTTCGATCACCTTTAAACCAAGATCCCTTGGGAGGCCTCCAACGTTATGGTGTGTCTTTATCCTGGCCGCGTGGGGGGAGGAGCCGCTCTCAATAACATCTGGATAAGTAGTCCCCTGTGCGAGCCACTTTATATCAGGATCTCTATGAACGATCTCCCTAAATATATCTGCAAAGAGTTTTCCAATTATCCTCCTCTTCTCCTCAGGATTCCTCACACCCTTGAGGGCTTCCAAGAACCTCTTAGAAGCATCAATAAAGACCGGGTTGAGACCCAGTTTTCTAAGCCTATCAAGAACCTCCTGAGCCTCTCCCTCCCTTAAGAGGCCGTGATCCACAAAGACGGCTACCAGCCTATCCCCCACAGCCCTTTTCACCAACAGGGCCGCTACTGTCGAATCTATACCACCGCTCACGGCACAGAGAACCTTCTCGCCAGGGCCCACGCTTCTTGAGATCTCGTTCACGATCCTATCGACAGTGCCACTAGGCCTCCACCCCCTCCTAGTACCAGCTAGCCTTAGGAAGTTATCTAGAAGCAATCTCCCCTTCACAGTATGGCTAACCTCGGGGTGGAACTGAACACCATAGATTGGTTTCCCAGAAATCCTGTAGGAAGCTATATACCCAGTATCCTCTGACACGGCGAGGATCTCGGCATCATTAGGGGGTTTTTCAACATAGTCAGAGTGGCTCATCCACACCTCCTCAACCTCTCCAAAGCCCTCGAATATAGCGTCTCTCCTAACGACCCTGATACGAGCTCCTCCATATTCTCCAACACCCCTCGATACTCTGCCTCCAAGCATACTAGCAAGAGCTTGGTGTCCATAACAGATCCCGAGTATCGGTATACCTGTATCGAGGATCCATTTGGGAGGCATAAGGGGCTCTTGTTCAAGAACACTTGCGGGGCTTCCCGAGAGAATAACTGCCCTAGGCGAGATTCTCTCGAAAACCTCTCTAGAGAGATCCCTGGCTGGGATTATCTCGCTATAGACACCGAGCTCTCTGATCCTCCTTGCTATTAGATGCGTATACTGTCCTCCGAAATCTACTATGAGGACTGAATCGTAATCCCTGTTCTCCTCAGCCACCGCGATCCCCTAGGGTTTTCTTCTTACTAGCTTTGATGAACCTAGCCTTAGCCCAGAGATCCTCTATATTCCTGGCACCAGCATAGCCCATAGCTATCCTTATACCCTCAACAATCTCCCTAATGACAGATCTCGCAGAACCTTTGTAGGGTACCAGGCCTCCTACACCTTCTGGTATGTTTTTAACGATCTTAGCATACCTATCCATGGAGAATCTCCTCATCATAGATGTAATGCTAGCCATACCTCTGTACTGCTTATAAAGCTCTCCCCCCACCTCTATAAGCTCTGGTGGAGCCTCGTCGGTACCTGCGAAGATATAGCCAGCCATTGCTGTGCTAGCACCAGCCGCGATAACCTTAACTATATCCGAGGCGCTCCTAAGACCTCCGTCGGCTATCAATGGGATCCTGAGGCCCTGGGCTTCCAGGGCATCTCTCACGCTGGCAACGCTCCAGATTGTTGGCGCATAAGCCCCGGTAACATTGGGTGTTATGCATATAGATCCGCCCCCTACTCCAACCCTAAAGCCATCGATCCTCTCGACATGGGTTACAGCGTCTAGCGCGGCTTCAGCAGTCCCTATATTGCCTGCCACGAAGTCCGAGGATATCTCTTTAACAAGCTTCGAGCTGGCCCTCAGGATCTCACTGTTATGGTAGTGGGCAACATCAGATACTATTGCGTTGGCAAGCCTATCAAGCTTCTTAGCCCTCTCAATATCGACTGGATTTATGGCTGCTGCCGCTAGAAGTCTCCCCTCATCATCGAGTACAGGATCTATTGTCTCCATAGCCCCGTGTATGCTTAGACTGCCAATATAGGTCTCCCCATTGGTTATAGCGATCACGTCAGCCTCACCCCTAGCTATGTATTTAACAGCCTCTCTGGCTAGGGGTATGTCGAAGGAGACGCCAGGGGTGATGTATCTATTGATCGGTGTTGATCCTTCTCTACAGGATTCCAAAAGATCACTGTACCTCACATACCCCTTCAAAGACCCTGCGGGATCTATTACGGGTATGTTCCTAACACCCCTTTTCCTCATAGCATCGATAGCCCTTCCACACGGCTCTCCTTCAAGGAGATAGAGATCCTCTAGAGGTATTGGGGGGAAGCTCTTAACCCTCTCAAGATTCTTTATCTGCTCATCCACAGGCATATTTCTATGGATAACCCCTATACCGCCCATCAGTGCTATAGATACTGCTAGCCTCCACTCGCTAACAGTATCCATTGGCGAGGATACCAAAGGGATCTTTAGCCTTATATTTCTTGTGAAATACGTTGAAACATCGATCTGGCTGGGCTCTAGATCTGCTCTTCCGGGTAGTAGGTAGAGCTCATCCAGATCTGGGGAATAGGTTGGGGAGAGGATTTTTTCAAGGAAGTGTGTCAAAAGCGCTCCTCAAGCATATATTTTTGAGGAGGCTTATAAGAAGAAACCTTAACATGGATAGGTTAAAAAGCCTAGGTTAGCTCTATCCAAGCTTAGTGTTAGTATTCGTTACACTCAGTCTTTCCTTCTCGCATCTCGGAAAGAGTTTTCGATGCGAGAGGGCTTGATTCCACATTTATTTCCTGTATTTTCAATATCTATTCGAGCTTGTTTTCCACATATGTTTAGGTATAATATCGATTGATTAAAACTAAGTTTATTTATAAACCTTACGCTGTGAAAGATGGTTTTACAATCCTACAATGGATCTTATCAAGCCTAGGAAGAGGGGTGAGGGTGACAGGGGTCTACTCCTATATTCAGGATGGGCTTGTGTTCCTACAAAGAACCTATACCCTTTCATTTCCATGAAGTCTGGGAAGCCCTCGTCACTATAGCCACTCACTATAAAGCCAACGCTCTCAAGCTTATCCACATATTTAGGGTTAACTTCGTATCTATGCCTATGCCTCTCATAAACCTCGATAGATCCATATAGGCTGTGGACGAGAGTGCCTTTTACAAGCCTGCTCCTAGTAAGCCCGAGCCTCATAGTGCCTCCTAGCTTTGTTATTTTTTTCTGATCCTCTAGAAGATCTACTACTGGGTGGGGCGTCTGTGGATCTATCTCTGTCGAGCCAGCCTTCTCCAACCCAGCAAGGTTTCTTGCAACCTCTACGGCCATTAGCTGTAACCCGAAGCATATGCCGAGCGTGATCATATTGTTCTCTCTGAGTAGCCTGAGCATTTTAACCTTACCCTCAGCCCCTCTCCTACCAAAGCCGGGTAGCACTATATATCCTGCATCCTTGTCGAGCAGATCTTCAGGATTTATCTTACCATTCTCTATGTCTGTGGCCTCAACCCAGCTTATCTCTGGCTTAGCAATATATTCCGCAGAGGCGTGTTTAATAGCCTCTACTATGCTTATATAGCTATCCCTCACCTTTGTATACTTACCAACCATATAGATCTTCACCCTCCTAGAGGCGTTATCAAGCTTATCAACAAAAGCCTCCCACGATGATAGATCAGGTTCTCTGTAGGGGAGACCCAGCCTCTCAGAGATCTTCCTCGTAAGCCCTTGGGAGTGGAGGATGAGCGGAACCCTATAGATGTTATCGACATCCGGGTCACTGAATATCATATCAGGCTGGACGTTCGTGAAGAGCGAGATCTTCCTCCTAGCCTCGTCGCTGAGAGGCTTCTCACCCCTCGCAATTATAATATCGGGCTGAACCCCTATTCTCCTCAGCTCCTGTACAGAGTGCTGGAGGGGTTTTGTTTTGATCTCGCCAACGCTCTTGAGATAAGGTACAAGGGCTACGTGGATGTAGAGCACGTTGTTAAAGCCCTCCTCGAGCCTTAGCTGCCTCATAGCCTCTATGAATGGGAGACCCTCTATGTCCCCTACAGTACCTCCTACCTCTATAACTGTTATATCAGCACCCTGGGATTTAGAGACCTCCCTGATCCTAGCCTTGATCTCGTTGGTCACGTGCGGTATTACCTGGACACACTCCCCTAGGTAGTCGCCTCGCCTCTCCTTCTCAATAACAGAGAGATAGATCTGCCCGGTGGTTATATTGTTAGCCCTAGAGAGAGGCTTGCCCAAGAACCTCTCATAATGCCCTATATCAAGATCCGTCTCTGCGCCATCGTCTGTGACGAAAACCTCGCCATGGGCATAGGGGTTCATGGTACCAGCGTCTATATTTATATAAGGATCTATCTTTATCGCTGTAACACTATAGCCTGATCTAGAGAGAAGGTTAGCTATAGATGCAGTAACAATACCCTTACCCAGGCTACTCAGCACACCGCCAGTAACTACTATGTACTTCGTCAACCACCAAACACATTAAATAGATATCCTAGGGGGTATAAAAGAGTAACCCAAGCACAAACCCATCGATACAGTCGACAGGGTATTTCGGCATAGGCTAAAATGCTAAGAAGCGGATCTAGATATCCTGACCTTCATAGCTTAAGCGTAATAGAATAGAGCTATATATGCTGTGCTATGGCTATCTATGCCATGAGGTTTCTTAGATAGAAGAAACCGCCTAGGATGAAGAACAATAGGCACCATATAAACATCTTAGCTATCAGTAGGAATGGATCTTCTATAGGCAGTGTGCCAAAGATCCAGCGGTATATGCTGGTAGCTATTGAGACAGGGTTGTTTGATATCATTATATACAGAATCTCTGGGAAGTATTTCCTTATCAGAGCATCTGGGTAGAATACGTTTGAGAAGAAGAATAGCACAAAATATGTGAAGCTCCTCATAGTAGCCTGGAGGTCGAAGCTCCTAACAGCTGTTGAGATCGTTATTGAGAGGCTCGACATGGATATTGTGAGCATAACGGATGTTGCGATCATTATCAAGAGCTTCTCCACGCTCGGAATGCTCCAGTAGAGTATCAGAAGCAGTGCTATGAAAGGGATCTGGTATATAAGGCCTCTCAAGGCGCCCCCAAGGATCCTGCCAATTGATAGCTGAAACCTTGTGAGTGGGAGGCTTAGCAAGTATTGTGTATAGCCTCTCCTAACCTCTACCCCCACTTCCCTCCCTATCGAGAATGCCGATGCGAAGGTTGCTATAGCTGTTATACCTGGTGCTATGAATAATAAGTAGTTATCTATATAGGCTCTATTAACTATCCCGTTAAAGATCAGAGCAAATATAAAGAGATCTGTTAGGTTCATCGTGATCAGTCCTGCGAGCCACCATTTATACTTCCAGAACCTATCGAGATCCCTCATAACCACTATCTGTATACCTCTAACATATGATCTCATTTCCACCCGCCACCCTCAGCTCTCCTCTCTATGAAGAGCATGGCTAGGATCGATAAGCCTACTGCGAGCCCTACTATGTAGGATATCATGCTCTCTGGAGGAGCGTGTATAAAGATCCTGAGGTCTTGGAAGAAGAAAAGGGCTCTCAGAAAATCAGCCATGTTTGAGAGCGGGTTATACATGGCAGCATAGAAATACGGTGGAAAGACCGATAGAAAGGGGAGTGGGTAGAAGATCGTGCTGAGCCTTACAAGCAGGGCATCAACAACGCCGAATAGAATATCCGTCTTATCGCCCGATTTAAGACCAAAGACTATGTTTATGGCTAGACCCACAATACCTATTGAGAAGGCTAGTGCGGATAAAATGGCTATCGCTATTAAGACGGGGTTTGTGATCCTGAGCAGTAATAATATGAAGAGCATCATAGGCAATGTGTAGATGAACGAAGCAATACCACCACCTATTGTTCTCCCAATAGCAAGTACTCTCCTCCTGATCGGGAGTGATAATTGATACTCTATAATACCCTCCTCAAACTCCTCAGCGATCTCGTATCCCCTGAACATGGAGATCGAGAATAAGAGTGCTGTATATGCACCAAAGAGATAGTACTCGTAATAACCTATGCTCGATGCCCCCAGAGATCTTATAGAGACTAGATAGGATATCAGGACAGCAAATACAGAGACCTGGACTATGAACCAGGCGAACCTCATTAGGAGGAATACCTTATACCTGGCAACCTTCCTAACATCCCATAGTATTACCAGGAGAAGGGTTCTTAGATCCTCTCTCAATTATTATCACCAGCAAGCTTTGCCCCTGTGTAGTAGAAGAACACATCGTCGAGAGTGGGCTCTTTGAGGCTTATCTGCCTAACCTTCAACCCTCCTTTCGAGAACATATCAACAACCCTTGCTATTTTCTCCTCACCCTTGTTAACATAGATCCTTATCACAGCGTCTTTAAGATCTATCCTCACAGCTTCTATATCGTTCTTTATAGCCTCAACAAAACTCTCCCTCACAGGCCCATCTACTATGATCTCTATTATGTCTCCCCCAGGTATCCCGTCCTTAAGCTCCTCAGGCTTCCCAAGAGCCCTCAGCCTCCCCCTATACATGATCCCTATCCTGTCGCTCAGTCTCTCAGCCTCGGCCATCTCGTTGGTTGCAACAATTATTGTCGAACCACTTCTCCTGAGATCCTCTATCATGTTCCAGACCTGGTGCTTGGTGATAACATCAAGCTGTGCTGTAGGCTCGTCGAATATAGCTAGCCTCGGCTTCTGGATAAAGAGCTTAGCGAGCTCCACTTTTTTCTTATTACCACCACTCAGCTCTGAGAACATCTTGTTCCTATACTCCCACACACCCAGATCCTCCATAACCTGTCTAACAACCTTCCTAGCATCGCTCATGCTATACCCAACGACCATGGCATGCCATAACAGTATTTCGTAGGGCTTGTCAACCCAGAGAGCTTTGGGCTCCTGGAAGGCTATGCCGACGTATTTCCTGACCTCATCGCTATTCTTAACAACGCTCTTTCCATAGACATAGACATCACCTGAGGTTGGTTTATAGACCGTCGATATTATTAAGAGGGTCGTTGACTTACCAGACCCGTTCGGGCCTAGAAGACCGAAGATCTCACCATCGTAGATGCTCAGGTTAAGCTTATCAACAGCTATGGTGTTCCCGAACCTCTTGACGAGATCCACTATCTCTACAGCTGATCCCATCTCTCCAAAAACCATTATAATAAATTATAGAGGAAGTATATAAGGCAATACTCTGCCACGATGATTACAGATAAACACAGTAACGATCGTCTAGGTATAAAATAGCTTAAAAGACCCTGAGAGAAGCTCTTTAGTCTGGTAAGGCTAGGTATAATCGGGTTGACAGGGCTGGGACACCGCCTGGGAGACACTGTCATAGAGGTTAACAACGTGTGGTATAGGTATAGCAGTGAGCAGGACTGGGTATTGAGGGGCGTTAGCCTCAAGATCTCGAAGGGAGAGGTGGTGGCTATAATAGGCGAGAGCGGTGCTGGCAAGACAACCCTTGCCAAGCATATGAACGGACTCTTAAAACCCCATAGAGGCCGTGTGAAGGTTCTGGGGATGGATACTAGAAAGACCCCCACATCGAAAATCGCTGCCCATGTTGGCTATGTCTTCCAAAGCCCCGACGCCCAGATCTTTAGCGGGACTATCTATGAGGAAATGATAGCCGGTCTTAAGAGACTTGGTTTGAAACGCGAGGAGATGGAGGAGAGGATCAGGAGGGCTCTCAAGCTCGTGGACCTAGATAAGCCCCTCAGCATATCGCCCCACATACTGAGCTTCGGTGAGAGGCATAGGCTAGCTATAGCCTCTATTCTAGCTATGGAGCCCGATGTCCTGATCCTTGATGAGCCTTTCGCGGGGATAGATTATAAGAGATCACTACAACTCCTGAGGGCGTTGAAGAGCCTGACAGAGGAGGGTAGATCTATAGTGCTCATAGGACACGATCTACAGTTAATAGGTGAGATAGCTAACAGGGTGATCGTGATGAAAAGCGGGGAAGTAGTTAAAGAAGGCCCGGTAGAAAACATACTAGGAGATATAGAGTTCCTAAAAAACAACGGCTACATACCGTTACAAATAACAATCATAGGAGCCGAGATAGGAACAGGGAGATACGTGAGGGTTAGCGATGCGGTAAAAGATATAGAGAAAAGGATGAAGGAGGAGGGATAAAGGCTCTTCGAATATATTATACCGCTTATCCTAGCATTCCCTTATATCTATCGATTTTATCTTGCTATCCAGAGCTTCTTAGCCTGCGAGACTAGCGAGATAGAGAACTCCAGAGTATTGTTCTTATGCAGCTATTCGGAGCTTAGCTGCTATGAAGATCTATAGATCTATGTTTTTCCTTCGCCTCATTATTAGGAATAAATGTCAGAGAAACTTATAAACCGGGCTATCTAGATGCAACCAGATCCCTGAGCCCCTTAAGCACAGGGATCTCTCTATATGCTCTGCTATCAAGTTTATCCCAGTAGATGCCTTTCGGCTTTTCATAAGCCCTCTCGATCCTCAGGATCCTTGATGGTGTTACTATTATATCCACTGGGAGGTCGTGATCCTCCATAGGGATCTCTTGATCCAGGATCTGTATATCGTGCACCGTAGTTATAACAGGAGTGTTCTCATCAACAGCACCGAGCTCCCTCAATATACCGTACTCGAGATCAGCATACCCTCCCCATGTGAAAGAGCCCCTTATGGTGGAGGCTTCACGAAGCCTATCCCTAGGGATCCTTTGGGGGTCTAGGAGTAGAAAGCCCTCTCTAAGCCTGGGGGTCGGCATAATAACGATCTTGCTCATAGAGAGGGCTAGGTATCTAGCATGGGTCTGGGGAGAGTCTGGGTTAACCTTGATCACAAGTGCTTTGAGGAACTCTGGGAGTCTTGATACCTTTTCACAGGCCTCTTCTGCTCCTATGAAGTTAGGTATCCTTCCCTCGATCGGTCTAGGGGGTCTTGAGACTCTCTTTTCATCCATGGCTCTCCATATTTTCCGCCGTATCTCGGCTTTGATCTCATCTACGCTTGGCATAGAGTCTCTCACCATGGTTTGAGCAGGATCTTCTCTGGATAACCTGTAATGGCTGGTGATTACGCAAATCTATACCCCTGTGGGATATTTTCTTAGGTGGCTCTATGAGGGATAGTGTTAGGTGGCTCATATATATCACTCTAGCAATAGTCATGGCCGGTTTTGCGATCATCTTTCTAATATACTCCCTAGGGTATATGGAGAGAGCTATGGTCGGATCATCATTACTATCGGCCCTTATAGGCTTCACACTCCTCTCAGGATCTCTATACGCACTCAAGATCTCAGCCTATATATATAGCCTCATGAAGTCCAAAGAGGGTGAGTCTCGTGAGGCGTAGAATAACAATAGATCATCTCTATAAGGGTTATCTAGAATGGCCTGAGAAGATCTCCGAGGCTTTGAGGACGCAGCCAAAGAATTGTCAGGAACGTGATGAGAGGGGGGAGGGGCTCCTAATAGCGGGGATAGGTGGTTCAGGAGCTCCTGGAAGGATCCTCGAATCCCTCTCGATCGTGAGGGGTTCTCCCCCACATGTGTGGAGCATTAGCTCGGCAAATCTAGATCCGAGGATCTCTTCGAAAAACATCCCTGCGGTATGTGTAAGCTATTCTGGAACAACGCTGGAGACTATAAAGATCCTAGAGGATCTATTATCTATGAAGAGACTAGTAGGTGTTGTTACTAGTGACGGACCTATGCTAAAAATAGCTGAGAGAGAATCACTACCAGTATTCATGCTAAACCAAGGATCTCTACCAAGGGTGGAGCTACCATCAATGCTCGTTGGTATTGATAAGATCTCTAGATGCGTTGGAGCTAGCCTAAACATAGAGAGGGATCTTGTTGAGGCAAGGGATATCCTCGGCAGAGAGAGGAGATCTATAGAGGATCTAGGTCTCGAGATAGCCTCAAAAATAGGCGAGGCATCATCCCATGGAAAGAGGATCTCTATAGCTGCTACACGCCCTTACTACCCCATAATCCACAGAATACGCTCCGAGCTCAGTGAGAACGCTGCAATACCCTCAGAGCCTCTCGAAATGCCTGAGACGGGTCATAACCAGATTGCATCTCTAAGAAGCGGTAGGGGCTCTCTTGTTATACACATAGTAGACCAGGATCTAGGCGAGGATCTAGCCCTGAGAGGCTATTTCAAAAAACTCTCAGAGAAATACCCAGAGATCGAGATCCTGGAAATAAACCCCCCAGGAGACACTGGGTATCTCCTGAAAACCCTATATATAGCTATGGTCTTTGGGATCGCGTCAGCGGCTCTTGGAAAGGAGAGGAACATCGATCCTGAGTATATAGATGAAATGAGGCTCTTCAGAGATCATATGTATGGCTATTACTCATCACTCCTCAGGAGGTTTATTAGTAGTTTCTGATAGCTATTAGCTCCAGGACTTCCCTCTAAAAGGTAATAAGGGAAAATTTCGAAATCACGGCTTATTGTTATAAAGCCTAGGCGATAATAGAAACTCATTCCATTGGGTTTAAAAATATTTATAAACTCGACTTGAGATTGCTTTTCTTTTTGGTATTCATATTTATAATTTTTAATTAAAATTGTTTCAGCTATGATTTGATCTCTATTTGATTCTAGATAGTGATGAGAGCGCGCTCTAAGGCCTCTAGACACATACTATTAATCGTTTGTCCCTGGATGTTCATTCCAATCATCTTTTTATTCATGGCCACATCAGGGATTTCCACCTCAACCCGCAGGATCTCTAACCCTACGGGGTCATGGGCGGCCGTCGAGCCAAACGGCACGTGACTCCCATCTAGCTTTGCCCCAGATGGCTTGGAGCACCGCTCCCATCACCACTTGGGCCTGTGTAGGAGACCCACACTATTGGGTTAAAAATAAACAATAGATCTCTATTAATAGGGCAGAAATCCCTATATCTAGTTAAACCTAAAGTATATGCCTGCTGGTACGTTGAAGGATGCTCCCTCGGCAGATATGGATAGCTGGAATGTTGAGGCGAATGTCACGGCTACGGTGCATGCTGCACCCCCGGTTTGGAGGCCTAGGGCTGCGCATATGCATAGAGCTGCTATCGCGCCCGCTGGAACGCCTATTTCGAAGTCGTGTCTGCATTTGTCAAAATAGCTGAAGATCTGTTCTAGTGCTACATACTCGCCCGGATCTAGGTCTCCATCTTCTAGGAATGTGCCAGGTATGGAGAGTTGGGTCTCGTTGGTGCCGCTGAAGAGCATATTCATAAGCTCGCTATGGAGCAGCCCCCAGTTCGCGCCTCCCAGAATTGTCGAACCGCTGGTTATCATATCCCCTATCACGTTCTCAACATCATCCCCGATATACTCCTCAGTAACACAATAAACCATATAAACTTCATACACCCTATAGACCGGTCTAGCCCATATCCACATCCATCCACTTTCCCGCCCACTCCCAGGAGGCTCTGCTCTAATAGATTTAGTGTAATAATATGTTGATCCTCCTCACGTGAACCCATTACCCTTCCACAGTGTAACGCTTGGCCACTCACCTTTCTTTATAAACTCAAGTATCTTACCTGAAGTGAATGTCAGGTAAACACCTACATTCTCACCCCGTATGCCTATGTTAATGTATGCATAGACCGAAGCGCTAACCGGATGTATATTCTCAGCTATTAGTACTGGTGTTTTTATGTATGTGCGCCCATTATAGTCCCAGAAGTATTCGGCCAGTAGCTTCGATTTTAGATCCTCCGGCTTGATCTCGGCTACAAGCTCTCGGTATAGGTAGGCTGGGCAGCCGTCTAGCCATATCTTCTCAATCTTAGACCTTGAGCTCTCGAAGATGTTTGTATAGCTGTGTTCAACGCTTATCTTAACAGGCTTTTTAGACCCCCTCAGTAGTGTTATATCTATAACGACGGCCTTGCCCCTAGCGACCTCCGAGGGTTTATATGATATTGAGTCATAAGCCTCGAAGATAATCTCCCTCGATGTGTTGTTGAATATGAATAGCCTTATTACCAGCCCTGAGTATGTTTGCTCAGGATCCCCACCCCTAGACCTATATACCGAAACCCACCCCTTGGCTATTTCCTGGAACTCGCTGGACTGGATATAGACCTCCCTCCTAGCCTTTATAGTATCTCTGAATAGGGGCACAAGATCATCAGCCCACTTGAAGCCCGGGGGTGTTATGGCGCTAACCTCGAGATACATTAGCACCTCTGGTCTATCGAGTATGGATGTCACGTCCAAGAGCGTCTTATTATCCTTATCAACATCGTAGAGTGTTAATATGAGCTTAATCCCGGGGCCTGCTCTGAACACGTCTACTAAGCCATAGTATAGGGTTAATCCCGAACCAACCAGCAGTATGGCTAAGATGACCAGGATCAGAGGGCGCTTTCTTAAACCACCCAGCAAGCCGCCCACACATACTCTCGGGTGAGAAATACTTATAGATTTTACTGCTTAGTAGATCTGCGTAGGCTTACAAAATTCTATAAACCTGTAAGCCTCGTCACTGAATCTCTATAGCCCCTAGCAGGCTCACCCTATATGGGGCTGAATGGCGCTCTTGACATAGCTTAACCTCAACCCTACGCCCATTCTCAGGAAACCCCGTGAGCGAGCGCCATATTCCCAATTCTTAAGGGCTGTTAAAGCTCTACCGGGCATAGCATGATCTCAGCCATTTACCCCTGCTGGATATTCATTAATGTTTTTCATATCCAGGGACTCCAACCTCATCCACAGTGGTTTCCCCATCTTTATAGGTTTATGGGCTAAGGTCGAGCAAAACAGCATGTAGCTCCCATCTAGGTTGAGTCCTTTAGCTTGAAGCGATGCTTTACCCAGGAGATGATCCCTTAATAAACAGGAGCCAAGCATGTTTGGCTCGACCTTAGCAGAAATTTCCTCACCCTGCAGATTCAGCGGAGATCTGTGCATCCATGAAAAGCAAAATGAGCGTCTGGGGACAAACGGTTATATTGGTTAGGCGTGAATCCTACGAGGAGAAACCCTTAATATATTTTATAGTATTTATTTATCAATCTTTTAATAGAGTCTGCTATATTGATATGCTCTTTTCTAGCCCTCTTAACCATTGCCTCAAGATTTCTTACATCGCCTCCTAGGAGACCGTGGACAAATTCTGGGAAACCTTCGTAGAGCCCTGATCCATATCCTCCTTCTAGTATTATTAGAACCCCTGATATTGATGGGGTTTTTTCTAAGAGATGCTTGATCCTTGATCCAAGCCATCCGTATAGATCGCTGCTGAGCTTCACGTAACCCATCATCTCTCCCTCGTGGGCGTCGAACCCGGCTGATATTATGAGTGCTCTTGGTTTGAAGAAGCTTAGGGCTGGTTCGACAAGCTCTAGCCATGCGTATATATACTCAGGATCCCTGCTTCCAGCTATGAGGGGTATGTTGATCTTTGTCCCTGTCGCTTCGCCAGATCCTATATCTATATACCAGCCGGTGCCTGGATAGATGTTGGAGTCATGGAGATCTATATGTATTACTCTGGGATCCTCCCAGAAGATCTCCTGGGTACCGTTCCCATGGTGTATATCTATATCCACTATAGCTACTGGTTCGAAGCCCATGTTAGTAAGCCTGAGGGCTGCTAGAGCAGCATTGTTAAATAAACAGAACCCTTGGGTAGGTGCTCCTAAAGCGCTCCCAGATCTTCCAGCATGGTGCCCCGGCGGTCTTGGGAGCGTTATCTCTAGCCTAGAGCCTGAGGCTATGTTCTCAGCGGCATCTATAGATCCTGATACAGCCTCGATCGCTACGTGGAAGCTATGTTCTGTAACGTATGTATCGCTATCTATATACCTCTTACTCCTTGATAACCTCTCGATCAGGGCAACATACTCGGGGTCGTGGGCTGAGTATAAAACCTCCTTTGGCCTTGTCGTGGGTCTCTTAATAATCGTCTCAAAACCTCTCCTAGATAGGCCTCTCAGTATAATATCGATCCTCTCGGGCCTTTCGGGATGCTGATCAAAGGGTCTGTGGAGAGCATGGCTACTCGGTATTATCACCTCGATCCTCCTAGCCATAAGCCCCGGGAAAAATACCGCTGTAGAGATAAAAGCTGGAAAAGCTTAGATCATTTGATAGTTATGTGGATAAAGATTATTAGCCGCAGATATTCTCTCTACTTGAGGGGGGAAGGCTTGGTAAGCTATTACGAGGGTATAAGGGTTCCCTGGGTCCCTACGAGGGAGGAGTTCATCGAGCAGGCACTAGATCTGGCGAACGTGGGTAAAGGAGATATTCTATACGACCTTGGATGCGGGGATGGAAGGATAGTGATAGCCGCGGCGAAGAGGGGAGCTAGAGCTGTATGTGTTGAGCTAAACCCAGAGCTTATTAAAAGAGCTATGACTAATGCCCAAGTCGAGGGTGTGGAGCACATGATAAGGTTTGTGAGGGACGATATATTCAGAGTAGATCTCTCCGATGCGACGGTTGTTTATATGTATCTCCTCAGAAGCGTTAACGACCTCCTGAAACCAAAACTCAAGGCAGAGCTTAAGAAGGGTACGAGGATAATCAGCCTTGACTTCGAAATCTCCGGGTGGAAAGAAGTTAAAACCATGAGGGTATCGTCACCAGCCAGGATAGGGACATATTATCTCTACGTAATAGGCTTAAGCGATGTATAACTAAGGATCGCCTTAACAAAACCCGGATCTCGTGCCTAAGCATACTTAGGCTGTAAACTTAAGCTATGATTAGTCACATTAATCCCCTCCCACTAGATCCTTACTGCTTCATAGAAATCTCTACAATCTACTATAGGAGCACGCCTCCGTCTATGTCGTAATAATCCTCTCTACCAAGCCCGCATATTTATATAAGAATACGGGCTCTATACTCGCTTTGGGGAGCTTGGCGGTGAAGATCTATTTTGCGGATCTTCAGGAAGCGGCTAGGCTTGCTAGGGAGAGGAGGGTGGTGTTCTCAGTATATGGCTTAGGCTATGTTGGTGCTACTGTGGCAGCTGTGCTTGTATCGAGGGGTTTTAGGGTTATTGGCTATGACGAGAATAGGGAGAGGCTTAAAGAGATAGAGAGGGGCTCTATAAGGCATATTGATAGCATGGTTAGGGATTTGATAGCTAAGGGTTATAGAGAGGGTTTGCTAGAGCTGAGCTACGATGGTATCGAGGCTTCTAGGAGGAGCGATGTTAAAATGATCAACGTGCCCCTTAGCTGGGGATCCAGGGGACCTGTATTCACAGCAGTGGATAAGGCTGTTGAGACCATAGCTACGGGGCTATCTGCTGGAGATATAGTTGTTCTTGAAACAACAGTGCCTCCAGGGACTACTGCGACGAGGGTCAGGAGGATCCTTGAGGATCTATCCGGCATGGTCTGTGGAAAGGACTTCGGGCTCTCATACAGCCCCCAGAGGATTAGTGTTGAGAGGGCTTTCGAGGATCTTTCTAGCAGGTATCCAAAGATCATAGGGGGTGTTGATCAGAAGAGCCCAAAGATCCTCGAGATCCTGTTCAAAGAAATCTATGGAGGCGTTATAATGATGAGCAGCTCAACAGCAGCAGAGTTCGAGAAGATCGCTGAGGGTATATATAGGGATACAAATATAGCAATAGCAAACGAGCTTGCAAGAGCTGCAAGAAAGCTTGGGGTAGATATGTGGGAGGTTATAAGGGTCTCCAAAACAAACCCCTATATAGATATCCATAACCCTGGAAGCGGTGTTGGGGGTGTCTCCCTCCCATACCAGCCATACCTGCTTGCCTGGAGCATTGGTGAGGACTGGGTCTGGAATTCGGTTATGATTAGGGCTAGGAGGGTTAATGAGGATCAGCCGAACTATGTGGCAGGGATCCTTATTGAGGAGCTCGAATCCCTCGGGATCAATGTGAGAGAAGCTAGGATCGCGATTCTAGGACTAGCTTATAAGGGTGATGTTGATGATGATAGAAACTCACCAGCATATGGGGTGGTAGAGTATCTTGTTAGGAGGGGTGTTAGAGAAATAGTGATCCACGATCCTTATGTGAAGAGCTGGAATAAGAAGACAGATTTTACTGTAAGGCTTACTAGCAATCTTGAAGAAGCCTTGAAGGGGGCTGATGGCGTGGTGGTGGTGACAGATCATAGTGCTTATAAAGGACTCAAGGTTGACATGATCGCTAGGCTTAGTGGGAAGGATAGGATCGTTATAGTCGATTCCAGGAAGATCCTAAGCATAGACCCCAGGAGCAGTGGTTTACAGGGCTCTGGGATTAGATGTGTATATGCAACGCCAGGATCGCCTTCTATCTCTATATTTTTATAAAGCTATGTGGATATGCATTTAAGCAGCTCCTCAACCTCAGCGCTAGCTTCGTTAAGTATCTTATCTCTCTCCTCAGCTCCTCCCCCTCCATATATGATCCTCTCGTCACCAGGGATTACTACCTGCTCCTTAGATCCTTTTGAGGCGCTTGTAAGAGCATACCATGAAGGAAAAGGATCTGTGAGCATGTCTTTGTAAAGCTCTCTATAGCTTCCTATAAAGAGGGGTCTCATCGTAACCATGTTCACACACCTAGCAAGCTCGTAGGGTTTATTAGACGCCCTCTCCTCAAGCCTCCTGAAGAGCTCGTAGGGAATCCTTGCCTTTAGATCCTTGAGGAGGTGATCAGCACCAACACCCCTAGGATCTAGGTCTAACAGTATCCCCAGAATCTCTTTCCCCAATATGGATGGAAAGCCTCTATAGCCCTCCCTAACATCGAGATCTGTGTGGTATATTGGGTAGAGATCCTGGAGGTTATGGATCGTTATAGTAGGTATCCCCCGCATCCATAGTGAGGGAGCGTCTGTATATGGGTGTCCATAGCCCTCTAGCTCTATATCTAGGGCTAGTCTCCCAAAGATCCTATACGCATGGTCTGGCGATGTATAAGAGATCCTTAAGGGAAGCCTGTGAGCTGTATCTATCACCAACCCGATCAATATGTTACTAACATCTATGTTCGTTGCATAGGATCTAGACCCGTATCCCCAGTACCAAGCAGGCATCCCCGGATCCCCGATCTCCTCTGCTGTGAAGCTCACCAGCCTTATCTCATGCCTAGGCGATCTAAGCTTCCTGCTATGCAGGGCTATTTGGAGAAGTGCCTCTACACCAATAGTATTATCCCTATAGCTATCGAACCATCTATCATGATGTGCAGACACAAGTATAGATCCTTCGCTCCTGCCTGGTATTATAGCCTCCACATTAGATCCCCTCGACATCCTGACCCTCGTCGCAACACTGATCGATACTTTCTTACCAACACCCCTCCTGACCAGGGGGACGGCGTCTTCGAGCCTTATATGGACAGAGGGTATAGGTGCTGGGGATCTAACCCTCAACCCATAGCTCCAAACCCCAGAGACAACTATCTTCCTATACCTCGAGGGGTAGTGGTCATAGAATATAACAGCCCTTGCACCTCTCTCAACAGCCTCATTATATATGTTCCAGATATTATCGGGAAAGCTTGTTGTCGGCGCTATTAAAACCTTATCGCTACAGGAGCCTATATCGCTTGTCAAGACACCCTCTATAAACCCTCCGGGCGTTGGGGGTATTGGGACGCATTTGATATTATCAACATAGCATTCACCGTGCTCCCATAAAGCCACATCGATATCCTGAGACCTGGTCTCTAGACCTATCTTTTCGAAAACACCCTTGATCCTCTCAACATCTGCTCTCTCCCTCTCACTCCCAGCCAGTGCATCCACTCAGCACACCCAAGAGGTACTTACACGAGGTTCTTTAACACATCGTGCTATTCTTATGCTTGATGTTAGCTAGATCTCTATGTTTATAACATCCACCTCTAGGGGTATTACATCAACGCCTAAGAGGGATGAGATGCTCGGGCTAGTTCTACCCCCATCCCCTGTTATGGCTTCTTCGGCATAGATGTTTGGGGGTAGTGTGAAGAGGATCTCGAGGGTCTTGTCAGAGATCCTGAGGATCTTCTCGATCCCCATATCTCCTTTGATCACTTTCTCGATCCCTCGATAACCAGCTCTAAGTATTCTTGAAGGTGTTTTCTGCTCAATATTCGTTATCCTTCTAGGTGCCAGGCTCTCTATAAACTTGCTATCAACCTCTTTTTCGATATATATGTGAGCCCTATACCAGATCCTCTTGACTTTTGCTGGTAACTCTTCAGCGATCCTCCTACTACCCTTGCCAAGGATCTCAACCCTATATGTTGATGAAGTCCTGTTAAGGATCTTGGCTAGGTTTCTGAGATCTCTTTTACCAGGCTCGGGGGATCTTATCTCAATGATCGATTCGCACCCTCCGCCAAGGATCCTGTATCTAGAAGTGTCTCTTATAGGGATCTTGATATCCACATCCCTCCCCAGATCCTTTATATTGGTTCTGGCGATATCCTCTAGGGAGCCTCCCCCACGGGGTCTTCTCTTAACGCTAAAGCCTCTTACAAGCTTTACGAGTCTTGTGCTTAGTATGAGTGGTGGCATTATAGCCTCAACAGATCCTCTCTCAAGATCTAGGATCAATATGATCTCTGGGTCGTCGAAATCGGGTGATAAGCCATATGTAGTTGCGACACTCTTGCCTATCTCTCTTTTAAGCTCACTCCTAACAGTTTCCCAGTACTGCAGGGAAAAGACCCTGGCTATCTCTTCCTCAGCCTCCACAAACCCCTTAGGAGGTCTTATACCAAGTATGAATCGGGAAGCCCCGAGGTTCTTTATAGAATCCCCAGCCTTCTTTACCCACTCGCTTATAAGGCTCTCTATCCTCCCCCCACATATATAGCAAGGCATTACGCTAGGCGGTTCAGCACCATATATATATTTATATAGGCTTTGAAAAGGCTCCCCCGCATTTCTTGAGATGCTATAGAGCTCATCCCTAAGCTTCTCAGGATCCCTTGAAGCCTCATCATGATAACCCATAGCTAGGGTGAGCTTTATAGCCCTACCCCTCTCCAGATTACTCAAACCCCTACCAAGATTAGCAAAAAGCCTCCCAAAACACCTATCACACAACGGGTATCTGGCAAGGATCTCTCTAGAGAGTCTCAGGATCTCGCTCATCACACAGGCTCCACAGCATACTAGATTCCATAGATATTATTTATTAAACACTACTAGAGTGGGTGAATGCTTAATAAACCCTTAGAAGAGATAGCTATTGGAAAACCCTCTTATGATGTGTGTGGCGGTCTCTGAACAGTGATGTATTAGGAGCTCGCTGATCCATATACGCACTAAACATTAACGTGGAATATAGTGTGACGAATAGTATAGGGTCTACCAGATGTGCTGACCAGCAACAGTCGTGTGAAATCTGTGGTTGGTATCTCGCGATGACTCTTCTATAGAGCGCGGATGATAAAGCAGTGTGTTTGTGTTAAGGATCCATGTTAAGCTGGAGGGATTATGGAAATCAAGCCTGTAATTCTAAGTAAGAGATCCTGGATCGCCTGCTTAGCTATTGCACTAACTATGGTTTCTCATTATAATCTTATCTCTCATTGGAGAATAGTAACTAGGCTTATCTTAACAACTCTTAACAACACCTGCACCCAGTTACTCTGGGATTTTGGTAACCCCTGTATAAGGGTAGGGATAGTAATGAGGATCGCATAGAGGTTCTGAGAGGAAATGACCTCTCAAATACGGCTATAGAGGTTATATTGATCATAACCGATAAATATTGGAAACCGTAGTAAAGATCAGAACTTGGCTTACGGATCTTCAAGCTTATAATCGTCCTTATGAGAAAGCTTCCGGAAAGTGAGTAGACATGTGTTAGGTGATCTCTGTGGGTCTTGCTAGACATCTGATGGGGGCTGGTGTGAAGGCTTTGTTCATAGATCTTGATATGACGCTTGTTGATACTGCTAGGGGCTTGATTATAGCTATGGATATGGTGAGAGAGGAATTCCCTCTGGAGATTCGGGCGAACCCTGATACGAGAGCCATAATGAAGGCGTATTACAATGGTAGCTTGATAAGAATAAACGAGCCTATGAAGAGATGGATCTTCTGGAGGGCTGTATGGATCAAATACCTGGAGAACAGGATCTATGGGACTCCAATGCCGTGTTCAGAGGATTTCTTAAGGGAGAGCGCTGGTAGGATGATCACAGCGATAGTAACTGGTAGAGAGGTCGAGACCAGGCTCTTCATGGATGAGCTCAACGGCTACGGCTTCCCCCTAGATATGGTTAGAGTCTACTCCACCGGAGATCTCGGGTTTGGTACAACGAAAAAGGATCTCTATGAACAGCTTGCAAAGAAATACGAGAGGCTCGGTCTCCCAAGAAGCTCTATAGCTGTTATAAGCGACTCACCAAGGGATCTCCTGTTTGCCAACGAGATAGGGTTTAAAGCGATAGGCTATATACCTTTCGACGATAAAGAGGTAGAGGAGATGATATCAAGAGCATCCAATGGCCTTGTTATAAGAACCCTCTGCCAGGATCACGGGCTCTTCTAAAACCTATTATGGGCTGTTCTTGCCGAGCATATTTTTATAGATTGTTTCTCACAAGCATCCCTAGCCCTCATCAATAATGAAGACGCTTCGATCGTTACGAGGACTTTTATTGTTATGTTTAGGAGGATTTTTAAAAGGCTATTCAGGGTTATTATAGAGCTTGGGGATATGTATAGGAATATTGTTGAGCACGCTAGTAATATACCCTGCTTAGGAGTAGCTAGATCCCTGTGGGCGAGGTTGAGCACCTAAGATATAAAACAAAGAATATCAAGAGACGAACATTAGGAAGGTATAAAAAAGATAAGCATGACCTTATGAGGGGAGATGCCTCGATCTCTATGCTATCTATAGCTCCTGTGTTCTGTTAGCATACCCGATCGAGTATTTCTTAGGCTTTAGATTCTCAATTATATACTCTGTAGCCTTCCAAGGATCCGAGTGATCGCCACACGTATATACATCTACCGTGGCATATGAATACTCTATCCATGTGTGTATAGCTATATGGCTCTCCGTTACAAGTGCTATCACAGAGACTCCTCCCTTCTTGCCACCAAAGCTCCACGACTTTACCTCAACTAGGTGCATGTTAGCCTTCTTAGCAGCTTCTACAACTAGGTTCCTGAGAAACTCTTCGTCTGATATCCGCGAGGGATCTGGATCATATATGTTTGCATATACATGCTTACCAATGATTCTGGCGTCTCTATCCTCTAGCACTAGCTCTTGTTTTGCAACGCCTCTATTTTCCTCCCCGGAGCTTTCCCCCATTTTTACCCGGTTTCCCTCCTTTTCCATTTTTATTAAAAACATAACATGGAATTTAAGCTTAACTCTGGCTTTTCTGCCTTAACCGTGAGAAGGCTGAGAAATACCGACCGGCTTGAAAGAATATAAGCTCTCTCGCTACTGTGTTGGTGGGCTTTGGAGCAGGATTTCGTTATAGTAGTTGATCACCCACTTGCAAAGGCTATCCTCACATCTCTCAGGGATAGGAGAACCGACCAGATAGGTTTTAGAAAGGGGCTTGTGAGGCTTGGGAGAATAATTGGTATGGAGATGACTAAGCATCTAGATATAGAGAAGATCTATGTGGAGACCCCCTTGGGTGTTATGGCTGAGGGGGTTAGGATACCCGACATGGAGCATGTTGTCATAATAAATATTCTTAGGGCTGCGATGCCCATGGTTGAGGGGCTTATAAAGATATTTCCTAGCGCTAGGCAGGGGATTGTTAGTGCTAGGAGGGTTGAGGAGAAGGGTATGGGTGCTAACTACTCCTTCGATGTTGAGATACATTACATAAAGATCCCCAAGATCTATGAGGGAGACACCTTGATAGTGGTTGACCCAATGTTTGCCACAGGCTCCACAATGATCTCTATACTTAACAGGATCCTTGGTATGGGTGCAAGACCAAAGAGGATATTCTTCACAACAGCCATATCGACCAGGATAGCTATTGAGAGGTTAAGGAGCTTCCTGATAGATAGAAAACTCATAGAAAAGGCTAGACTGTTCACAGTAGCAATAGATCCTGAGATTAATGATAAAGGATACATAGTACCCGGGCTAGGGGATGCTGGCGACAGGGCCTTTGGGTATGGTTAGGGCTACCTACATACTTATGAACGAATAAGAACCTCCTAACCCTATAGTTAGTGATCCAGCCGGGGTATTTTGCTTGGAGACCGAGCACCCCTCGCGGGATATATTCGGGAGGTCGGCGAGAACCCTTCTAGAGCACCACATAATACTAGGAGTCACCTCAAGCATATCTCTATACAGATCCCTAGATCTTGCTAGAGAGCTTATGAGAAGAGGTGCAGAGGTATACCCAGTAATCTCGCCTAAGGCCGCGAAACTAATATCCCCGGAGATGTGGAGATGGGCGACAGGGAATAAACCCTATGTGAGATTTGGTGGAGAGCTTGGGCATATAGCGCTGGCTAGAAGGGCTAGCGGTATGGTGATAGCACCAGCAACAGCCAATACCATTGCCAAGATAGCCTATGGCGTGGCAGACACTAGTGTAACCCTCACAGCCCAAGTGATGGTAGGGATGGGTAAAAGGGTGATCATAGTCCCAGCTATGCATGAACCCATGTATAGATCGAAACCTCTTGAGGAGGCACTGAGGAGATGCGCTGAAATGGGCGTCTCAGTATTACCACCAGTTATAGAGGAGGGGAAGGCAAAGATCCCGAACATAAGCTTCATAGCGGATAAAGTTGAGGCAACAATACTCAGGGGAGAGGATCTCAAGGGTGTAAAGATACTTGTCACAGCAGGACCTACTAGAGAACACCTAGATCCTGTGAGGTTCTTAAGCAACCCTAGCAGCGGTAAGATGGGTGTAGCGATAGCCTCTGAGGCTTTCTATAGGGGAGCATCACCGATACTGATACACGGCTCTGTATCTGTACCAATACCACCGTGGCTCAGGGCTATTGAGATAACAAGTACGGAAGAAATGCTCAGAGCAGTGGAAGCCTTTATCGAGAAAGAGAAACCCGAATCGATAGTGCTAGCAGCAGCCCCAGTGGATTTTAGATTCTCGGTGAAAGAGGCTTTTAAGATCCCCAGCGAGAAGGGGGCTCCTGAGGTGAAGCTAGAGCTAACCCCAAAGATAGCTGAGTATGTGAGGAAGAAAGCCCCTAACTCCATAATCATAGGGTTCGCTGCAGAAACAACAGACAGCGAGGAAGAGCTTGTTGAAAAAGCATATAGAAAGCTTAAGAAATACGGCTTCGACTATGTGATGGCCAACTATGTTGGGAAGCCCGGGACAGGGTTTGGTTATGACACTGACGAAGGGCTCATAATAGATTCCAGCGGAAAGATCCTGTTTAAGGGGTATATGCTCAAGCGGGAGTGGGCGAGGATAATAGTGGACATAATAGCCAGAGCATCTGGACGTGGGAGAGAGGTCTAGCAATGTAGTGCGAAAGCCCGCTCCAAACAGAGCATATTATAGCCCGTTGACATGTACAGTGGTGATCCCATGCAGTGTGTTGAGGAAGGCTCGATAGCCCCTGACTTCGAGCTGGTGGATCAAGATGGAAAGATCTTCAGGCTATCAGACATGAGGGGGAAGTATGTGGTGCTATACTTCTACCCAAAAGCAATGACAAGGGGATGCACTATAGAGGCTATCGAGTTTAGAGATTCATACCAGAAGATCTTATCGCTAGGAGCCGTTGTAGTGGGCGTCTCTAAAGACAGTATTGATAGTATAAAGAAGTTCTCCCAGAAATACGGGCTACCCTTTACACTGCTATCAGATCCAGAGGGTGTGGTTATTAAGCGATACTGTGTCCAAGGACCCTTTGGTCTTGCAAAGAGAGTTACTTTCCTAATCGATGATAAGGGTATTGTTAGGAAGAAATGGAGCAAAGTAAACCCCCTTGGACATGCGTTGGAGGTTATAAAAGAGATCGAGGCTCTTAGGGGAGGCTAAATGCCGAGATGCTCTGTCTGCGGTAAGGTTTTCCCTGAGGGGCAGGGGATCTATATCAAAGTCCGCAACAGAGAGATCTTTTTCCACAAGAAGACATGCGCAACCAAGTTCCTGAGAGAGTTGCTACCCCTCCTTAGTCAGGAATGTATGGGAGCTGTTGAGAGCGTGCTCGACGGTTTCTCAAAGGCTATAGAGGAGAAGAAGAGGGAGAAGAGACTCCCCGGAACATAGGATCCCGGTGTTAAAATCTTTTAAACCTCTTTATCTAAATTATTTAAATGGCGGCATTGTTGCGGGCAATAACTAGAGCCAGTATGGAGGAGGACGCTAACTGTCTAGGCGGTGAGGACCTAGAGATAGCATCGATGCTAAACCCAGCTGTACAGAGGCTCATCTGTGAGAAGGGGTGGAGGCAATTAACGCCAATCCAGAGGAAAGCGATACCAAGGATACTCGCCGGCGATAACGTGTTGGCAATGGCCCCTACAGGTCATGGGAAGACAGAGGCGGCTTTACTCCCAGTCCTATCCCAGATGCTCCAAATGAACAGGGATGGGAGGGGGATCTATGTTCTCTACATAACCCCCCTCAAGGCTCTCATAAACGATCTTACACTGAGGATCGAGTGGTGGGCCTCGAGACTCGGGTTTAACGTTGGTAGGAAACATGGAGACGTGCCCCAGATCGAGAGGATGAAGAGACATAGGACAGTACCAGAGATCATGATAACCACTCCTGAGAGCCTTGAAATAGACCTCGACTGGGCTACCAAGTTCAGAAAATACTACTCAACGGTATCTTGGGTTATAATCGATGAGGTCCACGAGCTTGTTGGTACCAAGAGGGGTGCCCAGCTAGCAGTCCTCCTCGAAAGGCTATATAATATGAGTGGTAAGGAGTTCCAAAGGATCCTATTATCAGCCACCGTAGGGGATCCGGAGAAGGTTGCTAGGTATTTCTCAGGATCCTCTCAGAGAAACATATCGATAGTCAAGGGCGGGGGTTATAAGGATCTGAGGTTCTCTATAGTATCTATCGACGAGAAAAACAGCGACCCCATAGAGGGAGGCGTAAAGGAGCTTACTAAAAACATAGAGCCACCCACGCTGGTTTTCACCAACAGTAGGTATGTTGCCGAGAGGATCTATGAGAGCCTTGAGAAAACAGGCTTTAAGAGAATGGCGGTGCACCACTCATCAGTCTCACACGAGCTGAGGGAGAGCATAGAGGATGAGATGAGAAAGGGCAATATAGACGTGGTTATAGCGACAAAAACGCTGGAGCTAGGAATAGACGTTGGGTGTATAAACAAGGTTATAATGTTCAGACCACCTGGGCAGGTTGTCTCGCTCCTCCAAAGGGTCGGGAGATCTGGACATAGTGTCGACGAGGTGTCTAAGGGGGCGATAATAGCGCTCGATAACATGGATATCCTAGTATCCGCATCCCTGATCTCCCTCTTGGCAGATGGGTATCTAGAGAAGCCCTATATGATCGAGAACCCCCTAGACGTGTTGGCGAGAGAGATTGTTGGATGGGTGCTCAGGGGTGGGAGTGTTAGCCTTGACACCATATATAGGGTTATTAGAAGGGCCTACCCCTTCAGAAACCTCGAGTGGAGCACCTTCGCAGAAGTGATCTCGGAGATGGTTAAGAACGGGGTTCTGGAATACTCTGGTAACAATACTGTCGGGCTTGGAAAGAACTTCTTCAATATATGGCGATTTGATCAGAAGTGGAGGAGCTCCAGGATGTTTACAGAGTTCTTCACATTCATATCCGAGAGTACGATGTTTGCTGTGAGGAGTGGTGACAAGATTGTCGGCTATCTAGACGATCAATATGTATTTAGGATCCTGAGGATAGGCGATGTGATCAGGATAGGTGGGAGGCTTTGGAGGATCTCGAGGATAGATGAGGACAACATGATCATAGATGTCTCACCAACCGATGAGAGTAATAGCATGATCCCACTGTGGAGAGGCGAAACCCCCACCAGGTCGAGAGCCGTTGCTGAGAAGTTCTATGAGATGCTCTCAAACGGGTTCAGTATTAACAACAACATACTCGACATGGAATCAGCAAAACTTGTTGAAAGCACGCTCGAGGAGATCAGATCCTGGTTCGTTAAAAACAAAGTACCAATACCATCGAGAGATACAGTGGTTATCGAGGATCTAGGCGAAGAGGAGGTTATGCTCTATCCGTTCGGGGATAAGATGGCCGAGGCTGTGGGCTACCTCTTCCTCTACATGGCATCAAAGAGGGAGGGAATGGATGTTGGTGTAAGAGTAACTCCCTTCGGGATCTCTATCAAGGCTAGCAATACTAGTTTCAAAACCCTTCTTAAGGAGATAGGGTCAGGTGAGTATGTAGACGAGATTATCGGCGAGGCCCTCAAAAGAAGCCCCAAGCTATCTATAAAGGTAAAGGAGATCCAGCATAGCTTCGGCTATATGGGCAGGGTTCCTGAGGAGAGTGTGGTGTTCAAGGAAGCTATAAGACAGATCCTAGAGGATCTCGAGTCAGAAGGGAGCGTCAGATCCTTCTTCTCAGGCTTAGCAAGCGGAGAGATAAAGATCTATATAGTGCCTAAGAGAACCCCTCCATCGCCCATATCGAAAAAGATCCTATCGACACCACTTATCAGACCATGGTTGAGGGATATATCATACATAGTGGCAAAGCTCCTCAAGGGCTTCGCAATGACAGTAACAGAGGTAGCCGAAGCCCTAGAGCTCCCTGAAAAGGTTATTGAGAACAAGCTTAAGGAGATGAGGAAGGGCGGCCCATACAGGGCTATACAGTTCAAAGATATCGATACCGGTGAGTGGAGATGGGCTTTGGTAGAGGATCTCGAGGCATTATCAAAATCCCCAGAGTTCCAAGCATGTTTCGTGTCGAAAGGCATCTATGATCACATAGAATGTTCGCTTAAATACGAGCCAGGATCCGCCCAGGTTAAGTTCGTTATAAAGACAAGCGACCTCGATGAGGGTATAAAGAGGATCCTTGAGAACGTGTCGACCGACGAGATCTATGAGGTGAGGGTGTCGCCAATAAGCGCTCTAGGGCTTAAAGAGGCTTCCATCGCCTACTATAATGTTCCGAAAGACGCCTTCCCATATATTGTTAAGAATGCCATAGCATATATAGAGAAGACGAGTACAAGCTACTAAACCAATCAATGATAGGGAATAAGGTTTGTTTTAGATCACTCCACGTAGATCCCTGGCCTTAGTGGTAGTGCCTCTTTCTTCTTCCCCCTATAGTCTGGCGCACCGGGATCCCATGATCCGTATACCTCGATCACAGGGGCCCCTGTAGCTTCTCTCAAAATCTCTAGACTGCTTCTTATAACGGCTATCTCGTCCATCACAGCCCCTTCAAGGATCATTGATGCAAGCTCTTCTGAGAGTGATGATGCGTGGTCAAAGATCCTCTTTATCCTTAGAGCCTCCTCGTCACGTGATCCTAGGCCCAGCTTACCTAGATAAGCCTCCATAACAGGTCTAACCCCTTCACCCTTTCTCTGAGCCTCAAGGCTTCTTTTAAGGATCTCTATTTCACTCTGCGGTGCTGTATAGATCACTACTCTTGAGGGTTTCTTTCTCAGTATCGATACGATCTCCCCTAGATCCTCGCTAAGGGATCTTAGGTATATATGCTTCAGCTCCAGATCTCTATCTATATATCTCTTCAGGCCCTCCCTATCAAAGCTCTCCCTAACCACAAGGCTCTTCTCACCCAACACGCTGTGCCATATTTCCTCCGCAGCATGTGGCGCATATATCGATAGCATGATAACCCATGACCTAACGATCCCCACGATCCCTTTCCAAACGCTATCACTCCTTCTAATATACTCTGCAAGGGTGTTTGGGACATCATATATGATCCCGATCCCTGCCTCTCTAACCCTCAGCCTCTCGAGAGCATCGTCAGCCCTCAAAATACTCCTAACGATCCTTGAGGCGTAAACCTTATCAAGCTCGTTTGGATCCTCCCTTATAGGCATCTTAGCAAGCTTTTCGAGAAGCTCGTATATCCTTCTAATGTTCTCAGCTATGTTTAGGACAGCCTCATGTCTGAAATCGAGATCCTGGCCTTCTTCGGATGATATCGAGAGGGCTATCCTAACACTGTCGCTTCCATATAGATCTATAGCTCTAGATACAGGCAGTATGTTTCTCAAGCTCTTTGACATCTTCCTACCCTCTCTAAGCACCCAGCCGTGGATCAGCATTGCCCTAGGCCATAGTTCTCTTGGGAACACGGCCACGTGGTTCATTATGAAGAATAGTAAGTGATTGTTAGCCAGATCTTTTCCAGCAACCCTGAGATCCAGGGGGTACCAGTATAGGAAATCTCTCCTCAGATCCTCGAGATCCTCTCTCCTAATCCCGAGATTTCTAGCAATACTCCCAGGATCGCCTTTACCCAGCATCACATAGTCCCAGAAACCCTTGTCGAGTGCTGAGGGGTCTTTAACGAGATCTCTGAGCTTGTGGGAGATTGTATAGAAAGCCATATAGATCGTTGAGTCGCTCAGGCTCTCAATAACCCACTCAACATCCCAGGGGAGAGGTGTTCCAAGCCCTCTGGTTCTTGCACAAGGCTTCTCCCTAAGATTGCCTATAAGACTAGCCATATACTCTCTCATCTCAGGGGGCTGGATATACATGCTCCTAAGCAGTTCGAGACCCTCGGCTTTCCACTTCTGGTTAGAGTAGTCTATGAACCACTGATTCTCAAGCATTTTAACAACAATCTCTGTCCCACACCTACAATACACAGGCTTGTTAGTGATCTCATATAGAGAATCCCCTACACCCGAGAGCTTTATAAATGTGGATATGTTCTCCCTAGCCTCAGGGATCTTCTTACCCTCAACCCAACCCTTTATAAACCCTACCAAGAAGCCCTGATCATGCCTATCACTCTTAACAAGCTTCGATAGGTCTTTCTCCATGGAGCCGAGGTTATACTCCAGCGAGTATAGCTCCTTAGTGGCTTTTTCAAGCGCCTCCCTGTCAAGCTGGTCTTTAACCCTGTGCTTCTCAACGAAATGCTTTGCAGGGACGCCCTTGATCCCTGGTACTCTTATCACGACTCGGGGCTCTTGGGGCTTTATACCCTCAATATTTCTCAGGATCTCGGTGTATGCTTGATAATCGTCTGGCGAGTGTGCGGGGACGCTCATAACAATCCCCGTACCTGTCTCGGGATCCACAAACCTTGCTGGAAGTATGGGGATCTTCTCGCCTGTTATTGGGTTTATAGCTGTTTTTAGCAGGAGCTCTTCTGGGGATATGCTCCTTATATACCTAACCCCTCTTTTCTGGTATAGTAGCTTCTCATAAGATCTTTTAGAGATAATCCATGTCGAGCCCTCCACCTCTGCTTCAACATAATCAGCGTTGGGGTTGATCCAGATGTTTGTCACACCAAACACAGTCTCGGGTCTAAGAGTTGCGGCTGGCAACACCCTACCGTTCTCATCCCTGAAGAATATTAGTGTGAACTCGCCTATCTCGGGATCCTTATCATCCTTAGTATCGTGCCCCCCAACAGGCATCCCGTGCTTTGGACACCAGCCAACAGGATAGGTTCCCCTGGTAACAAAGCCTTTTTCTCTAAGAAGCTCGAACTGCCATCTTATAAAGCTGCTGAAATAAGGATCTATTGTTGTGAACTCCCTCCTCCAATCTATACCTAGACCCAGCATCTTCATGCTATCCTTAGAGATCCTGTGGAAATACTGGGCAAGGTCTATTGGTTTTGAAAGCTTTAAAGCGACCTCTCTCGGGACATTATATAGGTTGACAAACAGATCTATGAGCTCTGTATCGCCCGCCTCTATAGATTCAGCCATGGTAAGTATAGGCGTCCCCGTATAGTGGAAACCCATCGGGTAGAGGACATTCTCACCCCTGGTTCTCCTATGCCTAGCAATAATGTCTGCTAAAACATAGCTCCTAGCATTGCCTATATGTATAGGTGAGTTAGGATATGGAAACGCTGCTGTTACGAAGAACTTACGCCTATCCCTAGCCTCAACACGCTCAGCCCTATAAGCACCCTCAGCCTCCCACACGCTCTGCCACTTGGAGGAGATGTTTTTCAACCATTCTATAGCGCCTGTAGCCCCAGAGAATAGAGCTCCCCTTCCTAATAACACCTGGGGATATATAAACGTTATATTGATATTGAGGATCATCTGTCATAGCCAGCTGTTTCGGGTTTCATGATGGTTTATAAGGATCGATATTAAACCTGTAGTTCTGTAATAATGTTCTATTTATATAAGCCCTGTTATTCTATGGGGACGCTGCCCAACAATGAGGGTAGAGATAGAGATCCGAGAGGCGAGGTAAAGGTAAAAGAGATCCAGGACGCAGGGGTTCCCCCACAGTAATGAACCCGAGAAAATCTATGAAAGGGAGCTGTGGGTAGAGATCACCCCGAACGGGTGGAGGCCAATGATATGGGATCCAATGATAGAGGCCCTGAGGCATATGAAGCCAAAGGAAGAGCAGTTGATACCAAGCAATATCAATCTCAATGAAGCCCGAACCCCCCAGCATCGTTTACTCTTAAACGCTTGGATGTTCTTTTATGTTAAATAGTATAGTTCTATAAACATAGCTAATATATCGAACTATGAACGATGATTCGTTGGCGAAATAGATTAATAGCCCTGTCTTGGAAGATATAGAGGAACCTCATGAGGGTTCCAAAGCCTCTTGATAAGATCCTCTGGGATCTATGTAGAGATACTAGGGAGGATGTGGAAGAGATTGTGGGGCGGGTTGAGAAGCTGAGGAGAAGGGTCATTGAGGATCTCAGTCTCACAAACCACCCCTTCGTGTTAATGCATCTCAGAGAGTTCCAAAAAGAACTTGAGAGGATGGTTAGAAACGATCTAGAGAAATACCTAAATCCGAGCAAGGATGGTCATATATGTTCAAAGGATATGAGAAAATCCCTAGAGTTCTTAGAAACAAAACTAGCGATGCTAGAGAAGAAGCTAGGATTGGTCAGAGAAGCTCTGGAGAAGAATGATAGGCAACCCCGGCGGGAAATACAGTAACCCTACAACCTCCTTATAATCAAGTCATTATGTATAGAGTCTACGAAAACAGGATCGCTATCCTAGTCGAAGTCCTGTTGTAAAAGAATAATAACCTATAAAGATCCTGCTGTATAGTCCTTACATCTTCTGAGTATTGAGAAGCCTATTAAGTCCCCCCGAGGGGATTCGAACCCCTGACCACCCGGTCTCCGCCCGCCCCACTACAGCCGGGCGCTCTGCCACTGAGCTACGGGGGGTTCCTATATTTATTAAATCTGTGCTCTTATTTATCCTTTTTTACTCTCCACCCAGGGATCAGGTTATCTAGTTGTGGTTTTCTGTTGAGCTGGTATTCTATGCAATGATCTGTTAGAGATATATTACCTGATACAGATCCCTATTATTAGGGCTAGTGGGTTATTGAGGTTCTGTGCTAAGTGCGGTCGGGATGAGAGATCCGTGCCTATAGTTAGGCATCTGTGTATTGACTGCTATCTAGAGCTTAGAGGAAGAGATCTTTTTCCAAGGAATATTACTCTAACATACTGCCCCTCATGCGGAAGTTACAGGATTGGTGGTGAGTGGATTAGCAGCGAGGATATGGGTAATGACGAGAGGGTTGCTATAGCATATATTATTGAAAGCGGTTTAAAGATCCCTGAGGAGATAGTAAGCGCCGATCTAGAGGATCTTAGGGTTGTTAGAACAGACTATGGCGAAGCTATAGATGCTAGCGTGAGGATCAGCATAGGAGGTTCTCAATACAGGGTCACGAAGAGAGTGGGTCTCTATAGAGAGAGAATGCTCTGCCCAGCCTGCCATAAGATCCGTGGTAAGGGTTATGAAGCGATTATACAGATAAGAGGACTTCCCTCTATCAACGAGCGCCTTTTAAGGATCATCGAAGAGAATCTCTATAATCTCCCCGAGGCTCTCAGAAACTCTATAGCCGAGGTAGAATACCTAAGAGAAGGCATAGACCTTAAGCTAGTCTCTAGACATGCTGCCCAAAGCATAGCAAGTATTATTAGAAGGGAATTCGGCGGAAGAATAATAGAAACAGAAGAAGGTGGAACCGGGAGAAACACGAGAACGGGTAAGAAGCCCAGGCTGGTGATAAGTATCAGAATACCGAGCATTGAAGAGGGATCCTATATAAGGATCAATGGACAGCCATATATAGTTGAGAAGGTCGATGAAGAGAAAATAACCTTGATAGATAGAGAAGGTAAAAAAGTCACCATGACCAAGAGCGATATAGTCAAAGGCTGGGAGTAGAGAGTCTATTGATTTCTAAGAACACCCACACTACCAAGGATCTTAGGATCTCTGCATAACCAGCATAACAGCCGGCAGGAAAAAACACAAGATCCCTGGGAACTGTGAGCAGGTTTAGACTTCATAGTAGCTAATATCTCTCGATACTAACCGCCACAAAGCCTAAACCCCAGTTTATATGTAGCTATATATCCTGGTGTGTAATACTTATTGGTGATTAGAGAACCCGGATCTGAATGGTGATGATGTCCCGCATATATGAGTAACAGCTACTACTAATTATGAAAATATAAGTTATCAGATTATTAATATACGGTGTAACATATTTGGGTATAGTTAGAGAGATAGGGGTAATAGCTGTATCGCTTATAATGATTATATTATTAACCCTGTCCTTTGGGACTGTAGCGTCTCTCATGAACCCCTATGCTGGTGTGTGGACAGAGATCGGGAGGGGGGATTTTAGAGGCTCTATAAGGATCAGTGTGAAAGGGATCGATAACAGCGTTACAGTGGTTTTTGACAGCTATATGGTTCCCCACATATTTGCATCGAGCGATCGGGATGCAGCATATGCTCTCGGATATCTCCACGCCTATCATAGATTATGGCAAATGGATATACAGAGAAGGCTTGCCGAGGGGAGGCTCTCAGAGATCCTTGGCAACTCCACATTGAAACAGGATATATATATGAGAATAGTGGGGCTCTATAGATCTGCTGTTAACACTACAAAGTGGCTTGAGAACACCTACCCGGATGTCTACTCAGTAATGGTTGCATACTCAGCAGGGGTTAACACGGCTATAGAGGAGATGAAGACGAGGAACGAGCTTCCATTAATGTTCAAGCTACTTGGATATGAACCAGAACCCTGGAGGCCTGAGGATAGCATGGCATGGGCTCTCTATATGGCTTGGGGTTTAACGAGCTTCTTCGAACCGCTAGAGCTAACATACCTAGCAATAAAGCTAGGGCCTAACGATACCAACATACTCTTTCCTGTCCATCCATACTATGGCGATAACGTAACAGTAATCCCTGGCGATGGGAGCATAAATGGTGTTAGAATCGATAAGGATCCCAGCTATCTTAGAAGCCTCAACTGGTTCTCACAATGGGCGACAGGAATAGATCTCAGTGATCGAGACCTTGCACAACAGATCCTCGACGCCATTGAATCTATCCTGGATCTCAGTGGTGAGAGACCCCCAGATATAGGTAGTAATAACTGGGTTGTGGGGCCCTCTAGATCCATAACAGGTGGAGCGATAATGGCAGACGATCCCCACCTATCTCTCAACATACCAGCCATATGGTATGAGGTCCATATAAAGACTCCTGAGATGAATGTGAGGGGCGTGACCCTCCCAGGCATACCATTCATAATCATAGGGTTTAACGAGCATGTCGCATGGGGTCTCACCAACACACAGATAGGTGTTATGGACTTCTATCTAGAGAAGATATCAAACGGCTCCTACCTCTATAACGGTGAGTGGAGACCCTTAAAGGTGGTTGAGGAGCCCATAAAGGTTAAGGGTTATGGTGTCTATCTATTGAAGATAAATATAACCGCTAACGGTCCTATAATAAGCACCAGAGGGGCTCCCATATCGTTTAGATGGGTTGGTAATGCTGGGTATATGAACGATAATAGTGGAATTACGAGGGAGGTTTTAGCGATATATCTCGCTAACAAGGCTAAGAGTTACGAGGATCTTGTAAACGCCCTCAAATACTGGGATGTACCTTCGCAGAACTGGGCCTTCATAGATAAGGAGAATAATTACGGGATAATAATACCAGGTCTCTTCCCATACAGGAGCGTTAAGCTACCTGACGGTAGTGTGGTTAGGGTTATAGGGTCTAGATCTATACTCAATGGGAGTGGAGGCTACGGGTGGGAGGGCTATGTACCCTACGAACAAATACCGAGAACCATTAACCCACAGAGAGGCTGGGCTGCAGCGCCTAACCAGGTAAGCGTTGGTCCCTATTACCCATACTTTATCCTGGGGAGCTGGTGGGATCCTGGTGCAAGGGCTCAGAGAATATACCAGCTCCTCTCCAGCAAGGATAAGCACTCGGTGGAGGACATGATGGTATACCAGTCAGATATATATCTATGGTACGCAGCATCAACAACACCTACACTGCTTAGAGCTGTAGAGGGATATAGAGATCTAGATCCTGTTGAGGCTAAGGCGCTCGATATCCTTAGATCGTGGGATTATAGAATGGATAAGAATCTCGTCGCACCAACAATATGGTGGGCCTGGTTCTCAGCCCTCTATGACGAGGCGTTCTCAAAAATATACACAGATCACGGGATCAAGATAAGACTCTACCCTACAGAGGACACAGTGATATGGCTGATCCACAACATGCCTAGTTCAAAGTGGTTTGGCGGAAACCTTAGCGATGTCGCTAGAAAGGCTCTCTCAAAGGCTATAAGCAGCCTTAAAGCGGTGTATGGCGATGATATTAACTCCTGGGTATGGGGCAGGGTTCACAAGCTATACATAGCCCATCTAAGCGGGCTTAGATCCCTATCAATAGAACCAGTGCCTGAAGATGGGGCGTCGGCCACTCTGATGAACGCTGGCTTTCAATATGACCTCAGGAATCTTGGGAGAGAGGTGTATGTTAGGACAGGCCCTAGCTGGAGGATCATAGCATATGTTGATAGAGGATCTATAAAGGCTTACGGGATATACCCAGGCGGTCAGAGTGAGAACCCTGTTAGCGATTATTACAAGAACTTCTTTGACACGTGGTATGGCTATAAATACAGGGAGCTGGATCTCCCAACAAACCCGGAGGCTGTTAGAAGCAGGATAGCTGTGATCGATATGGTGTCTGGATAGGTGATCCGGAATGGATATCTTCAGAGACCACATATACCCGATCATATCTGGGATCATTGTAGGTATAGTAGGAGGAGTGCTTGGTCTCAACTGGCTGTGGATATCGATCCTCGTTGCAGTACCGCTAGCTATCCTATCGCCTAGCAGCGCTAGAATAGGAGCCCTTAACAGTATTATAGCCTCTATAGTGGTGTTTACAGCTCCCATCATAACCAGGATCTCCACGGATCCGCGTACGATGAAAATGCTAGATATATTATCATCTATAACCGGGCTCAGCTGGCAAGTGATAATAGTAATACAGATAATAGTTTACATTGTAGTATCGCTACTAACCTGCATAGCTATCATATCTATGAAGAGGATAGCGATAGAGCTACGCGCTAAGCGGATCGGCTAGCAACACGGCAACCCTTAAAACCGATCTCTCAAAGCAATTTCGCAACGTAAACGCAATATACTTGGCTATCTATCTAGCAAGACTTTTTGATACACCTAAGTGAGTATCTATAAGTTTTAATTATGGTTATGAGCTGGTTTTTCACAACGACTTTTAATTGATATGGATTCAATACCACACATAAACCCCAAGACTATCCTGGTTAGGAGAACCACGCAGCCGAGCTTTACGAGAGACTATAAACCCATACAGAGATTCTTTATCTCCATGTGGGCTGTTTCCTTTTTGATATTCATAGGATGTATCTATAAGCTTTGAAAGGGGTTCTCGATGCGGGTCCCCCCACACAGGTCTCGGGCGGCGATGGGAGCAGTGCTCCAAGCCACCTGGGGCAGAGCTAGATGGGAGCCACGTGCCGTTCGGCTCGACGGCCGCCCATGAACCCGCAGGATCAGAGATCCTGCGGGTAGAGGTGGAAGCCCCTTGATAAGACCATAAATAAAATGATTGGAATGAACATCCAGGGACAAACGGTCTCCTAATATAGGCATGGTCGATACATCAGGGATCTTGGTAACGATCCGTACGAGCAAGGCTTCCACTGATACTACGTATAATGTGTGGTGAAAGATCTTTCCCCTGAATCACTTGTTCTGCAACAAGCCTGTGGGAAAAACCAGTAACCTCTTCATTATTAATCTTTTTATGTTAGTCTTCTATGGAGCTCTAGGATGTATCATAACTGGATCCCTAACTCGGATCCCGAGATCAAGGCTTCAATGCTAAGAGCTATTGACAAAAATATAGATGATCTTTTTGCCGACATACCAGAGCCTATAAGGCTTAAGAGAAGCCTTAACGTAGGGTTTGGGAGACCGCTATCTGAGTACGAGGTTCTCAGGCTTGTCGACAAAATATTATCTAAGAACAGGGTGTTCAGGGATCCTCCCCCGTTCATAGGGGGTGGGCTGTGTGCTAGCTATACACCCTCTATAGTTAGGCTCCTCTCGCTGAGAGGCGAGATTTACACAGCATATACTCCCTATCAGCCTGAGATAAACCAGGGTATTCTTCAAGCTTTGTTCGAGTACCAAAGCATGATGGCTGAGCTATATGGCGTCGATGTTATTAACGCCTCTATGTATGATGGCTCAACAGCTGTTGCCGAGGCCTTTAGGCTTGCCATGAGGGTTACCGGGAGGAGAAAGATCCTTGTCCCCGAGACCATGAACCCATTCCATAGATCTGTTGCCAACACCTGGGTCTCACCTGTTGGGGGTGTTATTGCAGTGTATAGGGTTGATGGAAGAGGGCAACCACTGATCCGGGATCTGATCGATAAGGTTGACGGGGAGACTGCTGCTGTCTATCTAGAGAACCCGTCTTTCCTTGGAAACCTGGTCGAGGAGCCTGAAGAGGTAGGGGGCGTAGCTAGGAGCAAGGGTTCCTTGTTTATCGTCTTCTCAGACCCAACAAGCCTCGGAATTATAAAGCCTCCTGGAAGCTATGGTGCTGATATAATTGTTGGCGATGGACAAAGCCTTGGCTTAGGGCTTAACTACGGAGGCCCCGGGCTAGGGATCCTTGGGGTTAGAATGGATCAGGGGTTGCTAAAACAACTCCCTGGAAGGTTGGTTGGCGCGACACTTGATTCAAACGGTGACAGGGGTTATGCGCTGATCCTCCAGACTAGAGAGCAGCATATTAGGAGAGAGAAGGCGACGAGCAATATAACCACAAACTCCTCCCTCATGGCGATTATGGGGGCTATATATATCTCATACCTAGGCTGGAATGGATTGAGAAGACTTGGAGAGAGTATCTTGAAAAGAACTAGATATGCTGTTGAGAGTATTAGAAAGAGACTCCCAGGAAGGGTCTCTATAGCTATTGATACAGATCTTTTCTTCAAGGAGGTGCCCTTGAGATTTCATAGGAGAAACTATAGAGAGATCCACAGGGATCTTTTGGCTAGAGGTATACATGGAGGACTATGGTTAAAAGATATTCTAAGGGGTTATGAGGACTGCTCTCTATTCTGTTTCTCAGAGGTTCATAGCAAGAGCGACATAGATCTTCTTATAAACGCTCTAGACGAGGTGAGCTGATATGTGGAGACAAGCTAGATGGGACGAGGATCTCGTGCTGGAATATGGAAGGAGATCGTCGGCAGGACCCCTAATCCCCTACGAGGATCAGTTTAGTGAGATCGAGATAAGGATCCCGGAGAATCTGTTAAGAAGAGACGAGCCATCAATACCAACGCTCTCTGAGATCGAGGTTGTTAGGCACTACACCAGGCTATCCCAGATGTCATATGGTGTAGATCTAGGGCCTGTTCCTCTCGGTTCGTGCACTATGAAGTATAACCCTAAGGTTCTAGATCTCATAGCCATGGATCCAAGGGTTGTTGAGCTCCACCCCCTACAGGATATCGATACAGTCCAGGGTATTCTAGAAATAATATATCTTACTGAGAGATGGTTAGCCGAGATCACCGGCATGGATAGATGCAGCTTCCAACCCCCAGCAGGGTCTGCCGGCGAGTTTGCAGGAGCCCTCATGATTAAGAAATACCACCTCGATAGGGGTGAGGAGAGGGATGAGATGATCATCCCGGACTCTGCCCATGGAAGCAATTCTGCCAGCGCTGCGATGGCAGGCTTTAAGGTCGTTAGAATTCCCACCGACCCTGGTGGAGAGGTCTCTATAGAAGCGTTAAAGGCTTCCGTGAGCTCGAGAACTGCTGGGATTATGCTTACTAACCCAAACACCCTTGGGATCTTTGAGAGCAGGATACTCGAGATCTCTGATATAGTTCATGGAGCTGGAGGACTTCTATACTATGATGGAGCTAATCTCAACGGGATAATGGGGATCGCGAGACCAGGGGATATGGGTTTCGATATAGTTCACCTCAACCTGCACAAGACATTCGCAACACCCCATGGGGGTGGAGGGCCTGGAGGGGGTGTTGTGTGTGCTAAGGGAGAGCTTGTTGACTACCTCCCAAGACCCTTGGTGGAGAGGAGGGGCGATAAGTACTATTGGGATTATAACTGTGAGAGATGCATAGGGGCTGTTAGAGCCTTCTATGGGAATATAGTGCCTGTTGTGAGGACATTCGCATACATAGCAATGCTAAGCCCCCAGGGGCTGAGGGAGGTCTCCGAGATCTCTGTACTGAACACAAACTACTTTGTAAAAAAGATCCTTGAGAAACCATATTATGAGCTACCCTACGCCCCCGAGAAACCCAGGAAGCACGAGGTTGTTATAAGCGCAAGCAAGATAGCAAGGGAAACGGGCGTGACAGCAGAGGATATAGCTAAAGCACTGCTTAACGAAGGGCTCCACGCCCCAACAATATACTTCCCACTCATAGTTAGCGAAGCCCTAATGGTAGAGTTCACAGAGACAGAGCCTAGAGAGGTTATAGAAACATATGCAGAGATCCTCAACAAGATTGCTGAGAAGGCTTATAGAAACCCCGAGGAGGTTAAGAAGATGCCGAACAACACCTCAGTGTCGAGGCTAGATATGATTAGGGCGAACCACCCGAAAACGCTAGCACCAAGTTATAAGCTATATAGATCCGTGTATGATGCCCCGGACAAGTGATCCTCGGCTATACTGTAAACAAAAATACTTGGCGCCGGGGGGAGGATTCGAACCTCCGACCACCGGGTTAACAGCCCGGCGCTCTACCAGCTGAGCTACCCCGGCCCATATCTCTATAATCTTCTAAGGCTTTTTAGCTTTCTGCTAGCTTCTGATTAATAATATCAGAGAACCCAACACTACATGGATTTCCATACTATATGCAGAGGGGTTTCCTTATTATGGATCATGTGCTGCTATTAACTCAACCACACATCGCCCCAGCCTAAGGATCATCATATAGATGGCCTGGAACCATAGTTAACTGTTTCGGATTTCATGGAAGTTTGTATGGGTTGATATCAGTTTATGGTTAAGAGGATTTGCTGAGATCTGGGGAGATGTTAGGAAAGATTATAGGTATTGCTAAACCAGGATAGCCTGGATAAGTGTTTGGGTATAGGAATTAGGATCTATTGAGGTGTGGAGGCTAGCATAGGGGGCGCTGTGTTTAGGGAATCCCTGAGTTTTTTCTTAAAGATCTTATCGCCAGGTATTTTTGGGATCCTAGAGAAAAGTAATAAGAGCAACATTAAAGCCAGGAGAATATCTAGAGATCTCGTGGTCTAGAAAATGGAACCGCTATGAAGCCTGAACCCCGCTCAGACGATCTCTAGGAATATAGAGGATCTACCTGGTAGTTAAGAGGCATATCATTTTAAAATAACCTCACGTGTTCGGCGATCAAGATAGGGATCATATATCTTCATATGTGAACCCTTATTAACTTCTACACTATCTATTATCATTGGGTAGTCGGAATGTTCCTGTTCTTTAGCCCAATAGCATTGGTATTAACAGTGATCGGATATGTGGTGATGTTTCTTCTAGCTGCCACCATAGCGCCAAAGGTTGCTGGGAAGCTCTCAGGAACCCTCTCGCTATACAGCTCGATGGTTCTAACGCTCGTTTTGATAATATTCGTTTTCTCAGCGACCCTAGCGGCGATAATCTATGCTATCCAGACGTGGCAGGGTGTTCCGCTAAATCTCAGCGATCCCTCTGTTGTGTGGGGCTTCATAGTCCCCATAATGGCTTTCGTCGTGATAGCTAACCTGGTAACATACCTAGTATCTCCCTTCATGATAAACCTGTTCTATGGGGCCACACCAGATCCGAGGCTTCAGGAGATAGTTAACAGAGTTGCCCAGAGGCTCGGTGTGAAGCCTCCTAAGGCTGTGAGGGTAAGAGGGCCTCCCAACGCGTTTGCATATGGAAACATAGTGGCTGGAAGGTATGTTGCTGTTACTGAGGGTATGATGGAGCTTGTGGATCAGAACGAGCTTGAAGCCGTTATAGGGCATGAGATAGGGCATCATAAGCACAGGGATAACGCTATAATGCTCTTCCTCGGCGTGCTCCCCTCAGTTATATACTACCTAGGAGTAAGCCTTGTTCACCTAGCACTGTGGGGAGGCAATAGTGAAAGGAGAAACGGCTCTGGGAACGCTATATTAGCTATAGTCGGGATAGCTGCTGTCATGGTATCTTTTGTCCTCCAGATCCTGATCCTAACCTTCAGCAGGCTTAGAGAGTACTATGCAGACCTAGAGGGTGCTAGAGCTGCTGGTAAGAGCGCTATGCAGGCAGCCCTTGCTAAGATACATATATTCTACCACAGGAACGAGGATATCCATCAGAGTGTTAAGGATAGCAAGATGAGAGCCCTATTCATATACGCCTTAACAGACGCTGTTGCAGAGCCCTTCTACAGAGTATCGAGGGCTGATATAGAGAGGATTATGAGGTCTGGGTACTCGCCGATCGAAGAGATCCTAGCCACCCACCCACCGATCCCCAAGAGGCTAAGGTTCTTAGAAAACCTCACCTGGATCTAGATCTTAATCCCAGTATTTTTTAGTAGAGATATAGGTTTTTTCCTTCTCAAGGATCTTTAGATACATATCAGTATCGCTAATTGATGAGGACAGTATATCCCTAGCTGTTTCAGGACCTATACCCCTACCCATCATGACTAGGACAGCCTTTTTACCATATGTGGCGACAAGATCTGCTGACTTTCTAAGCAGATCCGCGACCTTTTTCTCATCATCGCTAAGCGCCCTCGGATCCCTCAAGATCCTGGGATCCTTAGCGATCCTCCTGACAAGATCCCTTGCCCCCTCATAGCCGTATTTATTGATACCGAGGAATACGGAGCCGCATGAGGGGCATGAAAGTCTTTCAGGGAGATCTTTAACCCTCTTATTCTCAGAATATCCGCACATTATACACACCAGCTGTGCGTCTTTCTCCTCTAATCTCCTCCTAACCAGCTCGGCAGCAAGATCTGTTGGTATTGACTGACTCCTAACCCTCTCAAAACCAGATATACCCCTATAGATCTCTCCTCCGAGCGGGGTTGGCTCTGCAAGATCTAGGGTAACTATCCTTATATCCCCTCTCTTAACGCCTCTAAGCATTTCTAGGAGAGAATCTATATCGAGCTCTTCATGAACCATATCGCCTATAGCCTCTTCATGAACAACTGTTCCCTCAAGATATTTCACATACTTCATAGCCTCGTCGAAAGATACATCTTTATCTATCAACCCCATTTTCTTAGCTGCTGCAACCATGTACCATTTATAAGCACCGCTAGACCTGGCTGAGCCGATAACCCTTGAGATAACCTCGTCCTCGCTCTCCCAAGAGCTGAGAAGCCTCTCTAGATCCCTCGGAGAGAGGCTCTTAGTTGATGCTAGTATGAGGGCGTAGGGCGTAGCTCTGTAGGATACTAGAGGGCCGGTGAAGCTCGATATATAGAGACCAAGGGTCTCATTACCACTAGACCCTAGGCATGTGTGAATTATAGCTATGCTCAACCCGGGCTCTCTCCAACCCTCTATAAGGATAAGCCTCTCCCCTGGTAATGGGTATCCATGCGATATGTGGCTATTAATCAGGCTGGAAAGCCTCTCCAGAGATCCTTGATCCGCAGGGTATGTGGAGATAACCTTAGGGCTGTTCTTCCCACCCGCTGCTATTAGCTTGAAGAGGCTGCAAACCTCCCTAGCTATCCTCCTATCGACAGGGATCTGCTGCCCTATCCACTTAGGTACTGAGCCCTCTATGCTCTCCACAGGCTCTACATAGATCTTCTCACCCTCTATCTCGAGAACCCTCCATATAGAGCCACCAAGCACTATAGCAACACCTTGAGAGATCTCTTTTGCAACAAATCTCTCGTCAAGCTCCCCTATAATCCTGTTACTCATAATATCAACCACCTCGTAGTTCTTAGTATCAACTATCATGGTCACGCTATAATAGTAACGCCTAGTCCTCCTCCCCCTCCTAAGGATCTTTCTCCCATGACTCTCAACAACACTGATAACACCTATATCTCTAAGGAATTCTACCACCCTCTCTACCAGCTGGGCTTCGAGTTCTCTGAAGCAATATGCTTTAGATAGGGTATCGATGATCTCATCTATAGGGATCTCATCGTATTCGAGAACCATGCCAGCGATTTGATGGGCTAGGACGTCCAGGGGGTTCTTACGGATCTTTATCCTCTCTATCCCCCTATGCTGGTTGCTGGAACAAGTCCTCCTAGCTATTACAGTGCTCTCAGCAAGATCATATATATTCTCGCTAGCTATTATATAGCCCTTCGATACAAGATCCTCTCTATGACCGCTCCTACCTATCCTCTGAACCATTTTGAGAGCCTGGCGTGGAGACATATACTGGATAATAGTATCCACACTACCAACATCTATCCCTAGCTCGAGGCTTGACGTAGCAACCACGGATTTTAGCCAGCCCTCTCTAAGCCCTGTCTCGATCTCCTCTCTAGTAGCCCTTGATAAGGAGCCGTGGTGCACGCCTACAGCTAGGCCTCTTCTTCTCAGCTCTGTTCCGAGTCTTTCAGCCTGATCCCTGGTGTTGGTGAATATGATCACGGTACCTCTAGTACTCCTAATAATCTCCTCGATCTTCGAGATCCTTGAGACAAAGAAAGGATCGGAACCATCACCCCCAGGATCAACCCCCCCTGGGAGAGGGCTTATAACAGAAACCTCACAGGGCTTGTTACTGCTATCAGTTATTATCTCTACACTAGATAAAGATCCAGCTAGGAAGAGAGCCGCATCCCCTGGATTGCCTATGGTACCTGATAAACCTATCCTCATAAACCTGGGCGAATATCTCCTAAGCCTCTCAAGAGCTGATATAAGCTCGGCTCCCCTCTCGCTCCCCATGAGCTCGTGGACCTCGTCGATAACCACATAACCTATACTGGCTAGGTGTTGCCTGAGATCCTTGTTAACTATTATATACTGGAGGGTCTCAGGCGTCGTTATAATCATTGTTGGTGGAGATCCAGCGATCCTCCTCCTAGAACTCTGGGGAGTATCTCCATGGAGTACACCGAGGGAGAATCCTACTGATTGGAAGAGCCTCTCAAGCCTATTCCTAAGATCTCTGTTGAGAGCCCTTAGAGGGGTTATATATAGTACCTGGAGACCTTTAACCCTACTATCAAGGATCCTTGAGATTATCGGGAACAAAACAGCCTCGGTCTTACCACTTCCGGTGGGAGCGATCACTATAGAGTGCTTCTTAGTGCTAAGCAGAATAGGTATAGCCTTCCTCTGTATCCTCGTTGGCTTCTCATAACCCAGCCTCGCTATTGCTTGTCTTAACACTGGATTAAGGAGATCAAATACATTGTTATGATCCATACCCAAGATCTCGATCCTCGCTAACCATAAAGATGTGTGATTTTATCGCTATATCACTATGTACAGATATAGTGATAAAACCCATATGAAACTCTGTAGAGAGTATCAATAACACTAGCCCTTTGACTTCTTCTTAGATGACTTCTTCTGTGCTTTAGTCTTCTTAGCCTCTTCCTCAACCTCCTCCTCTTCCTCCTCGACGCCTTTTACGGGTATCGAGATCCTGTTTAGAAGCTTTTTTGCATCCTCAACGCCTATCCTGCCAGAGACTACTGAGTCCCAGATCTCTGTCACATGGATCATTGTGTTAATCTGATCCAACCCTAGGAGGAGATCCGAAGCCTCAATCTCAGCCTCAGCCTCCTCAGTAGTAGCCTCTTCCGCGCCCTCCTCTAGCTCTTCAATATCTTCCTCCACCTCTTCCCTCTCCCTACTCAAGGATGAGCCTCACCAAAATCATAGATTACTAGTGGTGCTTATTAGCTAAAACCGGTATTCCAACAACACTCACGGCTTCATATAGTCTAGAAGAGTCTTTTTTCCACCCTCCTTCTCCGAAGATCTTTTAGAACCCTTTATCCTAGCCAGCTCCTCTATGGCTATCCTTAGATCCGCCTTAAGATCCTCCATATTCCCCTTATTCCTTAGGATCGCGGCTGGATGATACGTAGGGATCATCGAGATCTTTATCCCCAATATATCGCCCCTATATATATTACCCCTCATCCTGGTTACACCAAGCCATTTAATCCCCATCCTTGAGGCGACCCACGCTCCAGCAACGCTTCCCAGGGTTACTATCACTTTCGGGCGTATCATGAGGATCTGTGATTCTAGGTAGAGGGCGCATGCCTCTATCTCATCCCTAGCCGGTTGTCTATTGTTAGGCGGCCTGCACTTAACCACGTTTGTTATATATAGATCGCTCCTCCTTATACCCATATCCTCCAAAACATTATCGAGAAGCTTGCCAGCAGCTCCTACAAATGGTAGCCCCATCTCATCCTCTGTAGCCCCGGGCGCCTCTCCTATAAGCATGATCTCAGCATCCCTTTTACCATCGCCAGGCACAGCCTTTCTCCTAGACATATGGAGCCTGCATTTAGTGCATGATAGTATATCTCCTACCAGACTATCCCAGGATTTATAATGACTTGCCAATATAAACCCCAATACTCGCTCGGCACGGATTAATATATATTAGGTGTAGCTAATGCTAGATGAGATCCTGTATATAGCCTAGTGCCGGGAGTTCAAAGATCCCGTCTCCTCTGGCCAGGATATATGGCTTGGCGTTTTCGATATCTCCATAGGCTCTGGTTATTGGTGATAGATAGTTACCCCTGATTGTGGTTACCGGAGAACCGGCTTGGTAGCTCCCTGAGGCTGGCATTATAAGCCCCTTTATCATTTTATCACCCACGTTTAACGGCATCTCTAGGAAGCAGGGGAACTTAGCTATCTTCCCAAGCCTATCTCTTATCGATATGCTTGGATGCTCATGGCCATAGATAATAACCTCTGTATCTTTCATAACATTTTCATCAACTATGCTGTCTAACCCTTGATGCCCATGGATTATTAAGAATGCTCCAACCTTATAGTAGGGCTTTGGCTCTACACCGTATTTCGAGGTTACTATGGATGCATAGTTATCATGATTACCTCTTACAAAGATCACCTCGGAGTTCTTTTTCTTCAGGAAAGTTAGAACCTCCTCGATTTCTCTTCTCTCCTGCGCACCGAGCCTCTCGAACCTGTGTTTTAGATCCCCAGCTATTATTATCTGCCCTATATCGAGCATGCTGAACGCTGTCTCCAGGTCCTGCATGAGTTGTTTAAGCTGCCCCCTGGGTAGATATAGACCCGCCTCTCCCATAGCCTCTTCAAAGCCTAAGTGTGTATCAGCTATAACTAGAGCCCTCCATCCCCTCAGATAAGCGAAAGGCGTGTCTACAACTAGCTCTAATCCTGGGTATATCTCCAGAACCCTCCCCCCTCTAGAATCATCTTGGCTTTGAGAAATAATATCCCTTTACTCGGTAATACGGGAGTTCAGGCTTCTCCAGATCTGGTTAGCATTTAAGCCTATATAGCTTGATACACTTGCTAAAGCTCTCATCAGCCTTCCTAAGAGTATCTATCACGATTGGAAGCACTTTTTTAATAACATGCGATTGTCTTCCTGCCTCTCTATAATCGTTATATGGGATCTCTATCGAGTGCCCCCTCAGCAGGATCCTCACGTAGCTTGATCCGAGCACTAAGCCTCCCTCCTCCCTCAATATCCCTAGCTCTCCATTCTTAAAGGATATAGCTATATCGCTCCCAACCTTCGAGATCGAGGTAACATTATCGGTGTTAACAATGCTCCATCTACCATCACATATATATCCAAAGCCCTTAACTCCCCTGGAGCTTGAGAGACAAAGCCCTTTCTCAATAACCTTCTCGCTATAGCTTATCACCTCCTTAATCGACCCTATAACCGATAATTCCGAAGCCTTTGCCGAAGAACCCGCCTTCTCGATACCATCTTCGAGATTTTTCAAAGATAGTTTTAAGAAGCCTAGCAGGTCTTGAGGCATCCTTATACACACCTTTCACCATATCTAAACACTGAGAGGATTTAAGCTCGCTGCTGTAGGGATACTACTACAACTAATTAGCCCATGGATCATTAGACTTGGTCTAGGGTTTGCGAATGGCAGGATCTTTTTCAGACCTGCGCGGGCTCCGCATCGCTACGGCCCTTTCGAGCCTCATCATCAATCTAGATACTCTTCGGAGCTATATATCGCCCTAACCAAACCTGGTACATATGTAAACATACGATATATAATAATACCTCTGAAGGACTACTAATACAGGGATTATGAGCGTCTCTCACGAGGAGGAGAGAAGGATCCAGGAGATCAGGGGCTCGTATGTTCTATACCTACCTAAGGAGTGGTGTAAAGCCCACGGGATTGAGAAGGGCTCGAGGGTTCTGATCAGGAGGGTTGGGTCTAAGCTTATAATAGAGCCCTCCGATGCTCCACGACTCAAAACATACTCAGATATAGATATGGATAGCTATGACCCGATCTCGCTAAAGCATCTGTTAATAGCCCTCTATGTGTCAGGAGCCGAGCAGATAAAGCTCACGTCAAAGAAACCTCTTTCTCGAGATACAAAGAGACAGATCATGTCTATCTTGAAGCTCATGCCGGGCTTCAGTATATTCGATGAGGGTAAGAATTTCACGGTATTGAGAGAAGTGAGGAGAGGCTCTGGTCTCGAGACTATTGTGAGGAGGGTGATAAACAACGCTAGATCCCTCTTCGAGTTGACTATATCCTCATACTCAGAGCAGAACGGCTTTGCCGAAGAGCTAGAGGATCTCGATAACGAGATCGATGCGATTAGAAGAGAAGCCGAGAGGATCTTTAATATCATGCTCAGCAACCCAGAGATCGATAGAGATCCTAAGTATTTACAGAGATCATATGTCATGGTTCAAGTGGTGAGACTCATAGAGAGGATTTCAGACCACCTGGTAGCTATAGCTAGACTTGGAAACAGTGTTGGTGATGGTGATAGAGTTAAAATATATCTCGTACTAAGGGACATGTATAAATACTACGTGCTATTGGATGAGATACTCAGGACAGGTATCCAGGATTCCGATAGAAGACAGAATGGCAAGGTAGATAGGCTCGAGACACTTATGCCCTCCCTCGTAGATCTCATAGAGAGTAAAGAGAAGATCCACGAGAAGATCTCTGGCTTAGGGCTTACCAGGGATATATCGGCCTACCATATAACGAGAATTTATGACTATATAACCGATATAGCCGAGTATCTGCTCGATATGGTGGCTATGTCTTCTTTCGTTAATTACATGTAGATATAGAGATATTGACAGTGATCCTATTACTCTGATTACCAGTGAGTACTTAGAGAGATCTCTCTATCCTTTGCAACCACTATGTAGAGGCTTAGCAGTAGAAACAACATCGAGATCAGCAGTGGTATTGTGATCAAGCTGGCTATCGATATAGGCCCCACAGATCTTATCTCGAACCACGGATACTGGATAACATCGCCCAACATGCATGTAGCACCACACACCACACTTCTCGTTATTGCAGAGCCATACCCATGGATCATCACACCATTGTCATCATAACTAGCTCTAGCCGATATCGAGAACGGGACAGGAACATTAAGTATGGTTACCGTTAGGCTTTTCCTAATATCCTCCGTGGAACCTCTACTCTCAGTGTTTATCAATATATTCGATGCCAGTAGCCTGTTAATAAGTATTCTCGAGGTATCATCAACAATAGGGCTCATGCTAAAATCAGAAGACCCTCTAGTTACCAAGAGAGTCGCCATAGACGAGCTATAGGGAGGCTCGTTAGGGCTGCTACCTATATTAACGTTAACATTATAGACCAGCTGGGATCTATCTATAGAGGTGCCTGAATAGTATGAATATATACTAATGCCTATGAGGGAGAGGATCGCTATGATCATTACGATCTTTGCACCCCTACCCAAACCCTCACCCATTTCAGAGAAAACACTGAGTGTGTAGAAGAACGGTTGCTTCAACCTTGCCACGACATCTCTTCCCAATAACCACGAGAGAGCAACCCCTGCAATGAAGCCGCCGGCATGTGCAAAGAAAGCAACACCACCGAGCCTTAGATAGCCATATGTAACTTGTACTATGAACCAGAAGAGGAGGAATGTAGAAGCCCTGAAGGTTCCACACAGAGGAAATGGCAAGAAGAGGCATAGAGCAAGAGGTGTTGCTGGGTATAGCATTAGATATGCTCCGAGGACACCGCTTATAGCTCCAGAAGCACCGACAGCAGGGATTGAGAGAGCCGATGCCCCCTGAAAGCCCACCGACACTGTGTGGAGAAAGGATGCCAAGACCCCTGATACTATATATAGTGTCAAGAACCTTGAAACTCCAAGGACACTCTCAACACCCTTACCAAATATATATAGGAAATACATATTGAAGAATATGTGCAGAGGATCTGCGTGAAGAAACATTGAGGTAAAGATCCTCATGATCCCTTGATCTGTCAGGAAATATGCTGGAATATAGCCATAGCTCCACAGAACATCGCTATTTATAGAAACAAAGGAGTTCTTGTACGTGGTGAGGATATATATAATCACATTTAGCACTATAATGGATATAGTGGCAATGGGTCTTCTAAACCCAGCTGAAGCAGCATCCATAGGTATACCCATTGCATG
>DATMAU010000044.1:0-23997 GCA_035559775.1 Sulfolobales archaeon
GGAGAAAACATCTCCTCCTTTTCGTCTCTCTTTAACCTATAAGTCCTCAAAAATGCTGCCTCAGAGTCTGTAAGCAGCATCGATTCGAGCTCTTCAGCAAGCCTTGAGGATTTCATCTTCTTAACTTTCTCGAGTAAATCTCTTTCAGCAGGCATAACAGAATCTTCTTCACTTTTTACAAGTTTTTGCAGGATCTCATTGATCCACACAGCAAGCTCTTCAGCAAGCCTTTGATCTTTATCTAGCTTCATAACATTTTCGACAAAAGACCTCTTAAATGGTATAAGTGCCACATCAGAGACCGAAGGGAACTTAAGTTTAAGCCCCTCCGATGTTATTTTCTTTGAAGCTCTTCCCAGTAAGTGATCCACAACAGGCTCAAGTATTTCGCTAAAGCTTAAGAGCCTTTTGATTAAGCAGTAGGGGCAGAGACGTTCGCCCATGCTGAAGATCGGTTCAAGTTTAAGATCCAGGTATTTACCGTATTCCTCCTCATCTGACGGAAGAACTATGATTGCCGGCAATCTGCCACAGACGCTACAGTACTCGAAACCCTTTCTTCTCTCAGCCTCTTTAGGTTCAGGCCAGGTCTTGACAGGCTGTAGGGTCATCTTGGTGAGCTCGAGCCTCTCCTCGGGGCTGGATTTATAAAGCTTCCTCTCATTCTCCCTATCTCTTAGGAGTTCAAGCATATGGTGGTATAGCATATAACGCTCTCCCTTAAACCCATTCTCGCTTGTTGAGAGAGCTATGGCTCTAAGCGGTAGGGGAGGAACTTTATCAAAGCCGTATTTTCTACACTCTTCTAGCAGTTCTCTCGCTTTGACTGCTAGATCGCCAAGTCTATTCCTTACCGTCTCAGTCTCTAAAGTCTTAACGACCAAATCATAAATTTCCTTCCATATCTCCTCATACTTTTTCTCTACAAACTCTTCTAAACCCTTAACGCCTTTATTGACATCCAGCTCTCTGAACTCTTCAAACTCTTTTAACACATCTAGACTGGGTAGGATAAATGTAGCTGTAACAGGGACAACCGCATACCTAGGTATTATATCTTTCTCCGGATCATAACCAGCGATTTTAGCAGATATTTTTTTGATCTCATTTATTACTGATTCATCGATACCATTTGCAATAAGCTCTGAGATTAAGCTATGATAATAGAACGGGTTCCCTCTACATGTAGGCAATACCATTACATCGGGGCCTAAGGCCCTCACGAAGATCCAGAAGAGCCTCCAGGCAAGGGCTGAGGCTAAATAACTCGATACCCAGAGATCGCGTAGTTTCCTTGAGCTTGATATGAATCTCTGAACTCTCCCTAGATCTATGTAAAGCAGTATTCCATCCGGCTCTCTCCCCTTTAAAAGCCAGTTCATCATAGACGCTGTTGCATAGTTGTGGTCAAAAACAGTATGAGTGGGAGCCCTCGTGTCTGCAGGCCCTGATGGAAGCCCTAATTCTATCCATATGGGCTCGTAGCTTGCGTATAGCACATGATAAGCCAGCCTGGGATCTCTTATATGTCTGATAAGGTTGTTCAAGGATTCCGCGAACTTGTTGACGTAGTTTTCAGCAGGCCTCTCCCTGATGCTTTGATAGAACTTTGGGTTAAAGATATTCTTGAGCTTAACATCTTCTACTGGGAACAAGCTATAGTCCTCGCCAACAAGCTTACTCAATAGCCATCTATCCACGCTCGAGGCATATATATCCGCCTGCTTTGCTATCCTCTCCATCTCATCAGCAATAGCTATAATCTTACCCTTCTCAACTAAGTACTCAAGACTAGTACCTTTTAGAATCTCGCTTGCTATCTTCCTTGCTTCCTCTTTATGATCCCTGAGACGCCAAGCCTTGTTAGGCGGATCGTGAAGCAAACATGATGTCTTTAAAACAAAGATGTTTCCGACCAAGCAATCACCCCACATTTTCATAACTCACGATCTCAAATCTCGAGTAACCAACAGCGGTTTTAGCACCAACACCTCTGTAGAACGCGTAGAGTAATCCACGATCCACGATACCCAGTCTACTAAGATCGGGAATAGGGGTTTCAGCTAGATCAGAATCTCGCGAACCCCCCACAGTAAGCCTCCTACCTCCCCTCTCTTTTCTGTAAAAGATATAAAACTGGAATTTTGTTCCTGGCGCTATAGTAAGATATATTATAGGTGTAGGCGATACGTCCAATTCACTCTTCACATTATCTTTATAGTGAGGTGTCATCACATCCGGATAAAGCAGGTAACCTCTCTTACCTCCTTCAATAGGATAGGCATCAGTAAAACCAACAAGCCCAGCACTGCAGTCCTCATTATCTATACAACCTCCAAAGATCCTCACACACTCCCTCTCAACCTCCTCCTCAACTCCTTTGCTGGATCTGCCTGTACCCACTCTCTCTTTTAACAACAAGTCGAAAGTGGCTGAGCGAACAGCACCCTTTATTGTAGAACCAGGTATATAGGGAACATTCATTATCGGATCAAAGTATAATCCAACCTCAAATGGTATAGAACCAAAAGTCTCCGAGCCTCCTATAAGTCCCCTTGATATAGCCTTAATTCTTATCCTTCTTAACTCAAAATCACAACCCTTAAGCGCCGTTTCTATACTTGTAAACATATAATTAATTTTATTTTTACTGCTATCATCTAGGCGTGCCCGTTGAATCATATATTCTAGCAGTCTTCTCTTCTCTCCCTCATTAGCCTTTCTTTGAGCTTTATCAAGTAACCATTTTGCACCAAAGAGCGATATATAGCTCCAAAGATTCGGCTTCGTTAAAGCATTTTTTAACAGTCGAAGTTCATTTAGCATCATCTGCAACACCTGTCTTTAATTATTTGCTTGACAAAATCCCATGCTGCATTAAAAACTAATCTATAAACATCTTCGATAGACATGTCTTTATTAACGTTTATAATTTTCTGAGGGAAAAAGATCCCATGGTTTAATATGTCATCATAAACATTAGTGCGATCTATGTGTGTTATTCTGCCTATAACCCGATATTTTCTTCTTGGACAAAAAGTGGCCTCTGTAGTATGGATCCCAATATGTTTTAGGATTAGACCATTATGACCTTCTAATAATTTTAGGAATTCTGATGTTAAGAATCCATACATAACTATGGCTAAACCACTTGCACATTCTAATACAGTAAACCCTATTGGCGATTGTCTACGCTTCTCTACATTTTCCTCACCATTAAAGAGAGCATAGCCCGTTAGTCGTTTTTCACATCTTTTCTCGACTTCGTTTATTTCGTAAGGAAGCTCCTGATGACGAGGTAGACCCAAGACCCACGTATGTAAGTTTTTCCCAGGATCCCGTGGTTTCAAATCTCTCCTCTTCCGTTTCCACTCTATTTTTAAAGTTGATTTACCAAGGCATTCCAGTAATGACTTTGGATCCTGTCGTGATATACAAATAGTCTCTAGGCGGAAGAGTTCGGGATCGCTGTTTAGTAGAAGAACTGAATATAAGGGTGTTTCGCTTATCTTAATTCTTGATGGTACCTTCTTCAGGGACAGATAACCTAGTGCATATTCTAAAGACACTGAAATGAGTTTCTTTAGTCCTTCTGTTATGCTCTGTTCGCTATTTTGCTTATACAAACTCTTTAATAATTGGTTAAGATTGTCAATATCGTTTCTGAAAGCTGGTGATTTTGGTTCTATATCGATGATCTTTAGCTTTCCGAATCCTCTAGTGGTAATAGAACCAATACCACTAAATATTAAGGCAATTATAAGTGATGAAAGGGCAAACATGACGGAATCTCTGCTATGCTTCTCGACGCCTTTTCTAGCCCCAACAAAAATACTTAAACTTAGCTTCTGATAATACTGTTCAAGTCTTTTCTCCTCATCACTTATACCCATTGTAATTAATTTTACTCTAGGTACGTTCTCTAGCTCATTATAGGGAATAATCTTAGGATCGGAATTAAGGGTTGTTTGGATGAAGAATTCGGAACTAGCATTGGTGCTGCCTAAAAGGCGGGATACCTCTTTATCTATATCACTAAGGCTCTCAGCTAACGATCCTTTGCTGCTAAGGATTGCGCCGGCTAGTATTGCTCTTGCCCACCATCTCCATAACCCTTTTATATTCTGTGTACGTGGTTGTTCCATTAAATTGAGTGAACTACTATATGGCCTCGCATTATAGCCCCCTATTCTTACGGGTGTAATGTTTTCTAGTTTTATCTCTGCTATCCAATCTCTCTGAGCTATCTCTCTCTGAACGTTTAACCATGAGCTCATATTTATTCACCTTCAGCCTTAAATATTGCCTCAGATAGCCTTTTCATTTGGATTAGGTAGGGGCTGAGAAGTTTGCTCGCAACTCTCTGTTTTCCTTTCTGCAACTCCTCAAAAGCTTTTATTGGATCATCTAAGTGAGATTCCTCTAATAGTTTAAGATCTTTTAGCCTTTTTAGTGTAAAGTAGAGATAAATGCCGTATCCTTTCTCAGTAGAATCACCATCAGAGATCTTGCCTCCCTCTTTAAGCATTCTTTTAATAGTATCATAAACACCTTTACCCGCTTTTGCATAACAATAGCTAAGAGCTGGAACTAAACCTACATCCTCTATTAAGGCCGGTAACTCCCTACATCTGCTCCTAAAGCTTCCACCCACCTTACTTCCTTCTCTTTTCTCTAAGGAGTTTAGCAGAAGCTCAAAATCTGTTATCGCGTTTAACACATGATCTCTTATACTCAAGGCTTTCACGCCCCTTTCTTCACGAACTCAAGCTTGACTATGCCTCTCCCAATGGTCTCGTTGCCTCCAATGATCAGGTAGTTTTTAGTTTTCCCGAGCAGTTCGTGGAACTTATTCTTAACATTATCAGGAGATCCTAAGCTGCTACCTGATCTTCTAGCATAGGAATACAAGAATACAGTAGTGAAGACAGTACTGCTTGGGATATATTCCTCTGTCCATAGCGCTCTTTCCTTTACTGTCTTCTTCTCCCTGTCGACGGCTATTCTGGTTACTCGGACTAGAGATCTGTTTAGAGCGTCTAGTGCTTCATCGTCGCTTAGTATGAGGAGTCTTCCTTTTTCTATATTTAATAACTTCTCAAGAGCTTCTATATCATTAGATAGATCCGTGTTGCAACTTACGTCAATTTCCTCGTTTATAATGATCCTGCCTCCTAGAGCCTTAACCCCAAGAAGATCCACGGCTTGCTTAGATGTCTGACACGTACCTTTATTAATAGACAGGTTTGATAGGTTCCTTACACACTCATAATCACTCCCAGTAAGTTCTAAGTAGTCTCTGAACCGCTTAAGCAGGAGGGGAGAGGTTGCAAAAGCGTAAACCCCTTCCAGGCTTCTTACGGGAAACACGATAACCAAAGCATCAAGCAAGGCTACCGCGGATGTAAACTTCTCTCCGTCGTCAGGGTCGGGACCAAATAGATCCCTCACCTCATTCTTATCTACGTTCGGAAGATTCCAGAAGACACTCTTCAAGGCTCCTTTAAGACTTGATGAGTATATTATAGGGAAACCTAGACCGTCTCTCTGAACCGGTAGATCGACGGTCTCACCCGATCTCCCCACGCCTGGATGAAGATTCGTAACAGCCCTGATCAGAGCAATTTCAGAAATCTCATAAGGACTTATAATGAGCTTCCCCTCGCTCATGAGAACCCTCCCAAACCTATGTACTCAAAGCTTATTAAACTTTACTTACGAACTTTGTTTTACAGAGTTAACCAAGCTTTTCCAACCCTCACTCCCCTTCATTAGCATGCTCTTTAGAATCTTGCGGATCACTTAACAATAGCTAAACCTCTAATCTCTCCTACGAAGCCAGCCTTACGGCGCCAACGCTATCATAAATCTAGCGCTCCTAAAGCAGGCTTTCCATACAGCACCTATACTCTAAACACTCTGAATCGGGCCTTGAGGTAAGACCTTATATGACTGCCCTACGTGCAGCCGGTTACTGTTAGCTCAATACAAAAGCTATGTTAGTGACAATAACTATATATGAAACTTGGCACATTAATAAGCAGCTGGACACGGTAGGGTTACAAACCAGCCTGTTATAAATATTTGAACTCCAAGGATAAGCCGCTGATTCAAACAACGGATTTTCTATCTTTGATTCCTAATTTTTGATCTAAAGCTAAGTATGGGTTTTGTAAATTGATTGGCGAAGGCATAGAGAGCATCTGGGATGTTATGTAGAAAGAGTCTTCGTGTTTAGGCTATAGGTGTGGGGGCATTACACTATATTATTATGGGGGGTCAGGTTGTATGTTGAGAAGCTGAGATGCCCTAAGTGCGGACATAGCTGGGTTAAATGCCCTGTGTGCAAGCATGAGTGGTCTCCCGAGAGGCTTGAGCCCCCGCATATAAGGTGCCCTAAGTGCGGGGTATTGTTACAGGTGGAGGAGGAGATAAAAAGTAAGGAGGACTATGCGGAGAAGTGGAAGGGTGTGGGTCCCTTTATCAGAGGGCTTCTCACCGCGGCTGTTAAGGGTGCTGTGGCGGCTGAGAAGATACTTAGGGAGGAGGGGGATAGGCTGTCCCGGAAGCAGGTGAAGAGGCTTAGAAAATATATAGAGCAGGGTAAACGGGCTATGATCGCGTTGAGGGAGGTGGATGTGAATGTAAGGGTATATATAGATAACCCGGATAGCGAGTTGCTGAAATACCTAGAATTCATAGAAAACCTAGAAAGAACGTTGAAAAACGCCCTCGAAGCTGAGAAGACGCTTAGAGAGAAGTGGGATAAACTATCTCGGGAGGAGATAGAACGCTACGAAGAACTAATAGAGGAGGGAAAAATGGCGATAAAAATACTCAGAAAGGAGGGTGTGAAGGTGAAAAAATACATAGACGATCCTAACAGCGATCTGCTAAAATACATAGAATACCTAGAAAGCATAGAAAAAGAACCCGAGTAGAGATAAAAACCTCTTTTTACACCCAAGCCCCGCCACATATAGATTCTTCTCCACACCAAACCTACATAGCACTAGCAACCACACCCCCAACCCGCCTTATCAGCACGGTAAGCCCCACATCATCCTCAGCCACAATAGCCTCCACACCGTCTGGCAGAAAGACCGGTACTAACCTATCATCGATCACGATACCATAGCTATCCAGCCTCACCACCAACCCCGCCAGATCGAGATCGAACTCGACATACGAGTATAGAATATTTATCCCCACCTTACCACCCTCCCTCACCACATCATACACCAGTATAGCACTATGATCTATAAACGGCTCCAACACATCAATACTCTCCTGATACGGCCTCGCCCTCAGCACCATCACCCTACCCACCATAACCTCGCACCCAGCCCCCTAGACCCCAGACCGGAGCATGGGTTTTGATCTCTGGGGGTAGAACTCCTAACCCTCCAAACGAGGATCCACACATAGATCCCTCTTCCGCCCTCACCCTATATTATGGGTAGGAGGTCGGGGGCTAGTTTGGGAAAACCAAAACACCGGTATCTTTTACCCATTCCATCACTTCTGGTTCTTTATTATTCCAAACAATGATCCTCTCTTGCTTTCCTGGGTATTTTTATCAAATTTAAGCTTTCTTAGGAGTGAAACCCGCTGTTCGGTTTTGAATGTTGCATAGGGATTTAAGTATAAAGTAGTGGGCAGTATTTAGAAAGCCCAGCTTTACTCGAAAATAAAGAAAGAACTAACGGATCAGCCTGGACTTATATAGCTTTAAAAATACTCTGTGGATTAAATGTGGTGATTAGTGGTGGTTGACTGGGGCTTTCTTAGAGACCCAAAGCTAAGAAAGATCGTTACAAAGGCTCTAAAGTATGTTAGAGAGCGTGAGGCGAAGGGATATAGCTTGGATTTCGAGCTAAGTGATATAGGTGTTCCTTGGTGGGAGTTCAGGAAGCTGATTTATGATTATGAGCTTTTTAAGGTTGGATATAAATCACGATCGCAAACACGGTATGAGTTCACAGTTCCCCTAGACGAGGTTGAGAGAAGACTTAACGAAGCTGAGATGTTGTTTGGAGAGGATAGCACGCCGAGGATCCAGGAGGAGGGGAAGTATATAGATATTCCTCCGGATTTCTGGGAGATTGTTGAGGGTTATGATGATATTAAGGAGATCTTTATCGCCAGTCTTAAGGCTGACAAGCCATGCCACATACTATTGGTGGGAGGACCTGCAACCGGTAAGTCTATAATGCTTATGGAGGTTGGGAGGCTCTCAGAAAGCATATTCATAACTGCTGGGACAGCTACGAAGGTTGGTATAAGGGATGTGCTTTTGAACTACAAGCCAAGGATACTCATAATAGACGAGCTCGACAAAATATCAAGCCCCGACGACATATCCGTGCTACTAACACTGATGGAGAGCGGCAGGGTTGTTGTAGCCAAGCACAAGGAATATAAGGAGGAGACAATGAAGACATGGGTATTCGCAGCAGCCAATACTACGAAGAAGCTACCCCCAGAACTGCTCGACAGGTTCCAGATATTCCACCTAAAACCATACGATCCAGAAACGCTGAGGAGGGTTATAAAGAAAACCCTAGTCAAGAGGGAAGGAGTAAGTGAGGATCTAGCAGAATACATAGCACATGTAGTAGTCCAAGGAAACGGGAGCGTTAGAGAAGCTATTAGACTGAGCAGGATCTCCAAAACCAAGGATGACGTGGATAAATACTACAAAATAATGAAAAAATATAGAGAGATGTAACATGGACATAGTCGTGGACAAAAATAACAAAGAACTCAACTAAACAATGCCCAGAAACAATGGGTTATTATTAAAGGATCCTTCTTCCCACTCCTATTTTACTACTCGGCAACCCCTATAAGAACCCCTACCATCTTTACACGATACGTAAGAGTAAAAGAGCCCAGACAATCATAAACCCTGCAGAGGTCTCTCCACACAAAGGACTATAAACCCTCTGTAAAAATATCTCTGGTGTATATTATGAGGATTGATCTTGATCTGGTTGTGAGGGGTGTTGAGGGTTATAGGGATTTTGCTGTGAGGTTTCTCGGGGAGATAGTATCGATCCCTACGGTTTCTCCTTGGGGTGAGGGTTATGAGGAGTTTGCAAGGGTTTCTAGAGAGTTTCTTGAGAGTGTGGGGATCTCTGTGGAGATCCACAGGGTTCCGCAGGAGTATGTGGATCCCAGGGTTCCTCCAGAGGGTAGGGGGAGGGCTAGGTATATAGTGCTAGCAAGGATCGGTAGTAGGGATAATGTAGCCATTCATTTCAACGGGCACTATGATGTTGTTCCTGGAGGGCCTGGCTGGAGGATAACAGAGCCTTTCAAGCCAAAGATCGTTGATGGGAAGCTCTATGGTAGAGGATCCACTGATATGAAGGGAGGCATAGCTGCTATAGCAACTGCTATGGCATCTCTATCGAAGCATGTTGATCATCTTGGCATAGGTGTTGAAGCAGTATTCGTCCCGGATGAGGAGATCTTGGGATCAGCGGGGACTGGGTATGTGGTTGAGAAGGGCATGGTTAGAAGTAGATACGTCGTTATAGCAGAGCCCAGCGGTCTGGGGCAGATGTATATAGGGCATAAGGGGGCCTTATGGGGTGAGGTTACTGTCAGAGGGAAGACAAGCCATGGATCTATGCCGTGGCTTGGTGTGAATGCTTTTGACAAGGCAACCCTGATAGCTAGGAAGATGTTTGACGAGCTCGTTCCAAGGATAGAGGCTAAGAAGAGCAAGTATACATACGATCTTGAGGAGGGTAACAAGGCAACAATAATGATCGGTGGATATCTAAGAGGGGGTAAGACTATAAACCAAGTCCCGGGCGAGGTAGCCTTTAGCTTCGATAGAAGGCTCATAGTTGAGGAGAGCAGTGAAGACGCATGGAGAGAGATCAGAGAATTCGTGGAAAACACGGCAAAGAACATAGGGGCTGATATAGAGGTGAGGCTCATAAACAAGGTTGAACCAGTTATAGTAGACCCCAGCCTAAGGATCTTCAACACCATAGAGAGAGGAGCCGAGAAGATCCTGGGCAAAAGACCGAGAAAAGTAATATGCAGAGGAGCCACCGACATGAGATTCTACGCCGCCGCCGGCTACGAGGTAGTCACCTACGGACCAGGCGTGGTCGAGATACCACACATGCCGGACGAGTACATAGAGATCGAGGACATGATGAACGCCTCCAAAATCTACTCACTACTACCCCTAATCCTAACCCACGAAAAATCATAAACCAAACACGTAGAAGCTCAATAAAAGGCTATGAGAACATGATAAGCCGTGATCCTCTAACAAGCATGTTTTAAACCATCTAATTCTTAATCATTATTAGCAGATCCTAAAAGCTATTACCCATTTATAAGCTTATAGGCTAATAAAACGTGAGGTGTCTATAATGCACGGTCTTTCAAAAACATTTCTGATCATAGCGATAATGGCAATAATAATAATCGGCGCCATAGCATCTGCACTAATCTTTATGCAGCAAGCACCCACAAAACCGCCTGCTACAACCACCACATCACCACCAACCACACCACAGATAACAACACCAACACAGGCTATGGTTAGCAAGAAAGACACGCTAAGAATAGCTACAGGAACAGATCTAGACACACTCGATCCCTTCGCACAAACATCAGCGCCAGTCCTAAACGTTGTTAAACACATATACGAGACACTCCTATGGTTCGATGAAAAAGGCAACGTTATCCTCTGGCTTGCCGAGAAATGGGAGATCTCTCCAGACGGGCTGACATATACCTTTTACCTTAGAAAAAATGTCAGATTCCATGACGGCTCAGAATTCAACGCAACCGTAGTTAAAGCCAACGTGGATAGATGGATAGACCCTAATGTGAGGGTTACGCTAAGAGGCTTCCTAGGGCCCGTGAAAGGGGCAGAGGTTATCGATAGATATACTGTCAAGATCTACTTGAAAGAACCCTTCGCACCATTCCTAAAGGCCCTAGCTAACTACCTCCTGATCACAAGCCTGAACGTTATTAAGAAGTTCGGCAACGCCTCCATCACAGAAGCCATCGGAACCGGACCTTATAAACTAGCCTCATGGGAGAAGGGTAAGAGGGTAGTGCTTGAGAGGAACGAGGATTACTGGGGATCAAAGCCTCCTATAAAGAGGATAGAATGGCTAATAATACCGGAAGCCTCAACAAGGCTGGCAGCACTACTAGCTGGGGATGTGGACTTCGCATTCGGATTACCGCCTGCAGATCTTGAGAGGGTTAAAAATGATCCCAGATTCACGGTGATCACACCAACAAGTAATAGGATCGTGTTCATAGCCATTATTCCTAAAGGACCTTTAAAGGATCCCAGGGTTAGGCAGGCCCTCAACTATGCTATAGATAAGAACGCTATCGTCAACAACGTGCTCTACGGCCTAGGCGTAGTAGCCGATTCCCCCGTACCTCCCCACTTCTTCGGCTATGCCAAGATGGAGGCATATCAATACGATCCTCAGAAGGCTAGGAAACTGCTCGAAGAAGCAGGATTCCCATTCGACAAGGAATTAGTATTCCTACACCCCACTGGGAGATATCTCCAGGACAAGCAAGTCGCAGAAGCGGTGCAAGCCTACCTATCAAGAATAGGTGTTAAGGTCACCCTCAAGACAATGGACTGGCCTAGTTATGTTGCTATGTGGCTTAAACCCCTGGATCAGAAGGACTACGACTTACTAATGCTAGGCTGGGGACCCTTTGTAGCTGACTCTCACTTCACTCTCTATCCCCAGTTCCACTCATCCCAGGCACCTCCAAAAGGTCTCGCAGCCGCTCCTTATAACAACTCCGAAGTCGACTCCCTGCTCGAGCAGGCTGTAGTAGAGCTTAACGAGGCTAAGAGGGCTGAGCTGTATAGGAAAGCCATAGAGATCATCTGGAGAGATGCACCATGGATATTTCTATATACACAGAAGTGGTTCTACGCAGCATCCAAAGATCTCAAAGGATACCAAGTATATGTGGACGGGGAGATGGTATTCTTTTTCAGAGCTTTCTTTAGCTAAAACCACGTAAAAAGAATCTTTTTATAATCAAGATCAGGGATTATAGATAGGATTCTAGATCCTGCTTGCCTCTGGATGTTTACTGATATTCTTTGATGCTCTTTTATACTAGAGATTTCTGCCTCACTAGTACAGGGATCTTACGATCCCTATGGATCATGTTTTCAGCTAGCCCAATAGAATGAGATCTTATCTACGCCTGGGAATTATTTTAAACAGCTTGGGGGTGTGCTGTTTTATTGCAATTTAGAACTAGTATGAAAACTAGTTCCGCCAGACTATATTAACCAAACCCTATAGATCTTTCCAGAATATTTGTAGAAAAACAGCATGGCTTGAGCATGCTCTATGTATTTGTTCTAAGCGATATGCTGGTCTGCTATAGACGATGATCTAGAGCCATATGAGAGCAATGATCTGTCATATGTTTGGAAGGCTTTATGCCTATGCACCACGCTTAGACAGCCATAATATTTATATATTTGTTATGTTTATTGTATATCGTAAACCAGGTGATAAAGCCATGTTCCTACAAATAGGTTCTTATAAAAAGGATCTGGTGAGGCTAAATAGACCCTCAAAACAGTTTCCCCATAGAGACACGCTTGGTCTTAGAATAGGTTTGGGGTGCTAAGCATTGAGAGACGCTGCCCAGTATAGGGAGATAGAGGCTAGGGTCTTTCAGAAGGTTACCCGAAGACTTATACCATATCTATTTGTTCTCTACATCATAGCCTTCCTAGACCGTGTGAACCTGGGCTACGCAGCCCTTGATATGAACAAAGCCCTAGCCCTCTCAGGCGAGGTCTTCGGACTAGCCTCGGGGATATTCTTTATAGGATACTTCATCTTCGAAATACCCAGCAACGTGCTCCTACACATGTTCGGGGCGAGCTTCTGGATAGCAAGGATCATGATAAGCTGGGGGGTTGTGGCAATGCTAACAGCCTTTGTGGAGAACGCCCTACAGCTATACATAGTCAGATTCTTCCTAGGAGTAGCGGAGGCGGGGTTCTTCCCAGGAATCATACTGTACCTCACATACTGGTTCAGATCAAAGGAGCAGGCAAGAGCAGTAGCCCTCTTCATGACAGCAGTCCCCATATCAAGCATAATCGGGGCCCCAGTATCGACATGGATAATGGATAACATCCACTGGCTCGGACTCCCGGGATGGAGATGGCTATTCATCCTAGAAGGACTCCCAGCAGTAATATTCGGGATCGCATCCCTATTCTATCTAACAGACAAACCGGCAAAAGCCACATGGCTAACTCAGGAAGAGAAGGCATGGCTAATAAGCCAGCTAGAAGAGGAGGCAGCGAGAAAACCGCCAGCGAGATCAAAATGGGACGCGCTAAGATACCCAAGAGTCTGGCACTTCTCCCTCATATACTTCACACTAGTCACAGGACTCTACGGAATAGGCTTCTGGATGCCAACAATAGTCAAGGGACTCTCCCAAATCCTAACAAACACACAGGTAGGGATACTGGTAGCGATCCCATACATATTCGGATCAATAGCAATGGTGCTCTGGGGGCGTCATAGCGATAGAACGGGTGAGAGAAAGCTCCACACAGCAATACCACTCATACTGGGAGCACTAGGACTAATAGGATCAGGCCTAACAGTAGCAGAAAACCAGCTATACCTCTCACTAGCAATGATGATCATAGCAACAATAGGGATATATAGCTTCCTAGGACCATTCTGGTCCTTCGCAAACACCTACCTAAACCCAGAGATAGCACCAGTAGGCATAGCACTGATCAACTCGATAGGAAACCTAGGAGGATTCCTCGGCCCCTACATAGTAGGCTACCTAAAAGACACAACGGGAACAACATACTCAGGACTCTACTTTCTAGCAGTCTCCCTGATAGTCTCGGCAATACTCACACTAGCGGTGAGGCAAACAAAACAAACCAAATAGATCCAGGCCGAAGACCGGATCTTTTTAATAAAAACTATAACCTGGGCTCGTATCTACCATCAATAGCTGTCCAGCCACCATCAACATAGATCACAGACCCCGTTATATACGATGACGCAGGCATCGCGAGAAACACTGCTACGCTCGCAATCTCCATAGGATCCGCCCATCTCTTGAGTATCGTCTTCTCAGCATATGCTCTATACCATTCTGGGTCTCTTTTTATCTGCTGAGTCAGAGGAGTGTCAACAACCCCTGGTGCTATTACGTTGACCCTGATGTTGTATTTTCCATACTCCGCCGCAGCAACCCTTGCTAGCTGAACGATAGCTGCTTTTGTAGCCGCATATACAGACTGCCCGGGCTCTACTACTAGATGCCTTATAGATGAGAAGAGAACAACACTACCCCCGTCTGGGTTTCTCTTCATAGCCTCCAGAAACTCTTTGAGCGCTATGAAAGAGCCCCTTAGATTAACATTAACAACCCTATCAAACTCCTCATAGGAATATTTCTCTATGGGCTTTCTAATATTGATCGCTGGCAATATGTAGAGAGCATCGATGCGACCATAGCTCTTCAGAGAGAAATCAACCAGAGCCCTGACATCATCAACCCTTGTTATATCAGCCCTAAAACCCCTAACATCGCAGCCCCTCCTCGAGAGAAGATCAACAAGCTCGCTGAGACCCTTCTCATCAACATCACTAGCAACAACCCTGCCACCAAGACCACAGAATAGCTCGGCAATAGCCCTGCCAATCCCACCAGCAGCACCAATAACAACAGCAACCCTATTCTCAACGGAAAACAGACTCCTCATAACCAACCCCACATGAAGAAGTAAAAATAACACAATAAATATATCAAAACAAACCATAATACGAGGATCGAGATAATAAACCGCCAGGATCGGAAAACCTAAGCTTAAATTAAAGCCAGGTAAATATAGAGTAGGAAGGTCGATCTACTATATAGTTAATAAATAGTAATGGATGTGGGATCCTTATAAACTATTAGCAAAGCTTAGAGCAGAGCTAAACGACCCAGAAATCGGAAGACCATGGTCATCCGCAAACACTCTCCACAGAAACTTCTACGAAGCACAAATACCCCCGAGCTGGTCAAAGACCACGCCCAAGATGTAATCAAACTTATAGAGAAACTCAGAAAGCTCGCCTGAAGGATCCAGCCTCACAGCGGTTAGTATCAAACGATACTAATCACTCCGCTCTTAGCTCAGAATCGCTCCAGCAATCGACCCAAGGATCATCCTAGCATAAAAGCTTATAAGCAGGATAAGAATAAATATAGAGATAAAGTCGATCTACTATAGAACTGGGCATCGCAAAAAGAGATCCTGCATGAATCGATCTGCTATAGAGACAGGCCCTTAGGGGCAAAGCCCCCTAGACAGCCACTAATATCAAAAAAGAACCACAACTAGATCCGAAGATCTGCTATAGAATTGAAAGTAGAAGAGCCCGTAGAGCTCCACATAGCAACACCCGAGCTGATGGAGAGGTGGTATAGACGCTTCATACCAGGGAAAGAACTTATCGAGGTCTAACAGCCCCCTGTCCTCAGCCTTACCAATACTAGGGCTGTTTTCTTTTTGATATACATAGTGAGGATTGATAGGATTTGGAAATTTTCATGGGTATTGGGAGGCATGCCTGGAGGCTACTTTCCCGCCAACACCTAAGGGATTTATAAGCTTTGAGCTGGGCTGTCCTTTGTGCGGGTCTCTCTATACAGGTCTTGGGTGGCGATGGGAGCATTGCTCCAAGCCATCTTGGGGATGATCTCTCAAGCCTAGATGGGGCCAAGTGCTGTTTGGCTCGACAGCAGCCCATGACCTCACAGGGATCCCTAGATCCCTGTGGGCGAGGTTGAAGCCCCTGGATATACGTGAATGAATATAAAATGATTGGGATGAACGTCCGGGGACAGACGGAGGGTTGGTCTCAGCTGTATATACTAAAACACCGGCGGCTATGAGGCCTGGGCCTAATTAGCGTCTGGGAGTAAAATATAGAGGGGAAGGCGTCCCCGTTTGGTCAGGGTCAACCTGATCGATCCCCTGTACCTCACGGACCAGCACCTCATAGCAGAGTATAACGAGATACTCATGCTAATAGCCTACCTCAGGCGCTACCCCCTAGATCGGGACGACCCAGCCAGGATCCCCCAGAGGTTCACACTGGGCAAAGGGCACATGGTCTTCTTCAAAAACAAAGTACTCTACCTAAAAAGGAGACACGACAGCCTCAGAGAAGAGATGACAAGACGGGGCTTCAAAGCCAACAAGACCCTAAGCACAGAAGGCTTCCCACCATCGATGCTCAACGACTGGCACCCAGACGAAGACGACGTAAGAGTAGTCAAAGCAAGGATCATTGAAAAGATAAGGGCCAAACCATGGTTCTACACATACTATAGACGCAGACTAAGCCTAGAAGAACTAATAGACCTGATCAAAAACGCGACATGGAGCTAACATCAAGCACAAAACATACATATAGATCCTCCTAAGAGTAGATATAGAGGTAACGTCTATCTACTATAGACCCGAAGCGCCTATACCTCTCAAAGGGTGCCAGCCTTTTTGGGCTGCTGGTCACCGCTTTTCAGCGTCCCCAACAAGACTTCTTATAAGGCTTTCGACCTCGCCCACACCTTCTCTCGCAAGCCTGTAACACTCTATAGCGACCTCCCTGGAGACGCCTTCCCCATAGTCGGCGGCTTTTCTATATACATACATTGTTATAAGGTTCTTTGCGATATGCTCAAGCCCTTTGTTCTTGATAGCGTTGGCCAGTTTATCATCTCTTCTAGGTACCTTCTCCCCCAGGACTGTTAGCAGGGTTTCGCAGGCCTTTCTCAGGGCAAAGTACGATGCCGAGGTAGCTTTGTTATAGCACTCTATCTCGAGATCCTTATAGGCCTCTTCAAGAAGCCTCTTGGAATGCTCTAATGACATCCCTCTCATCTTCACCAGCTATGTATGGGTTTATCAACACCCTATCCCCAAACTCCCTCTCAACATCCATCTTAACCCTCACCACCTCCTGCACAGTCTCCAGATCCTTGCTCCTCACAACCACAAGGACATTACTCTCATAGACCTCACCGCCCAAGAGATCGATCAAACCTACGAAGTTTTCTCCCAAACGTCTTTCCAGGGATACGAAGAACCTCGCTATAGCCAGATCCCAGAGACTGTTGATGAGAGATCTAGCGGTACCTTTCCTGTAAAGGGTTATAGCATGGATACCCATACCCCTACACCAGATCCTCTCTAGATTAAGCGTTTAGGCCCTAAAAATCTTAGAAGGATCACACCAAGTACTCAGCGCCCCTGTCCCCGGGCATGGGTGTATTTCCGCCCACGATCCCTGTTACTCTATAGATAGACCCATAGACCAAGACCACTCTACATCAGTGCCCCCACCTGGTCTTCTATCTACTAACCTCACTGCTGTAAACCATGTCTCGTATAAGCACTGTGTTACCGCAGAGCAACAGTCTCAGTACCAGTCCTTATAAATACATATAAAACCGGGAACAGCTGGTTACAGCTTCCCAGGGGTTTTTAAAGGCCCAGGGGGACGCTACCACGGGCTATGATTGCAGCGGTTCCCGCCTGAGGGGGAGGACCCCGGGATCGTCTTAGAGAGACTATCCAGATTCTCAAGGGGAGAGCCCGAGCCTAGTAGTGGGAGAATGTTCACCCACTCCTACGAGACCGGGGATCCCGTGCTCAGGGAGCTGGTGAGAAAAGCCTACGGGCTCTACATGGATAAGACCATGCTCGATTTCACCGTATATCCAAGTGTCCTGAGATTAGAACGTGAGGTCGTCAGAGCAGTAGCCTATCTAATGGATGGTGATGAGGAGACCAAGGGCAGCTTCACCTATGGGGGTACTGAGAGCATATTGCTAGCAGTCAAAGCCGCTAGGGATTATTTCAGAGCCCTGGGCAGGACAGAAACCCCCGAGATCATACTCCCATACACAGCCCACCCAGCCTTTCTCAAGGCGGCATCCTATCTAAACCTAAAACCCGTGTTTATCCCTATAGATCCCGGCACAGGTAAGATTGATATCAACGCCGTTAACGAGAGGATTAGCAGGAACACAGCCCTCATAGTGGGCTGTTTTCTTTTTGATATGAATAGGGAGGATTGATAGGTTTTGGAATTTTCATGGGTATTGGGGCATGCCCGAAAGCGCTTTCTCGCCAACACCTAAGGTATTTATAAGCCTTGAAAGACATTATCCCCGGTGTGGGTTCCCCCGCACAAGCCCCGGACGGCGATGGGAGCAGTGCTCCAAGCCATCCGGGGCAGAGCTAGATGGGAGCCGCGTGCCGTTCGGCTCGACGGCCGCCCATGACCTCGTAGGGCTAAAGGCCCTGCGGGTAGAGGTGGAAGTCCCCGGATGTGACCATGAATATAAATGAATGGAATGAACATCCAGGGACAAACGGTCTGCTCCAAACTACCCTTACGGATCTGTTGACGATATCAAGGACCTGAGCGAAATAGCCCTTGAGAGCAAAACACTACTACATGTCGACGCCATAGCCAACTGTTTCTGGTTTTATATGGATTTATAAGGACTGGTAGTGATTTTTTCTCTGTGGAACATTATATAAGCTCTATTATTCTATGGGATGCCAGCTCAGCAATGAGGGTGGGGATAGAGACCCGATGGGCGGGTTAAATAAAACCAGGATGTGGGGGTCTCCCCACAGCTATGAGCCGGAGCAAAGCTATGAGGGGGAGCTGTGGGTTGGGGTCACCCCGAACGGGTGGGGGCCAAGGATAAGGGCTCCGATGAAAGGAGCCCTGAGGTCGAGGAAGCCAAGGGAAGAGCGGTTGATGCAAAAACCAACCGCAATGAAGCCCGAACCCCTGCATGGGCTTCATACTACCCTTCCTAAGAGATCTAGAAGAAGCCCTAAGAGAGCATAAACCCCCAGCTATAGAAAAGCCCTAGAAGCCCTCGGAATAAGGGAAGGCTATATATCGGAGGATAAAATACTACTAATAAACGAGCTCATAAGGATAATGCCACCAGATATACTGGAAGAGACGCTTGTAGAGGCGATCAATATCCTAATATAGATCTAGATGCTCTTAACCAGCCCACCATATTCTTCTCTCAACCCACCTAGCCTGTGGAAAATATTCCTCAATCTACCATAGGTCCTTGTGTATTCCTTGAAGAGCTTACTATAGATATAGATCTCGGACTGCTTCTCATCAGGCCTGAACCCCTTATCTATAGCTATCCTCGAAGCAGCGCTCCTGAAATCCTTTCAATTCTATAGTAGATCGACCCTGCGGGTTTATGCGTGACTGCCGGATCCAATGGTATGAGACTCTATCCACTGTGAGATCATCCCCTGGATGGCTTAAAGTGTTGCTTCCATTGCCATCCAGAGTCAATATGGAAACCATATCATCACCGAAAACAATCCCATTCAAGGCTTATAAATACCTCCTGCAAGTATTAGCAGGCGAACAGCGTATACCTATCAACAGGGATTATACCGGCCATGTGACCGCTGACAACGACACATCTAATAAGACTATAGTGGGGACCAGCAACCTCCGAAACAAGCCTAGACACGCTGGCCCACAGATCCTCAGGATCTATCTCAGCCCACCCAGGCTTTGGGGCCTTGAAAGAAGCCCTCTCAGAAACACTAAACCTAACACTAAGATTAGCGGTATCGACCAAACCCACCTTTATAGATGAGGTACCTATATCAACAGCTAAAACATAACCCTCCCCACCCACCGGAACACCATAACCATAATGGTATGGTGAGAAAAATACCCCCAGGTTTTCTGACACGTTACCCAAGATCCCTATATCTATATCAGGGCCGCCAAACCCGTTAGCGGTAAATATAGGGTCTCTGAGAGCGAGGCCAGAGGATCCTGAGAACAAGGCGGGGGAGGTAAGATCCGTCGTATACGCTAGGGTCTCATCCCATGATCAGCGGAGAGGATCTCGAGAAACAGGTTAAATATCTATATCTATAGGAGTACTACGCTTCTAAAGGTTATAGAGTAACCGACATAGCTTCAGGGCTGAATACAAATAGGGGAGGGTTAAATAAAATTAAAATAATTATAAATATTAAGGGCATTATGATGTTATAAGCTTGTGCTAACATAAAAATGGGAGGGGCTTATCATTGAAAATAATGGTCTTAGGAGGAGCCGGTGATATAGGCTCCGGGGTTGTAGAGGCTCTGTGCTCCATGAATATAGACACCATAGTGGTTGGGGATCTTAGATACGATGCCGCTAAAACTGTCTCCGAGAGTATGAAGAGCTCTGGGTGTAATTGTGAAGCAGCTAAGGTCAATGCTATTGATATAGAGTCTCTTAGAGAATCATCTAGAGGAGTAGACGTTGTTGTTAACACCATAGGCCCCTTCTACAAGCTAGGATTCCCCGTGGCCAGGAACCTCGTGCGCCTAGGCCTGAACTTCGTAGACGTTTGTGACGATTATGACGCTGCAGAAAAGATCCTAGGTCTAGGTAGCGAGGCCGAGGGCTCCAGAGTCACGGGGATAAATGGTCTGGGATGGACGCCAGGGCTCTCTAACCTGCTCGCCCTACACGGCTCCAAATCGTTTGGAGAGGTTAGCGCTATAGATATATACTGGGTGGGCTCTGCGGCTGATTCCAAAGGCCTTGCAGTTGTTATGCACCTCTTCCACGCCCTCATAGGGAGAGCGCCAATGTATCTCGGGGGCTCGTTATCCCTGGTAGAGGCTGGTAGTGGTGGCATCGAGGTTCAGTTCCCACGGCCCGTGGGGAGGCTAACACTATTCTACACGGGACATCCAGAGCCCTTGACACTGCCAAGGTATATCAAGGTTAGGGATAGGGTTACTGTTAGGGGCGGGCTGATCCCTCCATGGCAAAACTCATTCGCAAAATTCCTGCTAAAAGCCCTGAATATTAATAACGATGACAAGGCAGAGAAACTAGCCAGGATGATCCATAGGATCGAGGGTATATTCAGAACAGGGGGTTTAAGTATAAGCGCGTTGAGTGTCGATGTCTTTGGAGATAGTGGTAAGCTATCCTATATAGCTATTGATAGGATGAGAAGGCTCACAGGAATCCCAGCAGCCCTAGGGGCTGTAAAAATAGCTAGGGGTAGGATAGCAGGGCCAGGCATATATCCCCCAGAAGCCTTGATAAGAGATACAGGGGAATTTCTAGAAGAACTAGGGAGGATGGGGATCAGAGTGACCGAGGTGCAAGAGCCTTAAAGCTACACGATCATGTCAAAATACTCTCACAAAAACACAGAGGAGCCGGAACCAGGGAGGAGAGAGAGGCTAGAGATTATATTGTAAGGGAGCTTGAGAGCTATGGCTATAAACCCTCGATCAGTGTTTTCCCCACACCCCCGACATTCTCCCACACATATATAACCATATATTTAGCACTATCACTCTCACCACTAATAGCCCTCGCAGGGTTTAGAGGCATAGGGGTTGTTCTAGCATTAGCCGGACTAGCCCTCCTTATCCTGGAGGAGGAGCTCTATATTCCTCTCTTAACAAGGCTCTACGGACACCTATGGGGGAGGGAGACAGCCAACATAGTGGTTGAGATAGGCACTGGATCCGAGACCATAGTGCTGACAGCCCATTATGATAGCACCAAAGCAGCATACTCATTTAACCCCACAAGGGTTCATAGGCTAGGGCTTACTATAAAGCTTAACTTCGCCTCATCCATAATAGTGGTTTTCCTAACAATAGCGGGATCCCTTTTAAATAGCCCCTCAATCCTTATAGTCTCGTTCATAGCCTCAGCCCCTCTGCTAATATCAACCATAATTCTGATCCATAGGGAGTTGTTCCACAACTATGTCCCCGGGGCTAACGATAACGCCTCGGGAGTCGCAGTCCTACTCGGAGTCGCGGAATCCCTAGCAAAAGGCTTTGAGGATGTTAAGAACAAGGCAAGGATAATAATCGACTTCACCGGAGCTGAAGAGGTAGGCCTTCTAGGCTCCCACCACCTCTATAGAGAGAAACAAGAGGTCTTGAGAAACTCCATAGTTATTAATATAGATAACCCAGGCATCGGAGACCTCGCTTTTACAGAGTGCGAAGGAACTATCTTAACATGGTGCTCCCACGAGGAGTTCAGAAAAATCGTCAGAGAATTCTCCACATTAAAAGGGATCCGAACAGTAACCTATAAACTGCTACCCACAGACGCAACACCCCTAATGAGAATGGGTTTGAGGGCAACAAGCCTGATGGCCTTTATCAACGGCATGATAGGCAATTATCACTGGTATAGCGATACAGCGGATAAAGTGAACCCGGAGAATCTTGAGAAGGCTAAAACCCTGGTGCTAGATCTTTTAACGATCCTAACCAAAGATAGGCGCTCTCTTTATACTGAACAATGACACAACCCAGGTGTGTTACTATTTTTTGGTAACTCAGACCCCTTGCAGAGGTATAGGAGGCCTGTTATAACTAGCTTATCCTAAGCATGCATATAAATCCTCTACATAGAGGCGCATTGACAGCATAGCTATGCAGCCCAGTGCACGGTACATGCTGCTTACTGAGACATGCTATCTAAAAGGCTATATGGAGATATGATCCTCTGAGGGTCGAGATAGGAGGCTTCACAGCTAAAAACCTGGGCATAGAGGATCTCCCTAAAGCAATGCTGGACAATCGGTACACGGATGAAAACAGATCACAACTATCAAGACGAGGATCGTTGAGAAGATAAGGATCGGATCATCGTTCTATAGCATATCATAACCAATAGCCCGCGGGTTAAATATAGAGCCCGAGGAAACCCAGCTAATGCTCAACACACGATCTAACATGCTGTTTTATTCCATGAAGCGTCATAGCATATTATGCCCGGTATCTCTAGCGTTGTTTTTAACCTTATATCCCTCGAGGATGCTCCAACCCTGATCTCATAGACCCCTCCCTCCACAACCCATTTACCCCCGCTAAACATTGCCAGCATCTCTAGAGGTATTTTCACCTCGATATCCTCCCCCTCTCCTGATTCTAGTAATTTTGTTTTATAAAACCCCTTGAGCTCTTGGAGTGGTCTATAGACCCCGCTTCCCGGGGCTTTCACATAGATCTGCACAACCTCTTTACCCGGGTATGGGCCTTTATTAACCACTCTGAGTCTCGCGATCACCGATTCCCCGTCTAGCTTTACCTCTAGATCTCGGTACTCGAATGCTGTGTAGCTCAAACCATAGCCGAACTCGTAGGCTGGTTCGAGTGCGAAGGTATCGTAGTATCTATATCCTAGATAGATATCCTCACTATAAACAACCCCCACAGGGTTCTCGCGGGGCGTGCCTGGATATGTTCTCATAGCAGGTGTTTCGTAAAGATCCTTGGGCCATGTTAGGGGCAGCTTACCGCTCGGCGATACCTTTCCGAGGAGAATATCGGCCAAAGCCCTCCCAGCCTCCTGCCCGGGAAGCCAGAGAACGAGGATGGCGTCTACAAGATCCCTCCAGCTAGTTATATCGATAGGGCTTGGGATATTAAGCACAACGATAACCCTCTTACCATGCTTGTGGAAAGCCCCGGAAACCCTGGAGATCAGGCTGAGCTCATCGTCCCTTAAATAGTAATCACCCTTAACCGGGAATCTGTCGAAACCCTCCGTAGAGATCCTCGAGATCGTTATCACAGCAGCGTTGCATCTCTCAGCCACCTTCTCAAGGAGATCATCTGTAAAGGGATCCTCCTGCAGGTGCATAACACGCATATACTCAACAATAGCATCGAAATATTGCGTCAGCAACGCCCCTAAAAGCCTAGCATCAGTCTCGGCAAGAGCCTTCTCCCTAAGCCTTCTATAGACAGAAACAGACTCGCCAAGCTCGTAGAACCTGTGGGTCAGACTCCTATAGATCCTCTCAACCTCCTCATCAACCAAAACACCTCTCTCTTTCAAACCATCCGCTATAGATACA
>DATMAU010000045.1:0-14872 GCA_035559775.1 Sulfolobales archaeon
GGGGGTTGTTATAGAAACAGAGCTTGGAAGAGCTGTGGTGACCTCGAGACCTGGGCAGGATGGTGTGGTCAATGCTGTCCTGATCAAGTGATGTGATAGGATGGTAAAGAGAATCATAGTCTGGTTATCATACCTAGACCCAAGCCTTCCTAGAAGACTTGGGAGGAGGATAGCTAGGGATCGGCTTCCCGGCAGGATCACACTGAACGATCTTTTAGAAGCCTGCAAATCCCTGGGCTTGAAATGCGAGGTTCTAGAGGATAAGAGATACCCTAGGACATGGTATATGGGGCATAGAGCTGTTGTAATAGAATACGAGGGAAAGAAGTCACAGTTATTGAGAGAGATAGCAAGGGTGCTTTTGAGCAGGGTTTCTTGAGCATTAACCCCTCGTTCCATATAAGCTTATATATGTATTAACCCATATATACAGTTAGGAGGAAGTGTAAATATGGTCTCTGAGGGGCTTGTGGTGAGAGATATAAAAGCTGCTATCGAGGGGAAGATCGTGCTAAGGGGTGTGAACCTCGTAGTAAAGCCTGGAGAGATCCACGCCCTCATGGGTCCCAACGGTAGCGGTAAGAGCAGTCTCGCCTATGTAATAATGGGTCATCCGAAATACGAGATCCTTGGAGGGAGCATAATGGTCGATGGAGAGGATATAGTATCCCTACCTCCTGAGGAGAGGGCTAAGAAGGGTGTGTTCCTAGCATTCCAAACACCCCCAGAGACTATGGTGAAGACTAGGAACCTCTTGATCCATATATCAAAGATTAGGGGAGCTCCTTTCTCTAGAGCTCTGGAGGCTATGAAGAGGGTTGGACTGCAACAGGATCTTCTTGATAGATATCTCAACAAAGGATTCTCGGGGGGTGAGATGAAGAGGTCAGAGATCGTCCAGCTCTACCTGTCAAGCCCGAAATACCCTATACTTGATGAGCCTGATAGCGGCATGGATGTAGAGGGTCTTCTGGCTATTGGGAGCCTTGTTAAGGAGCTTAAGCAGAGGGGCTCGGGCATCCTTGTGATAACCCATGTTGCCAGGCTTTTCAGGGATTTTAGCCCTGACTATGTGCATGTCATGATCGACGGGAGGATCGTTCTCACTGGTGGGCATGAAATAGTTAAGCTTATAGATGAGAAGGGCTATGATTATATAAAAACCCACTATGCTCCTAAGGAGGAGGCTGGTTGAGGAGCAGGTTTATAACCTTTCTAGCCCATATATACAGGTAAGAGGTGTTGTAAATATGAGTTCAAAAGAGACTCTTCTGAAACATTTCTATAAAGATCCTGCCGAAGAGGCCTTGGGACACATAGAGGTTGGCGGTGCAGAACTAGTACTTAAAGGAAGGATATCGAGGGATCTTGTTGAGGAGATCTCGAGGATCAAGAAGGAGCCTGAGTGGATGAGGCTATGGAGGCTTAGAAATCTAGAGCTCTTTGAAAAGCTCCCATCACCCAAATGGCTTCCAGGTGTTGAGGAGCTCGACCTGGACGAGCTGAGCCACTATATAAAGCCAGACGTACCGAAAGCATCGTCCTGGGAGGAGCTTCCTAAAGAGATTGTCGAGGCTTACGAGAGGCTTGGGATAAAGCAGGCCGAGATAAAGTTCCTAGCCGGGCTGAACGCTCAGCTAGACTCAGAGACTGTTTTCCTCAGGGTTAAGGAGTATGTCGCTAAGAAGGGAGCTATAGTAACGGATCTAGATACTGCTGTGCAGAAATACCCTGATCTTGTTAAAAAGTACTTCATGAGGATCTTCCCGCCCGAGCATAAGTTCGCAGCGCTACACGGAGCCCTATGGAGTGGAGGTCTCTTTGTCTACATACCACCAGGGGTTAGTATAGAGTACCCCATAGAGGCTTTCTTCCTAATTGGAAAGGCTGGCGAGGGTAATTTCGAGCACAGCCTCATAATAGCTGATAAGAATAGCTATGCCCACGTGATAGAAGGATGCGCTGCTCCAAGGCTAAACAGAGCGAGCTTCCACGACGGTATGGTCGAGATCTATGTTCATGAGGGTGCGAGGCTCCACTTCACTACACTTCAGAACTGGTCATCCCAGGTGATCAACTTCAATAACAAGAGGGCTATTGTTGAGAAGAACGGCTATGTAGAGTGGATAGAGGGGTCGATAGGGGCTAAAGTGAGCGCTGTATACCCATCAGCCTTCCTCAAAGGTGAGGGGGCGTCGATGGAGAGCTATGTGATAACATTCGCCAGGGATGGGCATATAAAGGATGGCGGGTCTAAGGCGTATCACCTAGCACCAAACACCAGGAGCAGGATCGTGTCTAAGAGCATATCGATGACAGGGGGGGTTAATATCTATAGGGGTCTTGTGAGGATCATGAAGGGGGCTAAGGGTTCGAAGAGCTATACTTCGTGCGACTCGCTGCTCCTAGACGAGAAGAGCAAGACATACACATATCCACATATACAGAACGACGAGCCAACAGCAGTGATAGGGCATGAGGCTAGCGTGGGTAAGCTGAGCGACCAGCTCATGTTCTACCTAAGGAGCAGGGGGTTTAAAGAGAACGAGGCACTCAGCCTAATAATAGGGGGCTTTCTAAGCGATGTCCTAGCAAGACTACCCTTCGAACAGGCAGCACTGGTGAAAGCAGCCCTAGACCTTGAGTTCTCGAAGATAGGCTCTGTTGGCTAGAGAAGGGAGCCAGGTTGTCGGGGAGATATTCAGAGATCCTGGGTAGGGCTTTAAAGCTATATAGTGAGATACCATACCAGTATATCGCTGACTCACCGACAATCAGGTTCTACACAGACTGGAGTGTTTTTGATAAATACAGGGTTTCCGAGACTCAGTACCCGTGCGAGGATCTCGCCGAGGGAGAGTACGATCTAGCCATATCGGGTGGGTGTATCAGATCTAGGGGGAGGGGCGGTGTTAGGGTAAAACCAGTTGTGAGGAGCGACCTCGATTCTCTGGATCCTGACTCTCCTCTCTTTAAGCTTGTGAGGATCGAGGATTCGAAGATCTATGCTATGCATATAGCAGGATACTCGGCAGGAGCTATAGTATATATAGACAAGGATCTCGACGAACCCCTGAGAATAAGGATCACTGGTGGCTCTGTCCATGGACACTTAGCACAACACGTATCAATAGTAGTTGGTGAGGGCGTGTACGCGAAGATCCAGGTTATCGTGGAGCCTGCGGAGAATGCGTTGAGAACAACTATCGAGGAGATCACTCTAATGCCGGGGGCAAGGCTAGAGATATCCAACATACTGAGGAACTCGCCAAGGGCTCCCAGCTTCCATGCATCCCACTATCTATTGCTAGACGGCTCGGAGATTATGTCGGGGTTATCAGCGATCGCTGGCAATATGTCGAGGATACAACAGAGAGCTGTCGTCGAGGGGAGAGGTGCTAGGCATATGGCCTTCGGCGCTGTAATGGGTAGTGGCGATAATAGGGTGCACTATATAGAGAACGCTGTTGTCAGGGGGAGGGATTCCAGGGCTGTGCTTAATGCGAGGGGTATCGCAGCAGATTCTGCTAGGGCTGTTGTCCAGGCTTTCGCTATACAGGAGGAGGAGTCCTTCGGCTCTGGAACAAATGTTGAGGCGGCAACACTCACTATAGGTAGGGGAGCGCTTGCAGTAACACTACCAATGCTTGAGGTGAGATGCGGGGATGTTGTCGAGGCTAGGCATGCTGCTTCCCAGGCTATCCTGGACGTTGATGTGATGACCTATCTTAGATCCAGGGGTCTGTCTATCTATGAGGCTGTTAAGCTGATGACCTATGACTATATAGTCGAGCCGTTCCAAGACCTGCCTGAGTGGATGGTACCGGATCTGGTGAGCAATATCTATAACGAGCTTGATAAGATAGACTTCGAATCGCTGAAAATACTATAAAAACTCTCAACACGATCTTTTAGATTAAACGCTTACCTCTAATAGCTACTCATAGGTTATCAGAGTCCCCACATCCCCAGTTCTAACCGCTTTCAGAATAGTCTCTGGGTCTCTTCCATCTAGCACTATGGTTCTAATCCTACTCCTCTCAAGGATTAAGAGTGCTAATGGGTCTATGAGCTCATACCTCCCCGCAGCAACACTCTGACCGGAGAGTATCTTCCTCAGCTCGCTTGCAGATACTCTTTTCAAAAGCTTTGCACTAGGATCCTTAAGGGGATCTCTATCATATATACCGCTAACCACAGTAGCATAGATCAGCAGGTCAGCCGATATGGTCTCTGCTATTATAGCTGAAACAGCTACTGTTGACTGCCCTGGCTGGAAACCGCCGGCAGTGATTACAAGCCCTGTGCCCCACGCTTGTAAGAGCTCGTCAACACTCTTAACAACCCTCTTATAAGCTCTATCGCCTAGCGATGTTATGAGGAGCATTGCATTAAGCCTTGAAGCCTCTATCCCCACGAGATCGCATATACCCTCATTACCCCCAAGAGCTCTGCATGCATTTATATATCTCCTCGCAATATCGCCCCCGCCTGTGACAACAACTATTCTATGCCCTTCTTTGAGGAGACTATCTATCACGCCTGTTACCCTCGATATATATCCCGGATCCTCTGGTGAGACCAGTTTCCCACTGATCTTCAAGACGATCTTCATTCACTCCACATCCAATAAATCTCAACAGAGAGGGGAAAATATATTTGAAAAGATCTTTAGCGGGGTGCTAAGGTGGGCCCGCGGGGATTTGAACCCCGGACCACGGGAGTTCTCGCCTGGGTCCCGAGTCGGGCTCTACGTGTCCCGCATCCTGCCAAGCTAGACCACGGGCCCCGATATTTAAATATATAGTAAGAGGTTAATGAGGGTTTCTAGGAAGCCTTTATCTAGGTCGCAGGTCTTACTCTCAGTGTGAAGGGCTTATTCATACTCCCCTCATACTCTATAGAGACACCGCTGACTATCTTCTTCGAGATCTCTATTATTGTGTATGCGTGGAGGGTCAGGGAGGCGCAGGTAACCTCACTAGGGCCTTTCGCTAGGAGGAGGTATGGTACTATCATATCCGACATATGCGTGTCCAGCGATGCTCCCGTCAATAGATCGTTGGCTAGTCTTGAGGCAGCCTCGATCCCCACATCCTCAGCCCTCTTATCCCTAGCACCAATGCTATCAGCACCAAGCCTTGTGTTCTGTGAATCTGCCCATATCGCTATCCCCGACCCCTGCCCTATATGTGGATCCTTATCTGGTGGGTAGCTCTCGATCTCTATCTCTATGGGAACCCTTATCCCCAGAGCCGTGAGCTTCTCCTTAGCAGCCCTAGCCTGTCTCTCTGCAACGTGGCGCGGGAGTCTTACGGCATGGCTAATACCCCTTATAGACACTATCCCCCCTCTTTCACTCAGGGAGAGGGGTTTGAAGCCCTTCGGAGGGTCACTTATCCTGGCAATAACCTCTCCCCCTCCTCTCGGGTAATGCCCTCTCCTCACAAGCTCTAACTCAACCTCATACCCTACTTTTGAGAGGTGGTATAGGAAGACATTTTTGAAGTAATCATAGGTAGGGCTCCAGGGAACATCAGTACCCCCTCTGATCCTTAGCTCAACCTGCCTCTCGGAGAATGCTGCGACAAGCAATAGGCTCTGGAGAACCAGGGTTATAGATCCTGCTGTCCCTATGTCGAAGAAAAAGGATCCCCCTGATATGCCTTGTGGCTCGAACTCTACCTCAGTGGATCCTAGAACGGCACCCTTAACCCTCGCTCTAGAGATCTCTGCGAGCGCCTTCACCACAGTTAGGTGTTGTCTCTGAAGACCCGGGTTCTCCCTCCTAGCCCTTATGTTAACGATCCTAACAGGCTTCCTAAGGACAGCTGCTAGTGCGAGGGTATATCTTAGTATCTGGCCTCCGCCTTCTCCAAAGCTACCGTCTATAAGGATCATGGCTAGTCACCGCCGAGAAGGCTTCTTATCCTCTCAACACCATCTATAGTGTCTATTATCTCGGCAACCACGGGGGGTACGAGTTTCCTCCAGTTCTCGTCGCCGCTCATGATCATCTTCCTGATCTTAGTGGAGCTATAAATTCCTCTCTCAAAGGCAGGGGGTATGAGAACCCCGAACCCGGCTTCCTTAAAGAGTCTCACTACCAGAGGATTTCTAGAGACTCCTGCCTCGAAGGGTGGTGTGAATAGCTTTAGATAGTGGGGCCAGACGGAGTTCATGAGGATATCTGGCACGGGTATTATATATATTCTCCCCATATCCACCTTACCCCATCTTAGCGCCTCCTTTATCATCAAGATCCTCTCTCCTGCTGTGAAGGGATTCACTATAGTATGGCTCTCCTGTGCGGTACCTATAACTATTATTAGCTCTTCAACATGCTCTAGGGCCCATTTAACAACCTCTAGATGCCCGGTATGGAATGGCTGGAATCTCCCGGGAAATACTGCCCTCTTATAGCTCCTGATCATCACACTATCGCCTCTATGGTTAGCTCATCACCCCTCTTAAGTCCTGTAAGCTTGGATAGAGATCCCATGTAAACACCGACCTCGAGGAAACCGAGGCTCCCTCTGTAAACAACCATCTCCCCAGGTCTTGCGAGGCTAAAGCTCTCCTTATATACAGCTCTATAGGTCTCACCAGACCTAGCCCTTATAGTAACCTTGGACCCCATGGTAATCCCTGCTGCTTTCTCAAACTCCTCATGGGTGCAGCTGGTTATAAGGTTACCGAATCTATCGACATGTATAACCCTCGTCCTAACCCTCCCCTTATCTTTAATACATACAAACTCTATCGGCGATCCTACGAGCTCCTCAACAGTGATCGGGGTTCCAAGCCTCTCTAGAGGAGTACCCCTCGCTATGTGTGCAGCTATGGGTGCAAATATATCTCTTCCATGGAAAGTGCCTGACACTGGTTTTCTATAGTAGTATTCCTCCCTATCGAGGTTAACCACAAGCTCTATACCATCCCTCTTAGCTGCTGGGAGAAGAACCCCGTTATCTGGTCCGACGAAGTAATAGTTCCTCGTAGCTATGGCTATGGGTTTTCTCGAAGAACCCACGCCTGGATCTACTATTGCTACGTGGACAGTACCTTCTGGGAATTCTTTGTAAGATGCTGCAAGTATATATGATGCCCCAGCTATGTCGAAAGGCTCCACCTCGTGCACGAGATCGATAACTATTGCTGACGGAGCTATGGTGCTGATAACACCTTTCAAGATCCCCACATAGGGATCTCTAATCCCATAGTCGGTTGTTAGTGTTATATACCCGCTAGGTTTCCTCACCACCCCTCCCCTCAAGCCAGAGTTCTAGGTATGATTTAACAATATGATTCCCGGTAATTCCGATAAGGCTTTTAAACTTCTTAATACTCTCAAGAAACTCTTCTGGAGATCTCACGCCCTCAACCTCGATCTCGACAAACCTCCCTACAGCTTCGACATCGTCGAGGAAGATCTTGTATACGCCGAGCCTATAGATCTTCCTCCTCTTCCTGATAACATGGCTCTTAAACCCAAGTCTTCTAAAGATCTCAACGAGTCCTCTAGGATCCCTTACCTCAACGGTGATCTCATCCCTAGCCTTGAGATCCCTCCTGATCTTCGGGCCTTTATAGGTTATCTCACCCCTCCTGCTCCTACTACCCTCAGAGATCCTTACTCTCAAGGCTTCGTCCCTCTCTCTAAGTTTGATACATGGATAGAGATCTATATAGTGATCCTCCTCAAATACCTCCTCTTCATAAACAGCGCCAAGTGTTTTAAGAGCCCTCTCTATGTCACTGTGATCCTTGACCTCGAATTTAGCCTCATACTCCATGACCATCTCTCCAGCCCCAGGATTCAATAGATAATCTAGAGTAATAACCAAAATCCTGTATAAATAGAACCAATGCTGCGCATTAACCATGTTCTTTAGTCGTGCTTGATTTGTAGGAGATAAGCTCTCCAACGCTTAGTAGTAATGATAGTGAGTGAGCATAGATGGATATCGAGGTTGTGGACGAGGGTAAGGGGTATCTGAGGGTTAGGGTTGAGAGTGAGGATGATCTGTGGCTCTTATCCCTCTTGGTTGAGGAGGGGGATGTTGTGGCTTCGAGAACAACGAGGGATGTCAGGATCGAGGGGTCGGAGAAGAGAAGGATCCCTATGACTCTTGCTGTGCGGGTTCAGGGTATAGAGTTCCAGCCCTTCTCAGGAAGACTTAGGATCAAGGGTGTTATTGTTGAAGGACCCGAGGAGTACGGGTTGAGGGGATCTCACCACACACTCTCCATCGATGTTGGCATGAGTGTGGATATTATTAAGAAGGAGGGGAGTGTGGATCTGAAGCTGGTTGAGAAGATCCTGAGGCTCTCTAGGAAGGGTAGAGGCTTGATAGTAGCGGTGGATCATGATGAATACGCTGTTGCCCTGCTACAGAGCCAGGGGTTGAGATACCTTAGGGAGGGCTATATACATCCTCCCAGTAAGAGGGATCCCAGAACCTATGATGCGTATGAGAAGAGCTTGTCAGAGCTTGCAGAAACGATCAAAAAGATCCTAGAGGGATACGGGGTATCAATAGTAGTCATAGGATCCCCAGGCGCTATAGCAGAGGAGATATCGAGGCTAATAAGAGAGACTATGCCGAGGGTTAAGGTTATCACTGACAGCGTATCCATGGGGGGTAGAGCTGGCGTTGAGGAGATGCTTAGAAGAGGCACTATATCTAAGATCCTCAGTGAGCAGGCTGCAATAGAGGCCGAAGAGATCCTTAGAAACTATATAGAGACCCTTAGCAGAGAGCCTGAGAGAGTTGTTGCGGGATTAGAGATGATACGTAGAGCTGCTGAAATGAACGCTGTTAAGAAAGCCGCCATACTTGAAAACCTATTGAAAGGGGATAGGACTACGAGGGAAATAGTTAACGAGATCCTCACTCTCTCTATAGAGAAAGGCTACGATGTGCTAATAGTCCCTACAGAGAGCCCGGCTGGGGAGAGGCTTAGAATGATGGGGGGCGCGATAGCTATTCTCAGATACAACCTACCCTTATCATTAGCTCCTATAGAGAATAATGATAACTAGCCCCTCTCTATGCATATGATATTGATAAGCTCTTCGGATCAGCGTAGAGCGGAGGCTAGCTATAGAGGGTTATGCAGGATCCTCTATAGACCCGGAACCCTTATAGCTATAGTTAGCCTATCTGAGATGCTATCTAGATTCATAATCCTATGGAAATAAATGATTCTGTAACGCTGAGCTCGATAGATTCTCGTGAAACTATAGGGTGGAGAAATAACGATAACACTAACAAGTATCAAGTATTAAAGGATAAAAGAATATTGAGGATGAACAGCAAAGGGTATAAGTCTTGGTAAAATATTTTATTGGTCGGACGAGTTGCGAAGAATAGCCTTGGTTGGAATGGGCTATATAGGTTTTACAAGATCTAGTGAGCACCTATCCTTCAGAGAGATGGTATACCAAGCAGCTGTTAAGGCTTATAATGATGCTGGAGGGATCGATCCCAGAAGGGATGTAGATGCATTCATATCATGCCAAGAGGACTTCTGGGAAGGGGTCTCGATCTCGGATGAATTCGCGCCCGACCAGCTGGGAGGAGTTTTAAAACCGGTATATACGGTTACTGGAGACGGTCTCCACTGTGTAGCTAACGCTTACATGATGATAAGATCCGGAGTTGCTGACATAGTAGTAGTTGAGTCCCATGGAAAGCCTAGCGAGATAATAAGCATGGGCGATATAGTATGGTTCTCCACAGATCCCATCTATATCAGACCGCTCAAGCTACCTAACCCCCATGCGCTCCAAGCCCTTGAGGCGAGGATCTATATGAAGTCTAGGGGGCTTAAAAGAGAGGATCTAGGGCTATATGTTATCCAAAGCCTTGGCAACGCGTTGCTAAGCGACCGGGCTCCCTATGCTGCTAAGCTGGATCTTGATGGGTATCTTGAAGCGGAATATGTGGTGGATCCTCTTACAGCCTATGATATAGCTGGGTATAGCGATGCAGCCATAGTTGCTGTGATGGCTAGTGAGGAGATTGCTAGAAAGCTCACAGACCAGCCCGTGTGGATCGATGGTGTTGGGTGGGCAACAGAGATCTCGACTATATCAATGAGATCTATGGAGGAGGATGTGGCAACAAAGCTTGCAGCGAGGATGGCTTATGAGCAGGCTGGTGTTAAGGATCCCCGGAGGGAGTTCGACTTCGCAGAGGTTGATGAGAGGTATAGCTACAAGGCTATTCAGGCTATCGAGGCCCTTGGGCTGGCTAAGATGGATACGGTTGCATCTGATCTCAGAGGCGGTTCTTTCTCAAGATCTGGAAGCCTTCCAGTAAACCCCTCAGGAGGAGCCCTGGGCGAGGGGGTTCCTCTAGAGGCACACGGTCTTGCAAGACTGCTATCGGCTTATCAGCAGCTTAGAGGGATGGCTGGGAGGGCACAGCTAAGCGATGCTGAGAAAGCGGTTGTTCACAGCTGGAGGGGTTTGGGGACCTCCAGCTCTATTGTCCTCGCTCTATCGAGGTGATCGGGATGAAGACGAATGTATATGTTAAGAAAAGAGTTGCTGTTGTTGGTGCAGGGCTAACCCTGTTTAGGAGAAGAATGCTCGAAACCCCACAGGAGTTGGCATGGATAGCTGCTAGAAGAGCCCTTGACCAGGCTGGGTTAGAGTTAAAGGATATAGATTGTGTTGTGAGCGGGAGCGCTCCAGACGCTTTCGATGGTGTTCATCTAAAGGGTGAATACTACTCCGAGGGTGCTGGGGCTATTGGGAAGCCTCATCTCAGGGTATATGTTGGCGGGGGAACCGGTGTTTTTGTGCCCGTAGCTGCGTGGTGGCATGTCGCCTCTGGTCTCTGTAGAAGGGTTCTTGTGGTTGCTGAGGAGAAGATGAGCAGTGCTGCAGACCCCCATCCCCAGGCTGTTTTCAGACATATATGGGATCCTATTACTGAGAAGCCTCTCAATCCCAACCTCATCTGGATCTTCGCTTTGGAGATGCATAGATATATGCATAAATGCAGGGTTACTAAGGAGGATATAGCACTAGTATCTGTGAAGAATAAGAGAAACGCTCTCGACAACCCGTATGCACAGGCGGGTGCTAACATAACTGTCGAAGATGTCCTCAAAAGCGAGCTCCTCGTATACCCCGTCAATAGGCTCGATATATCTCCTGTGAGCGATGGTGCAGCCGCCCTCGTAATGGTTTCAGAGGAGTGGGCTAGGAGGCTTACAGATACACCTATATGGGTTGAGGGGATAGGCTATACTCTTGACACCTCTTACTGGACAAACAGGGAGCTCTCATTCCCTGTTTATCTGAAAAACGCTGCCGAGATGGCGTACAGGATGGCTGGTATTGAGAGGCCTATGAAGGAGATAGATGTTGCAGAGCCCTATGATCCTTTCGATTATAAGGAGCTCCACCATCTAGAAGGACTCGGGCTAGCCCCTAGATGTGGTGCTGCAGAGATGACCAGAGAGGGTGTTACACAGAGGGACGGAGATCTGCCTGTATGTCCGAGCGGTGGTCTCCTAGGTGTTGGGAACCCCATAGCTGCTGCAGGGCTTATGAAAGTGGCTGAGATATTCTGGCAGCTTAGGGGCGAGGCTGGTAAGAGGCAGGTTAGGAAAGACGCTGTCACAGGGTTAGCACAGGCCTGGGGTGATCTAATGCAGGTCGGCACTGTAGTTATAATGAGGAGGTGATCACAATGGGGGTCAGTATAAGGGGTGGGACACCGCTTAGAGATGAAGAGTTCAGGGCAGTGATAAAGGAGATAGACTCGCCAAGGGCTAGGTATAGAATGGCTGCTGGCATAGCCTATAGCAGGTTCCTTGAGGGGCTTAAGAAGGGTGAGATCCTTGGGACATACTGCCCTAGTTGCAGGCTTGTCCACATACCACCAAGGATCTATTGTCCATACTGCTTCAAACACCTAACGAGATGGGTTAGGGCTAGCGATGAGGGCAGGGTAGTCACGGCCGTGATCAGCTATCTCTCAGCCACGTTAGAGGTTCTTGAGAAACCAGAGATCATCGGGATCATTAGGCTCGACGTGCCTGGGCATAGGTTCTCAAGCTACAGATTCCCAGGGATCCTCCACAGGATCTGTGGGGCTAGTGAGGATGATGTGAAGAGCCAGAGGATCTTTGATGCGAGGGTTAAGGCTAAATGGCTGCCGGAGGATAAGAGAACAGGATCTATAAATGATATAGAGTGCTTCGAGGTGATCTGGGGTTGAGGGATGTAGAGCCACAGGTTAGAGAGGTGGAGATGGAGATAAAAGCCTACCACTACACACCAGGGCCTCTTGGGCTGAGATGGCTTGAGGGTCTTAAGAGAGGAATCATAATGGCTGCTAAGTGTAGAAAATGTGGGAATCTATTCATACCCCCCAAGATCTATTGCCCCAGATGCTTCTCAGAAGTAGAGGATCTGGTCGAGCTTAGAGAAAAGCCGTATCTAGCGAGCTACACAGTAATATACAGAAACTTTAACGGAGAGAGGCTCAGCAGCCCAGTGATAGTGGGTCTGGTCAGGTTCAGGGGCGTTGATGGGGGGTTGATACACTATATAGAAGGGCCTGTGGAAAAGCTAGCCATAGGGGCTTCTCTAGAGCCTGTCTTCAGGGGCGAGAGGAAGGGCTCGATAACAGATATAGAGCGTTTTAGGCTCGTATAGCTATATAGCTAAGAGATCTTTTTATGCCTCACCCAGCCTCCTTTCTATTCCCTTTCAGTTCTATAGTAGATCGGCTCTGCGGGGCTATGGATTGTTGTTGAGCCCAAGACACAGGGCTCCCACCTAGTGTGTGTCCTAGATAGCTTGGGAGCTGCTCCTAGGTCAATATAGAAATAGAAGACCAATTGCCAACAAGACCGTTTCGATCAAGGTCTATAAATCCTTCCATCGATAAGAAGACAGTCCAATACTAAGGCTTTTAACATGCTGGCAAGCCGTCTCTCTTAAGAACCTGTGATGGTTGAAGCCCAGCTCTTTCTTTATATAGGTATGTGTATGCAATCCCATGGTGAGGAGTCCTTAGGTTTGTATCTATGTTGAGCGGAAGTTGATGTGTAGCGATATAATGGTTATTCTCAGAGAGATCGTATGGTTATTGCTAAGCCTATGATGATTGTTAAGATCCCCATGGCTAGTGTGAACATAGATCTATATTTTGAGGCCAGCTTTAGAAGAACCCCTATCGATATATAGCCAACAAGCGCTGATATTGCGAGAGCCTGTATAACGCCTCCTGGCGAGATAATATTGATAGTTTCTCTATCAAATAAGGCTACTGTTGCGAGGGCCCCTAGGTTCGCTGGGATCGATGCTATGAAGCTCAGTCTGAGAGCATCATCAACCCTGTATCCTAGATATAGAAGGGTTGCCATTGTAATCCCAGATCTACTTACGCCAGGCAGGCTTGCGATTCCTTGAAATACTCCGAATATTATAGAGTCTCTGAGACCGATCTCTCTCACACCCTTACCTACACCTTCATTCTTGCCAGTTTTTCCCGATAACAGGGCTTGAACTATGAGAGCGAGCCCTATGATCAGCATTGGTATTCCCGGATCTATAGATCCCTCAAGCAGTCTTCTAGCAACGAGATAGAGGGGAACTCCTATGAGGCCTGTAACTATTGTTGATATTAATAAAAATCTGAGGAGCCATTTCTCACTAAAGATCCTCGCGAGAGATCTCCAGAAATACAGGGTTGATGATGCAACAGTACCGCCTTGAAGCGCTAGGCCTATATCGTATGATGCCGCTAGCGAGTATCCAAAGACATATGCTGATAGTAAGAGAAGGGCTGTCTTGCTCGATATGGGGAGCCACTCAGCTATCCCCTGCACAATACCAAGTATAATGTATTGAAGATCCATGTGATAGTCACCTAATCCACTGCATGCCTTGAGTATATAGAAAGCCGGAGTATATATGCAAAAGACCCACTGTAGCTATCTCTTCCCGTCTTTATGAGGGTTTATAAGGACTGATATTAAATCAAACCCGAACCTCAAGCAACAATATCCAGCATAGATGCTGTGTAATGTAGCCTAGCAGTTAAAGCAGAGTTGGTAAGGTCTATGTGATAGATAAAAACCTGTATGACCCTTATGATAGCATGGGAGAATTATTGTGATGGATTTTCCATAGATGATTGTAATTATAAGTAGTTTCAGAATAGATAAGCTTATAATTTTTATAGAAGTTGACAGGAAATTGTGTTGCGAGGAGACAATACGGATAGATAAAGCGGGAGGAGCTACCCATGAAGAGCCTAGAGACCTGTTTAGCGGAAGAGACCATAAGTCCTTCGCTCATGATCGTATGATTGTTTGAAGGATAGGGCTATGACCTCATATGGTGGGGAAGAGTGGTTATTGTTCTCAACGCTTCTTAGACGTCTCTGTTGTTTTGTTAAGTTGTTATTTTATCGTGCTCTGCAAGTGTATTGCGTCACATAATATTTATAAATTTGTGAAATTAGATAATATAGTAGATGTAGGAAATACCAGGGGGTGTTAATGTTTCTTCAAACACTCAATCTAGATGGTTATATGAATAGGATCGAGGCCTATAAGATCTTCATCAGATCCCTTGCACATATTTTATTGATAAAAGGGATTAAGGTAAACATCAACAATGTAAAGGATCTCCTAGAGAGCCTCGGGATCAGGCTAAGAGGGATGGCGTTGAGCTTATTAGTATCGGATCTGAAGAACTATAACAAGGGGCTCTCAAAGCGGGAGATAGAGGATCTCCAATACCGGTTACCCAGACTCATGTATAGGGATTATAGAAGAGTTACTGCAGCATACTATTCATCACCCCTAGGCGTTGAGCTCATCGCTAGGCTTGCGA
>DATMAU010000046.1:0-9220 GCA_035559775.1 Sulfolobales archaeon
GTAATATTAGGAAGGTGAAGTCTATACTTAAGAAGAATATAGAGATAGTCGAGTACTCAAACGATTTTGACCAGCTGGTGAGAAACATATTCGCACCGGCAAGGATAGCCTCGATCAAGAGGGTACAGACACCGAGCGGAAAAGTAACTCTATATGTGAGCGTGCATCCACAGGATAAGGGTATAGCGATAGGCAGAGGGGGCAGGAACGTTCATAAGGCTAAGCTAATTCTTAAGAGATACTACAACATAGATAATATAGTGATCACATAAGCCACGATCCATAGAACACATAACCGTTTGTCCCTGGATGTTCATCCTACTCATTTTATTCATGGTCTTATCCGGGGACTTCCACCTATACCCGCAGGATCTCTGCCCCTAAGGGGTGTCATGGGCGGCCGTCGAGTCAAAGGGCACGTGGGTCCCATCTAGCTTTGCCCCAGGTGGCTTGGAGCGCTGCTCCCATCGCCGCCCGAGACCTGTGTGGGGAGACTCGCATCGAGAACCCCTTTCAAAGCTTATAGATACATCCTACGAATATCAAAAAGAAAACAGCCTCGGTTAGCTTTATAGTGGGCACTGGTTATCATCCATCACCGAGGCTTCCTGGTTCTCTTCTTCCACGTCCAACAACTTAATCTATAAACCTTTAGGCTTTAGGTGAGCTTTATGTCAGAGCAATAGGTGTTTAAGAGATCAGGGCAAACTGGTGGACCGGCCGGGATTTGAACCCGGGTCCTCTCGGATGCCAACCGAGCGCTCTTCCAGGCTGAGCTACCGGCCCACCATTCTAGAAATAGAGATTTGGGTGCTATAAGCTTTTATGCTGTTGTCAACGGTTTTGGGATGGAGTAGGCGGAGGCTAAGGATAAAAGGCTCAGGTGATAGGGATCTGGAGTAGGAAGCCAGGGGAAGAGCTTGTTGGTATCAAAAACAGCCGTAGTGAAACCTGAACCTCTATTTAGGTTGATTCATATAGTTCCTAGCTGGCGGTGATTTAATTATGAGTTATAGTTGTTGTTTAAAAAAACTATTAGTTCCTCTACTTTGTAGCGATGTTCTTCTGTAGCACTATTTTGAGTAGCTCTTCTCTGAGTGATGCGACCTTTGTTCTGTCGATCCCACTTGCACCGGCTTCTCGCCTTGCTATCTCTTCTAAGAGCTCCATATAGATCTTTATTGCGTCTCTTATGAAGTCGCTCCTGCTTCTATAACCTGCTTTTTTCCATGCATCGTCAAGCATTCTCAGTGTTCCTTGTTCTAGTTTTATCGATACTATCCTTGGAATCCTTACATTGAGTTCGAAGCTCTCTGAACTAACCTTCCTGACTATGATCGTCATAAGCTCCCTCCGAGTTCCTAGAAACTTATATTAAGGGTCAGATATATATTCTTTGACGCTTCTCCTCTTTCCATTCATCATAGGGTAATATGGATCCTCGATGCCCTGTAATTTTTATACAGTGAATTTCTCCTAGCAGATCTACCAGGTAATACGCCTTGACAAATATATATAGGGGTTGTGATTTAAATATGGAACACTCTATATTCTAGCTAGTATAGTAGGTAACATAATGGATAAGGGGCATATATCACCTGCAATAGAGGTTCTCGAATACCTGGTGCTGAAAAAGATGGCCGGTAGACCTGAGGTTCTCGAGGCTTTGATCGAATACCTAGGAGGCTCCCTCCCTCCGTCGCAGGCTAACGATAGGTATGGGATCTCTAAACACCAGCTAAGGGGGTTTGTCCAGAGGATCAATGAGAAAGCCGGTGATAGGAGGCTGGCGGAGTTCCTTATAAAGATGGCTACACCGCTGATACTATCCATGGTCGAATCAAAAATAGATAGGAGCAAGAGACCCGAGGTTTGTTTAATATGTGGTAGGAGGCTTGTGAACATGTTTCCCGAGGATCATCTTAAGAAGCACCACTACGAACACCTCGAAGAGGAGGTAAGAAAGGTGGCTGCAGAGCTGAAGAAAATAATAGCTGCCAGGAGGAAGGAGAAGACATATGCCGAGGCTAATGCTAAGGAGCTCAGCATCGGGTCTGTATCACAGTAACCAGCTTTAGAGATAGCGGAATTCCGATCATTGTTCCACGGGGTACTTGGGCAGGCTACTTGATCAAGCAGTAATAGATCTCATCACTTGGCTTTAGGTCGAGCTCATCGATCACTGAGGGGTCGTTGGGCCTTATGATAACTAAGTATCCCCAGAGGCTTATCACGATCCTCTTCTGATCCTTGTCCTTTATGCTTACAATAACCCCTCTCGCACAGAGATCAACACCGTCTCTATACTTGGGAAGATTCTTTGAAGCGATCATCTCGAGCTCCTCACCTTCTCTGAATGTTATTAGCTCTCTATGAAGATCCATTGTTATGCTGAGCTCCTCACCACCCAGCTCTATGACCTTGACACCAGGGATCCTGCTATCCTTTATAGATAAAACCTTAACCCTGGATCTAATGCTATCCATATCCGTGTTCTCCCGCCAAGATAGGATTTTTCCGAGTAAATAAGCTTAGTGTTGTTGATGATCAGTGTTATCGTTCTAGATCTGTGTCTCCCCCACTAGCGTCTGGATCGAGGTCTATGATGATAATAGTTAATATAAGCATCCGAGCAACACAGATCCAGACCCTATGCTTAGCATCATTTCCAATATTACTCCCCCTAAATAAATATTTATAAGGTGATGAGCCTGAGCACGCCAACAGGTGCGAGGAGGTTTTACACTGAGATAGGGAGTCTTGTGGATAAGAGAGTATATGTTAGGCTTGTCGATGGGAAGGTCTATAGGGGTGTTTTACTAGGCATAGACCAGCCTAGCCTTAACGTGGTGCTTGGAGAGGCTGATTCTGAGGGTAAGAGGTTCTTCAGGGTTATTATAAATGGCAGCAGGATCTCTGAGATCGTCGTTGAGGAGATACCCCTCTTCGACCCCGAGGAGTTCTTCAACCTAGTTGTCCAAAGGCTTAACATAAACCCAGCTAATGTGAAGGTCTATAAAGAGTCGGGGTCAGTGGTTATTCTGGATAGATATAGGGTTTCTGAGAACGGTGTTGAGGGTTCTGGAGCCCTAGCCAACAAGATCTTCGATATATGGCAGGAGTATATGGAGGGTAAGAAGTCTAAGAGGAGCTGAGATGCCCGAGAGCTTCCAGATCAAGGATAAGGATCTGATGGGAAGGATAGGTGTGATAGAGACCAAAAACGGCAGGCTTGAAACACCTGTTTTTTTACCAGTCATAGATCCTGTGGAACAGGTAGGGGATAAAGCGATCCTCCCCGCAAGCGAGATCGAGAAGATGGGTTTCAAAGCAGTGATAACCAATGCCTATCTTATTAAAAAAACATACGGAGAGTCTGCTATTGAGAAAGGGGTTAGAGGTACTATAGGCTTTAACGGGGTCGTGATGACCGATTCAGGGGCTTACCAGCACATGGTCTATGGGAGCGTTGATGTAGGTAACAGGGAGATTGTCGAGTTCCAGGAGAGGCTTGGAAGCGATATAGCGGTTATACTCGATATACCCACAAAAGAGAGTTCAAGCTATAGTGAAGCCCTATACAGCGTTGAAGAGACCCTCAGAAGGGCTCGGGAGGTTATAGATATAGTGTCTAGGTCAGAGACTCTCTGGGTTCTCCCAATACAGGGGGGAGCGTATCTAGATCTCGTGAGAAGATCTGCTAGAGAGGCTAGAGGGCTTGATGGCTACTCTATCTACGCCATAGGAAGCCCTGTCACCTTTCTCCAGAGCTATAGGTACTCAAAGATAATAGACATGATAATAACCGCTAAGGAGGAGCTTTTCCCAAGCTACCCAGTGCATCTATTCGGGGCAGGGCACCCAATGATACTTCCCTTCGCAATAGCCCTGGGTATAGATATGTTTGACTCAGCAAGCTATATACTCTACGCCAAGGATAATAGATATATAACCGAGTATGGGACCGAGAGAGTTGAGGAGCTCGAGGTTTTCCCATGCAACTGTCCTGTTTGTTCTAAATACTCGCCAAAGGATCTGTTAGAAATGGATCGTAGGGAAAGAATAGGGTTGATAGCGAGGCACAACCTATACATGATCGATAAGGAGGTTAGGAGGGTTAAGACCTATATTAGGGAGGGCAGGCTATGGGATCTCCTGGTCGAGAGATCAAGATCCCACCCATCATTGCTAGACGCAATGAGCAGGATCATTATGAACTCGGATAAGATAGAGAGATACTCGCCATATTCTAAGGGAAGGAGGGGGCTATTCATATATGATTCAATATCTAGGTACAAGCCACAGATGATAAGAACTATGGAGAGGCTTAGTAAATACCTCTCCTACGTCATCGAGAAGAGAGTCCCTGGTATGAAGATTGTTGCAATGATCCCTGGGGATTATTCTATTAAGCCTTTCTCCAACTCCCCTATATATACGAGGGCTCTAGAAGATCTATCAAGAGAAGCCCTACTTGAAGAGGTTTTCGTGTTTTTCTACACGCCATATTTTGGAATCGTTCCGGAGGATCTTGAGGAGACATATCCATTCTCACAGCACGAGGCACCCGAAACCATAGATCTGGGCTCTATAGGGGATCTCGGTGAGGAGATCTATAGGCTTGTAACAAGGATCAAGAGTGGTGTGCCGAGGATCATTATCTACTACTCAAAAGAAATTCCGTGGAGTGTTGAGACAGCATCGATATTGAGGAAGAGGTTAGCAGGCCCTTATGATGAGATCATAGTGTTGAGGGAGATCTAGTGCAGAGCGATAACGAGATCTACGTTGACAAGGTATATGCTAGGGGCCATAGGAATATAAGGGCTACGCATAGAACAACGTTCGAGATAACGAGAGAAGATAGCCTCACACCGAGGGGCGATTGCATAATAGCTATATCCGCGGATAAATCTGTAAGAGATCTAGATCAAGAGCTGAAGAATAGAATAAAGAGGGGGTGGGTGATAGCGATAGCGATTGTTGTTAACAATATATGGGATATGGCTATGGGATACGGAGATCCTGGTCTCGAGCTAAGCGACCCCGTCAAGATCATTGCCAGGAAGAGCACGTATATAGCGCCAAACACCATAATGCTGAGATCTAATAAGGCTGCAGTAGATCTCAGAAGAGATCTGATGGATCTTCTTAAAAAGGGGGAGGAGGCGACCATATATATAGCTGTATCTAATAATCCATCATATCTAAAGGACAAAATATCGGAGATCGTTAATAGCTAGCATAATATAGTTTTAAAAGGCTTGCTAGAGAGTTGAAGTCTATTCCTTCTATTTAGGCTCTCCAAAAACCTCCTCGTACTTCTCCTGGGGTAGTATGACTCTAGCCCCTCTTGATGCCTCATGCCTTCTTCTCTCCTCTCTCTCCCTCTGCTTCTTCTTCCACTTATAGTGATGCGTACCCCTAAGCCCCCTACTGCTTAGAAGCCCTCTCATCTTCCTACCAGCCATTGTTTTTCCTCTAAACACCCTGCCCCTCTGGGATGGATCTGTGATCCAGTTTATGTCTGGGTCGCTCTTTATAGTGGGTAGATTCGGATCCACTAGGATCACCTCGTACCACTTATACTCACCATCCTCCCCAACATAGTAGCTCCCAAGAACCTCGAGCCCCCTGTATTTTCTAGCAGCAGTCTCCTCAGCGATAAGCTGGAGGCTCTTCTCGGGCGAGTAGCCATAGACACCCATTCTCTTAGGCCTTCTACCCTTGTTTGGTCTCGGCTTCTCCCTCCCACCCTTGCTAACCCTAACCCTGACTACAATGAAACCCTGTTTAGCCTTATACCCAATGCTCCTAGCCCTGTTTAGCCTTGTGGGCCTATCGATCCTGACTACCGTTTCCTCTTTCCTCCACTCAACAATCCTAGCTCTATTAAGCTTGCCAAGCTCACCCTCACGGGGCCTTTTCCAGGCCTCGGCTATATAGTGATACACGGATCTAGCCATCCTGTTTCCTCCACGTCGCTCTACAATATTTGGCTAACACGCCTTTAATATCTTTACTCCTCGCCCCACAGATCAATGATAGATCGCCTCCACCACTAGCAATAGGCAGCAATAGGCTCGCCAGGTTATGGGTTAATAGGAGCGCCTCTGAGTAGTGGAAAAGGCTGTGAGCATGATGGACATTCCAGGGGGTAAAATGCTCGTATAGCTCTACCCCAGCGATCATAGTTCTAAGCTCTTAGCATCGTCAAGGATCGCCGCGTGGGTTTCTCATCATATATCAGGACTTAAAACCCAGCTCATCAAGAATAATAATACCATGGTGCATAATAAGCTTTCTGCATATATCTTTAACCGTATCATGTAATGCTAGGCCTTCTTATAGCATCCAGGGGTTTTCTCGTAGAGGATTCCTTCTTTGAGTAGCTGTGAGAGCATCTTCTCAGCGACCTCCTCCTCTATCCCGTGCTCCTTAGCCCTGCTCAGTATCTCCTTGACGTTTGCACAGCCCACCTGGCTTTTACTAGAGAGATCCTTTATTATATCCTCTATTAACAGCATCTTCTCTCTCCTGCTCTTGGGCTTCCCAGTCATTATGGTGTCTATGTCTAGGGAGCCGCTCTCAATATCTATCCCAACACTTTCTAGCATTGTTCTCATAAGCCTTATAGCCTCTGCAGCATCTTCTTCTGTAGCGATGCTGCTCAGCCTCATCCTCGCGTGGGCTTCTGTTAGTCTTATCAGGGCTTCGAGCTGTCTCGCTGTTATAGCTATAGGTGCTTCTTTATTCTCAGCAGCAGCTCTCCTCATCTCGACGAAGAAGTCGGCTATCATCTTCCTCGCCTCCTCGCTCAGCTTGGGTTTAACATTCCTCCTAGCATATATTATGTATTTTCTGAGAAGCCCAGGATCTATTGGGGCCTTTACATCCTCGAAGGATGTGTGTGCGCTCGTTATATGTTCGGCTAGCTGTCTATCCTCTTCTAGAGAGGGCTGGTCTTTGAGAACGAATATGAGATCGAATCTTGAGAGTATTGTTACTGGGAGATTTATATTATCTATTAAAGGCCTATCATCTATATATCTACCATACCTAGGGTTCCCAGCAGCAAGTACCGAGGCCCTCGCATTTAGGGTAGCATGGATCCCTGCTTTAGAGATGGATACTGTTTGTTGCTCGAGCGCCTCGTGAATAGCTGTTCTATCATCCTCCCTCATCTTGTCGATCTCATCTATACACACAACACCCATGTCGCCAAGCACCATGGCCCCGGCTTCGAGGTAATACTCACCAGTATTCTTATCCCTGACAACAGCTGCTGTGAGCCCAGCGGCTGTGGATCCTTTGCCCGTGGTATATATACCCCTAGGTGCTATCTTGGAGGCGAATTGGAGGAGCTGGGATTTAGCTGTACCAGGGTCTCCTATTATGAGCACATGCACATCCCCCCTTATCCTTGTACCATCGCTTCTCTGCTTAGGGACTCCTCCGAAGAGTAGGAGGGCTATTGCCTCTTTTACATCCCAGTGACCATATATTGCGGGGGCTATGCTTGCAATGATCTTCCTGGTTATCATCGGATCTTTAGCCAACCTCCTGATCTCATCTATATCCTCTTCAGAGAGCTCTATCTCCTCCACACCCTTGTCTCTTGTCTCGATATTGTTTCCATAGATCTCTATCTCATATACAGCCCTGGATCTCCTAGAGGAGCTCCCAACACTGCTGAGCCTTACAATGCCTACAACCTGCACCTTATCCCCGGGCCTCACGCGATCCACGAGATCCCCCTCAAGTATCACTTGGACTTGCCGTGGCATCTGCCCAGATGGGACTTCTTCGGGCATCTCTCCTATAGAGATCCTCTGGTGGTCTGTGTAGAGGCTCTCGTTCTCAAGTAGTTTGAAGATCCCTGAGGATAGCCCGCATCTACGACAATATGGGGGTCTTTCGATTGTATCGGATTTGACCTCTTGGTCGAACTTCTCGCCACATTCGGGGCTTATGTGTTGCCATACAGCCCTGATCATTCTCTGCTTAGGCGGGGTCATCTTCACAACTATACAGCTTACTTGGACGAGCTTTCCGATGTGCTCGTTCCTAAGATCTCTGATCGCTATGCTTTGAGGGATCCCTCTGAACCTAGGGCTGAGGGATCCCTGGAACAATATATACTCTGTCCTGGCAATGTTTGTTAGAGCCTCGGAGAACGCTCTGATCAGCTCTTCGGGTCTCTCTATAACGTTTCTAGCCAGCTCGTCATCGAAGTTGATTATATCTATATAGTCGATCACAACGCTTCCAGAACCGCTCGCTATGGCCTCTCTAACCCTAACCCTGTACTTTATATTCCCATCCTTATCTCTCACACTCTCTATGAACTCAAAAACCCTTCCTAGAAGATCTCCCCTGGCCTCTCTGAGATCAGCTGACGCCTCCATAGCTCTCACCAAGAACGGTTTTTAGCCAGTGCTTCACATCGCTATCTATGATCCTGTAGAGTGCTTTCTCCTCGAAGCTTAGGTTCTTCTCAAAATCCCCGGATCTCTCGCTGTGGAGTATAGATGCCATCAGGATCTTCTGGAGCCTTATAGAGACGATCTTATCAAGGGCCCTCGTTATTCTATCAAGCTCAACAATATCGCTGGGAGACCCTCCCCTCTTGATCTTCTCGCTAAGCTCTCTGATAATACGGCTAACCTCTATATAGAAATCCCCAGGGATCTTTGATATGGATAAGCCGCCCCTCCTAGCATGATCCTCCTCGGCAAACCTGATCCTATTAACATCACTCGAGCTCCCCACCTCTCTCTTAACCTCAACATAGCCCATTTTCTCAAGAACCTCAGCAGCCCACCTCGGGATCTCGATCTCAGAGCCCCTGACCAGCTCAACATCAGCAAAAGGAGTTTTACCAAGGCTCCTAAGCACAGCTACGCTTACCGGGGCAAGCCTCCTCGCCGCCCTGATCGCCTCTATATATAGCTCAGCCTGCATTACAGCTCCATATCGATTATATACCTACAGAGGGCTTTAATATTAGCACCCTCTAGGGGTTCGGATTTCATTGCGGTTGTTTTGATGCTAATCGCTCTTCCCTCGGCTTCCTAGCCCTTGGGTTTCTTTCATCTGAGTCTTTATCCTTGGTTTCTACTTGTTCGGTGTGGTCTCTATCCACAGCTTCTCTTCATAGCTTTGCTGGTTCATTGTTGTGGGGAAAGCTATGCATTATGACCCTATATATCCTCCTTTT
>DATMAU010000047.1:0-23883 GCA_035559775.1 Sulfolobales archaeon
GGTTTATAAGATAAGAGTTGATATTGAATCGTAGTTCTGTGGGGATATTATATAAGCTCTATATTTTTACGGAAATGCCAACCCACGATGAGGGTAGAGATAAAAACCCGAGTGGCAGGTTAAATAAGACCAGGATATAGAGTTTCCCCACAGCTATGAACCAGAGCAAAGCTATGAAGAGAGAGCTGTGGGTAGAGATCACACCGAAAGAGTGGAGGCCAGTGATAAAGGATCCTATGAAAGGAGAGCCCCGAGGCCCATGAAGCCTGAACCCCGAGATGGGCCCGCGGGGATTTGAACCCCGGACCGCCCGGTTATGAGCCGGGCGCTCTACCTGGCTGAGCTACGGGCCCTCTATATGGTGGTATTCTTGGGGGTTTATAGCTTTTGTTATAACAAACCTCTAGCTCGAAGCCCGGGATCTCTCTAGATCTTTATACATAACGCTCGTTTTGTATGCTTATAATCTTCTTCGCTATATGTGTATTAGTGTGGTGTGTGTGAGCGAGGAGACGGCTTTTATAGTTAGAATCGCTAATACAGATCTCCCTGGGATGCTTTCAGTGCCATTAGCACTATCTAGGATCAAGGGTATTGGGTATAATACGGCTCTTGCTATTTGTAAGAGCCTTGGCATAGATCCCAGGGCTAAGCTTGGAAGGCTTGATCAAGAAACATTATCCAAGATAGAGGCTGCTGTGAAGGATCTAGCAGCCTTCGGCTTCCCACCGTGGATGCTTAATAGGAGAAAAGATCTGGAGAGTGGGAGGGATACTCATCTCGTGGGAAGCGATCTCCTGCTCGTAGTTAGAGAGGATATTGAGAGAATGAAGAGGACCAAGAGCTGGAAAGGGATAAGACACGCTCTGGGTCTTAAGGTGAGGGGGCAGAGGACAGCCACCACGGGAAGGACAGGGATCACTGTGGGTGTTAGGAAGAAGAAAGAAGGGCAACAGCAACAAAAGTAAATAGGTGATCGCTATGGGTGATCCGAAAAAGTCTAGGAAGAAGTGGGAGAGACCAGGCCATCCGTGGATCAAGGCCAGGCTTGAGGAGGAGATGAGGCTCATGGGCGAGTATGGCTTAAGGAATAAGAAGGAGATCTGGAGAGCCCAGACTCTTTTGAGAAGGATAAGGGCTAGGGCTAGATCTCTACTAGCACTTCCACCAGATGTTAGGGCTAAAGAGGAGGCTGAACTTGTTAACAAGCTATACCACATGGGGCTTCTGAGGAGCTCCACAGCATCTCTAGACGATATACTGGGGATAAGTGTAAGCGATGTTCTTGAGAGAAGACTCCAGACTATAGTATATAAAAAGGGTCTTGCAAAGAGCATCCATACTGCTAGACAACTCATAGTCCACGGGCATATAGCGATAGCTGGGAGAAGGGTTACATCACCTGGCCACCTGGTATCGAGAGATGAGGAGGAGCTTATAGGCTTCTACAGAGCAAGAGTTGCAGAGGCAGGGTGAGAACATGTCGCTAGCTTCTAGAGAGCTTAGGTGGGGTATAGCCCATATATATGCTTCTTTCAACAACACACACGTGCATATAACAGATCTCTCAGGGGCCGAGACAATAGCTAAGGGCTCGGGCGGTGTTGTGGTTAAGGCTGATAGGGAGAAGCCATCTCCATACGCAGCAATGATGGTAGCCTACAAAGTAGCCCAAGAAGCTATGGAGAAGGGTTTCACAGCAATCCATATTAAGGTGAGAGCCCCCGGAGGTCACGGGCCAAAGACCCCTGGTCCAGGGGCACAGCCAGCTATAAGGGCTTTAGCCAGGGCTGGCTTTGTTATTGGGAGAATAGAGGATGTAACGCCAATACCCCACGATACTACTAGAAGGCCTGGTGGTAGAAGGGGTAGGAGGGTCTAGGGATCCGCATTGTCTACTCAGGGTTCTGCTAAAATAGAGGTAGAGGTTCTTAGGAGAGACGATATATCCGTAGAGCTGGTTGTAAGAGGAGTACCACTCCCAGTGCTCAACGCTATCAGGAGGATCATGCAGTTAGAAGTCCCAACAGCAGCTGTTGAGGATGTTATATTCTATGAGAACAATACCCCAATATATGATGAGATAATAGCCCATAGACTAGCTATGCTACCAATACTCTCAGAAGACGCTCTCAGAAAACTCCGATCTCCTGACGAGTGTTATAGATGCTTCCAGGAACCCTCTGGAATGACTCCTGAGGAGATGTCTAAAGAGTGTGGGGGTTGCTTCACCATAATGAGGTTCCAGGGGGAGGCTGGGTCAGAGCCCATAGTGGTTCATGCGGGGGATCTGAAGACAGATGATCCTGATATAAGACCCTCATACCCAGAGATCCCTATAACGGTGATAGGTCCTGGTCAGAGGATAGCTTTTGATGCGAGAATAAGGCTTGGGAGGGGTATTGAGCATATTAAGTGGAGCCCTGTAACTGTTGCCGGGACTAGGTATGTTGCCAACATATCCACGAACAGGGTTTCTAAGGATATGTTCTCAGAGGCTGAGAAATGTGTTGAGGTATGTCCTGTAAAGATCCTGGGTTTCAATAAAGAGGAGGGCAGGATAGAGGTGAGCGATATATATAAGTGCACTCTATGCATGCAGTGTGTCAAGAGATGCCCTCCAGAATCTATAGATGTAAAGCCGAGACCTGATGAGTATATATTGTTCTACGAATCGGCTGGACAGCTGGGTGTTAAAACAATAGCGATTCAGGCGGTAGATATACTTATAAGCAAGATAGATCACTTAATAGATCAGGTGAAAAGTCTCAAAGGTGGCTAGGTATGGGGAGAACAGGGCCTACTAACTATATTTTGAGAATAACGATCGATGAGCTCTTAAAAGCATCAGCTAGGAATAAAGCCCCTGTATGGAGATATGTGGCTGAGATGCTTTCCAAGGACTCGAGATCCAGGGTTGTTGTGAATCTATCAAAGATCGAGAGGTATGCTGAGGAGGGCGATATCGTGGTGATCCCGGGCAAGGTTCTGGGCGGAGGGATCCTTAGGAAGAGGGTAACGATAGCTGCTGCACAGTTCTCAAAAACAGCTCTAGAGAAGATCAGGTTATCAGGTTCTAGGCATATGCATTTATTAGATCTATTGAAAGAGAATCCAGAAGGTAGGGGGGTGAGGATCCTAGCATGAGCATACTTAAATCAGTATTAGATGAGATCTCTAGAAAAGCAGGGCCTGGAAGAACAGTTGTTATAGATGCTGAGAACACGATACTGGGTAGAATGTGCACCATAATAGCGAAGCTCCTGCTAGATGGCTATAGAGTATATGTTATAAATGCTGAGAAAGCAGTAGTATCTGGTGAGAGAAGAAGGGTTATCGAGGGTTATAAACTCTTCCTAAAGGTTAGAACCCATAGAAACCCCTATAGAAATGGTATTAGGAGACCCAGAACACCTATAAATATTATCAAGAGGACAGTGAGGGGCATGCTCCCGAAAGAGCGTACAAGAGGCATGGAGGCGCTAAAGAGGCTCAAGGTATATATAGGCACTCCAGAAGAGCTCTCAAAGCTACCCAGGGTAAGGCTAGAGATAGCTGATGCGTCAAGGCTTAATGGTAGTTATGTTTATCTAGGAGATATAGCTAGGGAGCTTGGGTGGAGGAGATGAGCGAGCAGGAGAAAATAGTTATAGCTACTGGGAAGAGGAAGACAGCTGTCGCTAGAGCCGTTATTAGGAGGGGGAGCGGTAGGGTGAGGATCAATGGAACACCTGTTGAGCTAATCCCCATAGAGGTGGCTAGGATAAAGATCATGGAGCCCCTCCTACTGGTTGGTAAGAAGATCAGGGAGAGCATAGATATAGATGTCAAGGTATCTGGCGGCGGCTTCATGTCCCAGGCGGAAGCCTGTAGAATGGCTATAGCTAGGGGGCTTGTCTCTTTCTTCAGCGACTTCCAAGAGGTTGTTAAGATCTTCAGGGAGTATGATAGGACAATGCTCTCAGGCGATCCCAGGGGCACGGAGCCTGAGAAGTGGATGAGATACTCAGCTAGGAGGTTTAGGCAGAAGTCATACAGGTGATCCTATGATAATCCCTGTCCGTTGCTTTACATGCGGATACCCTGTGTCGAGGCACTGGGAGGAGTTCTCTAGAAGGGTTGCTGCTGGCGAGGATCCCAAGAATGTTCTCGACTCTCTTGGTGTGAAGAGGTATTGTTGTAGAAGGATTCTTCTAGCCCACGTACCCCTTGTAAACGATATAATATACTACTCGAGAAAACTATAGGTGGTGGGTTTATGAGCAGCTATGAAGAGGCGGGAGGCTCTGAGGAGATACAGAAAGAGTCTGCAATGGCCACTAAATACGCTACCGTGGAGCTCCTAGTCCCAGTAGATCTATACCTCTCATCGGGAGTGCATATAGGGACATATTTCTCCAACAAGCAGCTTGAGAAATTCATATACAGAGTTAGACCCGACGGTCTCTATATCCTAGATGTGAGGAAGATAGATGAGAGGATAAGGGTCGCGGCAAAATTCGTAGCAACGTTCGAGCCAAGCTCTGTTGTAGCTGTTGGTGGGAGGCAGTATAGCTTCAAGCCTGTGGAGATGTTTGCAAAACTAACGGGAGGTAAAGCTGTGCTTGGGAGGTTCATGCCGGGAACATTCACAAACCCCCGCTTCAGCGGCTATATAGAGCCCGAGGTGGTTATAATATCAGACCCCAGGGTTGATACACAGGCTCTCACAGAGGCTATGGAGATCGGGGTGCCTGTAGTTGCTTTCGTAAGTACCGATGCCAGGATCTCGGGGATAGATCTGGTTATACCGGGTAATAATAAGGGTAGGAAATCACTAGCACTGCTATACTACCTCCTAACAAGACAGGTTCTTAGGGAGAGAGGACAGCTAGGCGCTTCACAAGAACTCCCCGTACCACTCGAAGAGTTCGAGGCAAAGGTGGTGATTTGAAGAAGAGAAGATACCCAGCTGTTGCCGGGTATTTTTACGAGGCTGATAGAGAGCAGCTTATCAAGAGAATCGAGTGGTCATACAACCACCCCTTAGGCGTTGGCAAGCTCCCTGTTAGGGATGCCCCGAGGGATAGGCGTGCGAGGCTCTTCATAGCACCGCATGCTGGCTATATGTATAGCGGTCCAGTCGCTTCCCACACATATTACCATATATCGCTCTCAGGAAACCCGGGTACCTTTATAATAGCAGGGCCCAACCATAGCGGTATAGGCTCTATGGTGGCAACTGTTATTGAGTATGTATGGGAGACACCTTTAGGAGAGGTTGAGGTTGATAGCGAGCTTGCTAAGGCGATAGCTAGGAATAGTAGTTTCCTCGATATAGATGATATCCCCCACGAGAACGAGCACTCAATAGAGGTTCAAATACCATTCCTCCAACACATATTCGGATCCAGTTTCAAGATAGTACCAATAGCTATGGCTATGCAAACTATAGAGGCAGCCAGAGATCTGGCTAATGCTATAGCAAAGGCTGTTGAGACGCTCAGTAGAGATGTGATCTATATAGCCTCGACCGATTGGTCCCACTACGAACACCATGAGCCAACCGTGAAGAAAGATCTTGAGGCTCTATCATATGTCGAGAGACTCGATCCAGAGGGTTTCTATAGATATATAATAGAGAGAAACGTCACAGCATGCGGTCCGGGGCCGACGATGGTTTTCATATATCTAGCGAAGATCTGGGGGTATAAGAAGGCAAGGATCTTTAAATACGCCACATCGGGAGATGTGACAGGCGAGAAAGCCTGGGTAGTTGGATATGCGTCAGCAACAGCTGTTTATGAATAATAGAGAGTCTTGATCTAGGCTCACCTATATCTATAGAGCACTCGTAGAGGTAACATTTAAACCACCCGGTAGCCAGATATATTATCGGGGATTTCTATTTAGCGAGCTCGTAGTTGATAGGAGGAAGCTGAAGCAGATAATATCGTATCTAAAGACATGGCAGGCTAGCGCAACAATACTACTCAGCCTCTACATACCCCCAGGAAGACCTGTTGCCGATGTTCTCGAGGTTCTTAGGAGGGAGCTATCCATAGCACAGAATATAAAGCTTAAGAGGACAAGGGATGCTGTGGAGACAGCTCTATCCATGGCTATAGATAGGCTGTCAAAGATACCGAAGATCCCTCAGAACGGTCTCGTTATCTTCGCAGGCGTCAACCCAGACACAGGTGATCAGGTTTCGTTCGTATTCTCACCACCAGACCCCGTGCCCCTCTATTACTATAGAACTGATAAGTGGTTCCACACAGAGTTCCTCGAGCCGATGGTTGAGGAGTCAGAGGTATTTGGGATCATTATTGTTGAGAGGGATCAAGCGACAATAGCGATTCTAAAGCCAAGCGGTTTCCTAATACTCGAGGAGATAGAGGACTACATACCTGGAAAGCATTCGAAAGGTGGGCAGAGTCAGAGGAGATACGATAGGATCATAGAACAGATGGTTGAGGATTTCTACAAAAAAGTCGGCGAGAGGGCTTCCAGGTATTTCATACCACTGCTCGAAGAGAAAAAACTTAAAGGAGTCTTGATCGGGGGGCCTGGTTATGCTAAACTGGATTTTGTTAGAGGAGACTATCTCGACTATAGGCTGAAAAGCCTCATTATAGGGGAGCCTTATGATGTGTCTTACCAAGGCGAGCCGGGGGTGAGGGAGATCATTATGAAAGCTTCTAACGCTATAAAGGGTCAGAGATATATAGAGGCTATAAACGCTGTAGAGGAGTTCAAGATCCACTTGGCTAAAGACGATGGGCTGGCCCTCTACGGAGTTAGCGAGATAAAGAAAGCCTTAGAGATGGGTGCTGTCAGGAGGATAGTTATTCTCGAGGAATCTAGCGAGGCCGACGAGCTAGAGAAGCTGGCTAAGAGTAGGGGAGCTGAGGTTCATTTCATAAGCAGCTCACTACCAGAAGGCGAGTGGATCAAAAAGACATTCGGCGATGCCATAGCGATACTTAGGTACAGACTTGAATAGCCTTTAAATCCCTGAGCATTAGATTGAGGCTATATGGTGTTAAAAATACAGGATCTATTTAGCTCGGAGTCTAGAGGATCAGTTTCTCAGGATCTATATTTCTTCTAACAAGCCCAAACGTATCGCTCTTAATCCTTATACCGCCATAGAGTTCTGCTTCACCATATCCAAGGGCAAGGGCTGATGCTATCCTCCCTATAGCGTCTGCTTTCATTATCCCGGAACCCGAGGTTCCTGCAACAACCTCTATATTCCCTACCATGAATATCACTGGCTGACCATCGATAGGATTCATATCGTAATAGCCTGCCCACATTGCATCGGGATATGCTTGGGAGAACTGGGGTAGGTATTTGGTTAACACAGGATGTATTGAGTACCTATAGAAGCTCTCCTCAGCCTTTAACTCCTCTTCTAACCCATATCGTCTTCCTAGGTCGTCTGAGAGACCTATCCAGAAGCTCTTCTCCCCTATCTCCGGCTTTATATATACTCTTCGAGGTAGTATTGTGAACGGGATCACGCTATACGCGTTATACCCCTTCGTATTAAGGAGATCTGAGAGCTCTTTTGTGCTAGCCCTTATAACAAAGATCTGTCTCTTTTTAGGATTAACTATAGGGTCGATTCCTATGGGTTCTAAGAGCTCCCTAGTATATGCTCCTGCAGCAACAACTATGCTTCTAGCTTCTATATATCCTGAGGATGTCTCAACACCCTTAGCCTCTATATCCTGCCACGCGAACGGCTCGCCAGGTATTCCGAGGGGGTTCTTAGGACCTAGTACGATTCTCCTCACCTCAGTGTTATAAAGGATCTCTCCGCCTAGCGATTTGAAAGCGTGTTCGTAGTACCTAACCAGAGAATCGGGGTCGAGGGTGCCAGCCTTTGGTATATATATCCCAGCCTCTATATCTGGCAACCCCATCAAGCTAGCCTCAGGATCTCCTGACACGTCCACGTTGAAACCCTGGTTTCTCAGAGAATCCCTATCAATGATCCTATAGCTGCCTCCAAGCCTCTCAGCCTCGTCGAGGGCAGGCCTTAGACTCTTCAGCTCTTCAGCATCTACTAGGAAGAGATAGCCCAGGTACTTAATACCAAGATCCCATCCTATGTTTTTCTCAACATACTCGAAATACTCTATAGAGCTTTTGGCCAGGATCATGTTTGTCTTCGAGCTGAAGAAGACCCTAAACATAGCGGCAGATCTAGATGTATCCCCCATACCTGGCCCGGGGTTTTTCTCGACAACAACAACTCTCGAACCAGGGCTCGTGGATTTAATATGATAGGCTGTCGATAACCCAACTACCCCAGCACCTATAATCAGGAAGTCTATGCCCGGCGATTTACGTCCCCTCACATATCTATCCTGGGGCTCTTATATTGATACAGATCCCTAGCTCTCGTTATGGCTCGATAGTGAGAGGGCTAGGAAATCTGCTAGTAGTGGCGGTTCTTCATCAAACCCAGTCTCGAGGTATTTATAACCTTTAGCGGCTTTTCTGATCCTTCTAGCCAGGTTTATAGCTTTTACTCGTGGGTGTGAATAGCCCAGGGATCTTATTCTTATCCCGCTGCCCAGCGGTATTGATATCTCTTCGCCTGCTAGTAATGGGTGGTAATATATATTGATCCTGCCTTTGGAGGCAAGGGTCTTGAGAACTTTTTTCTCATCCTCATCAGCGATCCCAGCTATATATATGCTGCTAAAGATCCTCGAGGTAGCTGTATCACTACTAAGGCTTATTGTTTCGACACCCCTAAAGGTTCTCCCTATAGTTGCGCCCCTTACACCGATAGATTGTAGAACGTATAGGGCTATATAGGCCTCAAAACCTCCCCCTATTACTAGGGGTGCAGGGCCCAGGATCCCGGAGTATCTGAGCGCTAGCTGTACCTCCATAGCTATTATACCCTCAACCCCCTGGAGCTCGCCCCCCACCTCGACAACATCCCCAGGATCTCCCGGTGAGAACGAGCATACAGAGCCGTTAACAATCCTTGGCCTGTAGAACACCGATTTACCAACAAGCTCCTTACCACTACCGCTTGGAGCCTCTATAACCCTCCCGATAGCTGTTACAAAAGATCTCTTAATAGCTGTGCATAGATCCCCTGTCCCCATTGATGAGATGCCTAGGGCGAGGTTTTTTATGAGAATCATTCCCCAGCCTACATCTATAGCATCCTCTCTTGAATATACCATCCTGGAGTTGTCACATCTAACGCATAGCAAGAACCCCACCTATGTGTTTCTCATCACTGTCACATTTAATTCTCAATCATTATATTAGGATATCCCGGCCAGTAATTACCTCTGTGGATCTGGGCTGTATCTCTATTATTAGGGAGGGTTTCGGATATGTTTTTGATCTACATGGTTTTTAATCGATCTGCCTAGCTCTTCCCATGACTACCTCTCATCAAGGGATCGCGCGGATCTGATCCGGCTTCCTGCATCTAAAGGTTTATAATTATTATTACTTCTCTACACTAATTGTTATACTTTGTTTTGGCATTCAGCTAGCCTGCCCTTATATGCGGGGCCGGCCGGGTTTGGTATGATCATGTACCAAAGTTTTCCTCTAAGTCCGAGGCTATGTAGAGGTGGTTTTGAAGAGCCTGGGCTTTTATTTTAATCATTCCGAGACAATATTATCTTTAGGCTTGGAGCGTCTCTTGGGCGAGGGTAAGAGACCAATTATACATGTTAGGAGGTGGCTTGGTGATGAGGAGTTTAGAGAGTTGCTTGAGATAGCCGATTATCTTGGTAGAAGTCCCTCAAGCGGTTCTCTATTCGCTATAAATCCCTCTAAGATCATTGAGAAGGGCTATGATGAGGAGTATGTTGGAGAGGTTGTGAAAAAGGCAAGCCCCGGCATATCTGAGAAAGAGCTTGAAGAGATCATGGGGTATGTGAGGGAGAAGATCTCTGGGTCTCATCCAAAGGCTATCCTTAGAAGCCAGGGGTCGAGGCTTGTTATAGAGCCCAGGGGCTTTCTAGGTAGCTATATTGAGGATATAAGGGGGCTTTTAAGGTATGATAGATCTGGTAAGGTTTTCGTAACATACCCAGCATATTATGTTAAGGTTAAGGAGCATCTGGTCTCGAGGGGCGTGAGGGTTGAGGATAGAACAGGGTTCTCGATGGATAGATATCTCCCTATAAAGCCTACAATATCGGTGAAGCTGAGGGAGTATCAGGAGGAGGCTATCTCGGCATGGGTTGCTAATAACTATAGAGGGATCGTATCTCTCCCCACAGGCTCTGGAAAGACTGTGGTTGGTGTTGCGGCCGTTGCTAGAAAGCCCGTATGGGTTCTTGTGGTAGCCTATACCAGGGAGCAGATGCTCCAATGGAGGGATCATTTTATACGCATGGCATCGATCCGTCCGGAGCATGTTGGGCTATACTATTCGGATGAGAAGAGAATAGCCCCGATAACAATAGCCACTTACCAGACAGCCTTCAGGCATATAGATAAGCTGTACCCATACTTCCCAATGGTCATTATAGATGAGGTTCACCACCTACCAGCGGATAAGTTCAGAGCTATAGCCCTCGGCATGTTCTCACCATACAGGCTTGGCTTATCAGCAACAGTCACCAGAGAGGATGGGAGGCATGAGGAGCTCTTCCCACTAATGGGGGGTGTGGTTTATCACAAAAGCCCCCAGGAGCTCATAGAGGCTGGCTATCTATCCCCATATAGGATCGAGATCGTTAAAGTGGATCTAACGCCTGAGGAGAAAAAGAGGTTTGAAGAGCTTAGAAAGAAGTATAGAGAGCTGTCGAGGGGCATGGAGTTCGAGGATCTTTTAAAAGCTGCTAAAAGCGGCGATCATACGGCGGTCGAGGCCCTTAAGGTTAGGAGCGAGCTGAGACAGTTGATACATAATGCTAAGAGGAAGTTGGAGAAGGTGAAAGAGATCGTTTCCAGGGAGAAGGAGAAAGGATCAAAGATCCTGATTTTCACACAATACATAGACCAGGCTGAGGAGATAGGGAAAGAGCTCAAAGCCCCCGTAGTTACGGGCGAGACAGAGAAGAAGGTTAGGGAGAGGAATTTCCAGCTATTCAGAGAAGGCTTGGAGAGGGTTCTCGTACTAACAACAGTGGGTGACGAGGGTATAGATATACCCGACGCCAATGTGGGGATAATAGTAGCTGGTACAGGGTCTAAGAGGCAGTTCATCCAAAGGCTAGGGAGGCTCCTAAGACCTAAAGAAGGTAAGGAGGCTGTTCTCTACGAGATCGTAACCAGGGGAACTCCGGAGGAGTTCGAATCTAGAAGGAGGAGGGAGGCGCTCGAGGATAATTCTATGTAGTTGAAAAATATTTATACAATACCCCGATTCTTTGTATTTAATTCAGTAATATATTTTGTGGCAGAGGTTATTCGATATCCAGTAATATCCCGGTCATCGTTATCAAGGAGACGCCTGTTTGATGAAATATAAATACAAGTTCTATGAGTTAATTCATATTAACCTTTAACCGTTATAAATATGAGAGAGTGGAGAAGTGGTAGCATGAGTGGAGTTGAAAAGACACCTGGGCCCGGGGCACCAGATTCTCCCCCCGAAGGGAGCTCTGGGGAGGCTGGTAGTCAGGGTCCAGGGGTTAGGAGGAGGAAAGAGGCCTATCTAAGGGTTGCTGAGCTTAAGGTTAAGGATAACAGCAAGATTAAGGTTAAGATCGATATTAGCGTGATGAAAGAGCTTGGGATAAACCCTGGAGAGGTAGTGGAGATCGAGGGGAGGAAGAAGACAGCAGCCATAGCGTGGCCTAGCTATGGTGAGGATGAGCCAGATGTTATAAGAATGGATGCTGTTGTTAGAAAGAACGCTGGGATCTCGATCGGGGATAGAGTTATTATTAGGAGAGCCTCTCCAAAAAACGCACAGGCTGTAAAGATCGGTCCTGCGCAGAGTAATGTTACATTCACAAGTATAGAGCCCAGCTTTGTCAACTATGTTAAGAAGAGGCTTGAGGAGACCCCTGTCGTCGAGGGCGATATAGTCTATGTCCCCCTGCTTGGACAGCCAATGCCCTTCGTAGTGATCCAGACGAGGCCTCCTGGTGTTGTTATAATAACTAAGGATACAGTGTTACAGATACTAGACAGGCCTGTTAGTAACATCAAGGTTGCCAGGGTTACCTACGATGATATAGGTGGTTTGGGTAATATTATAGAGAAAGTGAGAGAGCTTGTCGAGCTACCCCTAAAACACCCAGAGATCTTTAGGAGGCTTGGTATTGAGCCTCCTAAGGGTATTCTTCTCTACGGGCCTCCTGGTGTTGGTAAAACACTGCTTGCAAAGGCTATAGCTAACGAGGCTAACGCCCATTTCATAGCTATAAATGGTCCTGAGATTATGAGCAAGTTCTATGGTGAGAGTGAGCAGAGGTTGAGAGAGATCTTTGAAGAGGCTCAGAAGAATGCTCCAGCAATAATCTTCATAGACGAGATAGACGCAATAGCCCCGAAGAGAGATGAGGTTATGGGGGAGGTTGAGAGGAGAGTCGTAGCACAGCTCCTAACGCTAATGGACGGTCTTAAGGGTAGGGGTGATGTGATCGTTATCGGGGCTACTAACAGGCCCCATGCTGTCGACCCAGCACTAAGGAGGCCTGGTAGGTTTGATAGAGAGATAGAGATACCTCTCCCAGATAAGCAGGGTAGGTATGAGATACTCGCAATACATACTAGGAACATGCCTCTAGCCGAGGATGTGGATCTCAGGAAGATTGCGGAGATAACCCACGGTTATACAGGAGCCGACCTAGCAGCACTTGTTAAAGAAGCTGCTCTCCATGCTCTGAGGAGATATCTGCCTAAGATAGATTGGCAGAGCGATACAATAGATCCTGAGATCCTCGAGTCCATGTATGTAACGCAACAGGACTTCATGCAGGCTTTCAAAGAAATAATACCCAGTGGTTTCAGAGAGGTCTATGTAGAGATCCCGGAGGTTAGGTGGAGCGATATAGGCGGGTTAGAGGAGGTTAAGCAGGAGCTGAGAGAGGCTGTAGAATGGCCCCTGAGATACCCAGACTCTTTCAGGAGGCTTGGTATTGAGCCTCCTAAGGGTATTCTTCTCTACGGGCCTCCTGGTGTTGGTAAAACACTGCTTGCAAAGGCGGTTGCTACTGAGAGTGGTGCTAACTTCATATCGGTGAGAGGACCGGAGATCCTTAGCAAATGGGTTGGTGAGAGTGAGAAGGCTATAAGGGAGATCTTTAGAAAGGCAAGGATCTATGCTCCCACAGTGATCCTTTTCGACGAGATAGACTCTATAGTACCTCATAGAGGCTCCATCGATGAGGGGACAAGGGTTACCGAGAGGATTGTTAGCCAGCTATTAACAGAGATAGATGGTATTGAGAAGCTCAACAACGTCGTAGTTATAGGTGCTACTAACAGGCCTGATCTGATAGACCCAGCTCTTCTCAGGCCTGGGAGGCTTGATAAGATTATATATGTCCCGCCGCCTGACTATAAATCAAGGTTAGAGATCCTTAAGGTCCATACTAGGAAGATGCCATTAGCCGAAGATGTTGATCTAGAGTATATAGCGAGATCCACTGAAGGTTATACAGGAGCCGATATTGCCGCAATGGTTAGGGAGGCTGCTCTCTACGCATTGAGAGAGGATCTCTCAGCCTCAAGGGTCTATATGAGGCACTTCATCCACGCAATGTCGAAGATCAGGCCAACGCTCTCCGACGACATGGTCAGATTCTATGAGGGTTGGAGAGAGAGGTTTAAGCAGAGGCTTCCAAAACAGGTTATGACGCCACCGATATATGCTTAAACAACACACTTTGTTGTTTGGTAAGTAATAGGACTCCACGGTGGGGTCTTTGGTGTTCTCAAAACACCTTGCCGCTAGAAGGGCTATAGAGCTCCTGTTAGAGAGGGGAGGAGCTATGAAGGATAGAGAGCTGTATGAGCATCTGAGGAAAAGCTATGATATGTCTTATAAGGAGTTCATATCACTCCTACTATACCTCGAGATAAACGGCTTTATCAACGTCGAAAGCATAGGCGATGATACAAAGGCTGTTAACCTCAACTATAAAAGAATAGGAGCAGGGCTTGAGAAATAAGCCTCCAGAGTTAAACAGATGCTTGATAGCTCTTGCTCCATATTTATTGGCTCTATCTTGCCTCTAGAGATCGCTTTTTACTATAGCCAGAGCCTGGATCGTGGTATGACTACTGAGGTTTAGTGAGATCTGGTTAATTGTTTACTAGCTATGTAACAGGTTCTCTGAGGTAAAAGTTTCCAGCTTCTAAGTATAGATGACGCTTCCACATCTATGGCTGAAAAGCTATTAGAGCTGGGGGCTATGGTTCCTAGTGTAAAACCTGTAGGGCAGTTCTAGTGATTATTAACTAGATCTCTATGGCTCGTCTGACCGCTTCTAATCAACCTTCTATTCATCTATAAGAACAATAAAGATCTAGAGGTATTGTAAAGATATATCTTAACTATAATAAAACACTATGGTGTTTTGTTTGGTAACGAGACCTGAAGAGTTCTTCGGCTTCAAGATAGGTGAGGATAGGAAGCTGGCTAGGTGGGATAGAATTGTTGAGTACTACTATAGAGTGGCATCTGAGAGTAACAGGGTTAAGGTTATAGAGATGGGCAAGACTCCGGGGGGTAATAGCTTTATAGTGGCCTTCATATCATCGCCAGAGAACATGGAGAGGCTGGAGAGGATAAGGGAGATCTCGTGCAAGCTGGCTAACCCTGATAAACCTCTAGATCGTGATGAGCTTGAGAGACTCGTCAGCGAGGGGAGGGCTGTTGTTGTTATAACCAATAGTATTCATGCTACAGAGGTTGGGGGTACTCAGAGTAGTATTGAGCTCCTCTACAGGCTAGCCTCTTCTAATGATGAGGAGACCCTCAAGATCCTTGAAAACGTTGTTGTAATACTATTCCCATCCTTCAACCCGGATGGGCAGGTCATGGTTGTTGATTACTATAACAAATACCTAGGGACGGAGTATGAGGGGACACCGCTACCATGGCTTTATCATACATACTGTGGGCATGATAATAATAGAGATGCCTATATGCTCAACCTTGTCGAGAGCAGGTTCTTCGCAAAGATAGCATATCACGATTGGTGTCCCCAAGTATATATAGATCACCACCACATGGGTAGCTATGGAGCAAGGTTTTTCCTCTCACCAGAGATGGACCCCATATACCCAGACGTTGACCCAATAACCTGGAGGGAGACACAGTTCCTCGGAACATATGCTGCTACAAGGCTTGAGATGGAGGGTATAAGGGGTGTTGAGACAGGAGCCCCCTTCACGCCGGACTTTGTCTCAGCATTCCAGACCATAGCTTATTTCATGAACATAGTTGGGATCCTCACAGAATCCGCTTCGGCTAGGATAGCAACACCGATCTATATACATCCGCACCAGCTAAGGGGCTATGGGAGGGGTAGATTTGTTGACAGGCCTTATATGAACTATCCAAACCCATGGCCTGGTGGGTGGTGGAGGCTTAGCGATATTGTTAGACAGCAGCTCTTATCATCGATAGCTATTCTCTATGCTGTTGCGATCAATAGGGAGATGTTTCTGAGGAACGCCTATCTAAAGGCTGTGAGGAATATTGAGAGAGGTCTTAGAGAGCCTCCATACGGCTTCATAATACCAGAGGGTGGGCATGATCCCCTAACAACTCTGAAGCTGATAGATCTCTTGCTAAAGCTCGGTGTGAAGATCTATAGGGTGCTTGAGCCTATCAAAGCCGGCTCTGTAATATATCCCGAGGGCAGCTATCTAGTCCCCCTCTCACAGCCGAGAAGACCTCTGGTTAAGAGGCTTCTTGAGAGATACCTATACCCAGATATAGATGTTACTAGGGATAAGGATGGGAAGCCTGTAAGACCGTATGACATAGCTACAGATACTGTTGCCGACTTTATGGGAGTTACAGCTATAGAGGTTGTCGAGCCCATAAATGCTAAGATGGTTCAGATATCATCGATAACCCTACCAGCTGTTAGGCTTGAGAGGGCCCGTGGATATGTTATAGATCCAAGGCTTAACGACTCCTATAGGGTTGTTAACAGGCTCTTAACAGCTGGTGTAAAGGTCTGGAGGTTTAGGGATAGGATCGAGGCTGGGGGTGTGGAGATACCCCCAGGGGCGTTCTATATAGAGGATTCTGGGAACACCTACGATCTCCTATTAGAGGCTGCCTCACAGGTTGGTGTTCAGCCAATAGCTGTTAACAGGGATCTTCTCACAAGCTATCCAAACCACTATGAGGTGAGGCACCTGAGGATAGGTATCTATCAGAGATACTATGGGGGCAACATGGAGGAGGGGTGGACTAGATATGTTCTCGACAACTACGGCTACCAATACACGATCATAAGGGATGATGTTATAAAGAGTGGAAAGCTGAGAGAATATGTAGACACAATCATATTCCCAGACGACGCATTACCAATGATGACCGGTGAGAATATAGAGGAGGAGATGAGCAAGAGGTTAAAGAGACCATTCAAGCTTCCACCCTACCCGCCGGAGTATAGGAGTGGTTTTGGTAAGGAGGGGATCCAGAGGCTTAAGGAGTTTGTGGAGAGCGGTGGTGAGATAATAATGATGGGCGGTGCTGTCGAGCTCGCCTACAAGGGTCTTGGACTCTCGGTAAGAGATCTAACCGAGGAGATAACGGATACAAGGCAGTTCTTCTGCCCGGGATCCATGCTCAGAGCAGTCGTTGATACCGAGCACCCGCTGGGCTATGGCATGCCGAGGATAGCCTATATAATGCTTGTTGACAAGCCCGTGCTAGAGATCATACCATCCCATAATAACGAAGACTATGTATCCGTTGTAACCTATCCCGAGAAGGATATACTGAGGAGCGGGTGGCTCATAGGGGAGAATATACTTAGTAGGAAACCAGCCCTCATAGAGGCTAGGGTTGGTAAGGGTAGGGCTCTACTCTATGGGTTCAGACCCATATTCAGAGCCCAGACCCATGGCACGTTCAAGCTGTTCTTCAACGCGCTCTACTCTAGATAGACAAGATCTTTGATCTCTACTTTTTATTTTTGGCTTTTTAAGCCTGGTTTTATGCCTTTGGTGCTACCTTCTCCCCCTCTGCCTCTCGATCTCATCCTGGGCTTTTCTCCTCAGCTCTTCTTTAAGCTCTTTTGGCATCTCTATAATTGCTGTTGCTCCGTGCTCTTCGATCGGTAGTCCTGAGCCCTCGGCCATGCCTTTCAAGATCTCCGCCATTATTGTTTTCTGGGCGTCTCCATCACCGACCCCTCCCGTATTAACTATAGTTATCCTGTCATCATGGGTAATCGCTATTTTATGCATAAGCCCTAGATACTCTATCACGGAGTATACGTCACCGCCTATCTCCTTTATAGCCTCTCCTAGTCTCCTTCCATAAGCCCTCGGATCCTTATTGACATTTATATCAGATGGTACATAGCAGAAGTTAAACATTTCCAAAAGAACCTGGATCCTTTTCTCCTTAAGAGCTCTTGGAGCATAGTAACCGATTCTCTCAAGCTCTATAGCTTCTGATAATAGCTTCCTAAGATATGGTGATAAGCCCATGCCCCTCTTTCTCGTCACCTCTTTCAGCTTCTCCATAAGGTCTCTGTCAAGCCCCACAGTTCTCCTACTCGGCAATGCTTATCACCATCGATATAACTCCGTTTGAGTTTGATAAGCTCGATATACTACCTCCCATCGAGGCTACTATGTTTTTCACAATGGTCTCTAGGATCGCTGAGAGTCTCTCTGAGGATATGTTGAGAGGTGGTGATACAACCAGCTTAAACTTTCCGGGGTTATTCTCTATCCTTGTTATATGTATATCTATGTTTGGTAACCATATCTGGAGTGCTACTTGGATATCATCTATATTAGCTCCCCTCTTAGCCTTGGCAACAACACCATACCATGATGCTGCCTTACCCAGCTCCTCCACGATCTCTTTAAAATCGCTCTCAGGCACTGTCTCGAGGATCTTTTTCACAATGCTTTGCGGTAGCATTACACATCCTATTCTTCTGAGATCCTCTAGCGCGTCGAGCATGTGGATCGCTTCTAGGAGGTCTGGCCTATACCTCATATACCCTACAACAGTGGCTAGGATCTTCTCTACGAGATCTCTGACAGGTATGCCGCTCCTCTCAGAGATCCTCATAGCCTCCCTTAATATACTATCGGAAACCGGTACGAATCTCTTCGATGTTGATGACAAGGCTCCCTTTATAATCAAATATGCTGCCTAAAAACTCTTTTGTGCACAAAAGTATACATGGATCTGTCTGGGTATTCGTATTACCTCGAGGTGTTGGTCAGACTCTATTCAGGATCGGTGGGGGTCGCTATGTTAAGAGCCTCTGTATTGTGGTAATACGTTACATATAGTGGACGAAAGTTTTGGTCACCCATGTAGAATATATACCTTCACACGATCCCCTACTAGGGGCTTCTCTGGAGAGTGCTAGGAGAATAATGGAGGAGGCTTTTATAAAACCATCGGTGTTTAAGAGGAAAGAGGCTCTCTACCCCGAATATGTACCCCCAAGCCTACCCCATAGAGAGAATCATTTGAGAAGGCTTGCCGAGATCTTCAGACCCCTGATAGTCAATCCAGGCGAGGCTAGTATAAAGGCCGTCGTTGTGGGCGGTGTGGGGACTGGGAAGACAGTGACTACAAGGGTTTTTGGTACAGAGCTTAGGTCTATAGCTAGGAGGAGGGGTGTTGATGTGAGATATGTTCATATAAACTGTCATAGAGATAGAACTCTCTACGAGGTCGTGTCCGAGATCGCTAGGCAGGCTGATGTCCCCATATCCCAGAGGGGTTTCTCGCCCCACGAGATCTTTGGCTATGTCCATCAATACATAGATAGGCAGAGATCGTTTCTCCTAATAACCCTGGACGAGTTCGACTACTTCGTAGACGCTGCTGGGAGCGATGCTGTCTACTTCCTAATGAGGGTTTATGATGAGCATCCAGAGCTTACCAAGAGGATCAACTATATATTGATTATGAGGAGCCTCTCAGGACTCTCTAAAGTGGATTCTGCCACATATAGCTATGTTACGAGATATATAGTTAGTTTCGAGCCATATAGATCTAGAGAGCTTAGAGATATACTGAGACAGAGGAGGGACGAGGCATTCCACCCAGGGACTGTGGGTGATGATGTCATAGACTATATAGCGGATCTTGAGGGAAGCGATAAGGGCGGCTCAGGAAATGCTAGGGCCGCTATAGAGACCCTCCTCCTAGCTGGCGAGGCAGCGGATTCCGAGGGATCCCAGGTTGTCAGTGTTGAGCATGTTAGGAGGGCTAGGGGTTATGTGGCGCCGGACGTTGTTACGATCTCGGACTCTCTGCAATACCTAAGCCTCCACGAGCTCTTGGTGCTCAAGGCGCTTATAAGAAGTCTGAGGAGATCCCAAGCACCATATGTAACCATGGGCTCTGTTGAGGGTGAGTATAGAGATATATGCAGGCTCTATGATGAGAAGCCTAGGAGACATACACAGCTATACGAGTATGTTGTTAATATGAGGAGAATGGGTATTGTTGAGGCCAAGCCTAGTGGTAAGGGTATGAGGGGGAGGACAACATTGATAGGGATTGGAGGCGCCCCCCTAGACCCCCTCGAGAAGAGGGTTGATGAGCTTATAAAGGTGAGGCTCAGTGGTAGGGGGCAGCGAGCTTGAAGAGATCCTTGGGAGCAGGGCTAGGGTGAGGATCCTGGGGTATTTATTAAGGGTTGGTGAGTCGAATATAACAAGGATCTCGAGGGAGACGGGGGTTCATCACAGCGTGGCTAGGAGATATCTAGAGGAGCTCTCGAGACTGGGAATGGTTGAGGAGATAAGCATGGGGAGGATGAGAATATATAGGGTTGTGTGGAGTAATATACGGGTAAGGCTTCTGAAAAGCCTAATAGAATCAGTAGAACCAGGTGAATAGAATGAGCATGGTCGATATAACAGCCAAGACAGAGGTCTATAGAGAAGCAGAAGCCGTGGGGAGAATAAGGCTGAGAAGAGAAACAATAGAGAGGATAAAGAGGGGGGAGATAAGGAAAGGAGATGTGATAACAATAGCAAGGACAGCAGGAATACTGGCAGCAAAAAGAACACCAGAGATAATACCACTAACACACCAGATACCACTAACCTCGGTAAGCATAGACATAGAGATCAGAGAGACAGAGATAGAAGCAAGAGCAAGGGTAAAAACAACATACAAAACAGGAGTAGAGATAGAAGCACTAACAGCGATAGCAACAACACTAATAACAATATGGGACATGGTTAAAGAATACGAGAAAGACGAAGAAGGACGATACCCACAGACAGCGATAGAGGAAATTAGGATAGTGAGGAAGATCAAGAACACAAATAATCCCTCTCCACACGGTTAATCTAAACAATAACAAAGTCTAATTCACAACTACGGTGATATAGATGAAAGTAATAGAAATAGAAAAAGTAGTTGTTTCAAAAAGAATTAAGAGCATAGAGAAGATATACAAGTTAAAAGGGTTCAACGATCCTAATAACTGGACCATGTTCTAAGCCGTGAGAACTATTTTAATTCCTCCTGTATATGCTGTATATACACGGGGATAAGTTCTTTAGGGATCCTTTCTGGTTTAAAGTATTTCTTAATTATCTTCGGGGCAATCCTAGGCGCCATTTCAACAGCCTCGTCAAGCCCAAACCATCTCTTCGAGCTCTCATCGTATGTTGCGAAGGATAGTGTCCTTCTATTATGGAAGTTTGGAGAGTCTGTTCTTTGGAATGTGAATATGTATTTCTCTATATCAATGTTATAAGTGTTCAGGATCTCTGTTACTACTGGTAGATCTTCTTCTCTGCAGAAGAACTGGAGAAAGCACTTGTTCCTCTTACCACGATCGCAAGTTGCAGCTGCATATGGTGTTCTGCTTAGTCTGTATGCTAGTCCTAGGGCGTCTCTTCCACTGATTATTGCCACCAGTATAGTGTTAACTATCTCTGGGTTTGGTGGTCTTTTTAGATAGACTCCTAGGTAGTATCTATCCTTTATATGTCTCTTGAAGTGTTTCTCAAGCACGTCTTCGTGGAATTTTAGGGCGCCGATTTTTCTATATGTCCATACTGGTGTTACTAGGTATTTTGCTTCTAGGTATGACATTATTATCACGTCTATTATATCTATGGGATCTTTTCTCTTCCTCACAAACTCTGCTGGTTCTACGGGTTCTTTCACCTCTAGTTCTTTGAGTATCATGTCCTTTGCATCGGTCATGGTTATCAAGACTCCTTTGTTGAAGTAGCTGCTGAATCTTCGTGGTTTTGTGTAGAATGTATGCCTGAATCTATAGACATCTATGCCTTTCTTTGGATCTAATGCTGGGTGTTTTTCGAGGAGTGATATGATGCTGTTTATAGAGCTTCTGGCCGGTATTGTGTATGTTATTATAAGGGTCTTTTTAGGTACGTGCTGGATCCCCACGTATCTTAGCCAGACGTTATATGGTAGTGATGATACTATTCCCCAGAACTCCTGCTCACTCTTGGGTATCTCCTTGAGTGTTGCTATGATAGTATATCTATCTAGGTTCATTAGATAGGGGCTAAACCCCATTCCAAGAAAGTCCCTCTCAATTACCCTTCTCACAACCAGGTCGAGGGCTACATAGTGTTTACCAATACCTAGTGCTAGGTTTTTCATCTCATCGAAATATGCAGTGTCTATTAAGTACTGGGCAATCGTTATCATCTCAGAACCTAGTCTAGCGCTACCTTTCGTTGCCATGAAACATCATCTATGATTATTTATTCTATAAGATATTAAAAAACGAAAGCCCAGCCACTCAGTCGATCCATATATTATATTATATAATAGTGTAATGGTGGTCAGCAGCCGGCTACATCACCTCTCAGATCGCTCGTGCCTCATCAACCTCGCTAATATCCTTGCCGTCAGCCCCCATATAACCTTACCACCACAGCTGGGTGCATGGAGACACGGGGGTGATCGGCTAGACTCTGGGCATGGTATTTCGGCTAGCTCCGGGATCCTGATCCTAAGGATCCTTTTAACCTCGCTCCCAGGAGCGGTCTTGAGGGGTTCTCTTGCGAGGAATAGGTGGGGTACGACTCTTACAGAACCCCTTGTGATCCATATGCCCATGCTCCCCAAATGGATCTCTCTTCTGAGGTCGGCATGGATCTCCTCCATAGCCTCTCTAACAGCTGTCTCATAGCTATCCTCACCAGCCCTCCTAAAACCCCCTGGGAAGGCTATATGGCCTGACCAGGGATCCCCCTCCCTCTCGATCCTCTCTATGAGTATGAGGGTATCGCTTGTAGCCTCGTATATAACTGCTACTGCGGCATCGTAGTCTCTATAGAGACAATTCCCCGAACTATCTACCTCGACTGCTTCGAGGACTGTGCTGACAGAACTATGGGGATCCATAGGTCTCAGCCAGTAGCCTGAATAACTCTCCCCTCTTATCGCTGAATAGCCTTGCAACCTCCCCCGGCTCTCCCAAGGCCAGGATCTTTATCGTCACGCCAGAGCATATGCCCATCAGGCTCACACATAGCATGAGGATCTTCTCGACCCCTATACCCAGGATGGATGAGATCTTAGCCAAGATCTCCCCGCCCAGCTCGACAACCTCTAGGGAGCATTTATCAATGCCAAGGCCAGGACACCTTACCGGGGGTATGTCGCTCGATATTATGGTAAGCCTGTTTTCAGGAACAATAGAAGCCCAGTAGCCATCACCATATCTAATAATAGAGGGTGAGCTAGATATAGATCCTGAGATCTGTCCCACAGTAGGGGCACCTATGGTGTGTTCTCCTAGCACAGGCACCGCAGAACCTAGCCTGCCTAGTCTGAGAGCATCTAGGGCAGAAATAGATCGTTGTATCTCCGACTAGGAGGGTTGTGGCACATATAGAGCATCTATAGGTTCTCCAACCGCCATGCCCCTTAGCATTGACCCCGATCATTGAGAACGGAATTCTCTAACCACCCATATGAGAAACACTTCTATCCTTATAAGCTGCTACACAAGCCGTATCAAGCCATTTCGGTTTTCACGAAGGTTTATATGGGTTGATATTTGATCGTAGTTCTGTGGGAATACTGTATAAGTTCTATTATTTATGGTATAGCCAGGATGTGGTGTTTCCCCACAGCTATTGGCCAGAGGCAAGCTATGAAGAGAGAGCTGTGGGTAGAGATCACACCGAACAAGTAGAAACCAAGGATAAAGGATCCGATGAAATGGGCCCTGAGGCCTAGGAAGCCGAGGGAAAGAGTAGTTGGTATTTTTATACCAACTACAATGAAGCCCGAACCCCTTGCAGATTGCCTACCAACAATATGGGTGTGTAAAACACAAGTGGGCTGGATAGAACCAGGGCTATGTTTTCCTGCAATACTGGGTATGAAGGGGGTTGTAGGTTGAGTCACTCTGGATATGTTGATTCTCACGAAGCCAATGGCTGGGTAGCTGGTATCAAATTAATAGCAACCGTTTGTCCCTGGATGTTCGTTCCAATCATTTTATTCATGGTCTTATCCAGGGGCTTCCACCTCTACCCATAGGATCTCTAACCCTGCAGGGTCATGGGCTGCTGTCGAGCCGAACGGCACGTGGCTCCCATCTAGCTCTGCCCCAGGCGGCTCGGAGCACTGCTCCCATTGCCATGAGACTTGTGTGGGGAGACCCAGCACCGAGGGCAATACCTTTCAAGGCTTATAGATACCCAGGTGTTGGTGGGAAAGTAGCCTCCAGGCATGCCCCAATACACATGAAAATTTCCAAGGCCTATTAA
>DATMAU010000048.1:0-7734 GCA_035559775.1 Sulfolobales archaeon
TAGAATGATCCGGGCTTAGAGAAAGCTTTAGGTTAACGCTCTATTAGATCTCCAGATCCGCTCACGCCACTCTGCCACTATAACCTCCAGCCCTGGCAATACGTATCGTTATCCGCATCACCACCGCGCCAAGTATTGATAAGCCTATGGATAGGGCTAGGAGTATGTCTATTAATCCTTGTTGAGCCAGGAGCCCCACCATATAGCCCCCCACAGCTAGTGCTATCCCATAGACCATGTGGTAATACCCATATGCGAGCGGCTCATTACCCCTGGCAAGATCCCCGATCACCGCCCTCTGGATACTATCCTCTATAGCCAGTATCACTCCTATTAGTAATAACAATGGGGTTAGGATCAGTCCAAGGGCTGTTAGTGGGATGATCATATAGTATATATAGATAGCCTTTATACCTATCTTATCGTATAGCTCGCCAAGCACTATTGACATAAAGATCTGTATAATCTGGATTGCAATGAAATATATAACACCGACTAGGGGGTCACCCTTACCCACCCAGTATATAGCTACAAAAAGCGGGATCGAAGATAATGCGGGGATCGATATGGAGAGGTTATATAGCGTGAGTGGCCCCTTGAGGATCCCTATCACAGGTCTCCTGGGTGTTACCTCTACATCCCTCGGATATATAGATCTTGTATAAATGAGGATCGAAACAGCTATGAATGAAAATACTGAGAGCACGATAAATGTGATAGGTGAGAATCCATAGGATGCAAGCATATAGGCAGCTATCAAGGGGCCTAGGACAGCGCCAACCTGATCTATAGCACCATGAAGCCCAAACGCCCTCCCACTCCGCCCTTTGGCAGCTATTATGCTTATAAGCGCATCCCTCGGCGGTGTTCTAAGCCCCCTAGCGACTCTCTCCATGATTGTTAACAACGCAACATAGACCCAGCTGGGCGCGATCGCGATAAGAGCGATGGAGAGTCCTGTGAGCATATATCCAGAGATCGTTAGTGTCCATAGAAGCCCGTATTTGGATGATACGAGGCCTGACACGAACCTCAAGAGATAGCTGGCAAACTCTCCAAAACCTCCGAGAAAACCTATGACCGCTAGGTTTGCACCCAAATACCCTAGATACTGGGGCAGAATAGACCTAGCACCTTCATAAGTCATATCAGCAAACATGCTCACAAAGCCAAAAAGCACTACTATGGCGAGATACCTCTTCAAGCCACCCACATGCTAGTATAATTAGCTATGGCTTATAAGTGGGGTTAAAGCATAGAATGTTATGTAGTCTGGACTGTTTCTTTCTGATACCGTTTGTTCCTGGATGTTCATTCCAATCACTTTATTTTCATTCATGGTCTTATCAAGGGACTTCCACCTATATCCGCAGGGGTCTCTGCCCCTAAGGGGTCATGGGCAGCTGTCGAGCCAAACGGCACATGGCTCCCATCTAGGGCTTGTGTGGAGAGACCCAGCACCGAGAACCCCTTTCAAAGCTTATAAATATTTCCTCTAATATAAAAACAGACCTGAGAGGTGTTAATACGTTTAACATGATTATGGGTTAGTTCTAATATCGGCTCTAGGGATCAGAGCGGTGCTTCAGGTTTCTGTAGAGCTAACTTTACAAGAGCGCTCTAGCAAGAACAACAACTGTCCATGAACCTATAGGGATAGAGATCCCTACAGGCTAGGTAGAAATCCTTAACAGATAGATTTCTAACCAGTGCCATCTCTGAAAGGCATATCATCAACCCTTCTATGAAGATCTTGTTGGCTGATTCTAACTCAGTATAGCTACTTAGATGGTATACTAGGATCTCCTATGCACATACTTCTCGATAATCTCTATGCATTTATCGCTTCCACGGCATAGCTCTCCGGCAAGGGTTCTGATCTCTTTCAATGATGTTTCGGCTATTTCCTTCACATCAAAACCTAGGGAGGAGTATCTCTTTGCCTGGAGATATGTTGATAGCTTATCGCATATATGGGCCAGTGTGGATGCTACCGATGTTTTCTCCCTATATTCTCTGTAGAGGAGCAGTATAGCTCTAGATCCTATTTTAGCTATAGCTTTCTCCTCGATCTTCTCTTTAAGCTCCCCGATCTCTTCTGAGACAAATCTATTGAGATCCCCAACTATACCCTCACCTATATCGTGAACCAGTGTAATCATAACAGCCCTAGAGACATCCCCCTCACTAACAATACCTGTGGACGTAAGCTCCGAGCCTACCTCTAGACATAGTACGGATGCTTCGTAAACATGCGATGCTACAGTCTCAGCTATGGCTGGAGGGATTCCTCTCTGAACCCACCCTGTTCTTGGTATGTTTTTAAGGGCTCCCAGAACTTCTGAGAGCGTTTTTTCCAACCAGGCTACCATTTATTTGAATCAGCCGTAGGTTATAAGCGGGTCTAGAAAATCCACAGGGAGAGGTTTCCCGGCCTTAGTGATCTCATCGTATTTCCTCTCAAGGAAGGCTATGAATACAGGGCATGCCTCAAACCTTCCATCCCTATCGCATTTCTCACCAAGCCTTAGGAAACACACAACGGTCTTTTTATCATAGTATGGGCATATTTTGTGATACTGCTTCGCACTCCTCATCATTCTCTCAACCCATCTCTTCTTAGGATCCTTCTTAGCCTTAGCCTCGAGATCGAGGGCTTTTTTCAACTCCTCCTCGGAGACCTTGTAGCTCATACCACTCACCCCAGCATCTCAACACCATATAAATATCTATCCAACCGTAGTATATTAGTTTTAACACCCTAGCTCGAAATACCTCTCTAAAAAGTCCCGGAGATCTCTTTCTTAAGAGCCTCAACATCGATTTTAATAGATAGAGGCTCTGGGGCTGGGGGAAGCGTTCTCTTATGCCACGTATTGATGAACCTCCTCGCAACAGCAGCAACAACACTAGGATCTATTCTTAAAAGCTCAGCAGCCCTCCTCACCCCCAGGCCCTTATCAAAGATCAGGTATAGTATCTGATCCAATATATCATAGTCAGCTGGAAGCTCGTCAACAGCCCTGTGCCCTGGATATAGCTGGGGCGATGATGGCTTCCCATATATTCTCTCGGGTAGCCCGAGATATTTGCCCAGAAGCCTCACCTGTGTTTTGTATAGATGTGCTATTACGAGGAAGTCCGAAGCCCCATCACCGTATTTTGTATAATATCCCAACAGGATCTCGCTCTTATCGGATGTCCCAGCTACTAATAGGTTCTCAAGGTTGGCATGTAGATATAGAAGGGACATCCTAACCCTGGCCCTCAGATTAGCTATAGCGACCCTGGTCTTTGTGTTCTCCTCAACAGAGGCTGCCCTCTTGAACCCCTCAACAATATCATCTATCGGGATCACCTTATACCTTATCCCAAGGGTCTCAGCAAGCTCTATCGCGTCTTCCACATCCCTTTTTGGCGTGAAACTTGTGGGCATAACTAGTCCTAAGATCCTCCTAGCCTCTACAGCCTTGGAGAGAAGAGCCACGGTCACCGAACTATCGACCCCGCCGCTTAGTCCCACTACAACGCCGGAGGCTCCAGAAGATCCTATATAGGATCTTATAAAATCCACTATCCTAGCAACAGTACCCCCAAGATCGATGTTAACAATCTCGTCGAGGAACACCATAACCTATTACCATTGATTTAAAGTGCGAGTATCTATATATAAACATATGTTAAGAACATGTAAAAGTTACATTAATACAAGGATCAACATAGCTCGCTAGATAAAAAATAACGATAAAAAGCAAGTATAACCCTCTATATCCATCCCCTCAGTTTCATTGCATTATATACTCTCTCCACTGCCACTGCTTGTGCGGCTGTCCTAGGATCTATATCGCTCCTCTTATTCATATAGCTATAGAGCGTTCTGAATGCTGTGATCATCTTCTCCTCAAGCTTTCTCATAGCCTCGTCGTCAGTTATCCACCCACCCATTCTATTATTAACCCATTCTATCCAGCTCGCTGTAACACCACCAGCATTGGCAAGAATATCGGGGACAACGAAGATCCCTCTCTTGAACAATATATCATCAGCCTCAGGGGTTGTAGGGCCATTGGCGCCTTCAACAATAAGCCTAGCCCTTATCTTTGGAGCATTATCAATGGTTATAACGTTCTCCAGCGCTGCTGGGATTAGTATATCGACATCCAGTGTTAGAAGCTCCTCATTAGATATTCTTTTAGCATCAGGATACTCGATCACCTTTCCCTTCTCACCCTTGATCCTCATAGCCTCATCGATCCTCAAACCCCTGGGATCATAGATCCCGCCGCTCGAATCGCTCACGGCAACAACCCTCGCCCCCCAGCTGCTTAGATAATAGGCAGCATAGGAGCCGACATTACCAAAACCTTGTACAGCAACCCTCTTACCCTCTATGCCTCCGAGCATTTTGCTAGCAGCCTCCCTAGCGATTGCTGCTACACCAAAACCTGTGGCGACTATTCTTGTTCCCAGGCCTCCCAACTGCTGGGGCTTCCCAGTAACCACTCCAAACACGTTATACCCGGTTACTTTATAGTACTCATCTATATACCAGGCCATTGTCTGCGGGTTTGTATATACATCCGGTGCCGGTATATCTAGGTCTTCTCCAACAAATCTCGAGATCGTTGCGAAGTACCCTCTGCTCAGAGCCTCGATCTCTCTAAAACTCAGCCTTCTAGGATCAACCCTAACACCCCCCTTACCACCACCAAATGGTAGCTGTAACAACGAGCATTTCCAGGTCATCCACATGGATAGAGCCATAACCTCGCTCATGTTTGTTTCAGGATGATACCTAACACCCCCCTTATAGGGGCCAAGAGCACTGTTATGCTGAGCCCTCCACCCAATAAAGATCCTCGTTTTACCATCATCCATCCTCACCGGGATCTTTACCTGGATAACCCTCTCATGCGTTTTTAAAGCTTCAAAAGCTTCATCGTCAAGCCCTAGAACACTAACAGCTTTTTTTAACTGCATAACAGCGTTCTCATAAGGATCTAAGGCTTTTTCTCCCAGTTTTCTCACCATATTAAAAATCACAGAGAGGAATTAAGCTTACAAAGCCCGAGATCTATTGTGTCATGGTAAGTAGCATTTTACCCTTATTAGGTCTAAGAAGGTTTTTGATTTGGACGTTAGCCTTTGAAGAACCTGAAGATCTACTCGATTCTAAATAACCTTGCTAACGGGCTTGGCAATCCTTTCGTAGGCTTTTTCGCAGTATCTTCAGGGCTTTCTGTGTACTTCGTATCGTTAATATCGTCCGCATCAACAGCGCTTCCAGGCGTCTCTCAGATAGCTATTCTGAGGCTTAGGTCGAATCCAAAGGCTCTTGCCATTATGGGCACGCTGTTATCAGGCATCCTCTGGATCCTTGCAGGGGTAGCAGCAGCCCTCGGCCCTCTCTTTGTAGGTCTTTACCTCACAACACAGTTGACAGCCGGAATAGCTTCCCTCGGATGGGCCCTTATCCTTGAGAGGATCAGTCGTGGTAGGAGAGGTATGGAGCTTGCGAGGTATTCTTTCTACGCTAACATAGGCTCACTTACAGCCACGTTGTTGACCGGATATGTAGTTGGTAAGGATCTGAGCAATATGGGTTATTTCTTCACAGCATCCGGTGCTCTTATGATCCTGAGCTCTCTATCCCTACTAAGCTATAAACATGAAGAGGAATATAGGGAATCGAGTACAACGGGAACCAGCACCGCTAGGATTATAACAAACATAAAAGTCCTCAGAACATTCTATCTAGTCAATGCATCATACATGGTGGTTATGTCCCTAGCATGGCCGCTCTTCCCCCTCGCTCAGGTCTATAAGTTTAAAATGGGGGCTGCCGAGGTTGGGCTTCTAACCGTTATAGCAGGTGTATCAACACTAATACTCCAAAGAATCGTTGGTGTGCTTGTGGATCTAAACAGGAAGATGGTGATGTTCTCCGGACGGTTGCTCTTAGCAGTATTCCCCCTAGGCTATGCTCTATCAAACAATGTATACGAGCTCTACCTAGTCCAGCTCGTGGCTGGCTATACGAACTCTGCTGTGATAGCGTACACAGCATATATTATGGATCATTCCATCGATAAGAGAAAAGCACTCTCCCTCTATAGCTTCTTCAACGGGATCGCGACTGTCATAGGTTCTGTGATAGGGGGTGCTCTCTATGCATATATATCGACCCTTGAGGATCCCGTGAGCTCTATAGATACCCTCATGCTTGCAATCGGCATCATTAGGATATTACTATCAATACCATTCTTATATATAAAAGACACTGCGAAGTAGAGGTAGAAAACCTGGTATGTGGAGCTCTAAGAGGGTAGTATCTATATCAGCACCAAGCCTTGTTGCAGCGTTTATAGTGTCTCTCAGCATCAATAACCTAGCCATTATACTAGTAATAGTACTGGCGATCCATCTCTTATCCGTATCAATAGGGTTTATAAGGATAAAGCTCCGTCTATGCCCCTTAAATACCATCATAACGTTTAGAGACACGGTTATAAAAGATAAATCTCTATTTGTGGAGGCAGATAGAATATACACTTCATCAAGGATCACTTCGACAATATATATAGTGAGGGGCTATGTAGGTCCAAGAACATTCTTCCTCAACCCATTGCTTCTATGTATATTCACATATTTCAAACCATTATACGTGGGTACTGGAGAGTACTTAGCACTGGGATCTGCACCACATTTCATGTATGTTTTAAAATCGAGGATCAATGCCCCTATATCATCAGCGGATGAAGAGGAGGTTATAAAGATTATGGAAGACCTCTGTCACCAATGATCCGTCTATATTTTATAAAAGGGGCCTTAGCAATAATATTAGGTAGCAGCTACAAACTCGATCATATGTATGTATACCCAAATATAAGGGTTCAAACAATATATATTACTGAGCGGTGCACAGAATGCCCGAGATCGAGGTTATACTAGGAGGCCCGCAGGGGGGAGGTATAGAGACTGCCGCTCAGATCTTCATAAGGTCTCTTGCAAGGATGGGGCTATATGTTTATGGAAAGAGAGAATATTTCTCCAACATAATGGGTAGGCATAGCTATTTTCAGGTAAGGGCTAGGGATAGGCCTGTTAGGTCTGTTAAAAGCAGAGTAGATATAGTAGCAGGGCTAGACGCAGAATCTATAGCGACTCATTTCGACGACATAGTCCCCGGCGGTGCGATAGTCTTTGACCCCACATTCAGCCAGGTTAAAATAGATGCCCTGGGAATGATGGAGAGCGATACAAAAGAGTATGTGAAAGAGAAGCTCAAGGGCAATGGTTACGAGCCCAGCGTAAAAGGAGCCCTAATGTATGCTGAGGAGAAGCTAGGAGCAAAGCTCTACCCACTCCCATACCAGAAGATCCTGGCGGAGGCTGCTGAGAAGCTAAAGGCTGGGAGCCTCTCAGCTGTTCAGAGATTCCTCAACACTGTAGTGTTATCCGCAGTCACAGCCATGATAGGCGTATCGATAGGTGCTTTCAGAGCAGGTCTTGAGGACGTGTTCGGTGCTAAAAGACCCCAGGTTATCGAGCAGAACCTGGTTGTGGCTGATATAGTTTATAACTATGTTAAGAACAACTTTAGCGACTCTGATAACAAGCTCGAGGGCTTTGAACCAAGAAAAGAACCAATGGTCATACTAAACGGTAACGAGGCCGTCGCTGTAGGAAAGATCCTTGGGGGACTTACTTTCCAGACCTACTACCCCATAACAC
>DATMAU010000049.1:0-3113 GCA_035559775.1 Sulfolobales archaeon
ACTCAAGAAGATTGTGGATGAAGCTCTCAATGAGGCCATGACAAGGAACGAGTATTAAGGAGAAGTCCGGCTCAGAATGCTGAGACACCTCAAGATAATAGACATAGGCAGCCACCAGGAGGATAAAGATGCTAGCAATACGGTATTCATGGTATATAGACCAGATAATAGTGTTTATTTCAGTACGGAATAACAATGAAACCGGGGATATAATAAGGTTAGGGTACCCTTGTATAATGTCAATAATATTAACATATTAATAAAAGAATTTGCTAGAAGAGGGCCTTCCTCTAGAGGTATTTATTCTAGTTAGAGACAGGCTTATGACAGATAAATCTTTACCTCTATCCCATATTCATTTAAACGTTATTGTGCATCATGTTCGGTTTAGCATAATACTTCAACTTCTTAATCAGCCTTTAGATTATTACGCGAGAAAGTGGGATATGTCTAGTCTAAATTGAACTAGATATACTATTTTTCTTGCTACTATGAAAATTTATATCCCTTTATAGGGAATAGGCAGTGGGTGAGTTATGTGAGTTGGGGTCTCTTTGGTACCGAATCTGCTGCAAGGATTAACTGGGATCGTATGAGGCGTGAGAGAAAAGAGCGTGCTCTTAAAGCTATAAGGGATGCCAAGTTAGGTGCCTTCTTAGCAATGTACGAAGAGAACATTAGGTATATAACCGGGGTTAGGGGGCAACCATGGACAAGAGATAAGCCTGGGCTTAGATATGCCCTGCTAACCTCAGATGGTTTCGCGATTCTATATGAGCAGGGCGATATATGGAAGCATTCTCATAGAAACGCGCCATGGCTAGATAAGGTAAAGTACTCATATGGCGTGTGGATAAAAGGGGCGTCAGGTCCGGCCACCCAGGAGCAAGCTGAGAAATTTGCCAACGATATAAAGAAGGAGATGAAAGAACACGGAGTAGCTGATATGCCACTAGGTACGGATTTCATAGACTTTAATATGTTGCGTGCTTTTGAAAAGGTCGGTATAGAGGTTGTTGATGGTTTGGGCGTGATCCATGAAGCTAGGGCTGTGAAGACCCAGGATGAGATTGAGGCTGAGAGGATGGTTGCGATACTGGCTGATGCTATACACTATGAGGCTACAAAGGTTCTGAGGCCGGGGGTTTCTGAGAACGGCGTTATGGCTCATCTCTACAAGGTTGCATACTCAATACCAAACGTAGATCATGTAGAAACCATAATAGTTAGCTCAGGGCCTCACTCATGGCCCAACTATAGGAACTTCACCGACCGAATTATAGAGTACGGAGATCTTGTTGTAATAGATGTCGTTATAGCCTGGAACGGTTACCACTCATGCCATTATAGGACGTATTCTATAGGGAGACAGCCTACGAAGGAGCAGAAAGATGTCTACTATATGGCGCTTGACTGGCTAAATAGCGCGATAAAAGCCGTGAGGCCAGGCGTTACCACCCGCGATATAGCTGAAAAGTTCCCCTCAGCAATGGAGGTATGGGGGTATAGGGAAGAGGAAGAGGCTGCCGCTAACCTATGGGGCCACGGCCTAGGTTTATCTCACTATGATTTGCCGCTGGTCTCTAGGATTACATCGTTGAAATACCCATATCCTATAAAGGAGAATATGGTATTCGCGCTCGAGACCCAACATGGTAAAGAGTTCGAGTGGGGAGTGAGGATAGAAAGGATGCTCAGAGTAACGTCAAGCGGTGTTGAAATGCTGGACAAGTTCCCGGTTGATGAAATAATCACAGTCCCATTATAGGGGGCTAGCTGGGGGTTGATGTGTCCAAACTGCTACAGGAGATAAGCTTTACTCTAAATGGTAAACATGTGAGGCTTATCACTAGACCCACAAAGAGTCTTGCAAGGATCCTGAGAGAAGATCTGGGTATAACTAGTGTGAAGATAGGTTGTGAAGAAGGAGAATGCGGATCCTGTACTGTGATAGTCAACGGGAAGCCTGTTCCTTCATGCTTAATGATCGCTTCCCAGATAGTGGGCAAGGATGTATATACTATAGAAGGGCTTAAAGAGGATCCGATAATGAAGAGTCTAGTCAGTTCTTTCATTGAGAAAGAAACTTTTCAGTGCGGTATATGCGCGCCAGGCGTTATCATAACATCGTACTCCTTAGTGAGAGAAACCATTAGGTTGAGTAGTAAAATTAAACGAAGAGATCTTAGAAGTCTAATTGCTGAAAAACTTTCAGGCAATCTATGCAGATGTGGTAGTTATCTGAGAATAATCGCTTCCATCGAAGACGCTCTTTCCAAACAAGGAGTATTAGCAGATTAAGGTGGCCCCCAATGGTTTCTATTATAGATATCAATGTGTTTAAGCCCCACAGCTTAACCGAGGCTCTGCATTTGCTTGAAGAGTACGGTGATCGCTCAATAATAATTGCTGGCGGTACAGATGTTATCACCATGCTGAGACGGGGAAAGATTAAGGCCGATCATCTGATAGATATAAGCGATCTGGACGAGCTTAGGTACGTAAAAATAGAGCAGGGATATTTAAAAATAGGCTCTCTAGTGACCCTCAACGAAGCCGCCGAGAATCATCTAATAAGAGCATGGGCTCCTCTTATAAGCGAGAGCGCGAGGAACATGGGAACATGGCAGGTTAGGAACATAGCAACAGTGGGAGGCAATATTGGTAGAGCAAGCCCTGCAGGTGATTTATTACTATCACTATATCCCCTAGAGGCAGACGTTCTCTTAATTAGCAGGAGTGGAAGCAGGGTTATACCTGTTGAAAAGCTAGTAACAGGGCCCGGGGTTCTTAATAAAAGACCTGATGAGCTAATAGCTGAGATTAGGATAGACATTAGAAATGCGCATAAGTATCACTTTTTTAAAAAGATAGGTTCTCGTGTTACAAATATAATTGCTGTCGCAAATCTGGCTGGCATTCTTTGGGATATTAACAAAGATACTAGAGAGGTAGCGGGAATTAGAATAGCTGCTGGCTCTGTCGCTCCAACACCTGTTAGGCTTCGCAAGACTGAGGAGTTTCTGCAGCATAACGAGCTCTCGAGCAGGACTATAGATGAGGCTATTGAAATAGCGATGGGCGAGATAAAGCCGATAACAGATCTTAGGGCT
>DATMAU010000050.1:0-17053 GCA_035559775.1 Sulfolobales archaeon
TTTCACCTTATGGTGTTATTAATATAAGAGTCTCTATCCCATTAATATTTTGGGGTTGCCAGTATAAGCAGGAAGATCGATCTTCACTACATAATATCCAGGATTATTAATAAATATATAAGCATTCTAGATCCTAGCAACAACTATGAGAGGGAGGTTGCTAACATGCTAGCTATGCTGAGGGATAGTATGTGGAGATCCTGTGGATCCTCTGACGGTATGTGTAGCGAGGAGATAGTGGTGGAGTCTTTTGAAATGCTTAAGGGTAGCTATAGCGTTATAGTTCTAAGATCTGGTGCTCCTTACGAGACTAAGATGAAGATCTATAAGATCTATAGGGATCTTGTGGATGAGATAAACAGCTATGGGAAGAAGGTTCTTGGACGCGATCTAGTTGAGCCCAGATGGCTTAGGGAGCCTAGGATCTATAGGCTTTCTGTTAAGGTGAGGGGTAAGAATATTCCCAAAGATGCTGTGGTGGAGATTATAGGTAGCAATTACTCTGAGAAGGAGAGGGTTAATCCTAAGGAGAACGCGTTCAACCTAGCCGAGGGGGAATATATTGTGAGACTATCTATAGAGGGGAATATTGCTGCCCAGAAACAGGTTTTCCTGGACAGGGACTCAGAGCTCGAGCTATCCTATCAAGAGCCTCAGAGGGTTGTTCAGAAACAGGCTATGAGGAAGATCCCAAGGGAGGTTGGTATCTACGTTGGAGACCCGTCGTTAAGGATACTCTATATAGCGATAGCCCTTATAGCTGTATCAGTAGTACTCCAGATCATTAGATAGAAGATCGAACTGAATACGGCCTTATAAGTATATATAGCTGGTTACGCTAGCTTTATAGGAAGGGGCAATGTCTATAGACCTGATCCCGAGGATCAAGATTGAGAAGAAAAACGATAGAGAGCTTATATTCACATTAACAGGGGATCAGCATGGAATACCTAACCTGATATCCAAGCTAGCTATTAGGAAACCCTATGTAAGCTATGCCGCATATATAGTGGATCATCCCCAAACATCACAGCCGAGGGTTGTTATCATAACAGACGGGACGAGGGATCCTGTTGACGTGCTCATAGAGATCCTTATGGAGGCTAAATCCTATGCCCAAAGCCTTAGGGAAGCTATAGAGAAGCTCCTATAGATCTTACCTCTGGTTTGTAAACAGCCTCTATGTTATTGGCTACCAGCCCTAGGTCTATGAAATATATCTCCTTTGACGAATCATCATTGGTAATGATACATGGCACTAGAAATGGTGCTTCTCTCAACTTACCTAGGCTTCAGCGCCCTAATATGGGTGGCTATATATAGTGTTAGCAGGGAGCGTGGCTCCTATGAGAAACCGTCTCAGACTGGTAGCGAACAGGGTGGTGGGCAGCATAGGGTATCTATCCTCGTTCCCCTATACCTGGAGAAACCAGGATCTATTATGAGGACTGTTTCGAGCATTGCTAGGCAGAGATACTCCAAGGATCTATATGATGTATGGCTTATAGTAGAGGAAGAGGATCAGGAGACCCTCAGGGGTGCTGAAAAAGCCCTCGAGTTTCTAAGAAGCAGGGGCGTCGAGGCCAGGATCTATGTTGTTAAGGGTGGGAGGAGTTCTAAGGCTAGGGCTCTCAACCAGGTTATAGATAGGGTTTCCGGCAACATAGTAGCTGTATACGATGCCGATGATTCTTTCGACGAGAACCAGCTTGAAGAGGCTGTGAGGCTCATGAGCAGTAGGGGTTACGATGCTCTGGGCGTTAGGGTTTATAGATATGGTGAGGGGGTGCTGGGTAAGATGATCTATATAGATACTGTTATATGGTTCGACCTGATAATAAACGCTCTGAGAAAGGCTGGTTTCCATGTACCCCTGAGCGGGGAGGGGCTCTATATAAAGAAAGAGGTTTTGGAGAGGCTTGGAGGTTTTCCGGAGAAGCTTGCGGAGGACGCCTACCTCTCCCTCCTCCTTTTCGAGAAGGGATATAGGATCGGGTTGCTAGACTCCTATGTAGAGGAGACCGCGCCCCTGGATGTCACGAGCCATATTAGGCAGAGGATACGGTGGTATAGGGGGCATCTTGAATGCCTAGCCAGGATCCTGGTCTATGGGGGTAAGAGGAGGCTTAAAGCGTCGATAGGCTATCTAGGACCTATAATTGCTGTGACATCCCTAGTCCTGTCAGTAGTAACGATCCTGATGACCGCCTCTTATATAGCCAGAGGCTCTACCCAGGACAGCGGGTCTAGTACTAATAACAGCATCATAAACACGTTGACCTCTCCTGGGTCTATACTTGCGGTACTACTTATAGAGGGCTTACTACCACTGCTTGTTATAATGCTAGCGGTTATGAACAATAAAGGCCCTAGGAGAGGGATCGACCTCGCTGTCCACGCTCTCGCAATACCCCTATACTGGGTCTTAGTAGCAGTAGCAGCTGTGCTGGCAATCTTTATGAGAAAGGTTGATTGGTATAGGACAAGAAGAGCCCCGGATCATATGATCCAGGGCTCCAGGCTACATAGTCTCTGAATCTGAATAGGTTTATGCAAACCCGTTACGGCACGCGGCTCCCATCTAGCTTTGCCCCGAGTAGCTTGGGGCAATGCTCCCATCGCAGCCCAGGGCTCGTGCAGGGAGACCTGCACAAAGGACAGCCCTGTTCAAAGCTTATAGATACATCCTAGGGTATCAAAAAGAAGACAGCCCGTTCCGGCAGAGATTAGCTTATCGGTTTTTTGAAGCTATATCCTCAGTAGCGAGGAGGGGTGTTACTGCCCAGGCTGGGGGAGTGCTGGGCTCTCTATAGTGCTGAGGACGATCTCGAGGGGGTCTCCTTTAACTTCCCTCATGCTTTTTCCACTGCCTCCTCTTCTGAACATTATGATCTCTGCTAGCACGCTGATGGCTATCTCTCCAGGTGATATGGCTCCTATATCTATCCCTGCGGGTGTTACTATTCTTCTAAGATCCTCTGGCCTGTATCCTTTTTTAATGAGTAGTTTGAGGATCTCCTGGGCTCTTCTGGTGCTTGATATGAGCTCTATTAACCCTATATCTGTTTTTAAGAGTCTCTCTAGGGTCTCCTCATCAACCCATGTCTTCCCCATGGTGGCTAGGACTGCTATTGTGTTCCTGTCTATCCTGATCTTTTCGAGGGATGAGGGGGAGTTTATTATTGTATCGGCGTCGGGGTATTTCTCTTTGGTTGCCATCATATCGTATACTGCGATCTTGTAGCCCAGGATCTTTCCGATCTTTGCAAGGATCCTTGTCACCTCGTTATCCCCCACGAGGAGGAGCTGTGGTCTTGGGTATACAGGCTCTATGTAGATATCAACCTCACCCCCACATGGGGTTCCAACCTCTATAACGTCCTCTCCGATCTTCCTCAGCTCCTCACCCTTCATAACAAGCCTCACTATCTTGGGAGTCCCCTTCTCAAGAGCCTCTAGAGCTGCTGTGAGTACTGCGTTCTCACTGCACCACCCGCCCAGCCAGCCTATGATCCTACCCTCTGGGAGCACTATAGCCTTAGCCCCTGTCTTTACAGCCGAGGATCCCTGGGATCTAAGTACCATTACTATGGCGAACTCTTTCTCCTGCTCTATGAGCTCGCTAGCAGCCGAGACAAGGTTGTGCATCTCCTCCTCAAACCTTATCACAGGCAGCCTGGCACCGCTAGATCCCGGACCACTAGTCTGGGGATTATTGATAGACATGAGGGAGCACTACATAGTATAGCGGCTCAGGGTTTAAAACTATTAGCCCATCGTATCACATCTATCTAGTGGATAATACTAGCTTTTATTCCTGTTAATGAAACTACTAGCCAGCGGCTCCATAGATGCCGATCAGCTTGTCAACTAGGCTATACCATGGTATCTCGCTCGGGCTGCTAGCAATCCCCACAAGGCTTACTATTAGTGGTAATGATAGGATCGCCACATAGATCGTGTTTGCCAGGGGATCTTTATAGCTATAGTCGGCGAGAGAGACTCTGAGCATATTGGCACCGATCCTCACATAGATCCCGCCCCTGGTTATCAGATCCCCTAGTAGATGTGATCCTGATATTAGGAGTGATGCTAAAAGAGATGCGTATAGCGATACTCCGTATAGGTTGCCGATCGCTATCCAAATAATAGATCCTGTGAGGATCGATATCGCTATACTGCTCAGGACTTCATGCGTGTAAGGGCTTCTCATAACAATCCCCCTGATCCTTGTGTGGCCAAGATCTATTATGGTGTTTATCATAAATGATAGTATAACTATATAGAGAAAGGCTCCATAGTGGTTTCCATATAGCATAGAGGCTATAGACCCCGCCCCCATCCCGGCCACTATGTGTGAGAATAGTCTCAAAAGATCACCTCAATACTTTCGGCTACCACTCCCTCTATGTAATAAGATCCGCTAGATGCTAATATATAGCTGGCCGGTAAAGTGTAGAGGTTCACCGGGACTCGGTATTACAGCTAGGAGCATGCTAGCCTAACAGTATCTCACAACCCGTATAGCTCGTATTACGCTAAAGCTTATAAGCCACGATACTGAGAGGTCTTGGTGCCGTCCTTATTGAAGCGACCCTCGGTAGAAGGGCTAGGGAGGTATTCCTCAACCTATTAAGGGGCGAGGGTATAGATGAGATAAGGGAGATAGATCCTCAAGAGGCCTCGTGGCCCAGCCCCCCTGGGGTCGTGTTCGACGGGATCTCTGTAGATCCGCTAACACCGGAGGAGCTATACATAACAGACACGACATTCAGGGATGGGCAGCAGTCATTCAGGGCTCTCTATCCTGAAGAGGCTATAAAGATCTTCGAGGTTCTCGTAGACCTCGATAACGGTAGCGGGAGGATTTCTAGGAGCGAGTTCTTCCTATACACCGAGAGGGATAGGCTAATCGTAGAGATCCTCAGGGATCTTGGGCACAGGTATCCGAAGATAATTGGGTGGGGGAGGGCTTCTAGGGAGGATGTGGCCAGGGTCAGAGAGGCAGGGCTTGATGAGATGGTGCTGCTGATGTCGATCTCGGATATACATATAAAGTATAAGCTGGGCCTGACAAGGGATCAGGCTATAGCGAAGTACCTCGAAGTTGCTGAATACGCTATGAGGAGCGGTATAAACCTCAGATGCAGTCTAGAAGATATAACAAGGTCAGATGTCCCAGGTCTTGTAATACCCTTCGTGAGGAGGCTGATCAGGCTGGGCGAGAGATACGGTGTTAACATAACCATAAAGCTCCCAGACACCACAGGGGTTGGGGTTCCATATCCACACGCAGCACTACCATACTCGATCCCAAAGCTTGTCTGGGTTCTGAGAAGAATTGCGGGGTTAGAGCCCGAGCAGATAGAGTTCCACGGACATGGTGATTATTACATGGGGGTTGCAAACGCTGTTGCGGCATGGATCTATGGTGCATCTATAAATAACGCAACCCTCCTCGGCATTGGTGAGAGGGCTGGTAATGTACCTATAGAGGCCCTCGTAATGATCTATGCCAGGCTTAAAGGGGATTTCGGGGGCATGGACCCACTAGCTATAGGGAGGGTAGCGGGGGTTTTTAAAGAACTTGGATACGAGGTGCCGAGGTACCAGCCAATAGTGGGCGAGAACGCCTTCTCAACCATGGCTGGGATACATATAGATGCCCAGATGAAAAACCCGGCCACATATCTATCATTCGATCCAGGGATAATTGGTAGAGAGCCAAGGATCCTTATAGGGCCCTATTCAGGAACCTCGGGGATAGCTTATTGGATAAATAAAAAGCTAGGGATAGGGGTTGAGAAGAACAGCGAGCTGGTGAAGAGGATATATGAGAGGATAGTTAAGCGCTATAGCGATGGAGCCCGAGAACCCTTAAGAGATGAGGAGATCAGAGAGATCGTTCTTGAAGAGTTAGCGAGACTCGGTATAACAGGCATCCCAACATATAGCAATAAAGACCAAAGACGGTTACTAGGCTAGGACTTGCCTAAAAACTGGGAGATCTGGGAAATATAGCTCTTATAAGCATTTCTAGCAAGCTCCATAGCTTTTTTCAAATGCTCCCGCTTAAAGGTACCCATACCGCTCTTCTGAATCCCTGTTATCAGCCCATCATCCGAGAAGGCTATGGTTAGCAGAGCATCAGCCACTGTCTCCTCTTCAAGCGAAGGATCTACTACGAGGTGATCCTCTATCTTTGCCACCGTCACGGTGAGGACCTTCTTCCTCACAGGGATCTCATCGCGATTCACAGGATCAAGGACCACTTCACCCTTATCCTGGTTAACAGAAGCTCTTGGGATTTTTGCCGATAGTAGTGCTACTAGAGTCGCTACGGAGGAAGCATCGACAAGGTTTCCATCATGGTCTATCACATAGATATCTATGAATATGTTCCAAACCTTCCTACCGGGTATTATTACAAGTTTCTCTAGATCTATTGCCCTCACATCCCTCAGAGATCTGTCCAGGATCCTTGCAAGCTCTATTGCCCTCTCATCAGGAGGGCCTGGTTCGAACGTTGGCGAGGCTAGTGGTACGAACTCGGCATTCACTATCAGGTTACCCATGTTGGGAGTATCTTGGAATGGAGACCCGATCTCCGCCTTGATCCCGGCTATAACCTGTGTTAATCCGAGCTTTACATGGGCAGACCCGTTGGCGTTTGGTATCACGCCTAGGCTTATCTCTATATTCCTTGTATCGGAAGGGGATCTTCCATCTATTCTCTGCGATCTCGATAGCAGGTTTAGTATCGCCGTCCTCTTGAGAGCTGGTATCACGGGTATATCAACGGGGGTTATGGACATAGGCTACACCTGCTCCACGGACGAGTATCTCTTTCTCAGAGCCTCTTTCTGAGCCTCATACACCTTCTCAGCACCCTTGAGCCCCAGCTCTATTGCTGACCAGAACTCCTCCTCGCTTAGAACACCGTTCAGCTGGATCAGTGTTATAAGCCCGAGGCTTGGCATGAATGCTATGGGCATGTCAGCCTCGCCATACATATCCTCCTCCTCGTTTATGTCGAGCACAAGCACGCCATCGACCTTCCCAACAGCTATTCCTGCAACAAGATCCCTCATAGGGATCCCAGCATCGGCTAGGGCTAGAGAGGCTGCTGTTATGCCAGCAGTCCTTGTCCCCCCATCAGCGTTGAGAACCTCTATAAATATATCTATAGCCGTCCTTGGGAAGCTCTCTGTGATCACAGCGGGTTCCAGAGCTTCTCTAATAACCTTTGAAAGCTCTATCTCCCTCCTGCTAGGGGCAGGGCTTTTTCTCTCATGCGTTGAGAAAGGAGCCATGTGGTATCTGCACCTAAGCACAGCTCTGTGGGGAAGAGCCATACTCCTAGCCCCAGGATCCCTGGGCCCATAGACTGCTGCGAGAACCTTTGTATTCCCGTACTGCACAAGAGCGGATCCGTTTGCATTTTTAAGGACCCTTACCTCGAAGTGGAGCGGCCTTACATCCTCAGGCCCTCTCCCATCTCTTCTCTTTCCACCCTCTATGAGTTTCCTCTTAACCTCAACCCTCTCCTCTGACAAGGCCTCTCCTCACCTTCTCAATTACTAGATACTCTCTTATTTTTTCAGTAAGTCCCTGGATATATGGTGTGTTCTCTATAATCTTTATAGCGTTGATAGCGATAGCCTCGTGCTCGCTCGAGGGGCATCCCCTTATAAGGATCCTTCCGTTAGCTGCTGGCACAACCTGACACTGGGTTTCTTTAACAAGCATATCTAGCATGCTCTTCTTCTTACCAACGATCCTTGGTATCCTTGTCGGCACGATCTCTATCAATATCCCGTCAACAACCCTCCCAAGATCCTTTCCTTTGAGCGTTAGCAGAGGATCCCTTGTAAGGTCGAACCTCTCGACCTTAGCTAGATATATATCTCCTGGCGAGACCAGATTTATAAGAGGCTCCTGGGCCGGGTTATACTGCTTCCCAGCTATCTCCGAGGCTGGCAGGATCCCCTTATAGGGAGCTCTTATATCGAGGATAGCGCTCGTGATCCCGACCTCCTCAACAACCCCTATGACTATATCGTCCTCCCTCGGGTTGTAGAAACCCTCTAGGGGGACGATCCTGAGTTGTCTCTCCCCCCTCTCCTCAGCAACGCCTATGACTGTTGAGTAGCATTTCCCCTCAACACAGTAGACATAGGGGTATTTCTCGACAGAGATGTTTCCAGAGGCTATGAGATCTCCTGGGAGTACTATGTCTCTGTGCTTAACGTGTATCGATCCCTGCTTAGCCGTCTCCTGGGACAGTTATCTCACCTCGACGACGCTGATCTGTGCCGATCCGTGGGTTAGCTTGGAAACCTTATCTATAACATCACCCTGCAAGCCTGCTGGGATTGCTATCTCGACCTCAAGCCCTCCATCGCTTAACCACTGGCTTTTACGGACCTCGCCAAGCCTTGTGATTGTCTGGTGAACCTTGCTAGCATAGTCCCCAGGGATCCTGATCCTTAGGAGGGCTATAGCCATCTTTATCGGCATGATCTTAGAGATAGCCTTGACAATCTCTATAGCCTGTTCCTCAACCCCCTTGTTAATATCTATCGAGACCCTGGCCTGCTCCATAGCAGCCTCTATCCTTGCAGGGGGTACGGGCTTCTTAGTCATGGGGTCTATTGAGTTTCTAGCAATATATGTTATGATCATTTTCCTCTTAGCCTCTATCATCTTCCTCCTCTGCTCTGTCGTGAGCTGTATCTCGCCCTTAACAAGGATCTCGTGCATAACTTTCGAAGCATCCTGGGTTCCGAAGACCTTCTCTATATCTGATGGTGAGGCTTTGAGACCCTTTCTAGCATCCTTATATATAAAATCCCCATAGACAACCTCTGAGAGCGGTATCTTCTTACCCTCTCTGTATTCTAGAACCTTGTCTGGGTCGGCTAGGATCTCGAATCTCTTTCCGTCTTTCTCGAATCTCACTATAATATACTCCCTACTCAAGAGGTGACACCGAGCTTCGAGAGATACCCCCTTATCTCGTCGTCGCTCATTTTCCTAAAGATCTTCTCGCTCTCTGTTATATAGCCTATCTCTAGCCTCTCAACGGTTAGAGGCTGCTCAGATGCCGCGCTCATTGCTTTCAACCCAAGTAGTACGAGATCCTCTAAACCGAGATCCCTCTTATAGTTCTTCTCCAAGAACTCGTGCACAACCTGCTCGCCCGAGCCTACAGCGACTGCTAGGTATTGGAAGTAGAGCCCGTTGGGCTCTGTTCTATAGACATGGACCCCCTTTCTATCATAGCCGACGAATATTAGCGAGACTCCGAAAGGCCTTACCCCGCCCTGCTGTGTGAAGATCTGTTTCAGATCTCCTACGCTCCTAACAAGGGTCTCCAGATCTATTGGTTCGTCGTAGAGAAAGCGATGATTAGCGGCAACCCTTCTCGCATAGTCCACAAGAACCCTCCCATCAGCACCAAGCCCTGCGAACGATGCCCCTACATGGGCGTCTATTATGAAGATCTTCTCCAGGGACTTTAGATCCATTAGGCTGAACTGCTGCCTCTTCTCAGAGATCAGAACACCGGAATCCTTACCCCTAAGCCCAACAACAGTCCAACCCTGCCTCACAGCTACTGAAGCGTATTCAACCTGGTATAGCTTCCCATCTGGCGAGAATATAGTTATAGCCCTATCATACCCCATTCCTGCTGGTCCGAAAGCCAATTCTCTACACCACTATTCTTAACGCTCAAGACAATATATTAGCAAAACCACATGATGATCATCACACCACGGCTTCCTTGCAAGTATTGCTAGAAAGGGGTTCAGGCTTCATAGCGATTGATATTGCTTTATATCAACAGCTCTTCCCCTGGCTTCATTGGTCTCAGGGCTCCTTTCATCTGAGTCTTTATCCCCGGCCTCCACTCTTTCGGTGTGATCTCTACCCACAGCTTCCCTTCATCGAGCTTCTCGGGTTCATAGCTGCGAGGAAACCCCGCATCCTGGTTTTATTTACCCCGCCTACTCAAGTCTTTATATTTATCCTCATTGTTGGGCAGGCATCCCCGTAAATATAAGAGGCTTACATAGTGTTCCGTTATTGCAGAACCACGGGTTTAATATCAATCCATATAAAACCTCACGAAATCAAAACAGTTGGCTACGATGTGATAGCTGGAAGGACGGGCAGAAGACCCACGGTTATGAGGCGCTCACAAGTTTAAACCTAAGATTACCCCATGTTGTGTTTACCACACATTCCAGAGGGATCTCCTGGTTCTTCATGATCCTTATGATTATTACCCCGTTATCGGTGTTAAGCGAATACTCTGTATAGGTTATTCCAGATGCTCCTGGCAGTTGTCCCTCGCCTGTCCTTGTGAATAGTGAGAGGTTTCCAAATATATTGCTTATGCTATCAGCCTCCCAGCTCCCTGTTGTTGAGATATTCTGGGACATGTTATAGCTTGTTGATATGAGCCTCTCTAATGCCCATGTGATAGCCTGGTCACCGATCGCGGAGACTCTATAATAAGCCGCACTCGTGGTGTTCGTCGTTGTTGCGTTACCACTGGCATTAATAGCTGGGGCTTGTGTGTAGCTTGCCAGTATGTTCGCCATAGCGTTGTTTATATAGATCAAGCTCCCATTGATATTTATATAGCCATCCACCCTGTAGGTTAGATATAGGCTCTCACCGGTGAGGTTTCTGGGCAGGTTGCTTAGGCTAGGGGTTTCCCCAGCACTAGCTCTACCGCTTATCGCGGTGCTAGTATTATATATGTAAAGCGTTATAGCAGCTAGATAGAGGATCGCGAGGATCAGTAAGAAGACCACGGAGGCTCTCATATCAACCCCAGCATAGATGATACTCCGTGAGCTCTAATAAATAGAGTTGAATGGATTTTCTAGCAATTAAGCAGCTGGCGAGGCCTGGAAAACCGATTCTATGGAGCCCGGATCCCAGGCTGGGCGGTGTTTGAGGAGATCCTGAGGGCCTCTTCTATAAGCCCTCTGACCGTGTTTTCCAGGTTCTTTCCCTCAACCTCTCTGCACACATCACTCTTTCTACTCCTCTCTAAGTATCTCTTCAGGTTCGCCTCGATCTTGAGGATCTCGTCGAGACTCTCAGCTCCCCTTAATGCTAGCTCGAACCAGGCTGTAATCTGGCTCCTAGCCCTTTCGAGAACACTTGATCCGATCCTCACACCCATGTGTGGGAATGCTACAGCCTCGGGCTTGATCTGGATCATTTTACCGAGGGATTCGAGGTACTGCTGATATCTAAACGGGGGCGGGGTTGTGGGGTAGATGAGATCCTCTGGGGGTACATAGACCCCGGCTGCGTCTCCCACGAAGAGGACGCCCAGATCCTCTGAGTATATCGATAGATGATGGGACGCATGCCCAGGCGTGTGGATCACCTTAAGCCTCATACCATCGAGTACTATCTCAGAGCCGTCTTGGAGCTCTCTAACCACGATATCCTCGCCCCTCTCAGGCTCGCCATAGATCTCGGCGACCCGTCCAAGAGCCTCTCTAGCTGCTGCCCATAGCCTGCCGGGATCGATCACATGCCTATAACCTATAGGATGCACATAAACAGCGGCGCCTCCTATTCTTTTAGCAACAGTGGCAGCACCACCACCATGATCTAGGTGAACGTGGGTGAGAATTATATGCCTAACATTCTTGAAATCGATCCCCAACTCTCTCAAGCCATTGAGAAGAGCCTCTGCTGAGTTTCTAGGACCGGGATCTATGATCGCTACTCCCTGCTCAGGGCCTATAATTATATATGACTGTATATAGCCCTCACATCCCTGAGGACCCACTTCTATAGAGTAAACATCCTTCGAGATCCTGTGCCAGGACATCCATGCCCCAACAAATGTTTATCGAAGGTCCTTAAAAACAAGCTGGGATCAAATAACCGCTGGATCACCACTGGATAACAATTAAATCCCTTATAGGTGTGAGAGAAGTATCAAGCTTGGAGGGCCCTGTTGCTATTAGTGTTAGCCAGAGCAGCAGATGATCTATCAAACAACACCAAAGACTCGAGCCTAGGAGCACAATAGAAAGTTCCTGTGCGGCTTTAGTCAGCTAGATATGACATAGAAAACCTTTACAGCTCCTATCCACGGGCTCTGCTAATATTTCTTGCCAAGTTAATATGGAGATTTAAAGAAAGATCTCAACACGCTAGGCGATGAGTTATAAGTAGTGAGATAGGTATAGCCTATCGCCCAATTGGTCTGCGCAGAGGAAAAATATTTCAAAGCTTTTAAGCCCAAACACATACTTTCAGCGAGAGGGTGCATCAGGTGAGAAGAAGTAGGTTAGGCTTAAAAAGCGCCCTTTCTAATTATTGGATAGCAGCTGTCTTCATAGTAGTAGTATTACTAGCTGCAGGTCTTAGCCCTGTGGCGAATGCCCAGTCTCAAAGTCTTTCACCTATCAGGTGTCCTTTTACTGGGGGATCTCTTATAGTCATACATTGGGGCGATCCTAAAAGTTTTAACCCGGACTCGCAGGTTGACGATGCGTTATATGCTATTGCTTCCAACATTTTCAATAAGCTGGTAACTCTTGATGTTAATTACAATGTTATTCCGGATCTTGCAGAGAAATGGGATGTTTCTCCCGATGGGAAAGAGTTTAAGTTTTACCTGGTTAAGGGTGTTAGATGGCATGACGGTGAACCTTTCACGGCTTATGATGTTAAGTATACATTTGAGGGTATAAGGAAGTATAAGGGTATAGCGTATGGTCTGCTTAATATGGATAAGCTCGTGTCTATAGATGTTATTGACAACTACACCGTGGTATTTAGATATAAAGAGCCTTTCCCAGCCTTTCTAGGATTTCTAGCGTGGTATGGGACCTTTATACTTCCAGAGCATATCTATAATAAGACAGAGTATAAAGATTGGATGGATCCTGCTATACCGGCGCTCACAAAGCCTATAGGGACAGGACCTTTCAAGTTTAAAGAATATGTTAAGGGTAGCCATGTAATACTTGAAGCTAACAGTGAATACTTTAAAGGTAAGCCGTGTATTGAGAGAGTGATCTATAAGATAATCACAGACCCTGTAGCGGCTACCCAAGCCTTCTTATCTGGCGAAGGCGACCTTCTAGGGGTTAGACCCCCCACAACAGAGATCTCCAGACTCAATGCAACACCCGGGGTTAAGGTTGAAATTAGACCTATACCGAGCAGGTGGTATATAGCATTCAACCTCCTTAATCCTATCTTAGCAGATTTAAGAGTAAGACTCGCCATAGCCCATGCAATTAATAGAACCGAGCTTGTAGAGAAGGCCGAAAGCGGCTACGCTTATGAGGCCAAAGGTACATACCCACCATCTATAGCATGGGCCTATAACCCTAATGTTAAATTACCAGAATACGATCCTGCTAAAGCAGAAGCCATACTAGATGAGCTAGGCTATAAAAAAGGCCCTGACGGTTTTAGAGTGTTGCCCGACGGTAAAAGGTTCTCTCTCAGGCTTACTGTGTTTACGGGAGCTGAGACCGAGGCTATAGCCACCCTTATTAAAGAACAGCTGAGAAAAGTTGGGATAGATGTTGTGATAGAGGTTTTAGAGATAGCGGCCTGGGAAGATAAGGTTGTTAAGAAACGAGACTTTGATATAGCAATGCTAGACGGATTCCAGGGACCTGATCCTGATAATATGAGGATCAGGTTTGCTCCAGGAGCTTATCTAAACATGGCTAACTATTCTAACATGGAATTTAAAGAGCTACTAGATAGAGCTGCTGCAGAACCTGATATGGAGAAAAGAAAAGAGCTTTATTGGAAGGCTCAGGAGATCATGGCGAAAGATCTACCTTACTTACCATTAGTAGATCTAGTTCTGTTCTTCATATATAAAACAGACTATGCGGGGTTCTATTGGCAGCTTCCAGGAATTGTTGGGATAAACAGTTTAGAAAGAGTGTATTGGCTTAAGGGGACCCCTGCAACAACCCCTGCCACTACTTTTATAACCCCTGCCACCACTCCTATAGCTATGACAACTCCTACTACTAGCCCTACTGTTGTTGAGGAGAGACCTTCTATACTCTATGTGGCGGCTATAGTGATTGCTATACTCATAATAATAGGTTTGGCATTAATGCTGTGGATGATGAGAAGGAGAAGCTAAGAGGTGTTCTTTTGGGTCTCGCATATTTTATTTTTAAACGCTTTTCTTATATGGCTTTAACTTTCTTCATAGTAATAGTTATAAATTTTTTAATAATCAACTTAGCACCCGGAGATCCCATCAGGTTTATAGCTGGAGAGCTAACCTATGCTTCGCCGGATTTTGTTAACTATTTAAGGGCTAAATGGGGGCTTGACAGGCCTTTATATGAAAGGCTTTTCTCATATATTCTGAATATAGCTCATGGTGACTTAGGATATTCTTATAGATATCTCCAGCCAGTCTCTACATTGATACTTGAAAGGCTCCCCTTAACTTTTCTGCTAACACTAACATCCAATTTAGCAGCATTTATAATCGGTTTGATTCTTGGGATTTTTTCAGCTATGAGGTTTGGGTCTAGATTTGACTTCTTTCTCTCGTTTTCTAACACGATTTTATGGTCGACCCCTTCTTTCGTCCTAGGCATAATACTAATGTTTGTGTTAGGGGTGAGGGCTAAACTATTCCCAGTGTCAGGTCTCATGGACTTGAGAAACCCTAAAGAAGGTGTTTTCTTATACCTCGACATAATCTACCATAGCTTCTTACCCATATTAACATTAACATTAGTATTGTTGCCACTATACTATAAGGTTGTGAGAGATAGTGTGATCCAGCAGTCTACGGAGGAGTATATAATGGCTCTTAGGGCTGTGGGCTTTAGCGATACTCAAATTTATTGGAAACATGTGCTTAGAAATGCTATATTACCTCCACTGACGGTGTTCATGTTACATCTAGGCTATTCGATAGCTGGAGCTGTTTTTGTTGAGATAATCTTCGGATGGCCTGGTATGGGTAGGCTTCTTTTAGACTCGATATTGACTAGGGATTACCCCACTATAATGGGAATATATGTGGTCATATCCCTCACAATAATAGTGGTGAACTTTGTTACAGACCTGTTATATTCTATTTTCGACCCTAGGGTGAAGCTGAGGTGAGAAGGCTAAAGGCCTTTGATAATGTGGTCTCGCTTCTAACCTTGGCATATAGGGATAAGAGTGGGCTGTTAGGTTTAATCATAGTTTCTTTGATAGCGTTAATAGGTATAATTGTGCCTTATTTGCCTCTTCCATATTATGATGATACGAAGTTCCAGAGATTTTCCCCACCTTCGCTAGAGCACCCCTTCGGTACAGATCATTTGGGAAGGGATGTGTTTAGTAGAGCTTTATGGGGTGCTAGGACATCGCTTATAGTGGGCCTAGTAGCTGCAGGTATTGCATCATTAATAGGGATTATACTTGGCGCTATTAGTGGCTATTGGGGAGGTTTGGTTGATGAGATAATCGGCAGAGTGATAGATATTTTCCTACTAATACCCGGCTTTTTCCTTGCTCTGTTGCTTGTTGCTATATATGGTAGTAATATTATGCTCTTAGTGATAGTTATAGGAATAACCACCTGGCCCGTCACCGCTAGGGTTATGAGGGCTCAGGTTCTGTCAGTTAAAAGCCTGCCCTATGTCGAGGTTGCTAGAGCTTTGGGATCTAGCAATTCCAGGATCCTGCTCATACATATCATACCATCAGCTATACAGCCGGTGATAGCCCTCACAGTGCTCCAAATAGGCTCGGCTATAGTTATTGAGGCGGGTCTCAGCTATCTGGGTTTAGGCGATCCTAACTTCCCTAGCTGGGGTAGGATCATATATGAGGGCCAGTTATACATACTTAGCGCGTGGTGGATAACAATCTTCCCAGCTCTGTTATTATTGATCACGATACTAGGATTTAACCTGCTGGGCGATTTTCTGTACAGAGTTCTAACACCCAAAGCCAGATCTTAGATGAGAGTCGCTATTATAGCCGATATCTGTATCGAGACAGTGTTCCTAATAGGTATTATGTAATACTCTGATATTTTGTTAAGCTCAAAGATCTCTCTTGAGATCATATCACGAGCCTTCTGCTTAACATCTCCTAGGCTCTCAAGAGCTCCTCTCTTTCCCTCTTCATAATCTATAGATCTCCATAGAAGCCCCCATCTCAATATGCTAGACCATATAGTATTAAGATACGAATTAAATGCTTGGGCTACAGTAGCACTTTCACCTAGCTCGGATTCCTTTTCAGCCCAGCTCTTCATAGCTACAATATTGTTCCTCTCTACTCTGATGAAGTATGTTAGGGCTTCGTAGAATGGGTTATCGCTGCTCATATAGCTGTCAACTTTTCTCATAGCACCCTCTATATCTTCTATAGAGGTTTCTCGCCTGTTAATAGCGATTTCTAGAATATCTCTTCTCGGGATCCCGATTGGTAGTTCTACACCGAGTTTATAGTCATATATGTATGGAACTTCACATACAAGCTCGAATACTTCGGGGTTAATCCTCACAGCATAGTCGTAACTGCTACCTCCATGCTCTATTATGCTTGCCGGATCTTTATCTAAATGCTTCTCAAGCCAGTCATAGTATTCTGCGATGCTTGGCATTTTGAATATAGCTTCATCCAATTTCTTCATATAAGGTGTTTCAGGCTCTCCCCTATGTAGTGGGACTCTAAGCCTTCTAGGCATGCTTTTTAGGATGTCCATCTTCTCCTTCTCCAGGGTTCTGGTTATATAGTAATACGTACCAGTGAATCCAGAGTTATGCAGGCTATAGATATGCGTGGGCTTCCACTCATCAATAAGTTTCATTAAAGCTTTAGTCTCCTCTACAGGGTGAGTCCAGTTCAGAGACTTATAGCTTACAGGGAAGCTCCACTCAACCTGCTTATAGCCAGGAGGTCTATAATAGTTTAAAGCATACTTATCAACGCTAAAACCTCCCTTAAACCATCCTTCATTGAGCCTAGCGCCAAAGACATCAGCAACCTTAACAATAATCCATGTAGA
>DATMAU010000051.1:0-4080 GCA_035559775.1 Sulfolobales archaeon
AGCTGAACCCTTACACATTTTCTCAGGGCCGAGTTAGGCTGTCTCGACTCGATCCCTGTCTTCTCAAGCACAATCCCCCTGGCCATGGGGGCCCCTTCGAGAGGATCGTATTTCTCTTTAAGCCTAAGCATCCTTACCCTGAAATCCCTCTGACTCCACCTGAGCTTGAGCCTCTTCTTCCTAAGCTTCCTTGCAGCGTAGAGACCTGACGGGGCTTTCTTACCCGGCATTTTACCTCCTAGATAATGTTTTTCCAGTGCTTATAAAGAGACACTAGGATCGATTCTCCCCGGTTTCCATTACCGCTGGCGATTCAGAGTAGGTGTGGTGTATATATATGAGGGCTTTCCAGCCTCTTAGGAGTGGCAAGACATATCCCGCTCTGAGACGAGCTCTATGCCGCAAGCTGGTGGACGCTAAAACGGAACCCGGGATCTTTACAATAGATGGGGAGAGATATAGAAGCTGTTACAAGCCTTGGGATATAGGTTCGGTGTCTCTCGAGACACTCAGCAACCCTATGAAGGCTATGCTGCTTAGAACCCTAAGCTACCCTCTTCGGTCTCCTTACTATCCTGTTCTTGTTTATCTACCAGTTCTTTTGATATATATATCGGTGCCCCTACTAGATAGGCTAGGAAGATCGCATGGCTCGGGATCATTCTTTTCGCAACCGTGAACCCATCGCCCTTGATATAGATTTTAGCTGTATATAGATGGGTGTTTTCATCAACCTCGTCTACAACGACCTTCTCGATCTTATTTCTAAGCACTTCTATCTCGTTAAATACTGTTAATACTTCGAAAAGAGTCTCTCTGTCGTTCTCGAACCCATAACCCTTGATCTTGTTGACCGCTAGCACCACCTCTAGTGGTATTAGGTAGAGGTTGAAGAACCTGCCATCCTCTAGGGAGCATTGTAGCACTGTGTATGGGTTAAACTGGTCGGAGTAGTTAACATAGGCCTCTATGTCGATTACCTTTAATAGTTCTCCAGACACCCAAGCACCTCAATAAATCATGTCCAGGAGAGTTTATATAGATGCTTGGATCTATTTAGCAGGCTCTGTCGCGTTAACCTTCTTACCCTCGACAACCATCATTGTGAGTGTTGATTTTACCTTAGGCATCTTCCTAATACTGGTTGACACAATTTTCTTCAGGGTCTCTATATCTGGGGCTGTTATTTTTGCAACGATATCGTATACCCCGTATACTATGTATGCCTCCTCAACACCCTCTATATTTATAAGGGCTTTGAGAACCTCGTTCTCCCCACCTATTTCTGTGTTTATCAATATGAATGCCTCCGCCACCCAACCCACCGGCTAACATATGTATATACCGCCTTATATATTCATTACGCCCTGGGATCTATGGGATTCCTTTTTAAACCTGATCGTGGAACCTCGTTGAGGCGTATATATCGCTTATACCTATGCTGGAGCAGACAGCTATTAAGAGTTCATCTATATTGATCCTCTTGGAAGCCGAGATAGCCTTGAAAAAGCCAGGCTTAAAACCCCTAGCCTCCATAACCCCCCTCACAAGCCCTGCAAGCCATTCAACCTCGAGCTTTTCAGCGGCATCGATCTTGTTGAGGGCTACAACCATGGGCTTATCCCTAGCATTGATCTTCTCAAGGATCTCTAGGGCGGCTTCAACCTTCTCAACAACCTCCTCAGGCGGGTCGAGAGCATCTATAACGAAGATAAGACCATCAGCAGCAGTGATCTCTGAGATTACTGCGTGGAACACCTCAACAATCTCGCTAGGCATTTTCCTAACAAACCCCATAGTGTCTGTGAAAATGATCCTCCCACAGGGTGTTTCGCCAGCCCTGCTCTTAGGCATGAGGGTTTTGAACGGCTGGGGACCTGTGGGTTTATCATCGCCTGTTAGAGCGTTATAGAGGGTTGTTTTCCCAGCACATGTGTAGCCTATGATCGCTATGTGGGGATAACCCATCCTATTCCTCGAGAGCACGAGCCTCTCTCTACGCCTCTTTATCTCATCAAGCTCCCTGCTGATCCTGACTTCTTTCCTTTTAAGAGATCTCAGGAGACTCTCATACCCATACGCACCTGGGCCCATGAAGCCGGCCTGCTCTCCCAGCTTAGCCATTCTCACATACTCCTTAACCAGGGGTATCTTGTGCCTTGTCTCTGTAAGCTCTATCTGGAGCTTAGCCTCCCTACTCCCGGCATGGATCTCGAAGATCTTGAGGAGAAGTGTTACGAGATCCCAGACCTCGCATCCAAGATCCTTTGACAGGTTATAGCTCTGCCAGGGCTTCAGCTTATCATAAACCACAACGAGATCAGGTTTATCACCGTCGCTAGCCATCTTCTCAACAAGGTTCTGCTGGATATAATACCTATGGTTAGGCTTCTTAACATAGATAGTATCAACACCATCGATCCCTAGGGTTGCTAGGAGAGATAGAGCCTCGTCTAGATACCTCTTATCCTCCTTCTTCAGTGCTAGAAGAACCTTCCTATAACTCCCACTCACAGACAGCTCCCAGGATCACCGTAATATTAGTACCTATAGAGGAATATATCGCTTACCCAGATACTTAGAACAAGATCTAGGTGTCTTATTGCTGGAAAGACTCTCAATAAAAAGATCTCTAAGGATAACAAGGCTAAGGATGATTAGTATCAAAAAATACTGCTATGAAGTCCTAACTCCTAGCCCCTAGTCTCTCTAACTATAGTTCTAGCCTGTTCTCTGAAGTAGTTGAGCAGATAGTAGGGACCACCAACACCTCTCCCAGTTGCCCCGCTAGCTTTCCAACCAACAAAGGTCTGGGCTCCTGGCCATGCTCCCGTAGTGGATCCTCCCCTCCTATTGGCATAGGTTACGCCGAACTCTATCTTGCTGAAGAAATACTGGATCTCGCTCTCATCCTCGCTAAAGATCCCTGCTGTTAACCCGTACTCAGTATTGTTAGCCTTCTCCAGAGCCTCTTCAAGTGTTCTGAACTCGCTGACAAGGAGTATTGGTAGGAAGAGCTCCTGCCTCCATAGATAGTGATCCTCTGGAACCCCTTCTATGACTGTTGGCTCAACGTAGAAGCCCTTAGAGAAGATCCCTCCCTGGAGAACTCTGCCCCCAGCCAGGATCCTACCCCCAGATGCTATGGCGTCTTCAACGTATCTCTTGAAGCTCTCGAGAGCTCTTCTATTTATAACAGGCCCTAGAAAGACCTCTCTTTTCCTCGGATCCCCAACAACGATCCTCTTAACCCTCTCGACAAGCCTTGATACGAACTCATCCTTAATGCTCCTCTCGACATAGAGCCTTGATGTAGCGCTACACTTCTGACCCCCATAGCCAAAAGCAGCCCTCACAGTACCCTCGACAGCCTTGTCAAGATCAGCCTTGGACGTAACTATCGTTGGATTCTTACTCCCCATCTCAAGCACTATTGGCTTGGGATAGGGCTGCTCGGAAGTGAATCTCCTATAGAGCCTCATACCAACATCCCTAGATCCTGTGAAGGCTATTCCACTCACAAGCTTGTTGGAGACAAACACATCCTCGAACTCCTCCCCAGGCCCTGTGACGAGGTTAAGAACCCCGGGCGGGATGCCGCCATCTATATAGATGCTATACAAGAGGGTCGCTGTTAATGGGGCCTCGCTTGTGGGTTTCCACACAACAGTGTTTCCTGTTAATAGTGCTCCCAGCATCATCCCGTTGGCTAGCATTAATGGGAAGTTGAATGGGGATATAACTGCCCAGACCCCATAGGGTCTCGGGATGCTCCATGTCTCCTCCCCAGGTGCTCCTGGCATCATTCTCCTCACATACCCGTTCTCCCTCTCCATGAGATCTGTGTAATACCTAATAGCATCTATAGCCTCGTAAACCTCTGCTATAGCCTCGAGCCTGTTCTTGCCAACCTCGTAAGTTATTGCTGCAGCTAGGTCAAAAGCTCTTCTCTCCAGGAGGTCAGCGATCTTTTTAAAGATCCTCACCCTCTCTTTCCAGTCACTCTCGCCCCACTCTTTAAAGGCCTCGTGAGCGCTCTTGATCGCTTCTAAGGCATGTTCTCTAGATCCTTTCTGAAAC
>DATMAU010000052.1:0-5000 GCA_035559775.1 Sulfolobales archaeon
AGTTATAGCAGATCCTTTCATGGGTTCAGGATCACTGTTGAGGGGCGTTGTAAAAAGAGTGGGTATGGACAATATAGCTAGAATCTGGGGCATGGAGTTCGACCATGTTGCGTGTGTATTTGGCTATGCATCCCTATTAGATGCTGTGGACAACGATATAGATGTTAGGGTTGTGTGTGGAGATTCCTTTAGGAACGTCTGGGGATCTGGAGCACAGATCAAGGATGGTTGGGAGGCTGATGTTATAGTAACTAATCCCCCGTTCACTAGGTGGGAGAGTCTTGAGAAGAGCTATAGGGAGTATCTTTTAAGGCTTGTAAGATCTTCTGGGTATTCGAAATACATTGTTAGGAACCAGGTTAGTCTTCAGGCAATATCCCTCTTTCTTATAGACTCTATCCTTAGGGAGAGGGGCCTTCTTCTAAGCATCATCCCAGCATCGACTTTTTACACGATATATGGGCGTGGCGTTAAGGCTATGCTTAGGGAGAAATACAGGGTCCTTGGGCTCTTTAGAGGTTGGGAGCCTTCCTTCTCGCTCGACAGCGGGTTTATAGAGCTTGTGATAGCCGCGATCAAGGGGGAGAGGGGTGAGACAGCGTTTGTAACTCTGAGCGATAATTGTGTCGAAAGTATAGGGCTCAGCGGGTCCGTTGTTAGGGGTGGGTGTGTCTCCTCCTATACGGACTTGGGAAGAGGGTCCGGGGTTCTGGATATGAACTGGCTCCTCTATTTTGAGGAGTCTAACCTTAGACCCCTGCTAAGAGTTATTGAGGATCTTTTAGAAAAAGGCGTCTTATTATCAATGAGGGGTGCCTATGGAAAGGATCTTATAATGAGGGGTATCGAGATCTATGGTCCCAATTTCTTTACCATACCCAACAGATTCTGGAGGATCGCTGACCGTGGTGGTGATACTATCGTTATAGAGAAGATCGATTCTGGTGAGCAGCTCTCAATACCTAGGGATTATCTGGTCGAGGCTCTCAGAAGACCGGGACTATATGTTGATAGGATCCTTGTGGAGGATCCTGAGTATTACATGGTATCAATACCGCCAAAAGATCCAAAGAAACTCCCCCAGGATGTTAGGAAATATATAGAGTGGGGCTCTAGATCTAGGGTTGCAACCTCAGCTAGAAGGGCTTTTGGGAGTAGGTGGTATAGTCATGTGAATAGGCAGATAGCTTCTAAAAACCCCTTTGGGAAACTCTTCCTCCCAGATAAAGTAGATATTAGGCTGAAGAACAGGGGCGTGTTTGCAATAGCATCAACAAGACCTATATCGGCTACAAAGAATTTCTATATACTTGTGCTGAGCGATCGCCTAGCCCCTCTCCTAACCCTGTGGTTCAACAGCTCGATCTTCCTGGCATTGCTAATCTATGGGGGTAGGAGGATTGGTGAGACATGGACAAGGCTCCTTATAGAGGACTATCTAGAGCTCCCAGTACCCAGCCCCAGGGTCTGTGAGGATCACTACGAAGAAGCCGAGGATCTTCTAAGAAGCATAGGTAGAGAACCCCTACCCCCGATCCCAAGCCAGATAGGTGGGAAACAGCGTATAAGTATAGATACATTGGTATTTGAAGCTCTAGGAGTAAAAGGCGGTGAGGAGCTTAGAAGCCATATATATAACACACTAAGCAGGTTTTTTGAAGCATCAAGCAACATACGTTATAATGAGGCCTAAGCAGATCAAGGGGTAAGACTATAGAACCAGACTATTAGGTCTCAAGCATGGAAGACACCTATCTTTGCATTTAGCCAACCAGTTATATATGATCGAAGATCTCTCTATTTATGATCTCCTATCACTGCCGAGATCATCTTATTAGCTGGTGAGAGGCGCATCGTGTGATGATGGTTTAAAATATAGCTTAAGATTAATATGAAAACATTTTCACCTTATTATAACTGCTTTGATTTCTCATTCCTACTCATATGTATTTATATATTAGGCCAGAAAATTATCGTTCTGGGATGACCTTTATGGTGAGTTTTGCATATAGATTATTAATAATAGCTATGATCGGAATAGTTCTATCCACAGCAGCTGGGGCTCTAAGCATCTACGCCTATCCACAGGATAGCTATGGCTGGGGTTCTAAAGTAGATCCTGATGTTGTGAAAGAGCTCTCAAGATCGGGGAGCGCTAGGGTTCTCATAGTGCTTGAGGATAGCTCGGTGCAGAGAATGATCTCTGACATGGGGGTTAGGGGTCCGGGTCTTGTGAAAATGCTCATGGAGAAGGCCCATGATTCCCAGAAAAGTATTATTGCCAGCATAGAGGCTTCGGGAGCTGTTATCGAGGATAGGTTATGGCTTGTCAACGCGATAGTAGCTATAGTGGATCCCGATTCATTGAGGGTTATAGCTAGTCTAGAGGGTGTTAAGAGTATCGTACTGGACAAGGTTTACAGGCTCGTAGACCCTGTGGAGAAGATCTATGATATCGGCTCTATAACGCCCCAGGATAGTGTGAGCAGACGCATAGTCCAGGCAGATCTCCTCGAATCCTTGGGGATCACTGGCAGGGGAGTCAGGGTTGCTGTTATAGATACAGGGATCCAGGTTGACCATCCATGGCTGATTAGAAACGGAACAAGTGTTGTTACAGCAGAGTATGATGCTACGGGAACAGGGGTTGTTCATGTATGCACCTACTTAGGAATCCCAGCTGAGCATGGAACCCATGTTGCCGGGATAATAGCAAGCCAGGATAACACCCATAGAGGGGTTGCCCCTGGTGTTGATATATATAACGTGATCGTGTTCAGCAATATCACACAGTGTGAGGGAGCCTTTAGCTCGTGGATTATAAGGGGTATTGAGTGGTCCCTCCTAGGCCCTGATGGCAGACCTGGTACAGGCGATGAAGCCAATATTATTAGCATGAGCCTCGGTGCACTCGCACCACCATGGTTTATGTATTATATCGCCAGTTATGTTACTCTACTTACAGCCATATCAAGAGCTGTTGACGCTGGTGCAACCGTTGTAATAGCGGCAGGGAATGACGGGCCTGGAGGATATACTATAAACTATCTATGCTATGCATCGGGCGTGATATGTGTTGGTGCTGTCGACTCCAGGGCTGGGAGTCTCTCGAGAACATCTGTAGCTATATTTAGCTCGAGAGGCCCTGTGCCATTCGATGTAGCTGCGCCCGATGTAGCTGCTCCTGGTGTTGGTATAATCTCATCCATACCTATAAACAAGACAGCTGCTTTTAGCGGGACATCTATGGCTACACCTCACGTCTCTGGCGTAGCGGCTCTCCTAAAACAGGCTCGCCCCGGATGGTCTCCCCTAGATATCAAGAGGGCTATCGTTGTATCAGCCTCACCAGCACCTCTATCAGATATATATGAATCCCCTAACCCCTTTGAGCAGGGGACAGGGGTTGTCATGGCTTTAGATGCTCTTAACAGTCCCTTGAGGCTTTCTTTCCCTGGTGGTGCTCTTCGGGGGCAGACCCAGACGCTAGTTATTCCACCAGGGTCTAGTGGTTCTGCAGCGCTGCTTATTAGTAATGTTGGGAATTCTACTGTTCCTGTCAATATATATCTGACGGATCTTGTGAGCTATATGGGATCAGGCGTCCTGAGGAATAGCTCTGTCAGCTTTTCCCAACAGTCCATATCCTTAGCACCTGGATCTAGCTCTCAGGTCACGATCACAGTATCTGTTCCCTCAAGAACCCTTCCTGGGACATATGCAGGGTATGTGATCGCCTCTACAGGCACCTATACCGCAAGACTACCAATAGTAGTTGTTGTCCCAGCAAGTCTCAGGGAAGATGTTGCAAGCTTCTCAGCATCTATATCTACCATAATAGGTGCTGGGCCTCCTGAGTGGGTTACTTTCAGGCTCTATGTCCCACAGTCTATAGATGATCTTGTAAGTATAGCGTCCTATTCTGAAGGGCCCCTCCCACTGGCAGTATACGCTATAACCCCGAGTAATAGGTTCATAGCATCTGTAAGCGGTCTACGTCTCCAAGAGAGGGGTGAGTATATACTGATCCTAGAGGTGACAGGGTCATACGCCTTCCCAGGCCAGGCTATAATCACACTCTCAGCACCAAAGGTCTTGCGAGGATTATCCCAGATAGAGGCTCTAGCATCCAATATATCCTCACTCAGAAGCGGTCTAGAGGGTATTAACGCCTCTCTATCGCAGAGGTCGCAGGCCCTTGAGTCAAGGCTCGAGATCCTAGGGTCTGCTGTAGAATCGATCAGATCGGCTGTCCAGACGCTCAACAACAGCCTTATCTCATCACAACAGCAGATAGATACTCTGGGTAGGAACCTAGCATCGCTAGCCCAGACGGTGAGTGAAAACACAAGATCCATATTAAACCTAACAAGCTCTTTCCAAGGATTTGTTAGCGATACTCAGAAAAGATTCTCAGACGTGGAGGGCAGGCTATCAAGGGCAGTGGGCGATATAGCTAGCCTTGGCGAGAGGTTCTCGAGCTTCCAGATCAGCGTGCAGCAAATGCTAGCAAGTCAGCAGAGCTCCATAGCAGAGATAAGGGGCAACATATCGTCACTTTCACAAAGCCTTGGAAACACGACAATAGTCTCAATAGCAGGGGTAATTCTAGCCATAGTCGGGATAGCGATAGGCGCGATAGCCTTCTCAAGAGCTGGAAAGAAATAGACAATAAATAGCCATACCACATAGATCTGAAAGACCTATGGTTTTTTCCCCATAATCTCTAACCAAGAAACCATACTTAAAACAAGCCTAATAGAACTATGATTAGAGAACAAGGGCCCGTAGCTCAGCCAGGATAGAGCGTCGGCCTGCGGAGCCGGAGGTCCCGGGTTCAAATCCCGGCGGGCCCGCCAGGGGCTCGGGCTTCATTGCGGTTGTTCTTGTTTGGTATAAGCTGCTCTTCTCTTGGTTTTACTGGTCTCGGGGTTCCTTTTATTGGGGCTCTTATCTTTGGTCTCTATACATTCGGGGTGATCTCTGCTGACAGCTCTTCT
>DATMAU010000053.1:0-28183 GCA_035559775.1 Sulfolobales archaeon
TCTCTCGAGCTTCTCCATATCGCTCCTCTTAACCCTCCTAACAGCAAGAATACCCTTCTTAGCTAGGAAGTGCTGGGCAACATCATCAATACCCTTCTGACAGATAACAACATTAGCACCAACAGCAGCGATCTTATCGACATAGTTCTTCAATATATTTTCCTCCTCTTCGAGGAATTTCTTCATCTGGAGAGGATCGTTGATCCTTATCTCAGCATCTATCTCGGGCTTCTCGATCTCGAGGGGAGCGTCTAGAAGCGCTATCCTGGCATTCGTAACCCTCTTAGGCATCCCTGGATGGACAACCTCCTTGTCGAGTATAACACCATATACCAGCTTAGAGTCGGCCAGACCAGCACCGTGTTTCTTAACTACCTGCACGTTATCGAGATCTATATACCATCTCCCATCTCTGTTCTCAGCTACAGTTCTGACCGCTTTGACAGATATATCGGCCAGATACTCCCTAGCCCCATGCACGGCCTTGCTTGTTAGAGCTGTTATAGCTACTCTCCTCAATATATTCTCATTATTTATATCGATCGGCTCTGAGATCTTGCGGAGATATTCAGCAGCAGCCTCCATAGCCCTCTTATAGCCTGAAACAATTATCGTTGGATGGATCTCTTTTAACAGGAGCTCCTCAGCCTGCTTGAGAAGCTCCCCAGCAAATATAACTGCTGTTTTTGTCCCATCACCTACCTCTTCATCCTGCCCCTTAGCTATCTGGACAAGCATTTTAGCAGCGGGGTGTTGTAGATCCATTTTATCCAGTATCGTTGCACCATCGTTGGTTATAGTTATATCGCCTAGAGAGTCTACGAGCATCTTATCCATGCCACGAGGGCCGTAGGCTGTCCTCAGCATGTCGGCAACAGCTATTGCTGCCATCATGTTTGTTCTCAGTGCGTCTCTTCCAACGGTTCTAGTGCTACCCTCTTTTAATATTATAACCGGTATTCCGGCAGGCTCCATATACTGTGCAGCCATTTCAAGCACCATAAGTAGAATTGCAGGGGTTCTATATAAGCTTTCACATGTGGATTGATCTATATCAGATATATATCTCCAAAACTCAACCACAGTTAGGAGGATATAGCATGGGAAAGGTTAGGACAGGGCCTGTGAAAAGGATCTCTAGAGAGCTTTTGGAGAAATACCCAGATCTATTCACCGCAGATTTTCAGAAGAACAAAGAGGCTTTAAAGAGCATCCTAAATATAGGGAGTAAGAAGCTGAGGAACCAGATCGCGGGGTATATAACACACCTAATAAAGGTAAGACAGAGAGCCGAAGCTCAAGGAGAGAGAAGCGTAGAGAGTGAAGAGATAATCGAGTAGAGAGGATTGAGAGACCTGAGGATAAGACTCCTCGGATCCCTTAAAATATATTCGGGGAAGGAAGAGCTCGTGCTAAAGATAGACGGGAAAGTAAAGCTAAGAGATCTTCTAGCCAGCCTCGTTAGGCTCGAGCCATCCCTATCAAGGGCTGTAGAGATCGATGGCAAGATAAAGCCCGGATACCTGGTCTTCATAAATGATGCCGACTATATGGTATACCAAGGGCTGGATACAGAGGTGGGTGATGAGGATACCATCACATTGATGCCCATAAGTCATGGAGGATCCTTATGTTACATGTGGAGGAAGAGGTAAGGATATATAGGGAGAATCTAGAGGATCTGGAGAAGAGGTGTAGGGTTGAATACTACAGAGCGTCTGGGGGGAGAGAGTTAATAGCATCTATAGAGAGGATCCTTGGTGAAGAGTGTGGTAGAGATTCCTATTTCATAGTGTTTAGAGAGGGACTACTAATAAGCCCCCGTGTAGCTATAGCTGCTGTTGCAAGGTTGGAAAGGGTGAAGAGACGATCTAGACTGATAGCCAGGAAGCCTTCTATAGAGCTCCTTCTAAGGATCCTTGGGAAGAGAAATATATCAGAAGTCCTCAAGAAGATCGGATCTATAGATGATGGAGAAAAAAACATAGTGATAATAAACTGCACTGGGTGTGTCGCAAAGGGTTTGAAAAGCATGTTGGAAAGCATAAATCCCGACGAAGAGACGATGAAAAACGGGTTGAAGGGTATAGCAAGGCTGTGTCTAGGGAAGGGGGCGGGGTATAGTGTTGGTGGTGAAACCTTAGAGGATCTGGAGAAGCTTGTCATAAGCTGTGGAATCTCTCTGGAGTTTGAGGAATAGATCTGTGATAACCTGTTGGCAAAACCGGTTAAGGTTATAGGTTAAATATATATCGCCCGTCTCTATAACTATTTAGGGCCTAACTATGAGTGTAAAGAAGAAGAAGAGGGAGGGTCCAGGGCCGGCTACAGCTGCTGGTCTTGTCTCTTTCTACAAGGATGTTGAACCAACAGTGCAGATCAAACCCCTCCTGGTCATTCTGATCTCAGCAGCATTTGCCATAGGGATCTTCACCCTAAGGCTCTTCATAAACCCCTTTGGATAGGGTACCTCTTTTGTCATCGCCGCATGAGATAATAAGCGAGGCTTTAAGGATAGCGAGGAGCGGTGATATAAGGAGGGCACTACAGATCATAGTCCCCCTCATACCCCCAGGAGAGGATTACGGGGTCGAGCTTGTATCAACACCGAATCTCTCTTACTATATAGATAGGGGAGGGCTTATCTCTATAAGTAAGAGGCTTGAGGAAGGCATACCCTATATGATGTCCTCTGCAAGAAGAATAGCATGGGATCTTCTGCCGAGCTGGGTGCTTGAAGAGGTGGATTTTTGCAAGATCTTGAAGGATCTAGCAAGGATAAACGCTGAATGGCTCGCAAGAGAAGGGAGAGCTCACCCCCACACGAGGGTTGCCCGTGAAATCGCTTCTATCAATATCGATGAGGTGTGCAGAGAGTAGGGAGTAGATCTTGGTGTGCAGAGTGATAGCCATATCTGGAACGCCCGGGGCAGGGAAAAGTACTGTAGCAAAAATGGTCTCAAGGATCCTTAACGCCGAGGTTATAGACCTGTCAGAGCTTGTTATAAAGAGACATCTATATTCTGATTATGATGAGATGAGAAAGAGCTATATAGTGGATGAGGCTCTCGTTAAAAGAGAGTTGAGAACCCTGGTCTCCCGATGTGATGATGGGAGGGAATATCTGGTCGTTGAGGGCCATTATGCTGAGATCGTTGATGAAAAAGATCTAGAGATCCTCGTGGTGCTCAGGATAGATCCTCGAGAGCTTGTGAAGAGACTGTGCATGAGGGGTTGGGGTTTAGAGAAAAGCCTTGAGAATGGAGAGGCCGAGTATCTAGGAATATGTCTCAGCAATGCTCTTGAGGAGCATCCGAGGGAAAAGGTGTGTGAGATAGATGTGACAGGAGAGGATCCTGAGCTTATTGCCAGAAGGATCGTAGATCTTGTCAAAGGTGGGGAAAAATGCGAGCTCTATATAGATTGGACAACATCCATAGATCCTGGAGAGCTGTGGGAAACAGCTACAAGATACTGTACCAGAGACAGAGAAAAAGGTGGGGAAAATCATGAGTAAAAAGAGAATGGATAGATCTGGAAGAGGTGTTAGGAAAGAGATACTATACACGCTTTTAATGCTGATCCCTCCAGGCTTGGTAACCACATACGGCTCTCTGGCCAGGCTTGCGGGTCTAAGCCCGAGGGTTGTTGGAAGGCTCCTTGCAGAGAATGAGAACGTTGTCATAATACCCTGCCACAGAGTTGTGAGGAGCGATGGTAGCCTTGGGGGATATTCGTCGGGCGGGGAGAAGGTGAAGAAAAGGCTCCTAGAGATCGAGGGTGTTAGGTTTAATGGGGAGAGAGTTGATCGTGAGTGTATAATAGATCTGGCAGCTATGTTGATGCAATGATTCAGAAGGTCTGTGTTTCCGTTTTTTAGTAACACTCGTAAGGCCAACCAGCCTATAGAGAACCTACATAGCCTGTCCCCGATAACCTTTTGTTGTTTCCTTTCAATACCTTAGTAGATCGATCCTGCGGGCTTGTGCGTGCTGTTGAGCTAACGGAACAGGGCTTTTATCTACTCTTTTATCTACTACGAAATCATCCGTTTGTCCCTAGATGTTCATTCCAATCATTTTATATTCATTCATGGTCACATCCAGGGACTTCCACCTCTACCCGCAGGGCCTCTAGCCCTGCAGGATCATGGGCGGCTGCCGAGCCGAACTGCACGTGGCTCCCATCTAGCTCTGCCCCGGATGGCTTGGAGCACTGCTCCCATCGCCGCCCGAGACCTGTGTGGGGAGACCCACACCGAGGGCAATATCTTTCAAGGCCTATAGATACCAGGCGTTGGCGGGAAAGCGCCTTCGGGCACACCCAATACTCATAAAAATTTCCAAAGTCTATCAATCCTCACTATGTATATCAAAAAGAAATCATCCCCTAGACGGCTTGGATCATGGCTTCCATCAGCACCAAAAAGCTTATGAATCTTCCTTCGAGCGATGACAAGCGAACAGTCCCATACTTATTATCTCGAACCTGTGATGCTGAAGAACACGAGGATCAGGCCGAGAGCGATTCCAAGTAGGTTTACTCCGAGATCTCCGGATCTTCCTATCGTTAGTGGAGATCTGTAGTAATTACTCTTAAATGGGTATAGAAGAGCCACACCTCTATATGTCATCATATCGCCTAGAAGGTGCGAAACATATCCGAGAAAGAAGCTAGTAGGTATTATCAGAGGGATCTTAAGGTATAGGCTTATTATAAAGAACAGCAGTGAGAAGAAAAACATGGAAAATATGTTATGGAGAATCTTCCTATGCCCCTTCTTTCTATCAAGATCGGGAAATACAGACCCGAGACCCCCTCCTAGCACTATGAGTGGAAGCTGAAACGCCTGTAATGTGGGGGATAACCTAGATATTATGAAGATAGAAACACCAACACCTAGTATTATATGGGCCGCGCGGTTCAAACGTTCACCGCAAAATAATACGTATAACACGGATTAGAATTAACACCCGGTGTTCGAATACTCTTTGATAACTACCTATACCCGGAGATTTCCGCTTCACGGTTCTTGCCGTAGCCAGCTGTTTCGGGTTTCATGAGCGTTTATAAGGATTTGATATTAGACCCAGGCATGTGGGTTAAAGGTAAAAGATCCAGGACATATGGGGTTCCCCACAGCAATGAACCAGCAAAGCCATGAAGAGGGATCTGTGGGCCGAGATCGTTCTGAATGAATGGAGGCCGAGGATATGTGTCACCGGTGAGATGAGGGTCCTGAGGCCTATGAAGCCCGAACCCCGAGTGCTTAACACCTTAGACATTCTATTTTCTCTAATATGCCCGGCCCAAGATCTACTTACAGACCGTGAATTTATTAGGCTGTTAAGCTCGATGACGCTCTATAGATTCGCAGAGGTAAAGATCTCTGCATGCTAGATGGAAGTCCATGATACCGGAAGGAAAGTAATATCGAAGCACAGAAACAACTCCCAGAGACCCGTTAGATAGGGAAGCCCGTATGCCTTTCCTAATATAAATCTCAACATGAAAAAGACTAAGTGTTGTTGGTCGACCCCCTGGTTTCCTGTGCATCCCACTATAATCCCACAGATCCCTGTCAGGAAAAACATTACAAAGAGTGGAAGACAACCAATCCCCACACCCCCCTATTTCACATGGAGGCTAGGCAAGGCCGGGAAGTGTTTAAAGCATATCTGAAGAAGCCTGTGAGTGGTAAAGATGAAGACCCAGAGAGAGGTAGTAAGTGTCCATGATGAGGCATGGGATGTTGTGAAAAAGATCTATAGGTTTGTAAGGGTTTTGAAGGTTCTCGAAAAAAGATCTCTATACACAAGAGAGCTCCTTAGTATTATGAATAGCTGGGGAGAGACATTCGAACTCTTAAAGGAGATGAACAGGCTCGGACTTATAGAAAGATATAAGGATAGATGTGGAGAAACAGTTAACAAAATATGTGTATATAATAGAGTAACGAGTAAAGGGAGGGAGTTTCTTTCCCTCATAGACAGGGTGTTAGAGATCATTAATGAAGGTCGCTAACAGTTACCATTTTTCGGTAACGCAACCCGTTATACCTAGAGCTATATCTCTCCATACGAAGCGAAGGGGTGGGGGTGTATTTTAACACATCCTAAAACTCTCCTGATCAGATTGATATTAACTCCTATAATAACGTTGTCTCGCATGTCCAGTTATGGATAGGGATCCACCCCCTTGTTTCCTATGGAGACCACCTCAATCCCACCATTTGGTTTGAACACCTTAACAGCACCGCTTAGCATTCCCACAACAACCTCATACCCATTGTAGGGGAATATACCTGTTGATACTACACCCTCTATGCTTTTCAAGATCCTATCAACCTCCTCGGGATTTCTCAGAGGGCCTGTTTTCACATCTATCACTATGTTCCCGTTATCCGTTACCACAGGGCCTAGTTTTGAGTGAGACTCTCTATAGTTAGCCTCATAGCCTAGTTTCCTCAATTCTCTCATAACATAGTATAACGAGTATACCTCTACCTCCAACGGTACGGGTCTCGTGCTACCCAGCATCTCCACAAGCTTTGTCTCATCAGCGATAATGATCCTTCTCCGAGAGCTCAGCATGGCTATTTTCTCCCTGAAGAGAGCTGCTCCTCCTCCCTTTAAGAGGTTCAGCCTGGGATCTATTTCATCTGCACTATCCACATATATATCAACATCCTCAGGACACATAGCCGTCTCTATGTTCCTCGCACCAGCTCCCCTTAAGGTTATGCTGGTATCAAGGCTTGTTGATATATATCTATATATATTAATAATACCTCTTCTCGATAGCTCTTCTATGAATAGCTTCACAGTAGATCCGCTCCCCATAGCTATGCTACAATTAGCACAGCTTTCAACAAGATCTGCTACATAGATCGAGGCCCTCCTCCTAGCCTCCAGCTTAGGATCCATTCTCCCCCCTTTATAGTTTCAGTTCGTCCTGGATATTCATTCCGCTCTAATGTTCTTCTATATCCAGGAGCTCAGCCTCCATCCACATGTGTCTTGAGATCCCCTGGATACACAGACAGTTACTAGCTTTCATCGGAGCCCCTATCATTGGCCTCCCCGTTCAGGATGACTCCTACTCACAGCTCCCCCTTATAGCATTGCTCTAACTTATAGCTGCGGAGAAGCCTCTACGTCCTGGTTTTTCTTACTTATCCTGTTTGGGTCTTTACTCTGCACACTCATTACGGTAGACATTGTTCTAGATCATGATCGTTACAAATTTCTATGAAGACCGAATCAGCTTGCTATGGTTCTCCTCCATGTATTATGGAGATCGTTGTGTGTAAACACTACACAGAGATCCAACATGCTATACTCTCGATCAAGTCGTGTGGATATTGGTGTTACTTGTCTGTTTAGCTCTTCGTCTATGCGTTGCTAGAAAATGGTAACTCAAACGGATCCATGGTTAGCATTATTGCTAAAAAGCTTCTAAGGTATGGTATATTAGGACACTTACAGGTGGTGATGATGAAATATGTGATCAAGGCTAGAATAGAGATTGAGGGTAATGTTGATAAGCCCGATATTATTGGGGCTATATTTGGTCAGACGGAGGGTCTCTTCGGGCAGGAACTGGATCTAAGGATTCTGCAGGAGAGGGGGAGGATTGGGAGGATCTATGTGGAGACAAAAACTCATGGGAACAAGGTGGTAGGAGAGATCCTTGTCCCATCAAACCTCGACAGGGTTGAGACAGCCCTTGTAGCCGCTATGATCGAGAGTATCGATAAGGTTGGTCCTTATAATGCGAAGGTTCAGATCACCGATATAGTTGATATGAGGGTTGAGAGGATAAAGAAGATCGTTGAGAGGGCTAAGGAGATACTTAACAGATGGGCTAAGGAGAGAACACCGGATCTTAAACAAATAATAGACGAGATCGAGACAAGTATAAAGATCCCAGAACCGATCCTCTACGGGCCCGAGAAACTCACAGCAGGCCCAGATGTTGAGACTAGCGACACACTAATTGTTGTCGAGGGAAGGGCTGATGTGATAAACATGCTGAGGTATGGTTATAAGAACGTAATATCCATAGAAGGAGCCCAGGGGAGGGTTCCTGAGAGCGTGGCTAAGCTATCCCAGAAAAAGACGGTCATAGCCTTTGTTGATGGGGATAGAGGGGGTGATATGATTCTAAAAACACTCCTCAGATCAATCAAGGTTGACTATATAGCGAGAGCTCCTCAGGGTAGGGAGGTAGAACAGCTAACTGGCAAGGAGATAGAGAGGGCTCTTAAAAGCATGATACCAGCGTCAGAGTATTTGAAGCAATTACAGGAGAGAAAAGAACAGGTTGAGGAGGTTCAGAAGCAAGCTGAGGAGAGGCTCGAGGCTCAGGAATCCATCGATACAGGTGAGAAGATCCAGAGGGTTAGTCAGGCTGAGCAGGCATCGCTAGAGGTCATGACAGAGATCCCTGGCAAAATAGTTGAGGATGCCAAGAACCTCATAGGAACACTCACAGGGATCTTCTACGATGCGTCCTGGAATCCTTTGGAAAAGGTGACTGTTAGAGAGCTCTTCGACAAGCTATCAGCTAGAGAGCCTGGGAGCGTGTATGCGGTAGTGTTTGATGGTATAATAACACAGAGGATGGTGGATCTAGCGAGGGAGAAAAAGATACGTCTCCTCGTGGGTGTAAGGGTAGGATCACTTTCGGGAAAACCAAGCGATGTGGGTCTCCTCACATTCAGCGATATAGGGGTCATGTAAAGCTACAAGCACATTCTTTCAATATAGATCGAGGAGCATTAAGTAAATACCAGGTGTAACGCATCACCACCAGAATCTTCCTGGGAGTGAAAGACCTAAGCTTATCAACACTGCCTCTACAAGGCCGTAGAGAGCTACCCCGACGGATTGATATTTGAACGAGGTTCTCTTATCAATGCCAAGGATCTTTGTTGCAAACGATATAGCATAGACACCGGCTATCGGTGTCACGATTATTATAACGATCTTTATCCCACCAATACCCACTCTCCTGGCTAAACCCTCACCCCTCTTTGCAAAATACCTAGAAATAGATGGGTATCTCCTCTCAAAGAGATCTAGTATCGCTAGGATCACAGCAGCAGGGATCATGTTGGATGGAAAGGCTATAATATAGGAAACAAAGGGATCCACACCCATGGCGACACCTATCGGTATAGCGATCAATATCTCCCCTATAGGCGAAGCAGCGATCACAGCTATAACGAAGATCTTTCCCAGATCCTGGCCTTCTAAAATTGCCCACATTCTCTCCATACCCTCAATATTCACGTCTAAGACTTTTTAATAGATATAGATATGATATTATAGATCCTTGCTCAACCTGCTAGAGCATATATGGTATTCCCACAGAGCTACGGGCCTAGTATCAGCCCTTATAAACGCTCATGAAACCCGAAACAGCTGGCTACGGCAATAAGCTATACCCTTCTGTTTTTGTTTAAAAGCCCTTTGTCGAGGTGGGCTTCTTCCTCGGATATATATAGTCTTTCGGTGCTTTTGCGAATGGTTCTAAATATTTTCTCAAGATCTTCGGGATCTCAACAACTCCCTCGGGATCCTGGTTATTCTCTAGAATAGCAGTTATGGTTCTCGTACTCGCTATCCCGGTCGAGTTAAGTGTATGGACATAACCTTTAACCCTACCTTTCCTTCTCACAAACCTTATTTTCAGTCTATAGCTCTGCCAATCAAGATCATTGCTAGCGCTCACCATTTCTCTAAACCTCCCCTGTGCGGGCATCCACACCTCTAGATCGTATTTCTTCGCCGCAGGGGCACCAAGATCTCCTGAGGCTATGTTAACAATCCTGAATGGTAGTCCAAGGCCTTTGAAAAGCTCTTCTGCATTTCTTATGAGCTCTTCATGGATCTCCCAGCTCTGCTCCGGTAGAGAGAATACGAACTGCTCTACCTTGTGGAACTGGTGTACCCTGAATATACCCTTAAGATCCCTGTTACCTGCGCCTGCCTCCTTTCTAAAGCTGGGGCTTATCCCGACATATTTGAGGGGTAAGCGATCCTCGTCTATCTCCTCCCCCATATGGAGGGCTGCTAGTGAGTGTTCAGCTGTTCCTATGAGATAGAGATCCTCTCCCTCGATCTTGTAGATAGCGTCTTTCAACCCCTCATAATCGATCACACTTGTAATGACAAAACCCCTGAGCATGTAGGGCGGTATGACCAAGGTATATCCCTTCTGGGTTAAGAAATCCACTGCATACCATAGCAGGGCCATGTCTAGCCATACTATATCGTCGAAGAGATAGTAGAACCTAGATCCAGCGACCTCGGAAGCCTTCTCCGTATCACCAAGACCGAGTATGTTTTCTAACATATCAGCATGTCCAACCGGTTTCCACTCGATCACCTCGTAATCCATCTCAACGCCTTTCTTCACAGTCTCATCGAGGAACTGGTCTAGATGCTCCTTATAAACCCTAGCCCTCCCCCAAACCCTAATTGGTTTTGAAGCACTCTCATCGCCCACGGGGACGCTTTCATGAACAATATTTGGTAGTGAGAGTATCGTTTTCTCCCACAGCTCGTCCAGCTCCTTCATACGCTTCTCCATATCCTGAAGCTGTCCCAAAAGCCTCTTAGCCTCCTCAACCAGCCTTTGCCTCTCCTCTGGAGACGCCCTAGCGATCTTCTCACTGATCACGTTATGCTTATGCCTAACCTCGTTAATCTCTGCCTGGAATTTTCTCCAAGCAGTATCTATCTCCCTCGCCTTATCAACTATACTCACGTCCATGAGTCTTTTTCTCACATGCTCCTTAAGAGCCTCTGGATCTTTTCTAAGCAGCTCAAGAACAGACCAGCTCATGCCCAGCACCAGCTATCTATATATATGTATCACAATTATATGAAGCTCAACGAGATATAAGTGTAGAGATCAGGAAACCCTGAGGAAAAACAAACAGGTTTAAAAAACCCTGTTATACTATTTGTCTCATAGCTAACTGGTGGTAACGTTAACAGCGCCATACCAAGGCGTCCAGGCTCTCCAGCCTGCCACATGCCCAAATGCAGCGTTTATTCCTATGAAGAGCGCTATAGCAGCTGCTATCACCAATAGAGCTATCGCTACCCAGCCGATAGCTCTGCTATACCCAGGTCTGCTGAGAATCACTGGGGCTAGGAGTGTTGAGAGTCCTATGAGGAAGTACATGAGACCAGAGATCTCAGGTGTTCTTGTTAACCTTAGTATCCATATTACAAAGCTATACACTATAACAGGTATCCCTAGAGGTGCAAGAGGTATAGCTATATATCTTGGATTAATACCGCTCCAGAGGGCTAGTCCTATTACTAGTGAGGCAACACCAAATACAGCCCATGGCTGTATGAGCACAATGTTGTTCCCTCCAGGCAGAGGCCATGTAAAGCTTCCCCATAGCCCTGAAGCCAAGGCGTATATACCCACGAACATGAAGTAAAGCCCAATACCCTTGTTAATCTGAACGATCTCTGCTGGGACAGTCTCTTTCAGAGCCTCACTAACTCCATGTGGGTTAGGCCATGCTCTATACCTTATAGCGTTGACATATACACCATAGGCAGCTACTAGAAGAGACGCTCCTAGTAGCATCAGCCATAGGTCGAGCGGGTCTACAAACAGTATAGGCATTTCTCTCACCATTTAATGATCTACGCGAGTGTTTATAAGGCTTTCTATTGATCCTTATATGGATATATAGGGAAAATTATAATATATCGTCAGGTTATTGAAAAATACGCGGGTGTCTAAGATTTTATACTACCATATATACATGTATTTTGCTCTTTTAACAGGCTTAAGGATCGCTATAGATATTCCCAGACACCCTTCCCCTTATAGTTATACACTATAGTCTTATATGCCGTTGTATATTCTATTGCATAGCCTATCCCCTCTCTCCCTATTCCGGAGTCTTTTCTACCGCCGAATGGATAGTAACCTATCCCGTGTCTTGGATAGTCATTGATATATATTGCTCCTACTTCTAGGTGTCTTATTAGGTATCTTATTTTGTTGATATCCTTTCCAAAGATGGCTGCGTCTAGTCCATAGCTTCTCTTATTGCTTATCTCTGCAGCCTCTTCAACAGTCTTAAAGCTCGTTATAAGAGCTACTGGTGCGAAGACCTCTTTCTTAAAGAGGACGAGATCATAAATCCTGTCCTTCTGAGCCTCTATAAGGGTTGGCTCAACATATGTTTGCCCAAGCCTCCTCCCACCAAATAGGACTTTGCAGCCCTTCGATACAGCATCCTCGATAGCCTTCATCATCTCATCAGCAGCTTTCTCCTCTATAAGGGGACCCATGCTAACACTCGGGTCTCTGGGATCTCCTACTTTCACCTTCCTAAGCTCCTCGATTAGGAGTGATTTGAGCTTATCATACACAAGCTCCTCGACAAGGATAAGCTTTATGGCGTCACACCTCTGCCCACTATAACTATATATACCCCTAACTATTCTCTGCGCACTCCACTCGAGATCAGCATCACCGAGCACTATAGCTGGGTCTCCGCCCCCTAGTTCCATGATGAACTGTTTTATCCCGGCACTTCTGAGAACCTTGATCCCTGTTTCTGTGCTCCCTGTGAGGCTTATAGCACCGATCCTCGGGTCTGGGAGTATCTTATCCATATCTTTCCCACTCAGGGTTAGGAGTGTCAATGCTCTTTTCGGGAAACCAGCGAGCTCTAGGAGTCTTATAAACATGATCACAGGTATTGGATCGAGTAGGGAGGGTTTTAACATAAACGCGTTCCCAGCTAAAGTCGAGTATGATAGCTTGTTCACAGTATCAAAGAGGGGGTAGTTGAAGGGTGTTATGGCAAGCACTATCCCTACAGGCTCTCTTCTCACTATAGCCTCGGTCTCTGTTGTCTCATCACTCCAATCCCCAGGTATGTAGTCCCCATGGATCTTCTTCAGATCCAGTTTCACTTCTCTAAGCCTATCTATAGATGCCTTAACCTCTCCCTTAGCAGCTTGGATAGGTTTCCCAGCGTTTATGATTAAAGCGTTCACTATATCGTCTCCATTGCTCTCAAGAAGATCCGCGGCTTTGTTGAGTATTGAGAGCCTCTTATACCCCGGCATGTTTCTAATATCCCACCTTCCATACCTATACATCATGTCGAGGGCTCTCTCAACATCCTTCTGGGAGGGGATCGAGACACGGGCTATTACAGAGAGATCGATCGGGGATCTTATGTCCTGGTAAACCTCGCCCTCAACCCACTCACCAGCTATATAGCTTTTGAACACTGGAACACCGTTGCTGTCAAGCCTATAGATCTCTTTGAACAGCGGTGATGTTATATCTAGTCTGGCTCCCAAACACTACACCAAACTGATTATACTTTGGGAATATATATTTTTACTCGATAATAAGATTCCTTGCGATGGGTATAATCAAGAGGTATTGTATAGATGGTGTGAGATGATCCAGCGTGGGGGAAAGGTCATAAGCATATATGGGCTCGTGTTTTACTCAAAACTAATCATGGATCTTTAGCAACAAGATCTTTTTCTCGGATTTCTCCACGATCTTCACAAAGCCTATTCTTAATAGCTGATACACACTATCTTCTAAAGCCATGGCACTGCTCTCTATAAGACCCCTATAGGCATTATATCTCAGCCCTACAGGCTCTCTCAGCACTGCTTTCACAGGATTGTGGGAAACCCACTGGATTATAGGCATCCCTCTCTTTCTAGCTGTCTCGAGATCTCTTGATATATACTTAGCCATCGCTATCGGAGGATTCGATCCCACAGCGTTGGTTATCTCTATATTTGCTAACTCTACCAACCTAGCCTGCCTTGTACTATTCATAACCGCTTCTAGATCTTTTCTCGATATATAGACATAGGGTCCCGTCTTATCAACGCCGATCCTCATCTCCCTCTCACCAAGACCCTTATTGTCGGGGTGATAGGGTATTCTCACAGCCAATAGCTCTTCTGGGAGTCCTTCTATGTATAGCTTCACAGGGTCTATAACCATCATGAGCCTCCTAGTCCCGGGATCCAGTCTCTTCCTGTTAAGAGAGGCTAGATTATCCCAAGATATGCTTGCATCGCTCGGCTTCACGCCCAATCCTAGTACAATCTCCCTCACCGTTTCTGCGAGAACACCTCTAGACCTCAGCCCGGCAAGTGTCCCGAACCTGGGGTCTGCATGTCCCTCAAATCTTCCAGGGTATTTAGCAAGGATCGTCCTTATCTTCGATTTGCTCAGTATAAACCCCTCTAGTCTCAGCCTACCGACATTCACTACGTGGGGGTATTTCCAACCCATATGGTTGTAAAGATAGATCTGCTTAGTGGTGTTCTGGGCATGCTCCCTCCCCCTTATAATGTGGGTCACGCCTAGAAGGTGATCATCGACACCTGCTGCAAAGTTATATGTTGGCCAGACTATATATCTATCACCGCTCAGCGGGTGCGGGTGCTTAGAGGTATCTATTATCCTCATGCCTATCCAGTCAACCACACTGGGGTCTGGGTGGTTGAGGTCTGTTTTGATCCTCAGGGCCGCTTCTCCTTCTCCATAGAAGCCTGAGAGCATTCTGTCAAAGAGCTCTAGATTCTCCTCAACGCTCTGTAGTCTATGCTTACAGGCTCTTCTGGAGGCTCTGTTTCTCGAGATCTCCTCTCTGCTACATAGATCTATATAGGCGCCTCCTCTCTTGATAAGCTCTCTAGCCTGTTCGTAATAGATCTCCATCCTCATGCTCTGTATATACTCCTCATCCCATTTTATTCCAAGCCATCTTAGATCCTCCTTTATAGCCCAGTAGGCCTCTGGCAGGGGGGTCTTGATCCTCGGATCCGTGTCCTCGAACCTGAGGATCATCTTCCCATTATAGATCTCCTTTGCATATACATAGCTAAGGAGAGCGGGTCTTGCATTGCCTAGGTGTAGCACGAAGTCAGGGTTTGGAGCAAATCTGGTGACAACGCCTTTTTCAGCCTCTGGCAGGGGTGGTAATCCTCTCTGCTCCTCCTGAGGTCTTTTCTCATCCATCTCTTCTGGGAATTGTGTTCTCAGGAGGGAGAGCTGCTCCTCGGTTTTCATTCTATTAACACTATCTATTATCTCTCTCGCAATTTCCGCAATCTCCTTAGCCCGTGCTTTTAGCTCTGGCCTCTCGCCCAGAACCTTATTGATTACTGGGGCTAGCGATGCCTTTCCACCATGTCTGACAGCATTTAGAAGAGCGTGTTTAAGTATGAGTCTCCTTACCTCTTCACCGAGTCCCGAGGATCCTGGTTCTCCTAACATTCTCCCCACCAATAATTATGAGAAGGAGTTTTTCAGGCTTCGATTCTGGTTTCTGTGCAGCGTAGGCAACCACTCCTGGAAAAAGGGATCTGACTGTTCTAACCTCTCCCTTCCCAGTAACTATATATGCTATTCTATCACCCTTAGCCACGTTCTCTCCCTCAGAAACGATCCCATAGACCCTATACCCCTCGATCTCTATGCTGTGTGCGATAGCCCCTTCTCTAACTAATAGGCATTGGTCAGAGCCTTCCCACATGATAATAAAACCACATTTTATAACACCACTACCCATTATTAACTGTTCCGCCTCCTCGTAAGGAACCTCGATATAACAGTCACTACAATTACTACCACATTCAGCTGTTACTACAGGGTTTTCGCCAGGATCTGTTACACAATACCTCTTTCCAGGCCTACCGGGATCTTCTACGCACTTCAAAGATACAGCTATATAGGGGAATCCTTTTCTCAACTCTCTCTCCATGCAAGCCTAAATATTATACCCCTTATCCAGTCAATAACCTTTTTATCGATACCCTTGATCCTTTCTAGGCTTTCTAGCGATATGTTTACATGTCTTTTTATTAAATCCTCTGCGTATTTAATACTCCCAGCCTCGATCATTAGTTCTCTAGCCCTCTCTAGATCTTTTATCGATGCTTCTCTATTGCCTAGGACTCCTGTGAGGAATCTTCTCTTCTCTTCTGGGAGGCTTCTTAACGCGTGGATCACCATTATGGTTCTCTTCCCCTCCCTTATATCGCTGAGGATCGGTTTTCCTGTAACACTGGGATCTCCTATCAAGCCTATCAGATCATCTCTTATCTGGAAAGCTATACCGGCGTTCTTGAAGCACCTTTCTATGTTCTCTAGATCCTCTCTATCAGCATCCCCAAGGATAGCCCCTATCATGGCTGATGCTACAAACAATGCTGAGGTCTTCTTATAGATCATCTCTAGGTATTGCTCGTCGGAGGCTTCGAGAGCTTTTGATAGCATCATATCGAGCGCCTGTCCCTCAGCAACTGTTATTGAGGCCCAGTTAAGGATCCTAGCGATCCTTAGAACGTTCTCAAGCCTTACCCCAACATCCGCAAGGCTTAGAATAGCTTCGTATGATTTGGCGAAAAGGAGATCTCCAGCCAGTATCGCCATCTCTTCTCCATAGACTCTATGCGTCGTTGGGATACCCCTTCTAAACTCATCCCTATCCATTATATCATCGTGCACCAATGTGAAGTTATGGAGAATCTCTATCGATGCTCCCGCTATAGAGGAGATCGAGGGATCCACACCATAACCCTTAGCAACAAGCCCTAGGACGAGGGGTCTAAGTCTCTTTCCACCAGCTGTTATTAGATGTGATGATGCTCTATATAGCGTTTCAGGCTCTCCTCTCAATAGATCATGTATCCTCTTATTAACAAGCGCTATATATTGCTCAACAAACACCCTGAGCTCGTGATCTTCGACGAGGCTCAAACCTGTTTACCCTGATATGTATAGTAAAAACCCCATTATATTGTTACCAAAGATCCTAGATAAACCGTGAAGGGTTTTTCCTGACGCGAAAGAGGGTTTCTATGGTTTTATAGATACTTTGAAGTATCTAGGATTAAGCGCCTCTTCAAAAGCTTCTCTCGCATCATCTATATCGTAGACCTTGTCAAGCTTTGTTTCCACAACATCGTTCTCGAGGAGCTTGATAGCTTTTTTAAACTCCCTGAAGGTTCCACACCTAGACCCTATTATTGTGAGCTCTTTGACCACGGCGAGGGTTGTGTCAACACTTGCTAGAGCTCCTGTAGTTGATTTTGTATGGATCACTCCTGTAGGTTTTGCTAGCTCTATTGCTATATTTATAGCCCTGTGATCGCCTGCTGCTTCGAATACGATATCGTAAGAAGATCTGGGGGCATCGTCTAAATAGATCACGTTATCGGCTATTCCAGCAAACTCGCCAGCCTTGGTGCTACCCTCCCTAGCTATAACATCTACTCTAGCTCCATATAGTTTTTTCAATACCTGCACGGTAAGCCAGGCGATATTCCCGGTTCCTATTACGGCAATCTCATCGGTAGGTTTTGGGGGTCTTAGGGATAGGGATCTGAGAACAGCTGCTAGGGGTTCGACAAAGATCCCCTTCTCGGGAGACCCTTTGAATTGGTGTAGAACCTCTAAAGGTGCTATGAAGTATTCTGCCATCCCTCCATCGAAATCGATTCCAAGTGTCTTCTTATAAGGGCAGTGTGTGTATAGACCGGATCTACAGTAGCTACAAGACCAGCATGGGAAGTTAATCTCGGAAACAACCCTCACTCCGGTAAGCTCTTCGGGACCGGAGATTACTCTCCCAACAACCTCATGCCCCGGTATTAGTGGTGTTTTGAATAATCTATAGGATCCTGTGTAGAAAGCCTTATCAGTACCACATATACCTGAAAGCTCGCTCTTGACCAAGGCCCAGCCGCTGGGGGGTGTTGGTACTGGGATATCTATAATATCTATCCTCCTGTCACCATATAGTGCTACTGCTTTCAAAACAACACCATCTATTACTACTCTACCTAGGCTGGCTTATATCCCGTTAAGCCGATCTACGGGTATGTATGGGGTTTGCTATTTAGGCACACCTAAGGGCCTATCTTTCTTGGTATCTTTATACAGGGCTTGGCGTTCTCAAGTTCGGTATGATCTGTGATACTCTCCCCTATATCTATATGGGGTATTATATATCCGTGGGGGCATTTTCTGGGGTGCCCTAACATGCTGCAGATCTTCTCCACGTTTCCCTCTCCAATCTCTAGATCTATTTGAGAAGCTATCGAACATGCAGCGTCTATCTCGATCTTAAAGATCCTCACCAGCATTTCTTCCAAAACCCCATGGATCCAGATCCTCTTCATAAGGATCCTCTTCCCAGCAGGGGTCAGTCTATATAATCCTCTGCCTGCTTTAGCAACAAGACCCTGGTTTATCAGCTCTGTTAGATATTCATGGGCTGAGGGGGCGCTAACACCCAGGATCTCTGATATATCGACAAGCCTGGCTGGTTTTTCTCCGAGAGATGCCATATATATGGCTAAGAGGTAGTCGAAGGCTCTTCTCGAAACCCTATTATCAGCCCTTCCTTCCATACTGCCTCACCTTCTAACGAGCAGTAAGAGGTAAAAGCCGATTGATATGATTCCCAATAATGCTCCATAGGGTATCCCTACCTGGTATGATATCACTATAGAGGTTACTGATGATAGGAATAGGAATATTATAGCTATATAGCTGCTTCTCTGTTCAACTCTGCTTGCTATAATCCCAGGCATCATGAGAGCAATATGGGCTGGGATCGCTCCTATAAGCTTCGTTATATATATTGCTGAGAATGCTATAAGCATGTATAGGATCCATCTATATATCCTAGCACCCCCCCTCAGGATCTCGAACGTCTCTGGATCGAAGGCGATGTATATGAACACCCTCCATAGAAAGAATAGCACGAGCATGAGGAGAACGCCTGCTAGAAGATATACCATAATACTGCTTAATGGTATGAGAAACGGGTTTCCGAACAATACTGTGTAGACATAAGAGACTCCCCCGGGTGTTAACGAGGCTATATAGTATGAGAACAGAGACGCTATCATCGACGCTACTGCTACTGTGAAGCCCATGGATGTGTCCTGGCTAAATCCTCTCTCTAGCATGAAAACCGCTATGAGGATAAATAGAGCCATAGTTATTATTGAAACAAGCTCGCTTGGTATCATTCTATAATACCATGCCACGAGACCCCCCACAAGGCTTGCCGCTATGATCATGTGGAGTGATTCTATCGCGAGAAACTGTGTCTTTGTATAGTTTATAAGCACACCTATCAATCCTGCTACTATTGATGCTAGTGATGCTGATAGCAAGCCCGAGATCAGAAGGGGGTCAACCATGCTCTTCACCCATTACTATAAAGCCTTCTCTCAACAATACAGACCCGTAGGCTTCTGCTAGATACTCGGGCTTGGCGATCTCTGAGAACCTGCCATGAGCTACTATACGTCTATTTAGAAGTATTAGGTATGGGTCGTATAGAGCGCAGACCGAGAGGTCATGTCCCACTATAAGAAAGCTCACCTCCTTCTCCTCATGGATCTTATGGAGGGTTGAGAAGATCTCGCCCCTCCCCTTCGAATCTATATGCGACAAAGGCTCATCAAGCAATACTAGCTTGGCATCCTTCACAAGAGCCCTTGCTAGGAGAACTCTCTGTCTAAGCCCGCCTGAGAGTCTTGAGAAGATCTCGTTCTCATACTTCTCAGCACCAACGATCTTGAGGGCTTCTCTAACTAGGCTATCATCATCCTCGCCCATAATCCTGAGGGGCATTGCAACAACATCCCTAACCCTGAGAGGCATGTCGAGGTTTATAGCAGAGGACTGGGGCATATAGCTCACAATCCTTCTTATGCTTTTCTTATCAACCTCAGGGTCTATTCCAAAGACACTTACACTACCGCTCTTTCTCTTAACAATGCCTAGAAGAACTTTCAACATCGTCGATTTGCCAGCCCCATTAGGTCCTGCGACAACGGCAAAGAACGGATGTTCTAGGGATATTGTTACATCCTCTATAACGATTCTATCCCCGTAACCTGCACTTACACGATCCATAATGATCATGAAGATCGACCTCCATATCTTTTTCCAAGCAGGAAGCCGAGAGTAAAGCCCATAATAAGACCTAAAACAGCAGAGCCGGTCAGCGATAGATAGAGCTGTTGATCCCCAGTAACACTGCTAGCTGCAGACGTGTTTGTGCCAGTGATAGGCGTGTTGATCTTCGCACACTCTATAAGCCTGCTTGATATAGATAGTGGAAAGATCGGTAGGTCAAGCGGGTCTAGAGGCAAAGCCTCGATAGGTATAACACTGATTCCAAAGGGGCTTAGGGATTCGCTCAGCTTATTGATATCTGTGTGCTCGAGATCACTAGCAACTAGAAGGCATCCAGGAGACCGAGACCGGAGTGCTTGTAGCGATGGTGGGGAGGGCTCTGTTTCAGGATCTGGGGTAAGGACTATGGAGACATTGACGCCAAGAGATCTCATGAGATAATAGAGTACAGGGCTGTAGAGCGCTACGCTATCAATCCCAAGGTTTTTCATGATCCTCTGAGCCTCGGCGAAGGATTTGAGCAACGCTCTTTTCACTTCCTCGCTTTTCGCAGAGATGTATTCAGATATTTTGAGACCCTTATCACTAGCTGCTTTGGTTAGAATGCTGCTCACGATATCTATGGTCGTTACAAGAGCTTCTTTATCGAAGAAGACCTCATGAAGATTCTCTACATCCGTGCCAGGGATCTTCTCAGGCTTCCACCCAGCTTTTAACAGTTCATCGATAAGCACGACTGATTTATCCCTATATAGCTCGTAGATCCTGTCTGAAATAGGCAGGTGATGTAGCGTATCGATAATTATAATGTCAGAGGAGCCGATTCTCCTGATAACATCTGTAGGCGGCTCATACTCGTGCGGGTCTATGCCAGTTGGGATTGCGTTTATTACATCAACATAAACACCCCCTATAAGCTTTACCAATGATGCTAGGAATGGGTGGGTTGTTGTTACTATGATCCTTTCGCCCTGGTCGCTCTGAGCATAGGTCTTATATACAATATATCCTGGAGCCAGCAATGCAAAAAGAATCAACAGTAAACCTGCGAGAGACACGCCCCTTATCCAGACGTTTTTCCCCACATCATCACCGAATATTTTAGGCTAAGCCTAAATTTAAGTTTTAGGCTAAGCCTAAAATTGCTTATAAACCCTCTGTCAATATATGGATGGTGTATCCATATGGTGAATTCCATCAAGATCTTAGGGATCGGCGTGGTGGCAGCTATAGCGTTATCGATAGTATCCATGGTATACGTGATCTGGGCGATAAACGAGGTCAGAGGAGATATAGGCAGGGTGAACGCCAATATAAATAATAATATAAATAATCTATCTGAGAGACTCTCACAGCTCTCAAGGGTTGTTGAGGGTTCTGCGACTTCTATAGGGATCCTTAATAGGACAATAGGATCTATAGAGGAGAAGGTGGCAGGGATCAATAGCTCTGTAGCCTCTTTAAGCGAGTTTCTAAGGATCTCGACCGAGCCTAAGATCACTGTTAAGTATGCGAAGCTCTTTCAAGTGACATACGATGGCCCTGTAAAAGTGGTGAAAGACGCTGAGGGGCAAGTAATTCTCCTTATACCAAGATCCCTATCGCCCCAGAGGAGCCTTGTTGAATATTATACGAGCAAATACTCGTCCCAGCTAGTTATATACACACCAGTCGAGAGGGTGGTGCTAATGTCAGCAACTCAGGTTGCCATGCTCCTCAGGCTTGAGCAGGAGTGCAGGGTTAGCATAATAAACACATCTCTCCTAGGCATCATGTGGGGTAGACAGTATACATGGTATGTTCCAAGGATCGCTGATATGCTCGAGAAAGGAGTTCTGAAAGACTTTGGAGGCGCTGATAATCCCAATGTAGAGGCTATAGTTGCTTCGAAACCAGACCTTGTGGTTATATATACATATGCAGGCTCGCCTGTGTTTAGATCTTTAAAGAATGCTGGGCTGCCTGTTGTTGTTGATAACGAGTACTTAGAACAAACACTTCTAGGGAGGTTCGAGTGGATAAAGTTCCTAGCTCTTTTCTATAACCTAGATAACTGTGCAGAATCGCTCTTCAACAGTGTTGAGAGCCTCATATCAAGCCTCAGATCCTCGATAGCCAATCAATTCCCCGCAGAGGGTCAAAGACCAATAATAGCTTGGTTCAGCGTGTTTGGAGGCACTATATATGCTGCATCTCCAACAAGCTATGTTGTTGATGCTATAACAATGGCTGGAGGTAGATATGCGTTTAGCGACATACCATTTGGACGTGTATCTAGAGAGGTGGTGATAGCGAGGTCAAGCTCTATAGATATTCTTATATACTCATCAAGCATAGACTATGGTCCAAAAAGCCTCTCGGAACTGTTAGGAGCAGTACCCTTTGTGGGCGATATGAAGGCTGTTAAAGAGGGGAGGGTATATGTATTCGCTCCAACATATTGGCAGCTTGGTACTGCTTATCCTGAGGATATTGTGAGAGATCTTGTCAAGATCTTCTATCCAGATCTTCAGGATCTGAGGGACTGGAAGCTAGTCTATTTCGTTAAACTTAGCTAGGGATATGGGATGGGTAAGAGGGTGTATTTTTTACTCTCAATATTGATAGCAGCCCTCCTAGTATCGTTCCTAGCATCTATACTATATGGACCGGTTAGGATAGATTTCATAAAGATCTTGAGGGATATGTTTGGGGAGAGCGTTCTAACCGATACAGAGAGGGCTATAATATATGGCACAAGAATGCCGATAGCTATTGCAGCCCTAGCTTCAGGCTCCTTATTAGGGATCTCAGGCTTCCTATACCAGATCCTGCTGAGAAACCCAATGGGGGATCCATATGTTATGGGCGTGGCATCTATATCATACACATCCTTAGTAGCTGTCGCTTTCCTAGCTGTGTCTCTTGGCTTATTTTTCACATATATGTCTTTTATAGCACCTTTAGTAGTGCTTATTGTGGCACTTATATATACTGGGGTGCTGAGCCTTCTCTCATACAGGCTCTCCGTACTCCAGATCCTTCTGGTCGGCATATCCCTAAGCTTTGCATTCTCTGGCGTCTCGATCCTTCTTCTCTCAATGCTCCCATCAGAGGTTGCTGGATACCTAGCTGTAGCCCTTATGGGGAGTTTTGAGGGTGTTGGTCAACAGGGTTCTGTGATCCTCATAGTATCGCTTGTAATAGCCATGGCATCATCTCTCCTCATCTCCATAAAGCATCTAGACCCCCTCCTCCTCGGTGAGGACTATGCAAGATCCCTCGGGATAAACACAGGTCTTGTAAGGCTTTTCATAGGCCTTATAGCAGGCTCCTCCACAGCTATAACAGTAACCTATGTAGGTGTTATCGGCTTCATAGGGTTTGCCTCACCCCATATAGCTAGGATGCTTGTTAAGAGTGGTAAGAGCTCTGTCATACTACCATTCGCATGTATTATTGGGGGGCTTCTAGCGATTCTCACAAACCTGTTCATAAGGGTCGTTTTCCAAGGCTCCTCAGTACCCGTGACAGCTATAACGAGTCTTTTTGGAGCACCCCTCTTGATATATATGGTCTCTAGGATGAGGGGAGAATATGCATGGGCATAAGGGAGATAATGATCTAGACCCGTGTGTTGACATAGTATCATGTGTAGCCGGGTATAGGGGAAAACCTGTTGTTAACGCTTCAACCAGGATTTGTAAAGGGTTGACATGTATACTTGGTCCTAACGGGTCTGGAAAAACCACTCTCTTAAAAACCATAGCAGGTCTTCTAGACCCTATAGAGGGTGCTGTGCTTATAGACGGGCTTAATATGAGCCTTATCAATGTGGGGGAAAGGGCGAAGATCGTTGGGATCCATTTATCACAGATCCCCACATTACCCCTCTTTAAGGTTAGGGATGTTGTTCTCCTGGGCAGGACGCCCAGGGCAGGGTTGTTCTTCACAGAGGAAGATATGGTATATGCTGAGGAGGCTATTAAGAGAACAGGGATCGAGGATCTCTCAGAGGCTTATTTCAACCAGCTTAGCGATGGGCAGAAAAGGAGGGTAATGATAGCAATGGCTCTCTCAAGGAAACCAAGGGTTCTATTACTCGATGAACCTACAAGTTTCCTAGATCCTTTTAACAGGCACAAAATATTCGAGATCTTGAAGGACGTGTCTAGAGAAATCCCAGTTATACTTTCAACACACGATATAGACCTTGCTGCTATCTTCTGTGACATGATATATTACATAGAGAGAGGTATTTTGAGAAAGATGGAGAGTCTCCAAGAGCTCGGAAAGATCTATGGAGAGGGAGAAACAATCCTAGACCCATTTACGCTGAAGCTGGAGCCTGTGATACCGAAAAACTATAGATCGATCCATATATTAGGAGGTTGTGGGAGCGGAACTATATATCTGAGAAAAACAGGATCTAGGTATTCAGTAACCACAGGTCCTCTTTATCCAAATGATCTCGACGCTATAGTGCTTAGAAAGCTTGGTGCAGTGGTTATAACCACAGCCGATGAGGATCCTCTTAGGAGTGCTATTGAGCATATCAAGCGGGCAGAGCTTCTAGTAGTGATCGATACTCCAGATTACTGTAAACCACCAGAAGCCCGCCTACTAGTTAAAGAAGCTAGCGATATGGGTAAAAAGCTAATCCGCGTGGATCCTGCAAGCCTCGGTATAGCCGATCTCCTATAGATCTTCAGAGAGCGACGGGTTTCTCCTTTCTGTTCTGCAAAGATCTGAGAGATCTATCAGCAGGCGAGATTTTAATAAATATAGAGGCATAGATATAGCTAAACAAGGCTCGGCAGAAAACCTCTAAAGGATCTTACACATATATTCTAGATGCGTGTTGCAAGTTGGTGTTTTAATTCTATGCCGTGGTTAGATATATGGAGTTGTGGAGCTGTTGTTCAACAGCAGAGCAGGTAAAGTCCTGGTCATATGTTTTCCCTACTGTTCCTCTGAGGAGAAAGAAGCTATCGAGAGATATATAGCCTCTAGACTCGGTTTTGGAGTGGGTTTTATAGACCATGGCTTCCACCTGCCTCAAGAGCTATATGATAGCTGGAGAGGGCAGTATAGATCCGAGGACGTCTTGGACTATCTCTCGACTCTAAGGGTAGGGTTGCTAACCATAGCTATTATAAAGGAGGACGCGTATGTCTACGGCTATAACTATGTCTTTGGACATGCTGATCCCAAGAGAGGGGTTTGTGCTGTATATACTAAGAGAATCTCTGGACAGGGGGGTGGTGAGTATATTCTAAGGCTGGTTAAGGAAACACTACACGAGCTGGGCCACTTATTGGGGTTGGATCATTGTAGCAATAAAGAATGTGTAATGAGCTTCAGTAGAAACCTAGCCGAGGTTGATAGAAAGAAACCCCTCTACTGTCCATCATGCTTAACAAAGCTTAGCAAGAACATTGCTAGGTTTAGATAACAGGATTAGATGTTAGGAAGGTTTTCCCTAGCCTAATTTATGCTGCTCGTCGGAAACGATCTATGGGGTATGGTGGGATGAAAATATATAGAGGGTCGCTGGTAATAGAACCCTCGATGATCAGATTCCTTGATGATCAAGAAGTAAGCAGGCTATTAGAGCACCTCGTGAAGATCTCTCTAGGAGATCTCTATAGAGTCTTCGTAGCGGTTTCTCCTTTTAATGCAAATATAACCTATAGGGGTTCAAGGGTATATAGAGTATCTATATCCTATGGGGCCTTCATAGTATCCCTCTCTCAGCATAATACAAGCCCGAGGGATCTGGAGGAGGTGTTTAGCACTATATGTGGTGGGGAAAAGCATGCTAGTAGGCTGTGTTGGTATCTTAGTGAGGATGTATGGGTTGATGTGAGGATCCTGGTTCCAAAGATCTCTCTGAATCCGCTTGACCAATGCTCAAGAGAGTATGAAGAGCCTCTCACCAGGTTAGGCTTAAGCATAGCTGGGGATGCAAGATCCAGGATTCTCTGCCTAGCCCGCGGGGACAGAGTAACAATAAAAGATCCGAGTGTGAGTTACCTAGTAATCCCCATGGGTATGGATGGCAGTTACAAAGATTACCTAGTAGATCATGTTGGCGGGTATAGACACCCTATAGCAGCCCTACTTATGGGGAGGAGGGTTAAGTGCAGCGATCAGGAAGATCTAGAGCTCCCCAAGGACAGCGAGATCATTGTTAGAAGTTCTGACGGTAATGCTCTCCTCTATAATATATATGATATAGCCTATGTGTTTGGGTGCAAACCATGGCCAGAGGATCTCTTGTTCAAAATACCAGCCATATATGCATCCACAATAACCGAGTAATAATGTTTAACAATCCTACCAGCTCTTTACACACCACGAATAACACGTGTTGCCGGCTGTAAATAATAACACTATATAGCACAAGGCTCTATCGATTCTCACCATATGCTTAAGCTATCCTAGGTAGGGTTTTTCTGCAATACAATGTTCATTGAAAACTCACAAGGGCTTGAAGAGACTTCATATCCCTACCATAGAGATTAACTAGGATCTGGTTGAGCTGTCCTCTTAACAACCCAACAGCCCCGTCCTTGGCTTCATCAACCCCTAGGCTCTTTCCACTGGATCCTTATCCTTAGCCTCACCATTCTAGGGCGACCCTCTACTGACTACTCCTTTTCATAGAATGTCCTAGCTCGCTGCTGTGAGAAGGCTTTATAATGTCCTAGCTCTGTCTGATTTTTATGGTATCATCGAGGCTGATCTCCTATAATAGCAAAGGATCTATTATATCTCAGAAGCCTCGGAAAACGATCTGTAAAAGCCATGGACATGGGCCTAAGGATATAAGCCCCAGAAGGATTCATCTTCTGGTAAGTGGCCGCGGTAGCTCAGCCTGGGAGAGCGCGGGACTGTGGGCTCCTAATAATAGAAGCCGGCCGGGGGGTAGATATCCCGAGGTCCCGGGTTCAAATCCCGGCCGCGGCCCTTTCTTCAAGAATTGATTGAGATCTTCGGATAATCCTTCAGAATATATTTAGAGGTTATGCTAATACGCTTGGGGCAGGCTATGGGGAAACAGATCCTCATAGTGGGTTTCGACGGCATAGGGGATCGTCCTTCTAAAGAGCTTAACGGCATGACACCGCTTGAGGCTGCATCTAAACCCACTATTGATTGGCTCGCCTCTAGAGGAGCTCAGGGCATAATGGATCCTATAGCCCCTGGGGTTATCCCAGGATCTGATACAGCTCATCTAGCAATCTTTGGGCTAGATCCGTTCAAGGTGTATCCAGGGAGGGGTCCTTTTGAGGCTATAGGTGCTGGGGCTGTTCTGGAGCCTGGGGATATCGCGTTAAGGGGTAACTTTGCATCTGTTGATAGTAATCTTGTTGTGATCGATAGAAGGGCTGGGAGATCAGAGTATGGTTTGGACGAGCTAGTTAGATTCCTGAGTAAAAACATAGTAGAGATCGATGGTGTCGAGGTTAGATTCTATAGGGCTACCGAGCATAGGGTTGCTATAGTGTTAAGGGGGCGCGGGCTTTCTGATAAAGTGAGTGATACGGATCCTCATGTTGAGGGGCAGAGGATCTCTGTCTCAAGACCTCTAAACGATAGCGAGGAGGCTAGGAGAACTGCGGAGCTTATCAATAAACTATCTATGGAGATCCACAATATGCTTAAGGACCACAGGATCAATAGGGAGAGGGTTGAAAAAGGACTACCCCCAGCTAATGTTATTCTCATGAGAGGAGCTGGGAGGATGCCGCATCTTAAGAAGATCTGGGAGCTAGATAGGATTGAGATAAAAAAAGCCGCAGCTATAAGTGCTACAGCGCTTATCAAGGGTGTTACAAAGATCCTTGGGTTTGAGGTTATCCATCCCCCGGGCGCTACTGGAGGTCTTAACACCGACGTGGCCTCTAAGGTGAGGGCTGCGAGGGATATGCTTGACAAGGGATACGATCTTGTCTATCTCCATTTCAAAGGGACTGATAGTGCTAGTCATGATAGGAAGCCGAGAGAGAAGAAGAAGTTTATAGAGAGGTGTGATGAGGCTCTCTCGCAATTGATCCTAGAGTTTGCTGATAACATAGTTATAGCCATTACAGGGGATCATACGACCTCTAGCGATCTTGGCCAGCATACGAGTGATCCTGTCCCGCTCCTTATATATTCCAAGGAAGTGTTCTACGATGCTCTCGGTAGATTTTCGGAGAGGAGTGCTAGGGTGGGGGTT
>DATMAU010000054.1:0-20756 GCA_035559775.1 Sulfolobales archaeon
CCCATGTTGGAACCTCCATGTATCTGGTGTTACGAAACCTAATATCGAACCTGGTATCGAGCATGTGATTGCTTATTAACCCTCATATGCTTTCCATCTATTGTGGCCCAAAGATGCCCCTGATAGGTCGTTTTTTACCCAGTATAAAGGGGGTCTTGGAGCATGTTGAGATCCTTAGCCGCAAGAGAGGCGGAATCGCGAGGCCCCCTAAAGTTGCCACCATATATCGCGATGAGCTTATCCTCAACATGGCTACTCTCTGTTTCTTCCTAACAATACATAGTGTGGTGCCGTATCTCTCCCAATATGCTGTAGAAATCGGTGCTACTGAGGCTGCTGTAGCTCTACTGGGGCCTTTCTTCGCCCTCTCAGCGTTAACTATTAGACCCTTATCAGGCATTCTAGCCGATCGTGGGTGGACAAAGAAGCTTCTAGTAATAGGGGCAGTGGTTTCCGCAGCTGCTCAGGTCGTATATTTCATAGCACCTGGCCCAGAGCTCCTATATGTTGGAAGGCTCATACAGGGGGCTGCTGTTGCGATATTTATCCCCGCATCCTTCCAAGCGGCAGCTATGGGGAGTAGAGAGGCTGTGATAAGCTCCCTAGCCTGGAGGAGCACTGTGGTCGGTGTATCGTTTGCTGTGGGACCCGCTCTCGGGGGGTATATGGTAACACATCTTGGATACCGATCCCTATTCATAATCTCGACAATTATGGCTCTATCAGCATCCTTATTATCCCTCACAATCGATGGTGCTAAGCTCTCCCGCCCTGTAGCAAGTATTGATTCTGATGAGAAGGGTCTTGGGTTTCTAAACGCTGGCTTTATAGCAGCACTGACATGTCTTCTACTATATAGCTCTGTATACGCCTCCATAACACTCTTCCTACCGGCCTACCATAAAGAGGCTGGGTTGGGGGCGTCTTACATAGCTATCTTCTTCACCGGAATGGCTGTATCGAGCCTTGTCTCGAGGCTCATGTTCACATATGTGTTGCGGGTTATGAGTGTTGAAGGAACAGCCATACTTGGAATGCTTCTCCTCTCCATGGGCTATATACTTGTATCGATAGATCCCCTATCACACGGCATTCTATACTATGGTATAGTAGCTGGTCTCGGCTCTGGCCTTGCCATACCATCCCTCCAGGTAATGGCTATAACGGGGATACCGCAGAGGAGAAGGGGTACTGCTTCAGCTATATATACAGCTATGTTTGATCTTGGAAACCTGACAGGCCCTGTAATGATCTCATCGATTGCTAGAACATATAGAGATATGATAGGTATATCTAGCTACGCATCGCTAGCAGCACTAATACCGATAGCGTTTCTCCAAATACTCAAGCTGAAAAGATCTCTAGCGATAAATAAAAAGGATCCCGCTATTAATGGGGAAACGCGTAGCTCTTAAAAAATATAGTAGAAGGTCTAAGCGATCAACAAACATTTTCCTTATGAAACATATTGATTACCGCTTCTCCTCGCCAATCTATTGCTCTTTCGCGCGATCACGACCTCCATGCCCGGTAAACAAGGATTCGAGTCTCTCTTTCTCATTAGGGCTTATAACTCTCTCCACATTTATTGCTACAGCAACACCCTTCTCTGTTACAGCAAGCCTTCTAGAGGCGTTCCCATTGGTTATTACCACAAGCCCAAGAGACCTCAGGATCTCTAGATCCGCCTCGAGATCTTTTGAATAAGGGCCCCATGGATATCTCGCGAATGAGTATTGCTTACAACAAACCCCTTTGCTCGATGCTATATCAACAATCCTATGAATATCTTTAACGTCGAGAGGGCTCTTAACCCTATATAATATATACAGTATCTTTAGCGCGTCTGGGACACTTGCCAAGCTCCACACACCCCACATCTGGTGGTGCTACTAACCCTACGTTCTTAAATACGCTTTGGGCAATACCATACCCAAAGATCCTCAAGCCCGCCCTATTCCCACCAAAGCACATGATTACGAGGTTTCTTCAAAGTATGTTAGTAATAAGCAGCTCTATCGACTATCCCTGGTTCATTGTATAGAAAACCCTATCCCGGCTTTTCCCTCTTAACCCGGCCGCTTGGGTCTTTATAGCTATCCTTATCACGCGCAGGCATCGCTATAAGATCTATGTTTCAGCCTATAAGGTTGTGTCCTCATAGGACTGCGGATTTAATACCAGCTCCCATAAACTCTCGTAAAATCAGAGACAGTTGGCTACAGCATTATTGGGTATAGTAGCGGTTCTCTTATATATAAAAAAGTTACACATTACAAAAAGAGGATCTAGTGGGATAACTAGTTATCAGCCGTTATAAACCCGAAACCTGAAACAGTTTACGGAGCTTAGAATGGATCCAAGCTCCCTGTTAGGCAAACTAGCTGGAGAGGTGATCTCATGCTCGCTATGCCCTAGGCTCGCTAGATATAGGGTTGAGGCCTCGCTAAAAGATCCGGGGAGGGTGTATTGGGCTAAACCAGTTCCAGGCTATGGAGACCCTATGGCCAGGATCTTTGTCGTAGGGCTAGCCCCCGCTGTTAGAGGTGGTAATAGAACCGGTAGGGTTTTTACCGGCGATGAGACCAGCCAGAGCCTTATGAGAGCTCTATACGAGGTTGGCTTATCCAACCAGCCTTACTCCATATCCGCTGACGATGGTTTAGTGCTGAGAGACGTGTATCTAACAGCTGCTGTCAAATGCGCTCCCCCAGATAATAGGCCTAACGCCCAGGAGATCGCTACCTGTAACCGTTACCTGGAAGCCGAGGTCAAGCTTTTAAAAAGATCCAGGGTTTTTGTGGCTCTCGGAAACATAGCGTGGATCGCTATGTTAAGGGCTATCGGGAATGCTCTTGAAGCATATCTAAAAGATCTCGAGTTCAGACATGGTGCCGTATATAGTGTCGAGACAAGGCTTAGAGGCGTTGTTTGGCTTATCTCATCCTACCACCCGAGCCCGAGGAACATGAGGACGGGAAGGCTCACCCACGAGATGCTGGTAGCTATATTTAGGAGGGCCGTAGACCTAGCAAACACGGATCAAAGACCAATTGATCTCGCTACGAGTTGATCGCCCTATACCTTCAGCCCCTTTATAGCTTTTCTAAGACTCTCCAGCCTTGCCTTCCCCTCTGCTAGTGCTCTGTTTAATAGCAAGACAACACCCTCGATCTCGTTCCTGCTTATCAACACCCTTACCGGATCCTTTACCGGGATCCCGATCCATATGCCGGTAACAAGCTCAACCAAATACCCCCTCTTACTCGATGCGATCAAACCACTATGCTTGAAACCAGCCTCCCTGACCTTTTTCAAAATGATCATAGCATGTTTGGGGGTTCTGGCCATGATATGTATTATAGGTCCGCTCGCTATCACCCACAGGATCGAGATCACCGGTATGTTTAATAATCTCTCCAGATCCTCTCTCGAAATCTCTGTATGTTTCTTAAAAACAATATATGATTCCTTCCTCTTCCACGGTGCTGGAGCATCTATAGCTATAATCCTCCCTGTGCAGGAGCTTGTTGGATAATAATCTTTGAGGTTAAATATATCGATAAGAAGATCCCTGATCCCGTGGTCTAGATAGCCTATATAGAGATCAGAGTTCATCCTCCTAAAAGCCCTCTCCCAATCCTCAGCCCATATCTTAGGATCCACCAACAGCTATTCACCGCTCTCCCGAATCATAATAAATCATGTGAACAGAAATACAAGGAGTTGGGACCCATAGCAGCTAGTATCCTTTAGCACCAACCGATCTACCCATAGCTTCCTCATCGCCAATCCGCAGCCTCCTCTTATTGTCATAGAAAACCCGTATCTTGACTTTTCCTTCCTAACCCAGCCGCTTGGGTCTTTATAGCTATCCTTATCGCGCGCAGGCAAAAGAGGATCTGTGGAAGAACCGATATAGATCACCATAGATTTCCATATAAACTGGAATAGCCTGCCACGACATTATTTATACCTAGGATATTCTCCAAGCTGAGACTGTTTTCTTACTAACATTAATAAAAAGAGATTTATAGGTTTTGATTAATATTGTTTCTGGTGGCGATTTGGCCTCTATATTGACTCTGGATGGCGATGGGGGCGTTTCTCCAAGCCATCCATGGGATGATCTCTTAGTAGATGGGGGTTCCATGCCGTCAGGCTTAGCAACACCCCACAGCCTTACATGGTTGATCTACTGTAGAATTGAGAATAGAAGTGAAAGTGGTTAGGATGCCTAGATGTGATATATGTGGCATTAGAGATGCTGTTGTCTATCAAGCCCACACGGGGCTAAGGCTATGTAAAGCCTGCTTCTTTTCAAACGTTATTGCTAGGGTTTCTAGAGAGATCTTTAGGTACGGTATGATCAAGCATAGCGATAGGATCTTGATAGGAGTCTCGGGGGGTAAGGATAGCTTTGTGCTCCTAGACATACTATCACAGATCCATGACCCATCGAGACTTGGTGGGGTAACCGTTATTGAGGGGATAGAGGGTTATAACAGGGCTGAACATATAGCCGAGATCAAGAGGATGGCTATGGAGAGGGGTGTCGAGCTACACGTAGTATCTATCAAGGAGCTCTGGGGAGCCTCTGTAGATGAGATGGTTAGAATGTCGATAGAGAAGGGGCAGAGGATCTCTCCGTGCACCTATTGTGGGGTTCATAGGAGGAAGAGCCTGAACCTCGTAGCAAGAGAGCTTGGCTATAGCAAGGTAGCCACAGCCCATAATCTAGACGATGAAGCCCAGACCATAGTGATCAACATACTTAGAGGAGATATTGCTAGGCTTTACATGAACCACCCCCTGAGACCCAAAGGATCCGGGCTCTTTATAGATAAGATCAAGCCTTTGAGAAAGATCTATGAGTGGGAAACGGCTAAATACGCATACCTAGCCGGTTACAAGCCGCAGGAGGTTGAGTGCCCCTACCTAGAGCTCTTCCCCTCGCTCAGGGCTAGGGTTAGGGATATGATCTATAGGGTTGAGGCCTCAAAGCCAGGCTCGATGCTAACACTTCTCGAATGGTATGACAACACCTTCAACCCATCAAAACTAAGCCATATAGAGACCCCCAAGCTGGGTCTATGCTCGATCTGTGGAGAGCCAACATCGCCCAACAGATCTATATGTAAGTCATGCGAGCTCCAGATAAAGTCCCTGGGTGGGGTAAAGATCACTAGGAGCGTTTTAAGAACTCAGCCGTAGGATACAGTATTTCAGCATCTTAATAAACCACCCAACCCCCACTTACTGAGGGATATATCTATGGGAGTCACAGGCCCTCGCGAGAAGCAGGAGAGAGGATCCGGGGTTGTCGAGCTAAGACTCAGAGGGGTTGTTGAGGGCTCTGGAGAAGGGATCCTGCTTGTCATAGATGATTATATCTCGTTCCTAGGGGATCTAGATCCTAAGAAGGGGGTTCTTAGGAAGAAGGGGTATGAAGGTATAGAGGTTAGGGATAAGATCCTCGTGTTCAGAGGATCTAGGGGCTCTACTGTAGGAACATATATTATTTACGCAATCTCTAAGGCTGGGTCAGCCCCGAGGGCTATGATAGTTGATAAGGCAGACCAGGTAGTGATAACAGGGTGTGTGGTGGGTAATATCGCTCTCGGAGAGGCCCTCGGGTTCAGGGTAAAAGATCTCACTAGCTATAACGGTCGACGGGCTGTGGTGAGAATAGAAGGGAAAGACGGGGTTCTAGAGATCCATAGCAGCTGATACAGGCAGTAGGGGATCGTGATGTTTATAAGGCACTATATATTCCTTCTAGCCCTTATCTACTGATGAGGAGTAGGTATTGAGGCTACTGGCAATAGCTCTTCTCCTCCTCATACTATCAGCGGCCCAGTTACCATTACTAAGCACTAGCACCAGCACTGCCGAGTGTGTTAGAATAGATGTCCCAGCAGTGGAGGGTCAGAGTGGAAGGGGCAGCGTTGTCAGCGTAGCTATATGTATAAACCCGGGCGGTAATAGCCTACGGGTCTACGGTACAGATAAGATCGAGACCGACACCCTCATATCGATCATAACAGCATACATCATAGCCCAGCTACTATCAAACCAGCCCCCCAGCAGCTATGATATAGATATCAGCTTTGAGAAAAACGTCCAAGACGTATCAGGCCCATCGGCAGGAGCCATTATGACGATAGCCTTCTACAGCCTGCTAAGCGGTAGCGAATATAACGGCTTATCCGGCACAGGTGCTATAAACCTAGATGGCAGTATAGAGGCTGTTGGCGGCATACCCCAAAAGCTATCCGCCCTAAGGAGCTCTGGGCATGAAGAGGTGTTCCTACCAATAGCTAACTATATCCAGTACAGGCAGCTAATAGAGTCACAGTTCAGAGATCTGAAAATACTCCCAGCAAGCAGTATTATAGATCTTCTCAGCGTATCGCCGCCCAGCTGGTCCCTAGAGGCTGGGGAGGAGTATGTTATAGACGTTATATCAAACGTATCTAGAGATCATGAGGCTGTTATTAGGGATCTTCTGGAGAGGCTTGTGAACATATATATAAGCAGGGTATCTGATACGGGTTCTACGGAATATAGACTAGCAATGGGTATAATGGATAAGGTTAGAAGAAATCCTCCGGGCACTGGGTATGCATCGATAAGCCTATACTATCTATCACTTGTTCAGCTTATCCAAGTGATAGTGGATAGAGATCTCAACGGATATGGTAAGATCCTGATCCAGAGGGCTGTTGAGGAGTATAAAAGATCAATAGAAAGGCTTGCCACAGCCTTCTCAGATATACCTAGATCTATGGATCTTGATAAGTTCCTACTATACCTATTGATCTTTGAGAGAGCCGCTAACCTAGCCAGCTACGATGGCATAGTTAAGGCTTATACAGATAGCGGTGACACGGGATCTATAGCCAGGGTGGCGGGTACTCTATATGGAAGAGCCCTCTCAATAGATTACTGGCTAGACGTGCTGGGTAACATGACATATAGCACGGGAGTAACTGTCGATCTGGACGATATATATGGTGTTTCTAGAAACATTCTCAGGATTCTTGGCATCTCCAACATATCTGAGGGTACGGTTACGAATCTAACGAGGATCATAGGCCCCAGAGCGGATCTCGACGCTCTGAAGACTTTGAATACCGTCTATACTCTATACTCGTATTTACAGAACTACTCATACACAGTTAGAGGGTCAACATTATCCCAGATTATTGGTCGAGGGCTAGGAGTTGAGGCGAGCTCTAATGCCATAGAACAGTTGAAAAAGAGCGGCTATCTAACAAATATGCTCGGGATCATTCACAGCGGTGTAGCTAGGAGCATCTATAGCTTTCCGCTATGGGTTCTCAACAACATAGATCCACAGTCACAAGATACAGGGATCCTTGTCAGCTCCTTACTATCAACAAGCGCTTCTGCACTATCCCTCAACATACTCTACATGATCTTTTCTAAGAGAGTCAGCACACCACTCAGCCTAGAGCTCAGCGGCGAGGCTAAGAATGTCTTTCAAGGCCCTGTAGAAAGGAGATCCTCGGCAGACACACTAACCATAGACCTAGACAGATTATCAGAACTCCTAACCATAGCATCGATAGCTATCTCTACTATAACGTTATTAATACATATTATTCTATCTAGAGGCATTAAGCCGGGCTCCAAGCCGCATAGCCCTTAACAAACCTAGTTCCAACATAGCCCTTCACCTAGATTACCATTGAGGGTTGGAGAAGCTTACTTTCTATACGGATCTTTCCCAAAAGTGTTGGTTAAAACAACCCTAGCATCTAGGATCACGATAAACAAGAACCTGAGCATGGTGATTATCTGTCTTCTTATATAAGTTGCTCTTCACAGGAGCACTCACAGATACCTGAGATCTATTATACAATCCCAGGCTTTGAATTCCCTGGATCATTAAATACTGTCTCGTGAGTCACGACAATGAATCATATAAAGCCCACCACCAACCTTATACCTCAGCTGCCAAACCACATTTTGTGCACGATTTTCCACCGGATGTTCTGTGTGGGTGATATTAATCTCCTTGGGATCCTGGTAATGGTGAAGCATGCTAACCTATGAGCACATGATAAAGGATCCTGTCCATGGCTATATAGGGATCACACGGGTAGAGAAATGCATAATTGATACCGGGGCTTTTCAGAGGCTTAGGAGGACGCTCCAGCTACCAACCTCTGTCTATGTATACCCAGGGGCTGTTCATACCAGGTTTGCCCATAGCATTGGTGCTATGCATATAGCCAGCGCCTTTGGCGAGAATATAGCGCAAAGACTAGGGCTGGTAGGCAGGGATGAGGGTTCCAGGCTTGTCCAGTTCCTCAGGCTCACTTTACTCCTACACGATATAGGCCATGGCCCCTTCTCCCACAGCTTTGAAGAGACGATCCTATACCCCATGGGGGTTAATCATGAGATAGTGGGCTCCAGGATCATTGAGAGTAATAACGATATAGTCTCGTGCATAGAGGAGAACAAAGATCTGGGGTTCACACCAAAAGACCTCTCGAGAGCCTTACTAGCCGTTGGGAGTGAAGACTGGCCAGTGTTGGGATATAGCGGTGTTGATCAGGAGATGGAGAAGAGCCTCTTCTACGTTCTTAAGGGACCGTTCGCAGCAGATCTTCTAGACTATCTGATCAGGGATTCATACTACACAGGAGCCGGATACGGCTCGGGGATAGATTGGGAGAGGATAGCTAGAAGCAGTATCCCACTCCATAGAAGGCTAGGGATACTGGATAAAGCTGTCGATGCCTATGAACATGTCCTCATAGCTAGATTCCACATGTTCGCCACAGTATATTATCACAAGACGACAAGAGCTGTTGAGCAGCTCGTATCGAGACTCCTTGAGGAGAGCAAAACCTATATTGACTATGGAGAGATGGTGAATAACCCTTCTAAGTATATTGAGCTGGATGACACCTATATACTTGGAAACCCCTCTATAAGGGAGCTTGAGTCATGCAAAATGCTTCTAAACAGAAAAATACCCTACACTGTTGTCGAGGAGAAAAGGCTACAGATACCTAGGAGAAACCCCCTCATGATGATAGCCCTCGATAGGGGTTTTCTTAACAAGCTCCTACTAGAAAAGCTTGGAAACAGCTACAACGGGGTTGTCTATATAGACACACCACGCCTACCCCTCAACCCAATGCTCAGGGAAGACGAGGTTCTCGTGATCTCTGGCGATAGGCGTATGATCAAAGGATTCGAGGAGATGAGCTTCGGAACACTCTCCCACAGCGTTGCTATAGTGAGGCTCTACATGGATAAGAGACACCTTGACAAGAGGGAGCAGGCAGTCAAGGCATTTAGGGAGATTATCGAGACAAGCTCTATGGAGACTCTCAGGTCTTTTTACTAAGGGTTATACTGCCGAGATAATGCTACACACTCCTTACTTTACTTTCACAGCCCTTATACATATAAAACCGTGGGAATCGTTGAGGGGAGAGGGATCCTCGCTATATGGTTGTGACAGGGGTGAATAGCTAAGCGTGCCCAGGATCTCCTCAACATAGAAGCCCAACCCTGCTAAGAGGTTAAGCGCCTCTCCCTTTGTAAGGAACCTAGCAACCTTGTAGAAGGGTGAGTCCCTCTTACCAGCGTAATAGGCTCCCCATTGAGAGTCCCTCGGTATCATGCATAGAACGAGAACACCATTCTTTCTAAGAGCCCTATAGCTCTCCTTAATAAGATCCTTAGGTGATTCCACAAAACATATTGTGACAACTATTAGGACTAGCCCAATGCTCTCAGACCTTATTGGTAAGAACTCCCCATAACCCTCTATAGCCTCGAGACCCCTCTTCCTCCTCGATATGGTTAGCATCTCCCCTGAAGGGTCTAGGTTTATACAGTCCAGAAGGCTTGAGAAATACCCCGTACCACCGCCGATCTCTATGCATGGCTCTCTAAAATTACTGGCAGTCCTTATAACAAGCTTAGCCTCATTCTCAGCTGTTATCCTGTTTCTCTCATACCACAAATCATATCTACCAGCATATTTGTTAAAAATATCCACAACAATCTCTGAGTATCGCTTCATATGAAGAGACTCCTCAGAGTCTTCTCTATCATCTGGTACTTCTCTAGAGCATCCTCGCTCAGAGAGGGCTTAACGATCTTCAGGGCTTCTAAGAAGTACTTCATACCAACTTCCCTCACTTCAAGCTTCTCTCTTAATGCAAGCATCACTGCCTCTCTCACAAGCGCCTCGAGATCTGCTCCTGTATATCCGTTAGTCATGTCGGCAAGCTTCTCAAGATCAACGTCGGGGGCTAGGGGGACTTTTCTTGTATGTATCTTTAGAATCTCAACCCTAGCCTTCCTATCAGGCGGGGGTATCTTTATAATCCTATCAAACCTACCTGGTCTTAGCAACGCCGGATCCAGGAGGTCAGGCCTGTTAGTTGCAGCTATAACCACAACCCCTCTCAGGGGCTTTATACCCTCCATCTCTGTTAAGAGCTGGTTTACAATCCTATCGGTAACGCCAGAATCTACCCTAGAACCTCTGGCTGGCGCTATAGAGTCTATCTCGTCTAGGAATACTATGGCTGGAGCAACCATCCTAGCCTTTCTAAAGATCTCCCTTATGGCTCTCTCACTCTCACCAACCCATTTGCTAAGGATCTCAGGACCATTTATAGCTATGAAGTTAGCACCACTCTCAGTAGCGGCTGCTTTTGCAAGCAGTGTTTTACCAACACCAGGAGGCCCGTAGAGGAGAATGCCTCTTGGGGGTCTTATACCCATGCGTTCAAATACGTCTTGGTGTTTTAAAGGCCATTCAACAGCTTCTCTTAATTGCTGCTTAACATCATCCAGCCCGCCTATATCGCTCCACCTAACCTCGGGAACCTCTACAAATACTTCTCTCATTAGTGAGGGGTGGATCATATTCATTGCCTGCACAAAATCCTCCATAGAGACCTTGAGGCTTTTCAAAAGATCCGAGGGTATGGGTTTAGAGAGATCGATATTCTTATTGCTCAGAAACCTTCTCAGAGCATTCATAGCAGCCTCTTTAACAAGCGCCGCTAGATCTGCTCCTGTATAGCCGTGGGTCATTTCAGCAATCCTATCGAGATTCACACTCTCATCGAGCGGGACGCTTCTAGTATGAACAGCAAGGATCTCTCTCCTAGCCTTCTTATCAGGCGGGGGTATCTCTATCTCTCTATCAAACCTACCAGGCCTCCTTAGAGCTGGATCTACAGCGTCAGGCCTGTTAGTAGCCCCAATAACAATAACCCTCCCCCTCTCGGCAAGACCGTCCATTAGCGTTAGGAGCTGTGCTACAACCCTCTTCTCAACCTCGCCAACAACCTCCTCCCTTTTTGGGGCTATTGCGTCTATCTCGTCTATGAAGATTATTGCTGGAGCGTTCTTACGAGCCTCTTCAAAGATCTCTCTCAACCTCTGCTCACTCTCACCATAGAACTTGCTCATAATCTCAGGACCATTTATAGCTATGAAGTAGGCTCCCACCTCGTTTGCTAGGGCCTTTGCAAGCAGTGTTTTACCAACACCAGGAGGCCCGTAGAGAAGAACGCCTTTGGGAGGCTCTATCCCTAGATGTCTGAAGAGCTCTGGATGTCTCATGGGGAGCTCTACTATTTCTCTCAACCTTGCCTTAGCCTCCTCAAGATCACCTATATCCTCCCAAGTAACCCTCGGGATCCTCTCAGCTATCTCTTTAACAGGCTCTGGCTTGATAACGATATCTGTTCTCTCGGTTATATAGACTGCTGTCGATGGTGATGTAGATATAACGGCAAGTCTGAGGGCGCCTGCATACATAGGGACAAGGATCACCTCTCCCCTCGCTAGGGGCTTGTTAAGCATCTCGTTCTTTATATGCTCAGCTATGTAGCCTGTATACTCATGGGGTATGAAATCCTCTGTCGGTGCTAGAACCACTCTATCCCCTGGGGCAACGTTATGGGCCTTCGATACCGTGACTATATCGCCTATCCCTACTCCAAGAACCTCCCTCATATACCCATCGATCCTCACGACATCCCTCATCTCATCCTCCTGGTAAGAGGGCCACACCTGTGCGTATGCGACCCCTTTAAAACCCCTTATCTCGACAAAATCTCCAGATTCTAGGTCTAGCTCCCTCATAATTCTCCTCGGGATCCTCGCTATCTTTTTACCAACATCCCTGCTCTTAGCCTCCTCAACCCTTAGCTGGTAATCCCTCACTGTGTCTTCACCATAGAGTCAGAATACTATCACGCTATTAACCTCTCAAACCAAGCCTGTTTCTATTGTTAGGTAAAAGTATTTAACATATTTACCCCTGCGCGGTTACTTCCTTGGTGTGTTTCTTGGCTGTGCGGGATGTTAAGAAGATCCTTGTTGTTGGTGCCGGCACTATGGGGCACGGTATAGCTGAGGTAGCCGCCATAGCCGGTTATAATGTGATCCTCGTTGACGTATCCAAAGAGATCCTTGATAAGGCGCTTGAGAGGATCAGGTGGAGCCTATCGAAGTTAAAAGAAAAGGGGAGTGTTAGGGAGGATGTTGAGACAATAATGTCTAGAATAAAAACCTCACTAGATCTAGAGGAGTCTGCTAGAGAAGCAGACTTCGTGGTAGAAGCAGTGCCCGAGAATATAGAACTGAAGAAACAGATATTCTCCAGACTTGATAGGAGTGCAAGGCCAGGCGTGATCCTTGCTACAAACACTTCCTCTCTACCTATAGGCGAGATAGCCTCTGCAACATCGAGGCCAGAGATGGTTATTGGTATGCACTTCTTCAACCCCCCACCATTAATGCCCCTCGTGGAGATCGTCAGAGGCCCCAAGACATCTGACGAAACGCTCAAGATCACTGTAGATATTGCTAGAAAGATGGGTAAGGAGATCGTGATCGTTAACAAGGATATCCCGGGCTTTATCGTTAACAGGCTACTCTCCAGACTCATAGAACAAGCATGCTACATGGTTGAGGAGGAGGGCTTCTCGATCCAGGCTATAGATAGTGCCCTAAGATACAGGGCCGGGCTTCCAATGGGCATCTTCGAGCTCGTCGACTTCACAGGCATAGATGTTGTTGCCTTCATATTCAGTGAGATGAGCGCTAGAGGGTTTAAGGCAAGGGTGTGCAGATCTATTGCTGAGAAGCTGGAGAAGAAAGAGCTTGGAATGAAGAGCGGTAAGGGTTTCTACACATACCAAGCACCAGGTGTATATTCAAGACCCTCTATACCGAAGGAGGAGGGAGAGAAGGTAGATATAGTTGAGCTCTTCGCACCAATGATTAACGAGGCTGCATTCCTGCTAGAGAATGGGTATGTAGACTCGCCCGGAACGATAGACACGGCTGTAAGGCTGGGTCTTGGCTACCCACGCGGCATACTCGAGATGACCGACCAATGGGGCGTCGATGCCATTGTTGAGAGGCTTAGAGCGATAAGCTCGAAAGAATCTATGAGGCATAACACACCGACAGGGTTGTTACTAAAAATGGTCTCTGAGAACAAGCTAGGCGTAAAAACGGGAAGCGGTTTCTACACATACGCCGGTATCGAGGAGAAGAGGTTGAAGACGATCACTGTGCGGAAGGAGAATAGGGTTGCGTGGATAGTGCTTAACAGGCCTGAGAGGCTTAACGCCATATCCCCCGAGATGATAGACGAGATCTCGAGAACCCTAGACGAGCTCGAAACGGATGAGAGTGTGAGGGTTATAGTGATAACTGGGAGCGGGAGGGCTTTCTCAGCTGGTGCCGATGTAACCGCGTTCACTAACGCAAACCCTGTGAATGCATATATATACTCCAAAAGATTCCAGGAGGCGCTCAACAAGATCGAAACTACCCCAAAGCCCGTGATAGCCGCTATCAATGGCTATGCACTCGGCGGAGGGCTCGAGCTCGCAATGGCATGTGATCTCAGAATAGCTTCTGAGAACGCTGTGCTAGGACAGCCGGAAATAAACCTCGGCCTCATACCAGGGGCTGGCGGGACGCAGAGGCTAACAAGAATTGTTGGTATTGGGAGGGCTAAGGAGATAGTAATGCTCGGCGACCAGATACCTGCTAGAGAGGCTGAGAGGATCGGTCTCGTTAACAGGGTGGTTCCCCACAACATGCTTGAGAATGAGGTGAGGGCTATAGCGTCTAAGCTGGCTGAGAAACCCCCAATAGCTATTATGATGAGCAAGGCTGCTATACATCTAGGAGGCGAGGCTCCGCTAGACTCTGGATTAGCCCTCGAGAGGGCCTTGTTCTCGATCCTGTTCTCCACAGAGGATCTCATAGAGGGTGTATCAGCCTTCCTCCAGAAGAGAAAGCCTGAGTTTAAGGGGAGGTAGAGAAGCTAGGAAGAATTGTTGGTGCTCTCATCAGGCTCTCATGGAGAGATCCTGAGTATATTTTTAACCCTTCAACACCTTCTTCCCTAAGGATCCTATCTACCTCCTCACCACCTATAGAGCCTGGATCCCTGTTCTTCGAAGCGACCACATAGCTGACGGCATATCCGAATGATGGAACCCATACTGAGTATCCTTTAACATATCTATACACACCCCCCATGTTCTTAAAGATCCCTTGATAGTATTCTGGATAGTAGAAGGAGCACCCAGCCTGGGTAACCACAACCCCCTTATCGCTGGTCAATGCGTGGAGCTTTCTATAGAAGTCCTCTGTATATAGCTTCCTACCTATCTCGGGTCCATAGGGGTCTGTTAGATCAACGATCACCACGTCGAAGATCTCGTTTGTTTTCTCAACATATTCAAGACCATCCATTATGACAACACTTGCTCTGGGATCGTTGAAGCTGTTTCTATGTATCCTTGCCAGGTATTTCTTAGCCAGCTCGACAAGTTCGCCATCTATGTCAACCATAACTGCCTTCTTAACACTCTTATATCTTAAAACCTCTCTTAGAGTGTAACCCTCACCACCACCTATTATTAAAACACTCACAGGAGATCCGTGTGTAACCATTGCTGGATGTACAAGGGCTTCGTGATATATAGCCTCGTCAGCCTCTGTTGACTGCACAAGCCCATCCAGTATTAGGGAGAGACCGTATTCCTCGAAAACTACTATCTCTACCTCTTGGTATTTAGTCCTACCCCTATATAGGATCTCCTTCACACCCATTACCATTGATGTGGATCTTGATACAGGTTGGAGATAGATCAGCCTGTTCCCGAAGGCTGCCCACCACCAGAATCTCTCTACCATAGATAAAAGAACCTAATTTAATTACATCATTTGTCCTACGAGTATCAAAAAGAAAACAGCCCTTAGCTATTATAGTGTGGAATACACATGGATTCTGGAGAGCTGGGTGAGGAGCTACCGGTACTGCATCTAGGCGTAGATGATCTTGATACCTTTGGTTGGGGGTGTACTACGTTCTATATATACAGGCTTCTTAAGGAGTTATCAAGAGCCCCCCTAGGATCTAGAGTAAAGCTTGTCGACTACCCCTTACTGGTCAGGCTCAACCCCTCTATCCCGTTTAGGACGAGAGGTAACGGGGCGCTCTCCCTACACATCGCAGGGGAGGAGCGAGACCTGGGAGAGGTTGTTGAGATCGCGTTAGCCCTTCTAGACACTAGATCTATGCCTGGTAGGGAGCCGGGGCTTGTATCGATAACAGGTAGGATCGATAGGATGCTAGCTAGAAACACATATATACATCTCTTAACAGACGTAGCCGATATAACCTATGCTGTGAGGATCATAGAGAAACTCGGCGGGAAGATCCATATTGGTGGTAGGGGCATTATAGGTGCTCTCGGCTCAATAGCATACCACTTCCACGAGGGTGACTGCACATACGAGCTTCTAGCATATTCAGAAGATATTGAGAATATATATATAGATCGAGATAGTGTTATAGAAATGGATAGGCTTACAAGACCTCTCACATTCAATAACATAGACCGAGAGACTGGAAAGATCCTGATCAAGCCTTCTACAGGAGCTCCAGTGGCGCTAGGAATAAGGGGTGAGAGCCCCTCGGTATTGGTTAAGGCTTACAAAATACTTGACGCTAAGGGGCTTGAGGGTTACATGATCCTAAGGACTAACCAGGCTACAGATCAGCACCTGATCCCGAGAAGCATTAGCGATGCTAAATACTATAGAACGGGGCTTTTCAAAGGCGTTGTTGTTGATAACCCGAAGATCGTGAGGGGTGGGGATGTGCTTCTAAGGATCTCTGACGGTACCGAGATCACCGTGGCTATCTATAAAGAAATAGGGGAGGCCAACAAGGTTGCAAGGGAGCTGGTGAAAGGCGATATCATAGCAGTTGGGGGCTCTGTTAAGCCATGGCTTCTAGAATGGTCAGAAACACCTGTGATCAATGCTGAGGAGCTTAGGATCTTGAGGCTTGCTGAGAAGTATATCGAGATCCCCCCCAAATGCCCAGTATGTGGGGGGAGTATGGAGAGCATGGGTAGCGGTAAGGGTTATAGGTGTAGGAAGTGTGGATATAGAGATAAAAGCATGTCGAAGATAAAGGCGAGGGTTGAGAGGAATATTAGAATCGGTGTCTATAAACCTCCCCCACGCAATATGAAGCATCTATCAAAACCACTATCGAGGATAGGTCTTGAGAAGATCTGTAGGGCGGCAAGCCCGAGTGGTGGGATAGGTTCAGTGATCCTCTAGATATAATCTCTATTCCTCACTAAAGATCCTCGAGAGGATCTTTTCCGGGTCGTATTGCTCAAGATCATCGTAACCCTGGCCAACACCAACAAATATTATCGGCTTTCCTATCGATGCTATTATACTTATAGCAGAACCCCCAGTAGCGTTGGCGTCAAGCTTTGTTAGTATCGCTGCATCGACACCCACGTATTTATCAAACTCTCTAGCCTGGTTAACAGCATCGTTTCCTGTGAGGGAGTCTAATACAAGGATCTTTAGATCTGGCTTCGAGATCCTCACGATCTTCTTGATCTCCTCCATGAGATCCTTATCAGTATGCTGCCTCCCAGCAGTATCTATGAGCACTACATCATAGCCCTGTTTCTCAGCATGCCTCACAGCATCGTAAACAACAGCACCGGGGTCTGAGCCATACTTAGCTCTGAAGAAAGGGACACCGAGCCTGGAGCAGTGGATTGCAAGCTGCTCCTGAGCCCCCGCTCTGAATGTATCCCCAGCTACTACTAGTACCTTTAAACCCTGTTTTGAGAAGAATCTAGCGACCTTAGCTATAGTTGTGGTTTTCCCAACACCGTTTACCCCCATGAAAACAAGCTTCAGGGGTTTTCTTTCAACCGTTAGTTTCACGAGATCTCCTTTCCACACGCCCCTCGATAGTATTTCTCTTATAGCCTCTCTAAGCTTATCCTCAACAACAGCGTCTAGATCCTCGAACCTGCTTATCCTAACACCATCCAGCCTTTTAGCAACGCCTCTAACTATCTCTTCTGCAACCTCGTATGCTATATCAGCCTCGACAAGTTTTACCACGAGATCGTCGGATTTCTTGGCTATATCATCGTATCTAATCTCTCTCGAAGCTATGGCTCCCAGTGCTTCGGAGATCCCCTTGGATATAGCGGATCTAATGGATCCGAGAGCGTTTTTTAAAGCCTTGAACAAACTAACCGCTCCCGGGCTGCTCTCCCTTCTGCTCAGCAGCCCTCTTCTCAGCCTCTTCTATGAGCCTGCTCAGCGTTGCTCTGAGCTTCTCGTATAGAGCGTATGCTGACGAGATCTCCTGGTTGATTGCGTTGAGAGTATTTCTAAGATCCCCTTCTTTTGCAGTCACAATCTTTATAGCCTCATCTATAGGAAGCTCCATGAGGAAATCGCCCCCTATGCTTGCGACAACCTTATCCTTACCCGTTATTATACCCCTGGCCATAACATGCCCCCTCCTATCGAGGGCTAGCAAGGCTTCCTCACCTTTGTATAGCTTTAGTTGTTCAAGCGCCTCTCTAGCTATTCTCAGCTCCTCAAGCTCTGCTAGCACTATGTTTGCATTCTGCTGGAGAGATCTTATATAATCCTCAACCCTGTTTATATCGCTTACAAGCCTCTCAACAGCCTCTCTATAGGTTATCCTCGGCCCCTGAGCCCTACTTGACAACCTCCCACCCTTCTATCCTCGACAGATCTCTTATGAAGCTATTTCTAGCCTCCTCTGGGTTTATCTCCTCGACACTCATGATCTTTATATTAGCCCTCTTAATCCCATGCCTGCTACCCATGACAGAGTATACATACTCGATCGCGTGTTCTTTTTTAAGGGCTCTCACCTCTAGTGAGAACTTCCTCCACTCAGGATACTTATCGCTGCTGAAGAGCGCGAGCCCCTGGATCCTGTAGATCTTCACCTCGCTCAACCAGTCTCCCCACCAAGTATTCTACTTATCCTTAATATTTCAGGACCGGTTGTTCTCGAACCAACTATAACGCCATGATCATTAGCCACGATACCCGATTTCACGAAGAAAACACCAAAGTTTACAGACGACACATCGACAGCTACTTTGAAGAGATCCGAGAGGTATCTAAGCTCATCATCCTTAGCATCTGGGTGGACAACCCCGCCCCTGTTTGTCATAACAGCTGCAGAGCCCACTGTTATAAGCCCAGCGATCGTGCCCTTCACAACAACCTCGACCTCGAGGGTTTCTTTCACAAGCCTTGCAACCTCTTCATCCAAACCCTTATGGATCATCGCTGCCTTCGAGTTGGCTAGAATAATATTGCCTAGAGCGTTTGGGGGAGCCTTTACAATAGCTATGTTCCCGCTAAAGCCCTCTCTAATCGCTCTAAGCTCCTCATCCCTTATGGTTCTCGGAACAAGGATCCCTTTATCATTCCCAGCCACCATTACCCCTGGAAGCACCGTATCCCCAACCTTTGTTTTAATAACCCTCTTAACCCTCAAAACCCTTAGAAGCATTTCCTCAAACCCTTGATCCACGATCGGTGGTGCTATTGCAAGCTCGTTGTTAGCAAAAACATAGACACCTATGTTAGGGTTTCCCATTATGTCTGCCTTCTCAACCGCTATAGACATCCCTACTCCCTAGGCTAGGGCTATTTTGAGGATCTCTTAACTGGTACTGCTAACAATACCTTGTAGATCTTCTCATCGATTTTTATAACCTTCACAGCAATCCTCCTAGGGGGTTTCTCGATCTTGTAGCTAAATATGTATTCACTAACCATGTTATCCACGATAACCCTATCGGCTCCGAAGTGCCTCTTAACAAACTCCCTTATAAGCCTAACAGCCCTCTTACCCCTCGTCCTCCTACTACCTCCCCAGTACACCCTGCTGAGGGGTATGATGTAGACTGCTTCATCCTTCTCCTTCACCATCTACACCACCTACACATCCTTTAGCTTGCTCCTCCTCCAATGCCTAAGCCTAGGCCTGTATCTTATCTTCCTCATAGTCTTGGCTATAACCCATACTGGTATGGGGGAGTTGCTCTTCTCCCTATTTATCAGCCTGAGCTTCTTTGCAAGAGGCTTTGCCCTCGCCACATCACCACCCCTTCTCCCTAATATTTATCTTAATATCTCTCCTCGTCCTCTCAAATAGGTTTTGGAGGATTGTCTTTAGCTCCTCGTCAGAGATCGGGATCTTTATCCTACCGCTCTGTGCAAGTGCTATCAACTGATCCTCGAGAGATTTTACAAGCTCCGGCTTAACGAGCCTGAGGTTTGCAAGCCTCTCCCTAGCCTCGTATGTCAGGATCCTTCTCAGAAGCTCTTGCCTCAGAGCCTCTTCAGCGGCCTCCCTCTCCTTCCTAACCCTCTCCTGCTCAGCCCTCCTAGCAAGCTCAGCCATCTTCCTCCTCTTTATAAGCTCAAGCTCCTCGTCTGAGATCTCGTACTCGCCGCCCTCTATACTCATACCACCTACCCCTTTAGCGCCCTAGGCCCGTATTTAATAAGCTCAGGATGCTTATTAACAGCCTCTCTGAATACCTCGAGCGCTACTGAATCGAGATAGGATCTACCCTTCGAGGTGAGAACCCTGCCCCTCCTGGTTCTTAATACAAGCCCTGCCCTCTCAAGCTGCTGCAGGATCTTCCTTATAATGGAGCCGCTTGCCTTTCTAAAATGGGGAGGCGCAGACCCCCTCCTCTTCCTTCCACCATATATGGTTCTGAACCTCTCAATACCGATCGGTTCTCCCGCTATGTATAGCTTTCTAAGTATAGATGCTGCTCTATAATACCACCACTCATTATTATCAGGCGGTCTCTCCTTAGAAACACCTGTCTTTACATATAAAGCCCAGGGAGGCTGGTGGATCGTTTCTCCAAAATCCTCCCTCAGCTTCTCCGCAAGCCTCTCTATGAAAAGATCCGCCGGAACCTCCCTAACACTAACCACCACACCGACCCATTTTTTTAAAGCACCAGTGCTTAAAACAATTGATTAATCTGATTAAACCACAACCGTTTGTCCCTGGATGTTCGTTCCAATCATTTTATTCATGGTCTTATCCAGGGGCTTCCACCTCTACCCACAGGGATCTCTAATCCTGCGAGGTCATGGGCGGCCGTCGAGCCCAATGGAATGGGGCTCCCATCTAGGTTATGCCCCAGACGGCTTGGAGCACCGCTCCCATTGCCATGAGACTTGTGTGGGGAGACCCAGCACCGAGGGCAATACCTTTCAAGGCTTATAGATACCCAGGTGTTGGTGGGAAAGTAGCCTCCAGGCATGCCCCAATACACATGAAAATTTCCAAGGCCTATTAA
>DATMAU010000055.1:0-9261 GCA_035559775.1 Sulfolobales archaeon
CCCATGTGGTGTCAACAATATCATAGCTTGTTGCACCGAGATGCACATAACCCCCGCAGGAGCCGCATCTCTCGCCGAGGAGATATGTTAGGGAGGCTATATCGTGTCCGAGAACCTTTTCAAGCTCGTAGACCTCTCTAACCTCTATATTTTCGGAGCATTTCTCGAGAACTTCAACGCAGTCTTTTGGTGCAAGCCCTGCTTCGACAAGCCCTATCATGAGGGCTGCTTCGACTTTGATATATGTTTTGACTATGTTTCTTAGAGAGAAGATCTCTCTCATCTCCTTGGAGCCATATCTCCACTCAAGGGGACATATATTGGTGGAGATCATATCGGCATCCATAGATATCACCAATAGAGTGTTTCCCTTACTACGGTATTTCTAGATATTTTATCTCTGATAGCAAGGTTAGATCTGTTTGTGGGTTTTGACGCTTCTGAGCTCACCACAATATCGCGGATCATTAAGAACCCATCTATCCCCATATAGACACCCATATGTATTTTAATTCGCATCATTGTAATACAGCCTATGTGATAATATCGCTTAAGCAGCCCCTCTCCACACATTCCCTAATCTCCTCCGCTATCCTCCACCCCATGCTGACAGGTCTGCCGAAATATAGTGTTTAGAGTACTGGCTCCCTATCCGTTTGTCCCTGGATGTTCATTCCAGTTATTTTATCTTCGTTCATGGTCACATCCGGGGACTTCCACCTCTACCCACAGGATCTCTAATCCTGTGGGGTCATGGGCGGCCGTCGAGCCAAACGGCACGCGGCTCCCATCTAGCTCTGCCCCAGGTGGCTTGGAGCACTGCTCCCATCGCCGCCCGAGACCTGTGTGGGGAGACCCACACCAGAAACAATTCTATTCAAAGATTATAAATACCCTTGGGTATCGGTGAGGGGGCAGCTTTTGTGTATGCCATCCCCAATGCTCATGAAGATCCTAAAACCTATTAACCCTCCCTATATATATAAAAAAGAAAACAGCTCTACTCATATCTATACTGGGACGAGCCTATGAGCGTGGGCAGGAGGATCGCTAGAGAAATGAGGCTCGCCCTCGAAGGAGGCGCCTTAGATAAAGTAATTGCCTAACCAAGCAAATTGGGACCTAAACACCTATTAATTATTATAAGCATTGATGGAGAAACCCACGAGATCATTGATAAAAGATAAAATTTAGATATTGAAGTTTTTATCTAAAATGGAAATCTTATGAAAAACATATAGTAGCTAGAGAGAAGTTTAGCGCACTAATCTTGACCTTGTTTATTATCTATGGCGCTAATCAGTAATAGGGTAACATTTATCGAGAGAAGAGGTTTAAGGCGATCTGTTGGAGATCTTATCATGGAGATCCTTAGAGGTGCTAAGAGCTCGAAGGTCAACATCGAGGGCTGGCTCGTCAACTTCGTGGATAGAGAGGGCGAGATAGAAAGAATAGTGAGGAGCGGTGCAACAGGAGAGATCATAGGCTATGGTACCCTAGCTCTCCTCTACGGTCCTAAGGGTTGTGGCAAGTCAACACTGGCTTCTGTGCTCACTAAGGTGTCTATACAGCTTACACCTGCTAGCGAGACTGGTTTTAAGCCAATCTATGTTGCGTATGATGAGCAGAGAAGCGTGGTTAGCATAACCTCGAGCAAGGATGTTATTGATATTGTGAGAGAGGTTTATGGAAGGGCTGGTTTGGAGGTTGGCGTGAGTGTTACAGCAGCGCAGGTGCTCACACTCTCAGCCTATGTGAGAACCGAGAGAGGCGGAAATCCTCATGCAAGCATAGCTTCTGATATAATATCTATACTTGAGCATAGAGGTAGGGTTGGGAGCTGGTACCTAGTGATCCTTGACGAGTATAGGGTAACAGATCCCCAGAGGCTAGCTGACTTCCTATATGTGAGGCAGACAGATATCTCGATGACAAATCTAAGACTATATGAGGGTGGGAGAGATATTGTGATCGATATGATCGTAACCACAAGCGATGCCAGAGCTGCCGAGACCAGGGGTATTGTTGGTGGCAAGATCCGGTGGCTCTTAACATGGAATCTCCCGAGAGAGGCTGCAGATATACTCATAGACCAGCTGGGAATAGGGGAGAATAGAGAACTACTATGGAGACTTGCTGGAGGAAATCCTAGAGCTCTTGGGCTAATTAGAAGGAGCGGGCTGAAGATATGGCTTATGAGCGAGGTAATCGAGGGTGTTTTGAGAGCCTTAGACGGTGCTTTTGAGGAGGCTAAAAGGCTTGGTAGAGATCGATCGTGGGTGATGGATCAGGTCAGGGCTGTTGCAGAGAATCCCGATGCTCTTTTTGGAGAGCCGCTCAGGGATCATCTTATAACCAACAACATAGCGATCTATGTGGCAGCGATGGAGAGGCTAACAGAACTCCCAAAAGAATCCTGGGTGGGGAGGGTATATGCGTTCCAGATCCCTGCTTATTACTACACACTCAGGGCTATTGCTAAGAAGAACAGTCTAGAGGTGTCAATAAACGATGTGGTGAGGGAGGCATCGTAGATCCATAGTTACGATGATCTCGAAAGGTAAGCAATATAGCGTGCTGGAATCGTTTGAAGGATAGATAACCCTCCATGGAATACTCTTGGTAGGAGATTTTATTGAAGAGCATAGATGCTAGTGAGGTGTGGAGAGTCTTAGGAGCTACGGAGGCTGCTACAAGTGTTCTGAGGGGTTTTCTCGAGGATGTGAGATCCTCTAGAAGTTGGGGAGATATCTTAAGTGCTTTCGACAAGCTTTACCAAGCATGTGTTAAGAGACCCTACTCAGCTCTCTTGATAAACACTGCGAGGGATATATTCTCGAGGTTCTTGGAAGAGGCTCCAAGGGATCCTGGGGAGGCCTCTAGAATCATAGAACCTATAGTATCTAGGGTCTTTGATAACGTGAGGATCATGACGGAACAGGCCTCACTAATAGCCTCTAAAAGGATCTCTAATAACGAGACCATATTCACACTATCCTTTAGCGGGACTGTCCTTAGGACCGTGGAGAATGTTTTGAGGAGAGGCGATAGCGTGAGGATCATTGTCCCAGAGTCGAGACCCTTCGGAGAGGGGGTCGAGATGGCTAAGGCTCTGAAGAGGCTGGGAGCCGATGTGGTGCTGATCGTTGACTCAGCTATTAGGAGCTTTATTAGGAGAGCCTCTAGGGTAGTTATAGGGGCTGAGGCGATCTCTTCCAACGGTGCTGTTATAAACAAGATCGGCACGGCTATTCTAGCACTCACAGCCAGGGAGGCTAGGATAAGGGTCTTCGTTGTAGCTGGAAGCTATAAGATCATGCCCGAAACGGTTTTCGGCGAATTAATAGGCTCGCCAGAGATAGGCTTGCCCGACATACCAGGGGATCTATTATCCCTCGGCGTATCATCAAGCTTCCCCCTATTCGAAGCCGTGCCGCCTGAGTATATCGATGCCATTATAACTGAGAAGGGTCTTATCTCGCCAGCAGCGGTCCCCTATATAGTTAGGGATGTATTTGGATCCTGGCCCCCGTCTGTGAAGAGAATAGATGAGCTTTACAACGAGATCAGAAGAAACATTGGGGGGTTATAAATGGCTAGTACACCTGCTGAAGTGCTAAGGATAGCTGATGATATTAGGAGTATGAGGATAAGGGGGGCTGGTAGGATAGCGAGGGCAGCTGCTGAAGCCCTCATAATAGCTGCGACTAATTATAGCGGTGAAGATCTGGGTGATTTTACCAGCTATATGGAGGAGATATCGAGGCTACTTCTATCAACAAGACCTACTGCTGTCTCGCTACCCAATGCTATCTCGTATGTTATGAAACAGCTTAGAAAAAGCTATAGAGGTGTTGAGGATGCCAAAGCAGCTGTGATTAGTGCTGCGAGGAGCTTTATAGAGCACTCGAAAAGAGCTGTCGAGGCTATAAGCATTATCGGCTCTAGAATGATAAAGGGCGGCGAGACCATAGTGACGCATTGCAACTCATCAGCGGTCACTGGGATCCTCACCAAAGCCTGGAGCGATGGGAAGACATTCAGCGTATATGCAACGGAAACCAGACCTAGGTTCCAGGGATATATCACGGCGAGGGATCTCGCCTCCAAAGGGATCCCCGTAACACTCGTGCCAGACTCTGCAGCTGTCTATATTATGAGGAGAGCCGATCTAGTGATCGTTGGTGCCGACGCTATAAGCTCCAACGGGGCTCTGGTAAACAAGATCGGGACGTCGCAGATAGCGTTAGCTGCAAAAACACACGGCGTCCCCTTCTACGTGGCTGCCGAGACATATAAGTTCTCCCCCTATACACTCATCGGAGAGCCCGTCGAGATCGAAGAAAGAGACGCTGAGGAAGTAATACACCCCGTTCCAGAAGGGATCGAGGTTAGAAACCCAGCCTTCGACACAACCCCAGCTGAGTATATAGATGCCATAATAACCGAGATAGGGGTTATAAGCCCCGAGATGGCTATCATCATAATAACGGACTATCTAGGCCATAGGGTTAGTATCGACATGTTGAAGGGTTTGGAGGATAGCGAGCCGTAGCCAGCTGCTTCGTGCTTCTTATATTTTACGGTAAAGCCAGGACGCATGGCTTTCCCCACAACAATGAGCCAGAGAGGATCTATGAAGGGGGCTGTGAATAAAGATCACTCTAATAGGTGGAGGCCGGTGAAGTCAAGGGAAGAGCGATTGGTATAAAAATACCAACTGCAGTAAAGCCCGAACCCCTCCATAGGGTCTTTCCCTACTTAGTTGTTATGGTTTCTTGGAACCATTGTGTTTCTTGTAATTCTATTCCCTATAGGCTTGTTTCAACTGTGCTCTGGGAGAGTTTGCCTAGATACGATTGGCATGGCTCTTAACCATAGTATCGACTTTATAATGACCTTTGAAAGGTAAGGGACGATGTTCTAAATGCTAGAGAACACCTTCTCTGATATAGATAAGTCCTGCTCAGCTAGGCCTAACAGCAGTAAACAAGTCTGAGGGAAAAGGATCTCTGTTAACTGGGTAGAGATCCCTGGTGCTGGAGGCAAAGTGTTAAAAACAGGATAGAGGGTCTTATAAACCCTATTACGCTCAATAACTGGGGAGCCCTATAGAGCTGATAAAGCTCCAAGCTGACTATATATGGCAGCTCTTCATACTGCTATTCATAATGTTCCTCATAATGTCCATGCTTAGCAATATTCTCCAACAGAGGGAGAGGAAGCCTAGGGAGAAGGTTATAGTTTACACGGTTCTTGCTTGTATTAACAATGACTATGAGGAGAAGAGAGAGTTCATTCCAGGCGACTATGTTGGGAAGGTTGTGAAGGATAAGAGATGTCCTAAGGATAACTCTGAACTCAGGATAAAGGCTATATATGCTGAGAAGCAACAGATTGAGAGATGATCCCAGGGGCCTTGGTGCGATCCCTATAACTTGTTAAGATCGTTCAATAGATCCTCAATATACCTCGATATATATGCTAGGTATGCCTCTAGATCCCTCAGAGCTATCTCCATAAAATGTCTACCCGAGCTACTATATCTCCTCAGATCCTCTTTGAGCGCGCTCAGCGTGGTATACATGATCTCCAGGTGTGGTTGTATATTTATGCAGAGCCTTACTCCCGGAGGCGACGAGAAGATCTTGCTCCTCATTACTGATAAAACCCCTTCGAGGGTTTTCACTGCTTCTTCTGGGGCTAGGGTTGCGACGTTCCTTGCCCTTGATAGTTGTTGAGCCATCTCAACCAGATCTTTCGAGTATCTCCTGAGATCCTCGGTTAGTTCTCCAAGGATCTTTTCTGCCTTCTCAACCTCGCCCTTAGCTATGTATTCCCTCAGCATATAGATCGGTTTAAAACACCCCAGCCTGGCTATTGTATCGAGCTTAGAGCCTAGGATCTTCTCGCTCTCCATAAGTATACCTCAACCACTAGTAATATATCTATCAAGGGTATTAGCGTATTTCTCTAGCCTTCTTATAGTAGCCCATTTATGCCTAATAAAGGGGGATACTATTAGCTTCATCGTATCTTCAGAGACCGTGCTAGAGATCCAGGCCTTTGTCTTGGGATCGGAGGGGTATCCTGATCCGAAGTCACCTATAGCCCTTCTCAACCCCTCCACATGCCAGTCTCTAAGAACCTTAGCTATAATGCTCGCAGCAGCCACCACGGTATATTTGCTATCAGCCCTATGTTCAGCCACTATATCGCTGCAAATGCTCTTCAGTCTTGATAAGTGTTTCTCTGTAGTGAAGAGGTCTATATATATCTTGGGACAGTGGCTATGTATCCTGACCACGGACTCTAATATCCTCTCTATCGCCTCGACCTCGATCTCGTTGATATTACCCCTATCTATATCCATAGGGGAAACCATGATCGCTATCACACTCGATGCCCTCTCAATAATATCTCCTAAGAGCTTCTCCCTCCTAGATCTCGTAAGCCTCTTACTATCCTTAACCCCCAAGCCGGCAAGGTCTTCAAGCCATCTCTCCTCAATAACAAGCCCTACTATCACCATGGGGCCTACCAACGGGCCCCTGCCAGCCTCATCCACACCCAACAGGATCTCTGCGTCTCTCTTCACAGCGCCTACCCGGATTTATAAATTCCCTAAGAGATTTTTTAAGGGGTATTTATAGGTGATAACTCCTAAGCCTGAGACACGGATTGAAAATATAGTGGCTACTGTTATCTTTGAGCACCAACTAGATCTAGATATGATCGAGCAGGGTGTACCAAACATAGAGTATAACCCCGACCAGTTCCCTGGACTAATACTTAGGCTCGATAGCCCTAAGGTGACAGCCCTTATATTTAGATCTGGGAAAATGGTCGTGACAGGGGCTAAGAGGACAGCGGATCTTATAAAGGCTGTTAAGAAGATACTCAGGATGTTTGTTAAGAGCGGTATAACGATAACCGGGAAGCCCAAGATCCAGATACAGAATATAGTGGCATCGGCAAACCTCGGGATGGAGGTTCTTCTGGAAAAGGCAGCATATCTTTTAGAAAACACAATGTATGAGCCAGAACAGTTCCCCGGATTGATATTAAGGCTCACAGAACCTAGAGTAGTTCTCCTCATCTTCTCCTCAGGCAAGATGGTTATAACAGGTGCTAAGAGCGAGGAAGAGGTTGAAAGAGCTGTTAACCACACGTATAACACGCTTGTTGAGCTCAACTGCCTCAAGAAGATCGAGAAGAGCGAGGAAGAGGTTGAAAAGGAGATAACGCTAGACGAGATCTAGAGAAGTGCTGGGTTGAAGATAGATAGTTTTATAGAGGCAATGTACGGGATCCTTAACAACCCAGAGGATCTTTTAGCAGCTTTTGAAGAGGCTAAGCACCTGGGGATGAACCATCTATACCTGCTTATGAGGAGAGAGGATTTCAGGCTAGCCATGATCATCCACATGAACCCTTTCAGCGAGGAGCTAGTGAGCATAGTATTCATGATCCCCCTCGGATGCGGAGAAGAACAGCCAAACATGGAGCAGGTTAACAGGTTAGCATTAAGCCTCAGAGGCGCTGTTATGGCCTATGGCGAGTGCTCATCAATCCTTGTAGGGTATGATGGTAGTAGCGAGATAGGCGAGTTTCTGGACACAGTCTCCCAAACAGTGCTTGGTAGAAAAGCTAGCGGGAGGTTTGATATAGAGCACTACTCATACGATCTATTAACAATATATCCAGAAGATCAGTGATCACACGATCCTAGTAGGATATTCTTATAAGAACCCATGCCATATGGATAAGAGGTGGAGAAACTGCAGAGACTCGCAACACCTGTTATCATAGACTCAAGCACACCTCCAATATGCACAAGCTGTAAGAGGATCGTAACCCCGTATGAGAAGGGCGTTTCATTCTCATGCCCAAACTGTGGAAAAGCCATCATATGGAGATGCTATAGGTGCAGAGCACAGGGGATACCGTATAAATGCCCTAACTGCTGGTTCGAGGGACCGTGAGGTGGGTTTATGGCTGATGTAGTTGCAATAGTTAAGATATACCCCTCAGAAGATGTGAGCGATATGGAGAGCCTTATCTTAAGGATCTCGGAGTCTCTTCCAACCACGTATAGAATAATAGCTAACGAAACAATAGAGATAGCCTATGGATATAAAGCCCTACTCCTACACATAAGATTCCCAGAAAACACGGAAGGAGGCACAGAAGAACTGGAATCAAAGATCTTGAGCGTTACCGGGGTTAGCAGCGTCGAGATCGAAGCTGTATCGAGAATACTATAGACGAACTTGACGCTATTCTAAACATTTTAAATAAAAAATAAAAATAGACCCCGTTCTATGCTGTAACGAAGTAAGGCTCCGTAACACTGTCTGAAGAGACTAGAACAATCCACATCCCGCTTATAGCGTGACCTGGTATTCCACATGCTATCCAGTAAACACCCTTCTGGATAGATGATGCCTTAATCATTGTTGTCTCGCCAGAACCTATACCCTCCTTAAAGCCCGATACCCCGCGCGCCCCATCAGGCGCCCATGTAACAAGGCTCCCATCTTTAGTAGGATCTGTGTTCTTGGGCGTAGGCGTGTTGTTCGCTATTATTCCAACGCTGTGTGGAAGACCACTGGGATCGTTGTTAACATATCTGATCTCGAGGTTCCATCCCGCAGGAATATATATTATTAGCCTACCCCTAGTGCTTCCATTAAAATCATAGTTCGTAGTCTTCGTATCTAGGGTAACATATACGGTTTTACTCGACGCGTCATAGGGCAGCTTGTTCCCTATAGGTGTTGGTGAAGGTGTGGTTGTAGGCGATGTAGTTGGTGCCGGTCTTGATACTGTTTGCTGATAGTATAGGTAGATTATAGCCACCGCTAAAACGATCACGACTATAGCGATGATCGCTGTTGTGGTGCTCACGGCCTTTCCTAACTTCACGATTTACACCTCTATGTACATTGGCTAGGCGGTATAAATACTGGGGTGCTAATATGTTAGGTAAGTGTTGGTTTTAACAGCATATCTATTGGTTTATTAATAATATTATAGCAAGCCTGAAGCACGGATCTCGAGCCCAGAGCCCATCGTAGCCAGCTGTTTCGGATTTCATGAGGATATATAAGGGCGGTGTTAAATCTTAGTTCTGCAAATATAGTGCTTATAATCTGAAAATAGAATTGTAGAGATACCAGCCCATGATGAAGCGGGGATAAAGACCCAAGCAGGCGGGCTAAAAAGTAAAAGGAGGATATATAGGGTCATAATGCATAG
>DATMAU010000056.1:0-32629 GCA_035559775.1 Sulfolobales archaeon
TGTTTGTTTGGTTTTTTATGGTTATCTGTATTGCGTGGGGTTATTGCTGTAGACCGTGTTTTGTGCTGTGTGTTCTTATAGGTTAGGGTTTGATATCGGTCTTTATATGCCTTCGTAGAGCTGGGAATAGTTGGCTACGGCAAAGACACAGCCGTCCGTGGGTTAGCTCTTTAGCCTGTATTGCGGTGGCTAATACTTCTCTTAACCATAATTGTGAAAAATGCAAACTATAGTCCAGCCTTCCTGTGTGAACGTAGAAAAGTGTTTGTTATTTTCAGCTAATATATAAATGTTTTTCGCCTATTTCTTATAAGCTGGTTAGTGGTTACTTTCTAAGGCTTGGTTGCCTAGGGAAAGGGTCTCATCGATCCTTGTGATAGGGAGCGGCGGGATAAAGATAGCTGAGGCGGCTGAGTTCGACTATTCAGGCTCCCAGGCACTCAAGGCTATAAGGGAGGAGGGTATAAGGGCTATCCTTATCAACCCAAACATAGCTACTATACAGACAAGCCATCTCTTTGCGGACAGGGTCTATGTTCTACCAGTGACTCCTGAGTATGTTGAGCAGGTTATAGAGAGGGAGAGGCCGGATGGCATAATGGTGGGTTTTGGTGGCCAGACAGCACTTAGTGTTGGTGTTTCTCTCTGGAAGAGGGGTGTTCTCGCTAAATATGGTGTTAAGGTGCTTGGAACACCTATAGAGGGGATAGAGACTGCTCTGGAGAGGGGTCTGTTTAGAGAGGCTATGCATCGTAACAACATCCCGGTACCTCCGAGCAAGCCTGCATCGACACCGGCCGAGGCTCTCGATGTTGCTAGGGAGATAGGTTTTCCAGTCATTGTTAGGGTTAGTTTTAACCTAGGGGGCGGTGGGTCCTTCGTAGCCTGGGATGAGGGTGAGTTTAGAACAAAGATCCATAAGGCTTTTGCCCATGCGGGTCTTGTAAAAACAGTGCTTGTTGAGAAGTATCTACACCACTGGAAAGAGATTGAGTACGAGATCATGAGGGATAGGAGGGGTAACTCTGTGGCTGTTGCCTGTATGGAGAACATGGATCCCATGGGTGTGCATACAGGAGACTCGGTGGTTGTAGCCCCGTGCCAGACGCTAACTAATAGAGAGTACTATATGGGTAGAGAATCCTCTATAAAGGTTGCGAGCGTGATAGGCCTTGTTGGGGAGTGCAATGTCCAGATAGCCCTTGATCCTGGTAGTGAGAGGCACTATGTTATAGAGACAAACCCCAGGATGTCTAGATCTAGCGCCCTAGCCAGCAAGGCTACAGGGTATCCGTTAGCATATATAGCCGCTAAACTAGCCCTCGGATACACGTTAGACGAGCTTATTAACAAGATCACTGGGAAGACCTCAGCCCTCTTCGAACCAAGCCTCGACTACGTTGTCGTCAAGATCCCTAGATGGGATCTAGAGAAATTCCCAGGATCTGAGACAAGGCTTGGGAGTGAGATGATGAGCGTTGGAGAGGTCATGGCTATTGGGAGGAACCTTCACGAGGCGATCCAGAAGGCTATAAGGATGCTGGATATAGGCGAGCCCGGGGTTGTTGGCGGACCTCTATACCACGAGGATCAAGATATCGATGAGGTGTTAAAAGCACTGAGGAATAGAAAGCCATACTGGATCCTATGGGCGGCTAAGGCTATAAAGATGGGCGTAAGTATTGATGAGATCTATAGGCTAACAGGTGTGGATAGGTTCTTCCTAAGGATCATCGAGGATATAGTGAAGCTATATGAGGAGATCAGGAGGAGGGGCCGCGGGGTCCTTGGTGATGTAGAGCTGATCCAGGAGGCGAAGATCAGGGGGTTCTCCGATGAGCAGATAGCAAGGGCTATAGGGATAGATCCTGTCGAGTTCAGACCGATTAGGGTGAAGCTCGCAGGGATCCCGGCTGTTAAGCAGATAGACACGCTTGCTGCCGAGTATCCAGCACAGACCAACTATCTATATACAACCTACGGTGGCGTGGATGACGATATAGAGTTTAGGAAGACTGGGAGGAAGATCCTAGTGATAGGTCCAGGAGGCTTCAGAATAGGCGTTTCAGTCGAGTTCGACTGGGCCTCTGTGAGCTTCGCAATGGCAGCGAGAAAAATGGGCTACGAGGTCTCTATGATCAACTATAACCCGGAGACTGTGAGCACTGATTGGGATATTTCTGACAAGCTCTACTTCGAAGAGATAAGTGTGGAGAAGATCCTCGATATATCTGAGAAAGAAGGGTTCGATTACATAGTGGTCTCGGTCGGAGGTCAGATAGCAAACAACATAGCTAGGAAGCTTGAGGAGAGAGGGTTAAGGATAGCCGGTACTAGTGGTAGGAGCATAGATATAGCTGAGGATAGGGCTAAGTTCAGCTCCCTCCTAGATGCCCTGGGCATAGATCAGCCTGAATGGGGTAGGGCTACATCTATAGAGGATTCGCTAAGAATAGCTAGGGCGATAGGGTATCCAGTGATCGTGAGGCCCAGCTATGTTCTTAGTGGCACCTCTATGGCTATAGCTTATAGCGATGAAGAGCTCATCTCCTATCTAAAGAGAGCTGCAATCATATCTAGAGAGCATTCTGTAACTATAAGCAGGTTTATAGAGAAAGGCATAGAGGCGGAGATAGACGCTGTTGCAGATGGTAGGGGACACGTTGTTGGCGTCTCTATAGAGCATATTGAGGAAGCCGGGGTTCATAGCGGTGATGCTATGATGGTGATCCCGCCTAGAAGGCTTGGTCAGACGATTATAAGGAGGATGAGAGAGATAGCTGTGATGCTAGCCAACGAGCTCTCGATAAAGGGGCCCTATAACATACAATTTATAGTGAAGAACGGAAAGGTATACGTGATAGAGCTTAACCTAAGGGCTAGCAGGTCTATGCCCTTCTCAAGCAAGGCTAAGGGTGTGAACCTAGCAGAGGCTGCTGCCAAGGCTATGCTGGGGAAAGGCCTTGAGATAGATAGCGAGTTCTGGGAGCCTGAGAGTAGATCCTGGGCTGTCAAAACACCACAGTTCTCATGGTCGAGAGTGAGGGGAGCATACCCATTTCTAGGGCCTGAGATGAGAAGCACGGGCGAGGTCGCGGGTCTCGGGTATAGCTATGAGGACGCCCTGGCGAAGAGCTGGCTCTCAGCAACCCCCAACAGGGTTCCTGAGAAAGCCGTGCTGATATATAGCTATGTTGAGAGGGATCGCGAGGATCTGGCTGAGACAGCCAAGATCCTGGGTAAAACCTATGAGCTCTACACACTAGAGGGTGCGGAGATCCCTGGAATAGATAGGGTGATCGGGGTTGAAGAAGCTATAGAGAAGATGATCAGAAGAGAAATAGAGTTGGGAATAACCACAGGCTATACACCAACCAAGGATTATAGAGTTAGGAGGATGCTTGTCGATCTCAATATACCCGTTATACTTCACCACGACACAGCCAGAGAGGTTGCAAGATCTATCGAGTGGCTCTTAAAAGGAGGGCGTGTAAGTGCAGCAGAGCTGAGCGAGTATTGGGGGTAAAGAGCTCTAGTTTTATATGCCTAGATAGTGAGAATTATCGGTGACTATTTGGGGGTAGATATAGATCTTCTGGTTAAGAGGTATATGGCTATAAGGCACTCAACGCTAGGGATGTATAGCGAGATCGATGGAACCATATATTATCTTAGTGACATAACAGGGGAGCAGATCCTCTGGAGAGCTTGGAGAATATCTAGCGGTTATAGGCATGATATCGCATTCCCATGGGATAGGAGGATCAATAACTATAGAATATCACCAGCCGGGGTTATAGCGTTCTCAACAGATATGGATGGTGATGAGAGATGGTCTATCTATACATACCAGGGAGATAGGTTAGAACTGGTGAGTGGTGAGGATGGGAGTATAAATAACCTGGGTGAGTGGAGCCCCAGTGGCAGGTTCCTCAGCTATAGCTCTAACTCTCGAAATGGTGTGGATTTCGATATATATGTATATGACTTTGTTAAGAGATCCAAAAGCTTTCTATATAAGGGCGACGGGATCGTTAATCCCTCTAGATGGCTGAGCGATGATCTATTGTTGGCTGTTAAGATGAACACTTACCAAGATACAGATATTATAATGATAAACAGGCGAGATGGTAGTGAAGTTAATCTTACCAAGCATGAGGGCGAGGCTATTAACAGAAACCCAGTCCCGATCGATGAGAAGCACTTCCTATACATAACAAACAATGGCGAGGAGTTCACAGGCATAGCTATATATGATCTCGAGAGGAACTCTTGGAAATACATAGTTAAGGAGAAGTGGGATGTAGAGGATCTTGACTATAGGGATGGGAGGATTGTCTATAGCGTTAACGAGGATGGTGAGAGCGTCCTCAAACTCCTCTCTTTCGAAAAGAGAGAGCCTGTGGAGATCCTGAGACCGGGAGGCGTTATAGATAGCACCGATCTTACAAGAGAAGGGGCTGTCCTCTCGATAAACTCCCCCAAACACGGTCCAGAGATCTTTGTAACAGATCTCTCAGGCTTCCTTGAGAGGGTTACATATACACCAAAGATAGGGGTTTCTGAGGAATCCTTTGTATCGCCAAGGATCTTCAGGTACAAATCCTTCGACGGTCTCGAGATCTCGGGTCTATTCTACAAACCACTAAGAAGCATGACAGAGCCCCCACCAGCAGTACTATACCTCCACGGTGGCCCCGAGTCGCAGGAGAGGGTTTCTTTCAACAGGGTGCACCAGGTACTCTTATCCCTAGGCATAGCTATTGTAGCTCCCAACTATAGGGGGTCTTCCGGCTATGGCAAGAGCTTTATTCATCTAGACGATGTTGATAAGAGGATCGCGACTGTCTATGATTCTTACCATGCTGTGGAGTTTCTAGCCAGGAAAGGCGAGATCGATGATAAAAGGCTATGCGTTATGGGCGGATCCTATGGCGGGTATCTAACGCTAATGATGCTCGTAACCTACCCAGATCTATGGAGATGCGGTGTCGAGATCGTTGGTATCGTGAATCTCCTCACATTTATAAAGAACACAGGCGCTTGGAGAAGGAGGTATAGGGTTACAGAGTATGGGGATCCAGAGATCCATAGGGATATAATGATCAAGCTGAGCCCTATAACCTATGTCGATAGGATTAAGGCACCTCTAATGGTTATCCACGGGGCTAAAGATCCTAGAGTACCTGTATCGGAGGCTGAGCAGCTGGTTGAGGCGCTCAGGGGCAGGGGTGTTGATGTGAGGTATATAAGGCTTGAGGATGAGGGTCACGGGATCTCTAAGGTGAGGAACAGGGTCAGGGTCTATTCGGAGGCTGTTAGGTTTATATACGAGAGGCTTACCTCCTGATCATCAGATCCTCATGATCGATGCATGGCCAAACCTCCCTAGATCCACTATATCTCCTGGAGAACCGCTAGCCATGATCAGTCTCATCCCAACAGGCTTACCCTTAGCCTCGGAGATCGCCAGTAAATCCTGTATTATATTTCTAAGAACATGCCCAGAGAGGACATGCTCTCTTGGCAGGACAGCCATGTCAACCCCAGCAACGCAGATTGTTGAGAATGCTATTAGATCCTTTAGAGCTATTTTCCCCTGCCTAGCCCTCTCCTTCAGAACATTATCCTCCTCCACCGGGAGCATGAGTTCGTTATAACCAGTACTCTTAACCCTTCTCGATAGGCTCGTGATTGTCTCGTTAATCCTTTTAATAGCAGCCATTGTCCCTGGCATAGGGATCTCTGTGCCAGAGGATCTCTCAACAATGCTTGCAACACTCTCCTCCATCCATGGTGATAGTGAGAGATCTATTCCAGCATATTTAACACCAATACCCATCGATACATCGCTAAGGGTCTCCTCAAGCTCTTCGAGAAGCTTTCCGAGAGATTCTATATCGCCCTTCTTGAGAACAAGATCCTCGAAATCGACTGCATATCTAAGCGCTACTGTGAATGATGTCTCCTCTACTATGCTTGCGGATGCGGGGAAATAGGGGGTAAGGATTCTCGAGCCATATATGAGCGCAATTCTAGTGTGGAGATCCACTCCGGATCTTGAGTAAAACCTAGAGATCTTCTCATACGCGTCTTTAACATCCTCCTCGCCCTTAACAAGTATAGATGAGAAGGTGAAGCCTAGATCTTCCATGCATCTAACAAGATCATCGATCTCTATGTTACTATCAGCGTCGATGTTAAACGCGCTCACGAATATCCCTTTAAGCATATTTATAGATCTTTTTAGCTCAGAGCACGCCTTAGCCATATCCTCTCGACCGCTGAGAGGTGGTAGTGTTATCCTCTTACTCCATACCCTATACCCCTTATTCTCAATCATCCTCACCAAGTTTAGTAGTCTATCAGCTTCTAGGGAGACTTTCCCCAGATCTGTTATGTGGAGCGTAACGCTCCTGATGATCATTTGGGCCACTATATATTATACCCGGCAGACCTAATAACAATTGGTCGGACTTGAGACTAGTAATCCTAGATCTTGATGGTGTTATAGTCAAGATCAAGAGCTCGTGGGAGTATATGCACAGCTACTTTGGATCATCTCAAAACGAGGTCTATAACATGTATTCCAGGCTATACTCTAGTGGGAGGGTAAGCTATTTGGAGTGGATGAAGGCTGATATAGAGCATCTATTGAGGAGTGTTAGGAGACCCATATATAGGAGGGATCTTGATGACGCTTTCTCTAGAGTGGAGTTCTATGAACACTCCTTCGAGATAATGGATCTAGTTAGGAGAAGGGGTGCAGGAGCAGCCATAGTGAGTGGGGGTGTAAACCTCATGGCGTGGAGAGCTGCAAGAGAGCTTGGGATAAGGCATGTGTTATCAAACATACTGGTCTTTGATGAGGATGAGAGGCTACAACCAGGAGGAATACCCCAGGTGGAGCCTTTGAAAAAAGGATATGTTGTTAGAAGGTTGTTAAGATCGCTTGGTATTGAGCCCGGCAGGGCCATGTTTATAGGCGACTCCCACTGGGATTACCCAGCATTCTATGAGGTTGGTAGCCCCGTATTGTTTAAAGATAGTGGTGGCGATGATCTTGGGCAGCTCGATCCGAGGGTATATATAGCCAGGGATCCTGGAGATCTAGTTAAAGCCGTCTCGAAGTTTCTCTCACAATAGCTTGGTGATATGTAGCTTATCACCATCTAAGGGGTAAGATCCCACGAGATCTTTCCACTGAGGTATTCGTCAACAGCCTGGGCAGCTTTTAGACCCGAGGCTATGGCATTCCCTATGAGGCTGGGGCCTGTAACCACATCTCCTGCAGCAAATACCCCCTTCATAGTTGTTCTCATCTTCTTATCAACCCATATCGTGTTATCGGGGTTTATCTTTAGCTCCTTATTCATTATAGGTGGGGTCGGGATCTCGCCAATAGCTATGAGGGCTGCATCTATATCTAGCACAAACTCTGAGCCTTCTATGGGTACTGGTTTTGGTCTCCCACTCTTATCAGGCTCTCCCAGCCTCATTCTTATCAGCTCAACTCCTGTGACTCCTTTCTCCTTATCACCTATGAATCTCTTTGGGGCTGCAAGCTCGATCCATTTGATCCCCGCCTTTATAAGATTCTCGATCTCGTGTCTCCTTGCAGGAGCCTCATTAATAGTCCTCCTATAGATCATATAGACAGCCTCGGCACCAAGCCTCTTTGACACGGCTGCGGCATCAACGGCTGTTAGACCAGCACCTATCACAGCAACCCTCTTGCCAAGGGGCGGGAGATCTTCTAGCCTTTCATAACCAGCCTCAACCCTGCAGTAGTGGAAGAGAAAATGGAAAGCTGGGTATACTCTTGGGAGATCCTCTCCCTCCACATTAAGCCTTCTCTCAGCCCAGGTACCTGTAGCTATTATCACAGCATCGTATCCCTTGAGGATCTCGTTAAAACCGATCTCGCCCTCCCTAACACCCTCGCCAGGAACCACCTTTGTCCTCACATGGAACCTAACCCCAAGCATAGCTAGCTCATGTGTACCCTCTCTAACGTTCTTTTTAGGGATCCTGAAGTCAGGGATCCCGTAGATCAGAAGCCCTCCCGGCTCCTCCATCATATCATAGACATGAACCTCATGCCCCCTACATATGAGGAAACCTGCAGCAGCAAGCCCTGCAGGGCCTGCACCTATTATCGCAACCCTCTTACCGCTCTTCTGCGTGGGGAGAGACTTGCAGCGCGAAAATCTCACCGAAAAGCCCCGATATATATTTGTTTATAACTATTATATGTTCAAGGCCTTTCCTCTATCCTCAACCTCTCTAGGTCATAGACTACTAGGATCACGGGGAAAGGTTTATACCTGAACATATAGGGGTTTCATGCTTCATAATAGTTAATATTAAACGATCTAATTGTTAGGGGCCTTGGTTCACGAACTTGGAGCTTTTAATCGGATTTTTCATCATTAGCCCCCTTAGACAGAATGATCCTAACTCACATTCTCCGTTTACCAATATAGGGAGGTTTTCACCTCGTGTTTCCCTTCTGGTTAGGGTTTTTATTAACATGATTGTTGGTAGATATGTCTGAGCATAGCGATAGTGTTTCAGATCACGTGCAATGTACTAAAACCAAGAGGATCTGTAGAAGATCGTTTATAAAGCTTAATGGAACCTAGATACAGTGTTTAGATGATTTGTTTGTTTATTCTCTTTCCCTCGACTGTGAATTTTATTACCCCAACACCCATGCTATTTAGACTTACACTATAGCCTAACTCTTCGAACAGGTTTTTTATGAATGTATATGTGATCTTTGTTGTTAGCTCGCTCCTACCTGCGCCGACAAGCTTTATCTCCATAGTGTTGGGAGCTATCCTCTCTACAGAGATTTCCTTTAGTGCGAAAACCTTGGAGGCCTTTGAGACCGTTTCTATTAAGGACTCTATATCCCCTTCGTAGTACCCCTTAATTATTGATCCAACCCTCTTACCCCAGAGCGCTACTTCTTCATCGAGCTTCTCTACACAGGGCTGGCCACACATAGCAGCTTTCGTGACAAGGCTCTCGAAAAGATCCATAGGAAGTATCACAGGATCCACGAATGAGGCTATCTTCATAGCCACCATGAGCTTCTTTAGATCCCTTGGCATCATGCCCATCTCAAGAAGATCGCCGGCAACGCTCAGGGCTTCGGAGGAAAAGCTCGATATAACGAGGTTAAACCTCTTAGCAAGCGTAGAGATCCTCTTTGCTATGGTATCATCAACAGCAACAGTGGTTCTAGGCAACAGTATACACCCCTATATATTATTAGCAAGACTAATAATAAAGATGAACCATGTAGACCACGGATTAGAATAAAGCCCATGGGTATTTAACCTTATAATACCCTATAACCAAGCTCTCTGAAGGATGTTCCCTCAGTAAGAGATCCCGTGCCGTTGGGCTTAACCGGGCTTAGCAGTAGCCCATGAACCTACAGAGATCCCAAGATCTCTGTGGGTAGAGGTTGAAGTCCCTGGATAAGATCATGAATGAAGTGATTGGGATGAACATCCAGGGACAAACGGATAGAGAAATCCCTGTGGGCGGAAGCTAAGTCCCTGGAAGTTTTTGATCTTCTCTGATGTTTCTTCACATCCGGGGATAGACAGCAGACTAATAGCACCAAATATGGTAAGATAACGCAGAGCCGAGCCCTTATCTATAAATGGGTGTTATCAAGATTCTTCTGGGAAGGTTAATGGCTGGAGAGTTTGTGCAGTTACTGTGGACTGAGAAGTATAGACCCAGATCCCTTAACGAGGTTGTTAACCAGAGCGATGTTGTAGCAAGGCTCAAAGTGTTTGTCAAGGAGAAGAACATGCCCCACCTACTCTTCACAGGACCCCCTGGTGTTGGTAAGACTACTGTGGCCTTAGCGCTTGTCCACGACCTCTATGGCGAGGGTTATAGGAGATATGTTCTCGAGATGAATGCTTCTGATGAGAGGGGCATAGATGTTATTAGAACCAAGGTTAAGGAGTTCGCTAGATCTGCTGTTGTTGGTGATGTTCCTTTCAAGGTGATAATACTCGATGAGGCTGATAATATGACTGCAGATGCCCAGCAAGCCCTTAGGAGGCTTATGGAGATGTATGTATCGACAACAAGGTTTATACTTATGGCTAACTACTCTTCAAAGATCATAGAGCCTATCCAGAGCCGGTGTGCCGTCTTTAGATTCAGCCCCTTATCAAGGGAAGATGTTGTTAAAAGACTTAAAGAGATCGCTGAGAAAGAGGGGGTGGAGTATGATCCAGAATCGCTGGATGCTATATATGATATAACCGAGGGTGATATGAGAAGGGCTATAAACATACTGCAAGCAGCAGCTGCGCTGGGTAAGGTTACTGTATCCTCTGTCTATAAGGTTGTGGGGCTAGCCCATCCCAAGGAGATCAGGGATATGATTCGACTGGCTCTTGAGGGTAACTTTACGGAGGCTAGGGAGAGGCTGAGGAAGGTTATGATAGAATACGGCCTATCAGGCGTCGATGTCATAAGACAGATCCACAAGGAGATCTTCGACCCCGAGGTGAAGATAGACGAGGATCTTAGAGTATATATAGCTGACTATGCTGGTGAGATAAACTATAGGCTTATAGAGGGCTCGGACGACGAGATCCAGCTCAGCGCCTTCCTAGCAAGGCTCGTGCTACTGGGGAGGAAGCTTGGCACTGGGAAGTAGTAGTATCCCCTGGATATTTAAATACAGGCCCAGAACCCTCTCAGACTATATTGATCAAGAAGAGGCTAAGAACAAACTCATAGAGTGGATCAAGAGTTTCCCCAATGCAGAGTATAAAGCAGTCCTTCTCTATGGCCCTCCAGGGACTGGGAAGACAACCCTTGTTGAGTGCCTGGCGAGGGATTTTGGATATGAGGTTGTTGAGATGAATGCGAGTGATTTTAGGAGGATGCAGGATATAGAGAGGATAGCAATAGCGTCTGCTGACAAGGCTGGTCTGTTTGGTAGAAGGAGGCTTATCCTTCTAGACGAGGTTGATGGGATAAATGCAAGGGCCGATCTGGGAGGATTGGAAGCTGTGCTCAGGCTTATAGAGATCACAAGGGTTCCTGTTATAATGACAGCCAATGATCCCTGGTCACCTAATCTAAGGCCTTTGAGGAATGTGTCGCTAGCGATAGAGGTTAAGAAGCTCTCCGAGGGTAATGTTGTCAAGCTTTTGAAGAAGATCTGCTCCTCAGAGAAGATCGAGTGTGAAGATGAAGCCCTCAAAGAGATTGCCAGGAGATCTGAAGGGGATCTTAGATCAGCTATAAATGATCTCGAGTCAGTCGCTAGAGGTGTAAAGAAGATCAGCCTAGAATATGTGAGGGAAGTGCTAGGCTATAGGGATAGGGAGAGAAACCCGTTCGAGACTCTAGGCAGGATCTTTAGTGCTAGGAGTGCGAGAGCGGCTAAAGCTGCAGCCGGGAGTAGCCAGCTTGATAATGAGATGCTTATGCAGTGGATTAATGAGAACATACCAGCCCAGATGCAAGACCCCGAGGATCTCTGGAGAGCTTATGAAGCACTCTCAAGAGCAGATGTATATATGGGCAGGATTGTGAAGACAGGTAACTGGGATCTATTATCATACGCTATAGATCTAATGAGCGCTGGTGTCGCCATGGCCAAGAAGAGTACTGAGAGGAGATGGGTTAGCTATAGGTTTCCTGAGAAGATAAGGCTTATGATGAGGACTAAAGAGACCAGAGGCGTTAGGGACGATATTGCAAGATTGATCGCTTCCCATGACAAGATCTCCACGTCCACGGCTAAGAGCCATGTTATACCATATCTAATGATAATATTTAGAAACAACCCCATGGATGCTGCTAAAATAGCTCTTGGGATGAAGATGAGCGACACCATGATCGAATACCTAGCCGGGCCGAGGGCTAAGGAGGTGATATCGCTTGTGAAGGAGCTTGAGAAAAAGATCCCATCTAGAGAGGCTGTAGAGAAAAAACCTGTCGAGGCGAAAACCGAGGCTAAGAAGCCGGAACAGCAGCCAAAGACACGGAAAGAGGAGAAGCCCGGCAAGGGGGTAGGGCTGGATAGGTTCATCAAATGAGCCTGTGGAAGAATATCCGAGACTGATCGTTACGGCAAGGGTTGGTAAGGAGGAGAGGGCTAAAAGAGAGCTCGAAGATCTTCTATATAGGGTTGACCCTAATGTGAGGGTTACTCATACAGAGTATAGGGATGTTCTCCTAGTGTTCTCGAGAGAGGATAGTGTGAAGATCTTCGAAGAGGTCAGGAGGAGACCCCCATACTCAGTAGCAAGGGCTATTAGGATAGATAGGTGTTGTAAAGCAGCTATAGAGGATATTGTGAGAACATGCCTAGAGCTTGGGAGAAAACTACTCTCTGGGAGAGAGAGGTTAAGGGTTGAGTGCGTTAAAAGAGGATCCGCGATCGAGAGCTGTAGAGCTGTTGAAATAGCTGTGGGGATCTCGATGGAGAGAGCTGGGTTAGCCATAGCAGATCCTAAGAACCCCTCCAGAGTGATCAAGATAGAGCTGATAGGCAACCTAGCATGTATAGGTATAATCAAGCCGGGTGATGATAGGCTTCATAGACTTCCAACAATACCTTGATATTGATATAATGTGTCACATATCATTCCCAGATCCTTAAAGTCTTCCATCTACCCTCAATATCCTTATGCTTGTTATCCGCTTCTCTATCGAGACTTTCACTTAACCCACAGGGATCTCTTTCACTTCAACGGCTAACAGGCTATGGTGTAGTTAAGCAGCACAAGACCCAGCCTCCAGGACTATTTCCAAGCGACTTAAGTGTTAGTGGTGCTGAGGACATGTAAAAGAAATAAAAGAAATAGTGGTAATAACAGCACATAAGATCCTATGGATCGTGGGAGCCCTGTTTATATAGCTATTGGAAACATCTATTAGGGGATCATGATCTACACGGTTATTCGTGGAGTAATGAGGGTTTCAGGGATTATAGCTTCAGCGGTGTTCTGGATCTTCACCTTCATATCTATAAGCCGTAATACGTGGTTTAACTTCTATAGAGACGCATTCAGCGATCTTGGAGGATCCCACGCCAACGACCCCTGGATCTATAACTACGGGCTTATAGTGGCATCTATCTTTGTAGTTCTCTTCTCCCTCGATATGATGCTGATCTCGAGGACAAAGATCGGTGTTGTAGGCGGATCCTATATATCGATCGCAGGGATCTTCCTAGCCTTGATAGGGATCTTCCCAGCTGGGACACGGCCCCACACGTTTGTCTCTACATGGTTCTTTATCCAAGCCTTCATAGGCTTTCTGGTATACGGCTTGGGCGAGTTTAGAAGATATCCAGGCTATCTAGCGGCTATTATAATAATCTTCATAACAGCTCTTTCAGGAGCTATTATAATTAAATGGCCCTCTGCAGCTACTATCGAGGCTTACGAGATCATCTTGCTAACCGCAGCATCCCTGATATATATTGCTAGACATAAGTTCCAGGATATCCATATAAACAGGTAACCATGAGGTCAGGTTTATTTCGACGTCCCTCTGCCCTCTATATATGGTATATAACATGGGAAGATAGGGTTTATTCATCGTGCGGCTTTCAATTGTAAATACACCGAACAGGAATTCTGATGAGTAGATGCTGGACTGTTTATGTAACGCTACAGAGACTGTAACAAGACCTGGGAGATGGTTGGTCGATTGTTAAGACAGGTTTAGGGCTCTAAGGTCTTTCAGGATCTTTATTCATCTCCGATAGCCCGATATATAGGCTTCCTCGCATATGAGGTTTGGGTGGAATATACTGGGTAAGTGGATTGTGACAGCTGCCTGGCCATATATAAATAGCGTGCCCCATCTGGGCACTATATTGCATCTGCTTGGCGCTGATATGATGGCTAGGTTTCTTAGGCTTCTCGGCGAGGATGTGGTTTCCGTGTCAGGGTCTGATGAGCATGGGACGCCGATAGAGGTTGAGGCTAGGAGGAAGAATATAGATCCTAGGAGACTTACCGACGAGGCCCACGCGTATGTTACAGAGCTCTTGAGGAGATGGAGTATAGAGTTGGATAACTATTCAAGGACAGAATCGCATGTTCATAAGAAGTTTGTCAGAGATTTCATGTTAGGGCTTGAGGAGAAGGGCTATATATTCACGCAGAAGATGGTTCTACCATACTGCGAGAGGGATAAGATCTTTCTCCCTGACAGGTTTGTTGAGGGTAGATGCCCCAGGTGCGGATACCCTAACGCTAGGGGTGATCAGTGTGATAACTGTGGAGCCCTTCTAGACCCTTTAGATCTTATATCGCCTAGATGCGCTATATGTGGCTCCAAACCCGTTCTTAGAGAGACTACCCACTGGTTCTTCGACCTAAGGGCGCTTGAGAATAGAGTGAGGACATGGCTTGAGAACCACGGAGAGCTCTGGGATAATGTGAAGAACTACTCGCTTAGATGGATTAGAGAGGGTCTTAAACCCAGATCTATTACCAGGGATAATGCTTGGGGTATAGAGGCTCCTTTCAAGGGAGCTGAGGGTAAGACTATATATGTGTGGTTCGAAGCCCTTCTAGGCTATCTCTCAGCCTCAAAGGAGGTTCTTGAAAGGAATGGTAGGAGTTTTGAGGAGTTCTGGTACGATGAGAATACCAGGACTGTCTATTTTATTGGAAAGGATAATATACCATTCCACGCAGTGATCCTGCCTGCAATGCTGATGGCAAGTGATGAGAGATACCGGTTGCCCAGCATAATATCAGCTACAGAGTATCTCCTCTACGAGGGAGAGAAGTTCAGCAAGAGTAGAAGGATCGGTTTATGGGCTGACGAGGCTTTACATATAATAAACGATCCTGATTACTGGAGGTTCGCACTAGCGAGAATAAGGCCTGAAGAGAGGGATACTAACTTTAGCTGGAGAGAGTTCGTTAAGATCGTTAACTCAGATCTTAACGACGATATTGGGAACTATATCAACAGGGTTCTAACATTTATTGAGAAGCACTTCGACTCAACAATACCAAAGCCCCGAGAGCTTGATAACACGGATCAGGAGTTCATAGACCGTGTGTGGCTCCATTACTCGGAGTATATAGATAGCATGCTCAAAACAAAGATCAAACACGCATCGGAGCAGATACTAGAGATAGCTAGGGCGGGGAACCAGTATCTCAACAAAAGAGCCCCATGGGATGAGGTGAAGATCGATAGAGAGAGGGCTGGAACTACCATGTATATTGCTGCGAACACAGTAGCCCTCCTAGCCCTAACTCTATACCCATTAACACCCAACGCTGCTAGAAGAATATGGAGCATGCTAGGGTATGAGGAGCCTTTGGAGAGAACCAGATATCCATTGCAAAAGAGCTTCATAGTCCCAGCGGGGAGAAAAATAGGAAAGGTCGAGCCCCTCTTTAAAAAACTCTCCCAAGACTTTATCGAAAGAGCAGAGAAGGTCGTTGTAGAGGCTAGGGAGAAGGCCCAGAGGGAGAGGCCTGAGTATCTAAGATTCTAGCTCATAATCATTTATACGATAGAGAAACAGGATCTACTTGTCATCTAAAGACCGCTCTCTACAGTATCATTACTCGTGATAAAACCGTATTAGGTTAGAAGATCTCGCTTTGGTCTATTACAAGATCTCTAAATGATAAGAGGCTTGTTTAAACCATCTCCACCGATCTATTGTTCGCTATTGCTACTACTACTAAGGTATTAGATATTATCTCGACATAGGGTCACTCCGCGCTATATTTAGGGATAGTGTGTCAATTATAGCTAAAATTATTATCTTTTTCAGAACCACCAGCTTTTATATCTGCCTATGTATATAGAGGTGAAGGACATGGCCGGGAGCTTTGCTGAGGCGTTTACAGAGGGTTTTGGGGTATTGATTAATGTGCTTGAGAATAATCCATATGCTCTCATACTCTTGCTATCGATGATAGGTAACTCGATACCCTATGCCTCTGTCCCCTACTATTTAGTTCTCCTGGTCTATGCATACCAAGCGAGAGATCCTCTAGAGCTGGTTGCCCTGGCACTCGTATCTGGAGTGGGAGCCACGGTGGGGAAGCTTGTTATCTATGCAATAGGTAGAGGTGTTTCGAGAGTGGTTCCTGAGCGGGATAGGAGGAATGTTGAGCTGTTTGGCAGGCTTATAAAGAGATGGGGTTTTCTATTCGTGCTGGCTGTAACATCAACACCTATGCCTGATGATGTTATACTCATACCAATAGCTTTTGCCGGCTATAGTATATCGCTTTATTTCATAGCAACCCTTATTGGTAAGACCATAGTGTCTCTCTTAATAGTGTTCTTCGGAAGAGGGTTAACACAGATTGTCGAGAGTGCTGGGGTTCCTCTATATATACAGCTACCCCTACTGCTAGCTATATCGATAACGATCATGATCCTGATCCTGAGGATAGATTGGGCAGGGGTTGTTAGGGAGTATGAGTCCAAGGGGATCCAGGGGGCTTTAAACGAGATCTATAGAAATATAGCTATAGTTATTAGGGGTAAGAGGGATTCTCAGTATCACAGATAGTGTGACTGTTAACCATGATCCCTTATGTTCTCTTGTCCTAGGATTATAGCTCAGATCTACTATCTATTGGTTCTGTCCCATCCTCTTCTTCCACTGTTCAACAATATCATACCCATAGATCTCTATGAACATTCTCCTCCCATCCTCTGTCATTTTAGTTGGATTCCATGGGGGATCGTATACGACATCAACATAGACCTCCTTAGCCTCTGGGAGGGCGCTCACTAGGTTTTCGTAAACGAAGTATGGGAGCTCGGTTGCTACGGGGCACCCCATTGCTGTTAGCGTCATTGTTACTGTCACCACTCCTTCGTTATCGACATCTATACCATAGATCAATCCTAGGTCGTATATGTTTATAGGTATCTCGGGATCGTAGATCTTCTTTAGAGTCTCTATAGCTTTCTCTATGATCTCCTTCTTTTTATTCTCGTCAAACTTAACCAATACCCCCACCGTTTTTTTAGACACTAGGGGGAATATATTCTATGTTATGAGCACGAACAGCTATCCCAAATCCTCCCTCCAAGGGATCTGAGACCCTTTATAATCTCCTCGCACACCTGGTTACACTCGTTCCTCGCATCATCGATATTGTTGGAGGAAGCCATTATGTATATATCGAGCACCGGGCTGCCGAGTTCAACGCCTTTGGGCTGTGTCTTTACATAGGTTTTTGGCCTCTCTTTGACGATCTTATTCACTATCCTTGCAGCCACAGACTCCATAACACCCTTGACCGTTATCGTCACCTCCGAGATCCTTACCTGGCTAGTGTTTCTCAGCATAGGCTCTATACTCTGCTCCCATATAGCCTGCATCTCGCTTGGAACGCCTGGTAGCGAGACGAAGAGCTTGTTATCCTTCCTAACAAGGATCCCGGGGGCTGTTCCCATAGGGTTTGGTATGGGTTTAGCGCTTTTAGGCATCATGGCCATCTTGATCCTCTCGGGCGTTAGTCCAAGCCCTCTGGCAACATATTTCTGCCTCACCATCTCGAGAGCCTCTTCATTAACCACATGCTCCTCTCCAAGGTATTTGGAGAGGGCTTCTGATGTTATATCATCGTATGTGGGTCCGAGCCCTCCTGTGGTGACGATCAGGTCTGATGAGAATCTATCAGCAGCTATCCTCAGGATCTCTATTATTAGTTCCATCCTATCAGGCACAGAGGCCGATAATACCACGTCATATCCGAGCAGTGTTAGCCTTCTCCCGAGATACTGTGAGTTTGTGTTAAGAACCCTCCCCTGCACCACCTCATTACCTATAGCAAGGACAGAGGCTCTGGGCATCATTGGAGACACCCTATATTTTTGATAAGAACGGGATCCTGTATGGACTGGGCATTGATGAGAGATCTATATCGAAGGTGAAGTGAACCCTGGCGAACCTGGATCTGAGCTCGATCACTTGTTTCCTAACCTCGCCAGGATCCCTACGGTCTATCAGAACCATTCTAAAGAGCCTAGCAACCTCTCTTAAATCATCCTCCCTCATCCCAAGCCTTGTCATCTCCTGAACTCCTGTCCTTATTCCGCTGGGATCCTTAACAGCCTCGGGAGGGTCGTATGGTAATAGGTTCTTGTTAACAATAATATTGGCTTCCTCGAGAAGCTGTGCAGCCTTAGCTCCTCCCCCATTGCTCTTCACATCAATAACCACCTGGTGTGATCTAGTATAGCCCAGATGCTCTCCAAGCACCTTGAAACCTTCTGAAGCTAAGGCTTCTGCAAAGGCCTTTGCGTTCCTAACAATCTGGTCAGCATAGCTCTCCCCAAAATAGATCATCTCGAGGGCTGTGACCGCTGTTGCGGGGAGCCTGTGTAGATGGTGGTTGCTCACAAACCACGGGAATATTGTTCTCGCAATAGACTTATAGATCGTCTCGTTATTGGTTAGTATAACCCCACCCTGGGGGCCTGGGAATGTCTTGTGAGTCGATGCTGTGACTACATCAGCACCGGCTTCAAACGGATCTCTCCACCTCTTTCCAGCTATCAGGCCGAGCACGTGGGCTGCATCATAGATCACGAGGGAGCCAACGCTATGGGCTGTCTCTGCTATCTCTTTTAAAGGGTGGGGAAATAGATACATACTACCCCCCATGACGACAAAGTTAGGCTTAACCTCTTCTATAACCCTTCTGGCTCTATCGACATCTACGTTGAGGTTCTCCATATCGAAGGGCATCTCTATATGCTCTATCCCAAGCGCCCCTAAGGTGCCGAACCTAGTATGGCTGACATGAGCCCCAGCCTGGACAGGTGCTACTACGGCTTTACCGCCTGGCTGTGAGAGGGCTCTGAATGTAGCTGCATTGGCTATTGTCCCACTAATGGGTCTCGGCTCGACATACTTGACTTTGAAGAGCCTTGACATAAGATCCATTACAAGCTCCTCAACCTCGTCAACGTATTTCAAGCCCTGATAAAGCCTCCTCCTAGGCCTTCCCTCAGCGTATCGGTGCATCATATCACACATATAGACAGCCTCGGCTAGGGGGCTCATAACATTCTCGCTAGGGATCATGTTGAGAGAACTCCTTCTCCACGTATTATGCTCAACAGTTAGATCGATAATCCTGCCAAGCTCGTTGGGGATAGGCATACCCATATAGAAAGCCCCAGATAGAGATTCAGGCGAAAAATATATCTTTCGATAAATACGCCCGCATATACAAAAGATCTGAGGTTAGGGCTAAGGATCTCTCTGCATAGGGTTCCCAAGATCTTAGCTAGATTAGCTAGATTCTCACCATCTAGGCTATACCGTTATCAAGGGTGCTTGTTTATTGATACCGATAAGGTCTGAGAGGCTTTCCAAAGACTCTTTAGGGTTTTGCTAAAGCCTGAAGGCATATGTATGCTAGAAGATTTTATCTAAGCAGCCTTGAAGATGAGATGGAAGGCCGAAGTATATAGGGCTTTCTAGAGGGGTGTTTTCTTTTTGATATTCATAGGGATGATTAATAGGCTTTGGAAATTTTCATGGGTATTGGGGCATGCCCGAAAGCTACTTCCCCCCACACCCAGGGGTATCTATAGGCCTTGAAAGATATTATCCCTGGTGTGGGCCTCCCCGCACAGGTCTCGGGCAGCGATGGGAGCAGCGCTCCGAGCCACCTGGGGCTAACACTAGATGGGAGCCGCGTGCCGTTTGGCTCGACAGCGCCCATTAATCCATAGGGATCCCTAGATCCCTGTGGGCGAGGTTGAAGCCCCTGGATATACCATGAATAAAATGAGTGGAATGAACATCCAGGGACAAACGGTGTTACGGGTTTCTTATTCTTGACCAGTCTTTATAGATGTTCTCCCAATCCGGTTGGGATCTGAAGATCGCTGGACAGTTCTTATAATTAAACGCGAGCGATAGGTGGCTTAAGAGCCTATCTTTATAGCATATCTCCCTGGTTTTGTTATGCCGAGGCTTTTCGCTATCTGCGACCCTTCAGGGTCTATTATTATCACCATACCGCTCCATTCCTCGCTAAACTCTGAGGAGCCGCAGATGCTGCATACAGTGGCCTCGAGCGGTGCTAGCGCCTTACACTTCTTACAGGCTTTGAACACTCCTTTCTTCCGCTGTTTGCTCACTACTCACCACCGATCCATTCGAGTTTGCCTAGGTTAGGCTGCCTCATCGTCATGGCTATCCTGGGGGGTCCTGCTGCTTGGTAAGATATATTTGTTATCCTACCCCTAACCTTATCCCCCACGATTACTTGTCTCCTATTCCTATCACCAACAATAGCTTTTAAAGCATCGTTATACTCTATATCGTCGGAATCCATAACCTGGGATATATGGACAAAAGCATCGAGGGGGCCTATGTTTACGAATAAACCTATGTTCCTAATATCCCTAACAACTCCTTCAACAACCTCATGCATAACTGGTATGTAACTCAGGATCTTGAACCTGGCTTCGTGGTATGTGGAACCATCACCAGGCAGCACTATACCCAGATCGCTGACCTTCACATCATAGACGAGAATTATTATCCCCAAGTCCTTATCAAACTTAGCCTCGTATTTCTCCCTCAAATGCTCCTCAGCAACAACCTCAAGAGGTTCTCCAAACCTGCTTGGAGGGATCCTCACATAATCGGTAACCTCATAGATCCTATACGTTGTGATCACCCCCTAGCAAGAAGAGACCAACCATCAACACTAAAAACCCAAGCCATATTCTTCCATACTACTAAGCTTAAAAATACTTTAGAGCTATATGCCCACCTAATGAAATCTGCAGATGCTAATGTTTCATCTTATGTGGAATTGACACGAGATCCAGGTAGTATAGGATCATCTACCAGTTAAAATCCTGTTTTCAGGCGGGTGTTAATAGTATTCATCTTATGAAGGCTATATGTGGATCGCCACGATAACCTAAATGAGGAGTCCATTAAAATGTATAAACAAGCTCTGATTAATATAAATTAAGGCATTTATTATAAATATATATTCTCTTGAGCCTAATCCTTTGGGGATAGTGAAATGGTTAAATCGTTAAGGGCGGTCTCGCGAACCGCTATCTGGATCTTAATAAGCATCATTATAACAGCTGTAGTTGTTGGTTCTGCTACCTACTTCGTCATAGCTCCAAGGATCCCTTCAACTGCCATAACCACAACACCGCTAGCTATGACACCAACACCAACCAAGATAACATTCTACACATGGTGGGCCGGCTTAGAGAGATTCGCCATAGACGCGCTTATAGGTAACTTCACATCTAAATATGGGATCAGCGTTGAGAAGACAGCTGTCCCTGGAGGAGCGGGTGTTAACGCTAAATTTGCAATCATAGCCCTAATAATGGCCGGCAAGCCTCCCGCAGCTTTCCAGGTTCATTGCGGGCCTGAGATTATAAGTTACTTTGCTGCATCTCCACATAAGGAGAAAGACTTTGTAGATCTAACTAGCGTGGCTAGCGATATAGGACTTATTGGGACACCCCCTGCACAGGCGTGTCTTCTCTCTGGGCGCCTCTACGCCCTACCTGTTAATCTACATAGGGCTAACCTCATCTTTATTAATAAACAGGTGCTTGACAGATATGGTATTAAGCCCCCAACAACGTTAGATGATCTGGTTAATGTATGTTCCACTCTTAAGTCTGCAGGCGTTCCATGCCTAGTTCAGGCCGGAGCGGATCAATTCACGATCCTCCATCTATGGGAACAGATCTTCTTGGCGGTAGGCGGCCCGAATAAATTCGTACAGCTTATGTATGGAACACTGAGTCCTGATGATGATAGTCTTAAAAAAGCTACCGATGTATTTCTCAGACTCTCTGAGACATTTCCGAGCAACTGGCTCTCATTAGATTGGACATCAGCCGTTGATACACTGATAAAAGGTGGCGGAGCGTTCCATGTAGACGGTGACTGGGTTGTGGGGCTAATATATAATGTCTATCCTAATGTGAAGATGTGCACTATAGATAATATAACACCTGATTGTAATATAATAATAGCACCATTCCCAGGTACTCAGGGCATATATAATATGGTAATAGATGCTGTAGCTGTTCCTACAGGGCCTGAGAGTGAAACAGGTGTCCAATTCGCCAGGTTCTTTGCATCACGTGATGGTCAGAGGATCTTCAACCCGTTGAAAGGTTCTATAGCGGATTACCCAGACATACCGGATACTATATATCCCACAGTAGGTCAGAAATGGGAGGTCAAGGAATATAGGGAGTCAAAATACCAGGTATTTAGCTTAACTCACGGGGCTCTGTTCTCCGACGTCTGGCAAAAATTGTTAAGCGGTGCAGTGCTTCTGGCCCAGACAAAGAACACAGATCTGTGGTATAGAACACTGGGTGATGCCATTAAGGCAGAGTACGATCAGTGGTCAAGCAGCGGGTACTTCCTGGGAAGCATAGAGAAACCCTTTGCAGGCTACCTACCGCCATGGGTTAAGAAGAGCTAATAGAAGATATCAAGATTCGTTTATCAAGACATAAAAACCTTTTTTAACATAACCACCCCGAGGGGTATTTCCTATGCGTATCACTATATTCATTCTCTTCCTGCTTCCTGTGTTACTGTTATCGAGCATCCTTTACTACGGGATCTTCTGGAACGTCAGGATAGCCCTGACAAACTACTCAATACTAAACCCATTACCCCGATTTACAGGTTTCCAGGGATTTTTCGAGCTCCTTTCTGACCCAGAGTTTGTGCAAGCCCTTGTGAGAACAATGTTATGGGCAGCCTTGCTAGTGTTCCTGGGAAACATTGTAGGCCTACTGCTAGCATCATCTATATTTCAGCTTGAGAGTGCTAGGCTTCGTAATGCTTTAACAGCCTTCTTTATATATCCACTCTCACTATCCATGGTTGTTGTGGGCATCATATGGAGGTGGCTTTTCGATCAATATAAAGGTGTTAATATGATACTCACCAATGCTGGCTTACCCTCTCCTCAATGGCTAGAAGGAAGCAATGCTTTCTGGAGCCTCGTATTTGTATCAGTATGGGTATATGGTGGATTTACTGCTATGCTCTACCTTGCTATGTTCTACAACGTTAGTAGATCGCTTATAGAGAGTGCGATGATAGATGGAGCTGGTGCGCTTACCATAATGCGTAGGATCGTGTTGCCCAACTCTAGGCAGGGTCTTATAATATCAACAATATTCCTCACGTTGTTCGCTATACAAATGTTCGATCTCCCATACTCGATGTTATTTCTTAACCCACTTACTCAAACACTGGTTATGTATATTTATATCAAATTCGTGTCCCTCTACTTCTACATGGCATCTGCTGCTGCTGTGGTTATAATAGCTATATCGGCATTCATAGTGATACCATACGCGATCTACGGTATTAAAAGGTGGATTGCTAGTGGGTGATCGAACATGGTGAGATTAAACATACTCGTCTCCCTCATCATTGTTGGTGTGTTCGGCTTTTTCTGGGCGATCCCGGTATACGCATTAGTAGTAGGTTCGATAAAGAATCTCCAAGAGGTTATGGGGACTCCTGTGCTCTCCCCACCACTAAATATAGATTTAAACACGGTGTTGAGCGTTTTTTCAGAGCTGAGGGATCCTCTTGTTAATACGATTATAGTTGTTGTACCGGTCGCATTTGTATCAACAATGCTCGGCTCCCTGGCTGCGTATTCTATATATAGGAGAACCGGCAGTATAGGTGATACTCTAATGTTATTGATAGCTATATCAACCTATATACCTTATCAGGCGCTCCTAGTGCCATTAGTGGAGTTTATAAAGATATTGGGACTCTACGATACCCTTCCAGGTCTTGTCCTGGCGTTCCTAATATATTACTCGCCAATGGCGGCACTCCTGATGGTTATATTCATGACAGCTATACCGAGAGATATGGTTGAGGCGGCCCTTATAGATGGTGCTGGTGAGATCAGGATATTTAGGAGGATCGTATTACCGCTCCTAGGCCCTGGGCTCACGTCAACAATAATATTTATACTAATAATGGTTTGGAATAACTTTTACATACCTCTAATAATGACGAGGGGGTATGAGAAATATATAACGCTCAAGATTTTCAGCTATGTTGGTCAGAGCGGAACTCTATACAACCAGATGTTCGCTGCGGCCTTAATAGGATCTCTACCCCCTCTCTTGATCTTTATACTACTTGGAAGGTATTTTATACGGGGGCTATTGGTTCTGGGGACGGGAGCTAGGGGGTGAGAATACGGTTAGCGTTAGTATCGAGAATATAACGAAGATCTTCCAGCGTGGTGTGGTAGCTCTAGACAATGTCTCGATGGAGATAGAGGATAAGGAGTTCCTTGTAATACTTGGTCCATCAGGCTCGGGAAAGACCACACTTCTCAGGATAATAGCTGGCCTTGAAAAACCCACCAAAGGACGTATAAAGATTGGGGATAACATAGTTGTGGATGCATCAAGAAACATATTTATCCCTCCACAGAAACGCGATATAGCGATGGTGTTTCAAAACTGGGCTCTCTACCCAAACATGAAGGTCTTTGATAACATAGCATTCCCACTACAGATCAAGGGTTTAAATAAGGAAGAGATTAGGAAGCGCGTGAGATACGTGGCAGAGATTCTAGGTATAGATCAACTGCTTGATAGATATCCAAGACAGCTTAGTGGTGGTCAGCAGCAAAGGGTAGCCCTTGCTAGAGCGCTTGTCAAGGAACCCAAAGTACTTCTCCTAGACGAGCCTTTCAGTAATCTGGATGCAAGGGTCCGCATCACTGCTAGGAGCTTTGTTAAAAAGATCCAGAGGGAGATCGGGATCACAACGATACTCGTAACCCATGACCAAGCAGATGCCTTTGCGGTCGGTGATAAAATAGCTGTGTTAAACCAAGGAAAAGTGATCCAGTTTGGAAAACCCAGCGAGCTCTATGAGAGCCCTGCTAATATCTTTGTCGCTGACTTCGTAGGCGAGCCGCCGACTAGCCTAATAAAGATCCCTGTCATAAATGGCATGATCAGGTATCTCAACATACAGCTAAACAGCTATACGAATAGCGAGGTGATAATAGGTATCAGACCAGATGACGCAATAGTATCAGCTGAGAGCGCAGGAGAGGGCAAGCTGTTCATAGCCGGTACCGTTGAGGGGTATGAATACATAGGATCTAGAGAGTATGTGTTAGTAAACATAGGCGAAGGAGTATCATTCAGGGCCTTATCACCAATACCAAGAGAATATATTGTTGGTGAGAAAGTCTATGTTACCCTTAAAAGGATCCATATATTCGATGTAAAAACGGGTACACGGCTACTCTCAATACCGTGAAATTAATTTTATATGATGCATAGATCAGATGCTAAAGATAAAATCGTTAGAACAGATCTCCACCCCATTGCCATTGAAGAGATAAAACGCTATAGTGAATGAAACAATACTATCCTTCAGAGACCATCCACTGAGCGGAGGCAAGTTAGCTAATATTATTGCCTATCCCTGATAATAATTCCAGGTGTGATGCTATAGATGGCCGGATCCTTGGTTGTTGCTCCTACCAGTATCAAGAAGATCTGGGTTTTGAGCTTCGAGCTAGAGGGGTATGTAAGCCTCGGCGGTCTTGGGAGAGCTGTTGCTAGGCATGGTTCAGGGCTTGTTAAGAGGGGCTTTGATGTGACAGTGTTTCTCCCATCCCACGGTAGGCATCTCTCTAGAGACTATGTTGAGAGGCTCGGTATGAGGCCTGTCCAGGGTTTCACTCCGTGCGGCTATAGGGTTGGGGTTGATGGTGTTTCTAGGAGATACTGCCTTGGTGCTGAGGAGATCTGGCTGGGCGGTGCTAGGGTTATTATATTCAAAGGTCTTGACTACGAGACTGGAAGGTTTATAGATAAATGGGGTGTCTATGAGGAGCTGCCTGAGAAGGCATGCCTATATACTAGGGCTCTTATCCACTGGATCTATTGGTCTGGCGAGAAGCCCGACGTAATCCATGCGAATGACTGGCCAACAGCTCTGGCAGGGGTTGTGGCTAAAAATATCTTCGAGCTCATGGGGTACTCTATCCCTCTGCTATATATGGTGCACCTCATATCATCACCATCGTTCCCATGGCATTATCCCTCCGACCAGTGGTGCGGTCTCCCAGATACTCTCCATAGGGTGTGGAATGGCTATTCCCATGTTAAGAGATCTACAAGAGAGATCTGGGACTCTCTAGGAGGTAATGTTGATATGTTCTCTCTCGTCGAGGCCGATGCTATAGCTTCTGTGAGCTGGGGCTATATGGAGGAGATCCTCAATAGGTTTGGTAGATGGATGCACCCTAAGGCGTGTGTGGTTCACAACTCGACAGACTGGGAGGTGGAGAGTGTATCTAGATATGCAAGGGATAGGTTTGGAACTTCTTCGAGAAAGCTTCTTAGAAAGAGGATCAGCGATATAGTGGGGAGTATAAACAATCCAAGGACAGGGTATCTCTCTAAGAAAGAGATAATCATATCTTCAAGCGGTAGGGCTACATGGCAGAAAGGCTTCGATGTTCTCATCAGAGCATCAGATCATCTGGACGATAGGTTTGGAATAATCATAATGGCTGTTAGCGTTGGTGATAAGGGTTTCGAGGAGAATATCTCGAGAATGGCTTTAGAAAGGTGGGGGAGGGTCTTAATACTCTGGGACGAGATTGATAGTAATACCAGGAAGACCATAGCCTACCTATCAAATGTATATGCAGTTCCATCTAGATACGAGCCATTCGGCATAGTATCTATAGAGGCACAAGCCCTGGGAACACCGGTTGTTGTTTCAAGAACAGGTGGTTTGCCAGAGACTATGCAGGAGATAAGGGGAGACGGCTCTGGGACGGGGCTGCTTGTGAACCCAGAAGATCATTGGGGGCTTGCCAGAGCAATAAGATCCCTTGCCTGGGCTTCAGAGGTAGCGGATACAGGGGATCTCGGGCTCGTAGTCAACATAGAGATCCCCGAGGTTGCGGAGGCAGTGTTGAAGAAACCAGATCTTACGAGGGTAAATACTATAGCGTGGGTTGATACGAGGTTTAGAGAGGAATCAATATTGGGAGAGCTTGTAGCATGCTATGGGAAGGCTAGGCAGATGGCCTATTATAGAGCTGTTACGCCCTAGTCCTTATGGGATTTAACAGCCCTGATGATCTCAAGGGTCTTCGCCGGATCCCTCTCAAAAACTGTTCCAAGAACTATTGCATCGGCTCCAGCCCTGGCTATCTCGAGCGCTGTTTCGGGGCTCCTGATACCCCCGCCCACTATTATGTATTGGTTAGTGCTTTTCCTAACGATCCTCACAGCCTCAGGGCTTATAGGTTTCGTGGCTCCCGAGCCGCCTTCTAGGTATATGAATCTCATTCCAAGAAACTCTGACGCCATAGCATAGGCTGCGAGAACCTCGTAGAGCTCGTTTGGTATGGGTCTAGCCCACCCTATATGGCTCACTGCTGTTCCGTCTCCTGTGACTATATAGGCTGTTGGGAGCACTTCAAGGCCGTATCTCTTGACTATCGGTGCTCCCAGCACTTGGGCTCCTATTATGTAATAGGGATCTGCGCTGTTTAAGAGGGACATGAAGAGGATTGCATCGGCATTTGGCGAGATACCATTTATATTGCCTGGGAAAAGTATTATGGGTAGGCCTGTTTCTCGTAGCATGTCTATAGTCCTGCTGATCTCGATCTCAGAGACCCCCATGCTCCCACCAACAAGTATTCCATCGATCATACCATCTCTTGAATAGGATCTCAGGGTCTTGCACATCTCGTCACGGTACTTAGAGGGGTCAGGATCTATGAGGATCAGGACAGCCTTTTCGCCAGCTCTAGCCTTGGATCTAAGGGTCTCCTCAACCTTACCTCTCCACATATCAGATCCACCAGAGCTACTGCCCTTCCACACCGCCTATCCTAGCTCTCACTTTCTCTCTCCTCAGAGCCCTCCTCAAACCATACCTCTATGGTTCCTGAGAAATACCCGTCAATAAACTTTCCATACACATCGACAGGCTGTGCAAGCGCTGGAACACCCTTCACAACAGATCTAAGCCTACACCTGGGGTTAGAGCACGCTATATAGGCTATCCTCTCCCCCTCCTTCTCCTCTATCTTCACAGAGATCGAGACAGCACCACACTCAGGGCATTGGAAAGTTCTAGGAGGTCTCCTTCTAGCCCAGTGGATAGTCTTAAAAGCCTTCCTCTTCTTCCTCCTCCCCATTTAGTGCACCAACCTATAATGTGCTCTCCTCAAAAATATATTGAACGCATTTAAAGATCACTATATAGAGGGTAGAGATCGAGGCGACCTGTCAGTGAGAATCGCCGGGTTTCAAGCTTCATAACGGTTGATATTTATTTGGTATCAATAGTTCTGCTCTTGATTTCACAGATCTAAGAATTCCATTCATCAGAACCCATATTATTGACCCTGCCTGTTCAGAATAACATTTATCTATAGTTCCTTTTGGATCTCTCTATCTCATTATTATAGTGAAAACCTTGCAACCCGGTCTTTTTATCCCGTTAGTTCGTGTTTTTATGTGAAAGAAAACAAAGTATTAATAGGCATTCGGAGATAAATTGATAAATAGCTCTTAGTAATTCTTATCTGAGTCTCAATGAAAGTTGGGGTTATAGGGGGCGGACCTTCGGGGCTTGCTATAGCGCGCATGCTCTCCGATAGGGGTTATGATGTATATGTCTATGAGGCTCACAGGAGCTTTGCTGTAAAACCGTGTGGGTGGGGATACCCTACTCTCGATGGTGATGAGAAAAAATACGGGGTTTTCTCGGAGGCTGTCAAGGCATCTCTATGGGTTTTTAAGGGCTATAATGTATATCTGAACGACGATCTTCTATTCCATAGCGATAAACAGATCCTGGGCTATATAATAGATAAGAGGCATTTTCTCGAGAGCCTTTCCCAGGGCGTTGAGGTTGAGAGAGGATCCCCGGCCAGATATCTCGGAGGGGGTCTTATAAGGGGTAGGAGTGGTGTGAAGAGATTCGATATAGTAGTCATAGCTGGGGGCTTTCCAGCCCAGCCTAGAAAGCTTGATAGGATACTTGCGGTACAGGCTATAATAAGATCCCCGAGGATCGAGGATGCCGAGATCCCTGAGCTCAGGTTCTACTCAGACCTAGTGGGTTATGCATGGGTCTTTCCAGAGGGTGAGAAGACAGCGAGAGTGGGTGTTGGGGGCTATGCTAGCAGAGAGACGCTGGAGAAGATCCTGGGTATGGTTATTAAGAAGAGACAGGATCTTGCAAAAGGCGAGATTGTGAAGATAGAGGGTGCCGAGGTCACTGTTTCGGGTGTTGATTGGGATCTAGCTAGATCTAGGGATCCGTTTTATGTGGGGGAGGCTCTCGGATACACAATGCCTGTAACTGGTGAGGGGATCAGGCCAGCCATATGGAGCTCAATAGCCCTCTTCAATGCTATTGAGAAGGGTAGTAGCTATGAGGAGGAGCTCAGAAGACTCAGGCTGACTAGGTTCATAGGGATCCATAGGAAGATCCTTGGTATAATGCTTAAGATGAAGCCGAGTGAGAGGGATCTCTTTATAAAGAATGTGCCAGAGGATCTAATGCTAAACCTATCCCTTGGGAGAGCGGGCACTCTCGATCTGCTAAGACTGGCAAAGATCCCAGAATTGGCGATGATCCTGGCCAAATATTCTGTAAAGATTATATAGGATATGGCTGAAAGAGAGCTAGGTATTGAAAGATCTGCAGCTATCTGAGAAGCGATATATCGCTAATCTCTCCGTTCTCCATAGTTATTATTCTATCTATACCGATCTGTAAAGAGATCTCCAGGTCGTGTGAAACTATTATAATACCAACACCGTTTTCCCTCCTCTCACGAAGAGCTCTTACCAGGATCCTTCTCCTCTCATTATCCAAGTATGCAAAGGGCTCGTCCAGGAATATGATCTCTGGGTTGACTACTAAGGCCCTGGCTATCGCCACTAGCTGTGCTTGGCCGGCTGAAAGCCTATGGGAGGATTTATTCTCGATAGCTCTCAGTCCTAGCTCTTCTATAACCTCCTCGTATCGTTTACTAACCTCTTCCTTACGGATCCCTCTTACTAATAGACCATATTCTATATTATACCTCACGCTTCCTCTCAGCATGATTGGTTTGTCGTGGATAAACGCTACTCTCCTTCTAAAGAAGATCTTATCACTGTCGTCGAGATCCCAGAAATCCTTATCATCGATAGTCACGCTCCCTTTTGTTGGTCTATATATGAGGGATGCGATCTTCATCAGCGTTGTCTTTCCACTCCCATTATGGCCCCTGATCATCGTTGCTTCGTTGCTGTTAAAATCGATCGTAATTCCTCTCAGGGCCCACTCTCCTTTGGCATCGTATTTAAACCAGATATCCCTCAGATAGATCCTTAGTCTGTTACCCACGGCCCTCTAGTACCTCCTAGGCTTTTTATGGCGATTGCTATTAGGATCATTATTAGTAAGAGTAATAGCCCTATCATAAGCCCTCTCTCGAACTCTCCCTTGGAGACATCGAGGGCTATTGCTGTTGTCATAACCCTTGTATAGTCCTTTAGATTACCGCCAACCATTAGAGCTATGCCCAGCTCTCCCAAGGCTCTTGAGAAACCCATTATGATTGATGCGATAAGCCCTGCTATTGTTTCTCTTATGATCAAGGCTTGGGTCTGTATCTTTGTAGCCCCCAGCGATATGGCTAGCTCTGAGACCTGTTTTGAATATGTTTTAGCATATCTATAGCTAACCGAGATAAGTATTGGTGTGACCAGTATAGCCTCTCCAACGATCATTGCTGTTGGTGTGTATAGCAGTTGTAGAAAGCCTAGAGGGCCTGAGGAGCTGAAGAGATAGTAGAGAAGAAGCCCTAAAAGGACTGTTGGCATACCAACCAAGGCTTCGAGCACTGCCTCAACAGAGCTGCGGGGTTTTCTCATAGCCATGGTGTACGATATTGGGATACTCCATAGGGATGCAATAATGGTCGCTGATCCCGAGATATATATCGATCTTAAAGCTATATCTATGACCTCGCTATCCAGATACATATTCTCCCCCAATATCACTCCTTCCTCTCTGATGCTATCTCTCTCCACAGAGCCTGGATCTCTTGTGCCCTATCTCTTGCTGGGTAGAAGAGTGGTGCCCCGTATTTGCTCACCCCATAGCTTCCGATAAGCCTCTCCTGGTTGCTATATACGAAGTCTCTGAACTCTTCAGCATATTTTCTAGCATCGCCTTTGCAGCCGCTGACTATATATATGCTATAGATATTAATCATGTTAGTGTCTGTCGCATTAGCATAGAGGATCTCGAGGTTGGGTAGTCTGCCTGCTCTCTTAAACTGTAGATAAGTCCCCATATCGCTCAACGTGTATGCTCTGAGCTCGTTAGCCATAACTAAAGCTTGATCCATGCCGCAGCCGCAGTTCTTATACCAACTCTTCCTAGAAGGATCCAGCCCGCTTTTACGCCATAGTGAGAGTTCTTTAACATTGGTTCCAGAGTTATCCCCCCTTGTTATGAAGATCGCTTTGCCGAGGTCACCAGCTGTGTATATTTTTCTAAAAGCTTCTAAAACATCTCTAGATCTATTAACCTCAGCAGGATCGTATGTTGGCCCCACTATTATGAAGTAATTATAGGCAATGATCCTGCCCCCTGTTATAATGCCTTTATCTATGTATTGCTTCTCTAGGCTTGGTGCGTGGACAAACACAGCACAAACGTCACCCTGTTCAGCCAGCTTGAGGGCCGCACCTGTCCCCACGGCTATGAAGTCGAGCCTAACATTACTACGGATCTTGCTAAACTCCTCTGCTAGGTAGCTCAGAAGCCCTGTAGCGTATAGTGATGTTGTAGTGGAGATCCTGATCCCTATCTCCCGCCCAACAGATCCGGGGTTATAATAATATGGGTAGAGAGACAATGTCAAAGCTATTATTATGGCGGTTGCTGTGAGAGCTATTACCCTTATACGTAGCACCATAGCTAGGTACCAAGATCCCTTGCCTCAGAGGCAATAAAAATATATCGTTATCCGATAATAGATAAAAATCCTCTTGAGAAAAACACGCGGAGAAACCCATGTCTAGTCAAAGCGGTATTAGGGTTCGTTATCAGGTAGTTATAGATATCGATGGTGGTGAGCTAATAGACGAGCAGGTAATAAATGCGCTAAGAATAGTTAAGGAGAGAGGCTCCCTACTAGCTGCTTCCAAATCTATCGGCATACCTTATTCAAGGCTGTGGGAAAGGATCTCAAAGATCGAGGGGTTCTTGGGAAGAAAGCTCTTACTCCACAAGCGAGGGGGTAGGAGGGGCGGGGGATCAGTATTAACAGAGTTCGGGGAAAACATTCTAAAGATCTATGATGTAGCGAAAACAAGACTAGAGGAGGCAGGGTTGGCTAGGCCCCTCTACATACCCACAGAGGGTGGGGAACCCGTGGCTGTGGTATCGTATAGCCATGACCCGGTTATAGAGCTTATCTTAAAAAGCCTCTCAACCAAGGGTTTCAAGATCAGGGGGGTTTGTTCAGGCTCGGGGCTTTCGCTAGCTATG
>DATMAU010000057.1:0-11019 GCA_035559775.1 Sulfolobales archaeon
TCCTTGTTTACCCAGTTCTTCACCTCGCCGTTTATAATGGCTTCTGCGACTTTTACTGCTATATAGAATCTGGAGAGTCTTCTGAAGGTCGCCTCCTCCTCTGGGAATGCTTTTGAGAGGTTCTCTATGAGTCTGGGCATGTCGTCGTTCTTCTTAAAGCCATAGTAGTATTTGAGGAGCTCTACCCTGAAGATCTTCGAGAGGATCGCTGAGTCAGGGATTCTACCGAAGATCTCGGTGATCTTGGATCTAGCGTTCTCAGGATCGCTGTTCAGAGCTATATCTGCAGCTTCGAGATAGGATCTCTCAGGTGAAAAGAGATCCATGACCTCCTTGGGGATCTCGCTCCCAAGACCAAGACCCTCAATACCCACTATATAGAGGGCAATAAGATCCCTCTCATAGATATCATCAGGGTTCGCAGCACCCCTCACAGGCTCGACACCTTTATCAGCATATGCCTCTTTAAGAATGGCTATGAGATCCTCCCTGCTCAGCCTACCACCGCGGGAGAGGATCTCGCCCCAAGCATCTACAAGAACCCTCAGCCTCTTCCTCCTCACATCCATCAAAAACCCACCAGCTTTCACTCTATGTATTTTCAAGGAGAAGAGCAATATATTTTACCAAAACCCATTGACCGAGATGGGATCGCAAGGGATCATGAGCTCTGGATAGCGAGAGCCCTGGAGAGGAATATATTACCAGCCCTCGTATAGATCTTAACATTATACTGAGCATTAGGGGTAAAAGAGCCTGGAACAACACATACAATAGACTTCGAAACACCCGGAGCTATCGAAGTCTCGTTAAACTGACACCTAGCCCCCTCAACATCGATAGAAGTAATTATAGACTCGACAGAACCCCTATTAACAACCACAATACTGAGCACCCAGCCATCAGCACCGGGCTTAAGAGTAGCGTTAGGATAGATCATGAGGGCCTCGCTCCCACCAAAAAGCCCGCTAAAAACCCCTGTAACCCACGCTATAGTAGCAACACCAACGATGACAACGATGGTGACAAGCACCACAGATGAGAGCAGATTACTAATACCACAGATCGCCTTATGTATGGTTCTGGCAATGGAGGGTATCATGTTCCCAAGGATCATGTCTAACCAGCCTATAAATATTATTATTGGTTATGAACAGAAGTAAGGGATCATTGTTACAGGATTACGGGTTAAATTTATATTATCCTTTATTCTAGAGGCGTGTGGAGAGTGAGAGTGTCAGAGGGCTTTCTCCTCCTAATGGATCTAGACGGTACTATGTGGGATCACAAGAACGTCACAGACCTCACACCTCCCTTCAAGAGGGTTTCGGAAACAAAGGTTATTGATTCTAGAGGGGTTGAGGTCAACCTATACACAGAAGCCCTAAAAATAGTGCTCTGGGCAAGATCCTCGGGCGCCTATATCTCAAGCCTCAGCTGGAACGATCCCGAGAAAGCCCTGGGGGTTCTAAAGGCCTTCGGAATAAGCGATCTCTTCCACCAACACATGATAGAGAACCACCCCAACAAGGATACCATGATCTCCAAACTCCTCTCAATGCTGAGGAGCAGGGGTATCCAATACCCCCTCTGCAGAATCGTCTATATAGATGATAGAACAATACATCTAGACGCAATATATAGGAACATAGGCAGGATAGTATTCCTCCAAGCATGGAAGGATTTCAAAACACACCTAGAGGCTATAGAGGCTATAGAGAAAAGGCTTAGAGAATGCCGCGACTAGATAACCCTATCGAGAGGAGAAAGCTACACAGCTTAGAAAACCGATCGCTCCCACTAATAAGAAGCATAGAAGATAGATATCTAGGAGAACATGTACCAATGGAACCCCGAGTGGGAGAGGGTCAGGATAAAAATAGGCGATAGAGAGATAACACTATGCAGGGATAAGGTTACAGGCATGTATGTATGCCCAAGATGCACAGACCCGGATAAACTCTGCCCCGAAGGCCAGAAAACAAGGAGCATCATCCCCGAAGAGACAACCTACCTATTAACAGAGATCGACGTGCTCAACCATCTCAGAGAATGCGAGAAAGGTGTAAAGAGCTGGGGCTATGCACCAAAATACGAGGATGAAGAGGAAGAGGAAGAAGAAGAGGAACTATGAGTCAAACAAACCGCGTCTTCAAGAAATTTTATAATGATTATCACCAGCCCTCCCTTAGATCCTGTCGTTTTATAACAAGCTATAAACCCCAGGGTTTACAGATACCTGCAAAAGGTATTCCCCCATAGAACCCAGGCAGGCTGTATAGAAAGAGAGCTAGTACGAGGAGCTCCCCACGACCATAATTATAATCGGTGAAGAGGAGCTGCGGGCTGGGGATCCTCGTGAAAGATCGAGACCAAAGATAAGATCCTTGTGAAAAGACTTTGAAGTCGCAATGCTAAGAATAGAGTAGCTAGGAAAGAACAATACTAACCGCTACCGGGCCTGGATCTCATACCTCCTCTTTATAAAGAGTAGGAGGAAAAGGGCATTGGAGCTCGATATAGTGAAAGATGCTAGAAAATGGGCTTCGCTGCCGAAGAGAGACCTGATCATGGATCCTATGTAGGGGGCGGGCAGCCCAGCTATGGTTGCTAGCACGTATATTGTTGAGTACAAACCACCCCTAGCGTGGCTCGCAACAAGACTCCCTAGGATCGCGTTGTACGAGGGTATCCATGATGCTATAGAAGCGCCCATGAGTATAAAGGATATGTAGGGGGCAGGAGACCCGGGTATGGGGTTTATCGACATGGCTAGGGCCGACAGCCCTGTGAGAGCCTCTGAGAAGGCGAGTACATAGATAGCTCTCGACTCAGCGAGAAGACCAAAGGCATAGGATCCGAGGAGCCAGGTGAGGTTCTGTATAGCGTAGAGGATCGCGACCTCGCTATCACTAAACCCCTTCTCAGAGAAATAGGCTGATATGAGGGGCATCCATAGATAGAAGGAAAACCTATCGATACAGCTGTAGAGGGTTATTGGCCATAGATACCTTAGAGAGGCGAGGAAGCCGAGGATCTCTCCAAGGGCTGGGACAGAGACACCAGGTCTATTGATCCTAGTGCGGGGCTCATCTACATATAGAAAGGATACTGACGCCAATAACCATAAGATCGAGAGGAAGAGGAAGAGACCCCTATAGCCAAGCCACTCCCTAAACGTGAAACCAGCTATAGGTCCAACAACCATGAAGATAGAAGATGCCGTCATTATATAGCCAAGCCACCTCGCAGTAAGAGGACCTGCCAGGTCGATTACAAGCACATTCCTAGCAACAACGACCAGCGAGAAGGCCGAGTTATAGAGAATAATGCTCAGGGGGAAACCAACCCAGCTGGGAAGAAGCGCTAGAGAGGATGCAGATACAAAGCCCAGGAAATAGGCTAGGAATGTGAAGAACCTCCTCCCAAGCACATCCGAGAGAAAACCAGCCCCTAGTACGAGGAAGATAGAGACAGCGTAGGAGTAGACCTCATATATGGACTGAACGCTGTAGTCAAAACCCTCCTGGGATGCGTAGAACCTAACCTGGTATATATAGGTAGAGCTTGAGAGGCTTGAAAGGGCTGCCGATATGATCATTATAGCCAGGTTCCTATCCATCTACCCAGTCACCAAGCTGATTAGGGTAGAGCTAAAGAGCCAATAAGATATAGAAAATATATGGCTGGCAGTGCTAGACAACCCTCGGCAGATACTTTTCAACAATATACCCAGGATCCTCCCTCAAGATCCTCACAGCCCTCGGCAGATAGTTGAGGATATCATCAGGGGTCACACCATCCTCACCAAGATCCTTTGCAGCAAGATCCCCAGCAAGCCCGTGGATCAGGACACCTGTCCTGGCAGCAGCACCAGGATCCCTATACCCAACACCATACATAGCAGCTATAGCTCCTGTGAGAACATCGCCCGAACCAGCCTTAGCCATCCCAGGGTTTCCAGTCATGTTTATATAGATATAACCGTCGGGGTAACAGATCATTGTGTGGGCTCCTTTAAGAACTATATATACTCCAAGATCCCTGCAAGCGCTCCTAAGACTATTAACAGGATCCTCCTGGATCTCCTTAAGATCGGCACCAACAAGCCTTGAGAACTCGACAACATGGGGCGTTATTATAGTCGGAGCCTTCCTCCTCTTAACCCTATCGGGATCCTTCGAGATCGCTGTGATCCCATCACCATCTATAATCAAAGGCCTATCGATAGCCTCAGCAAGCATCCTAACAAGCTCCTGGGTCTCGCCATTAAGAGACACACCAGGGCCGAGTGCAACTATATCTATCCCAGCCTCCTCTATGAGCCTCAATATAGCCTCATAGCTACTCATAGCAATACTACCCTCGCCAGTCTCCTCAAGAGGTATGTATACAACCTCACTACACCTAGCAGCAATATAAGGGATCACTGATCTCGGTGCTGCAAGCCTTGAATAACCGCCACCAGCCTTTAAGAAGGAGTAGGATGTATAGTAAGGAGCCCCATAGTAATACCTAGACCCCGCTATAGCTAGAAACTTCCCAAAAACCCCCTTATGACCCCACCTAACCCTCTCAGGAAGAGGGATCGGTGTGTTAAGCTCTGCAGAAACCTCTTCGAGGAGCTTTCTCGGGTATGAGAGGTGGGATATATAGAGCCTTCCACAGTAATGGTAGCCTGGGTAGAGGATATTGCCAAACTTGGGCAAACCCATAGCAACGGTTGCTGTGGATCTAATAGCAACTCCTCTCACGGCACCATTATCACCATCTATCCCCGAGGGTATGTCAACACTTATAACGACCTTCCCAGACCTGTTTATAGCCTCGATAACGTCCCTATAGATCCCCCTAACATCTCCCCTAAGCCCGATCCCGATCAAACCAACTATGCAAGCCTCGCACCAGCCGAGCATCTTCTCTAGAGAGGATATATCGCCCTGCTCCCTGACATAGTTAACCTCGATTCCCATGTTCAGGATCATCTCGAGATTCCTTCTCGTAAGATCAGAAGCCCTCCCCGGGTCGCCTACAAATGCGATCCTAACAATAGCCCCAGCAGCGTGGAGCCTCCTAGCAGCTACCAGGGCGTCTCCACCATTATTGCCGCTCCCAGCTACCACGAGGATCTTCTTACCAATAACACTGCCAAGGATCTCAAGAGCTACCGAGTATATAGCCGAGCCAGCGTCCTCCATTAGGAGGAGGTGATCCAAACCATATTTGGGAGCCTCGCTATCTATTCTTCTCATCTCATCAACGCTGCAAACCTTCATCCTATACCCGGCATTAGAGCTTGAGAAGCCCGCCACCCCCATGTAATCCACAGACCCTACCCAACATATCATGTGTAGATGGCTAAAGATATAACGATCCAACAGGATCTTAGTTCAAGGGATCTAGTATTATCCATACGCGTTAGAGATCATCTCGGCCGCGGTTCTCCTAACAGCATCCCTACTACTCAGGCTAGGGATCCATCCTATCCTCCTCTCAAGCCTAGATATGTCTAGAAGCATTAGCTTAACATCCCCAGGCCATCCCCTCCCATCCGGTGTTGCTGGCGAGAATCTATATCTAACCCCTCTGAGCCCCATAGCCTCTGTAACTATATCCGCTATCTCTATAACTGTTACCCAGTCCCTGTTACCGATGTTATAGATCTCCTCCACAGCATCGCCATCAACCATTTTCTCAAAAGCCTTGATCGTGGCATCTACAGCATCGTCTATATAGAGGTAGCTCTTCCTCTGAGAACCATCACCAAGGATCTCTAGCTCCTCACTATTGCTCCTCAGCTTGTTTATAAAATCATAGATCACTCCATGTTTAAGCCTAGGGCCAATGATATTAGCGTACCTAAGAACCAGGCATTTTAACCCGTAAAGCCTGGAGTAGGTTTGGCAGAGGATCTCCCCAGCAGCCTTGGTAGCGCCATAAACGCTTATAGGCCTTAGAGGATGATCCTCTGGCGTGGGTATGATCGAGGCATCACCATAAACAGTGCTGCTAGAGGCGAACACGAAGAGCCTAGCACCAAACCTTCTAGCCCTCTCAAGAGCGTTCATAGTTGCTGTGAGGTTCTGGTGGTAATGATCCAGAGGATCTCTCGTGGAATGCCTAACCTCAGGGTTAGCAGCCATGTGGAAGATAGCATCAACCCTAAAGAGATCCTCATCCAGTGAGGAGGGATCCAGAAGATCAGCCCTAACAAACCTAAACCCAGGCATACCCATAGCCTTGGAGAGATTATCAAGACTCCCCGAAGATAGGTTATCAAGACCAACAACACTATAACCAAGACCAAGAAGCCTCTCAACCAAAAAGCTCCCAATAAAACCAGCAGCCCCAGTCACAAGCACCCTCAAGCTAAATACCAAACCAAAATATCCAAAGAAGAAATTATAGATATAGCCTGGTAAATATTCAGATCGCTCCGATCACGTATATTTAATAGAGACCGAGGTATAATACCTATCGGAGCCAGCTTGGACAGTAATGTTGAGAGTACTGAAAAGATGCTGGGTGAGATCAAGAGGATCGTTAAGGAGGCTATTGAGGAGAGTAAGAGGGAAGATATAATAAAGCTTGGAACAGCCATAGATAAGATCGCTGATGTTCTGAAAAGCATGCTAGAAGAGCTAAAAAAACACACAGAAATATTGGAAAAACATACAAAGATATTAGAAGAACATACAAAAATACTGGAAAGGCATACAAAGATATTAGAAGAACACAGTGAGATGTTAAAAGAACATGGTAAAACTCTAATGGAACTCAAAATAGCAGTCGGAAGCCTTGGAAAGCGTGTTGGGAGAGATCTTGAGAAGATGATCTTATCCCTCTATAAGGATAATTTAGCCCAACTGGGAATAGATCCTGAGAAAGCTAGAAGATTCATTTACACAGACCTTGATGGAAAACTAGGCGTTAGAGGGGCTAGATACGAATTCGACGTGATCATAGAGGACGGAGGTGTAACAATAATAGAGGTTAAATCAAAAGCTGAGAGGGGGGATATAGACTGGCTATATGACAGGGTCGAAAGAACAAGACAGCTTATTGGTAATGTGAAAAGAATAGTAATCATAGCTGTAAATATAGATAGAGAAGCTCTTGAGAGAGCCAGAGAGCTTGGAATCAATACTATATACGGAAGCGTGATAGACTAGAGAAATAAAAGGTAATATTAGAAGCAGCTACGCGTTTGACGCTATCTATTTATAAGCACTCGGGAGAATTATTCTCGGTGGTCCCTATTTGTGCTAGATCCCCGCAGGATCAGGGGGGAGTTCCCCGAGATCCTGGAGCTGGAGAAGAAAGGGTATATCTATTTAGATAATAATGCTACAACGCCTAAGCCTAGATCGGTTATAGAGGCTGTTAAGAACTTCTATGAGAAGAACTATGCAACTGTTAGAAGGGGTGTGTATAGCCTCTCCCTCGAGGCTACAAGGGTTGTTGAGGAGTCTCTTGAATCGATAGCGAGGCTCATAGGCTCGGATCCTGAGGAGGTTGTACCGACGTTTAATTCTACTGATGCTATGAACATGATAGCCTTAACCCTAGCCCCAAGCCTTGGTGAGGGTGACTATATAGCCCTTACCAGGGCTGAGCATCACAGCACTATAATGCCTTGGAGATATGTGTGCAGGCTTAGGGGATGCAGGATCGTGTGGATCGATGTCAATAGATATGGAGAGGTAAGCATAGAATCTCTTAAAGAGAAATTCGAGAAGATCGGAAGGATCAAAGCTGTTATCGCAGTCCATGTGAGCAACGTGAACGGTGTTATAAACCCCATAAGAGAGATATGTGGCATCGCATCAAAAGAAGGAGCCCTATGCATTGGAGACCTAGCCCAGAGCGTATCCCACATGAAGGTCGATGTAAAAGAACTAGGGATAGATGCTGGCGTATTCAGCGGACACAAAATGTTCGGCCCCTCAGGAACCGGGGTTCTATACCTGAGAAAAGATCTTGGAGAGAGGCTCGAGCCCGGAAAGGCTGGGAGTGGTATGATAGTGAAAATAGATCCCGAGAGCCTTGAAGTTGTATTCGAAAACATGCCCTGGAGATTCGTTCCAGGAACACCAAATATAGAGGGGATCGTGGGGCTTGGCGAGGCAGCCAGGTTCCTCAGAGAGATAGGTATGGATAACGTGCTAAGCTATCTCAGAAGGCTCCAAGCATATGGGGAGAAGATCTTGAGGGAATATCTAGAGGATAGGATCGAGATCTACAGCCCACCCCCCGAGAAAGGAACAGGCGTTCTGAGCTTCAACATAAAGGGGATAGATCCACACCAACTAGCATTCCAACTAGACCTCGAGGGAATAGCCGTTAGATCTGGGCATCACTGTGCATACCCACTCCACAAGAGCCTCGGGATAGAGAAGAGTGTGAGGGCAAGCCCCCATATATATAACCTGGAGGAGGAGATAGAGAGGCTTGGAGAAACCCTAGCAAGAATAACTCCGAATGCTAAGAAGCCAGCTACAGGTAACGAGGATTCATGTAGATTCTCCTCGTGCTAAGCTAGGGAAGGATCTCTAGGAGACCTCTCCTCATACCCCTAATCTCCTCATCCCCCAGCCCTAGCAGCCATGATACTAGCGAGTCTATCTCATCCCTAACCCTGCTACCCTCACTCAGCTGGGTTGAGAGTGGGGGGAGTTGTTGGGAGCCGTATTTAGAGATGATCTCCTCAGCATATCTATAGATATCCCTACCAATAATCCTTGGAGCTGGTAGTGAGAGGAAATCATCGCTTGAGATCATCCCCCACCTATGATCAAGAATCTTTCCGATCCTCGAGAACATGTAGAGGAAGAAGGTGCTGTTAAACCAGACTGTGAGGAAGCATCTCAAACCCTTCTCACCCCCGATTACGGCGAAGAAGCTATCCCCGGCGAGGGCTGGTTTATCAACCATCAAAGCGTTAGCACCATGCATCTTTGTACTCTTCCACACGGCTCTCGAGACAAAGAGATCTGCTATGGGTCTTCTAGTATTGATCTCTTTATAGGCATAGCTATACCACTTATCACCATAGATCCTCACCACACCCTCGACAACACGGGATCTCAGCCCCCATTCTATATATTTAACAATATCCCTATCGATTCTCCCGAGACTCTTTGGAGGTATTGATAAGATATAATGCTCTGGAGACTCAACAAGCCTTAGACCATAAGGTCCTCTCTTTTTCTTAGACCTCCTGATAATGGGTAAGAGGTTCTCGTTGCTTATCTCAAGCTCGCTGAGATCCTCTTTATTGAAAATCACAGTAGAGGATCTATCCCTATACCTTATACCCCAATACCTGTTGGGGAGTATAAAGAACCTTGGAGCCCTGATAAGAATACCCTTCTTTATAACAATATCTCTCGCAACACTCCTAAGCTCTGCAAGCCTACCGCTATCCATAAGATCCCTGAAGATCTCTGCAAACCTCTCATCATATCCGCCTAGCTGGAAGAAATGGATCCAGCTCCTCTGGGCAGAACCCCACAGAGATCTCAGGGCTATCCTGTTCACATAAACCTCCTCGCCACTCCGCCCTCTAAGGGTTTTCGCGATATCCTCTATACCGCTTGGAGAATCGATCCTTATCAATACCGTCTCCCAGCCAGGTAGCCTGGCTTTACGGGCAGCGATCACAACCTCCTTCAGAGATCTCTTCCCCGAGAAAGAGGTTACAGGTCCCTCAAGGATCGCGGCAACACTATACCTATCCCTCAGAATAATCCTAACACCGGCACTCGAAATCCTGTAGAGGGTATACGCTGGGGTGAATGCTATTAGAACCCCTCCTGGTTTCAAAACACTATCCGCGAGGAGAATGGATGCTGTTGAGAGCCTTAGCTTCCTCTTAATCACATACTCTCCATATCCTAGGAGGAGAAGCGTTCTATAGATCTCTGGAAGCCTCTCCCTCAAAACCCTATCATCCTCGAGGAAGATCGGGTTTACTAGCACGACATCCGAGCTATATTGCTGCCAATCATTAGAGGAGAAGGATCTATAGATCTCGTCAAAAGGATCACGTACAAGGATAGAAACCCTGCCAGGATCGAGAACATCTATAAGCGAGGCGTAAGCCGCAAGAGATCCTAAGGGGTTAGACCCCAACCCCCATACTCTGGAAACCCTCCCAGAGCCCAAGGAATCAACAATCCTTCTAATAATCAACCCACTACCCACAAATGGATCGCCGAGCACTAGATCCCTGCTACTAACAAGGCTGCTAGCAAGGATCGAAGCAACCCTAGCGGCATATATTAGTGAAGAACCAAGCTGCCTAGTGCCACGCGTTTCTGCAAGGATCTCTGCAACGATCTCCTGGTAACGCATGATCTCATCAGAACCCAGGATCCTGATCTTATCCTCAACATCCCTAGCAATAATTTTAAGAAGATCCTTGGGCATCGCGATTCCAAGTCTACCGAGGATCTCGGCAATATCTCTCTTATCCCCACCAAGCCTAGCAACCACGTGCCCAAGAAGATCTAGGAAAACCCTATATCCGGTCTCAGCAACCCCCTCGCTAACCCCAATATATCTAGCAACCCTTAACCTCAACCAGCCTTCGTTTCTATAGATCCTAAGGTATTAATAACTAATAACCACGTAAACAAATAGCCATATAGCTATTTAACTATACAGAGCAATCCAGAGATCTTCTTGAAGTATTGCTCATTGCTCTCACATAGAAAGCTATTTGCTACTCAAAGATCTCACAAAAACCTAGTCTACCTATAAAGTCAGGCCCAGCGTTATCTTTAGTACTACATTCAGCAGATCAGCCGTGCCTCTCGCGACCTACTATTAATAGAACTGGCTTATTATACGGCTTTATCTAGCTTGTGATCACTACAAACTTATCAAGGATCTTTTATGAACTCCGTATTCGAAATGTCAGCCACTATAGATGCGTCATTATCGCTTACCTCTAGATTATCGACGTGACCTAGCTACCTGCCTTGTGCTCTATATATCGCTTCTATCTGCTTGTAG
>DATMAU010000058.1:0-5616 GCA_035559775.1 Sulfolobales archaeon
ATTCCCAGCTCTACGAAGGCATATAAAGACCGATATCAAACCCTAACCTATAAGAACACACAGCACAAAACACGGTCTACAGCAATAACCCCACGCAATACAGATAACCATAAAAAACCAAACAAACAAAACAAATAAAAAGAGACAATAGAGGGATATATAGCGAACTTTTGCGAACAGATCCTCATAGTCTTTGGGAGGCTACAGGCTTGACCCTAAGTTTGGTCTCGGGAGCTCCGAGGACGGATAAAGATCCGATCACCCATACTAAACCGAAGATCGCTAGAGACGTCTCGAAAGACCCGGTGGCTGTTGGTACGAGAGGCCCTATAATCATGCCAACCCTCGCTAGAGATCCGGAAGAACCTGTCCCCGTAGCCCTGTATGGTGCTTTGAAGAGCTCTGGTGTGTATGCGTATATAACACCCCAGGCGCCTAGGTTGAAGAAGTTGAGGAGAGATCCCCATAGAAGTATATCAATGTGCGAGGTTGAGATGGCTAAAAGGTATGCTGATACAGCCGATGCCACCATATATGCTATGAAAGTTGGTCTTCTTCCAAGCCTCTCAACCATATAGGCTGCGCTGAAATAGCCTGGGATCTGTGCTAAGGCCATGTAGAAGGTATACTCAAGAGAACGGATCACACCAAACCCCTTTGACACTAGTATCTGTGGAAGCCAGAGGAAAGCACCGTAGTAGCCAAAAGCTATTGAGAACCAGGCTGTCCAGGATATTAGCGTGACTCTCCTACTCGTTGTTATTAGATCAGCTATCGCTACTCTAGACCTTGAAGCCCTCTCTATAATAGGCTCTGGAATGCTCCTCCTAAGCACCACGATATATAGAGCGGTTAGTGATAATAATAGCATTGTATTGGTATACCCTATCCTTGGCATGAGGAAAGCGGATATAGCTGCAGCAAGTATTGTCCCATAGGCCCAGAAGCTCTCGAGGAGAATCACATTCCTACCCCTCTCCTCAGGTCTTGAGAGTTCTGAAACCATGGTTGATGCTACCGGGAGTTCGCCGCCCAACCCGAGGCCCATGAAGAAACGCACAATAGCTAGATCCACATGGTCTCTTATAAAGCCCTGAAACGCGGCGAGAACGCTATACATACCAAGGGTTATCATGAAGACCTTCTTCCTACCAATGATGTCTGCTAGATAGCCGAAGAGCGTTGCACCAATCAATAAGCCCAGGTTATTGGCTAGGATAACGATGCTCCTCTCCACACCACCCCAGCCAAGCTGGTTTCCTAAATATGCTAGTATGTATGAGAGCATGAGTATATCCATCGCGTCGAACATCCATCCAAAACCGCTTACAAGTATAAGCCTTGCCCTCCCAATGCTCTGAATATCACTCACCGAACACATGTTCGTAACAAGGCTTATATCTAGAAGCCATAGCCAGCTGTTTCTGATTTCATGATGGTTTATAAGAGCTAATATTAAATTCGTCTCTATGGGAACACTATATAAACTCTTATATTTAGGGGAATGCCTGCCCAACGATGAGGGTGGGGATAGAGACCCGAGTGGGCGGGTTAAAGGCAAAGAGAGCCAGGATGTGGGGGTCTCCCCACAGCAATGAACCAGCAAAGCCATGAAGAGGGAGCTGTGAGTAGAGATCACACCGAACAAATGAAGACCAAGAATAAAGACCCCAATGAAAGGAGCCCTAGAGCCAGAAACCCAAGGAAAGAGCAGTTGGTACCAAAAACACCGACCGCAATGAAACCCGAACCCCATAGCAATGCCACGAAACTATTCTTAATAAGCCCTCAAGGAGATCTTTCGTTAAAAACAACCTAGATCTGGAGGTTTCTAGAGCCTCATAAGCACCTCTATAACGATATCCCAGATCTTATCGCCGACGTGATGTATATTTTTAATAGCTTTCCCCCTCCTAACACTCATGATCTCTTGGGAGCTCATGAGAGCCCTCCCCACAGCTATGAAAGCCCTCTTCTGAGGCTCCCTAACCCCCACGAGATCTCCTTGCTTAAACTCCGAAGTCTCTATAATTCCCGGCGCCATTACATCTGCTCCATTCAATATCCTTGGAACAGCTCCTTGGTCTACGACTACATAGGGTACTGGGCATAGGTTCTTGTTGAGGAGATGTATCGCTGGTATTTTTTCCTTACCCTCGAGCTCTATTACTAGCGGCGTCTTGTCAGCTATATATATTTTAGCATTCTCGCCATAGACTATTATACCCTCCTCAGGCTCTTCTACAGAGCATTTGAAAACCTCTCTCGAGATCTTGACAAGCTCTCTGAGATCCTTTCTAGATATGTGGTGATAGTGATACTTCATAGGCATCACACGGCGCTCATGACTCTCTCTTAATCCTCGTGATAAGGAGGGTTGTTAGGATTAGCGCTACTACTTGTAGAACAACGATCATTGGTATATATATACCCTCGATCCTCGCTACCCTGTTCTCAAGCTCGGCTGATTTCAAGAGGCTCTCATCTATCCTAGCCCTCACAACACCTAGATCTGTTACCACGGTAGCCACGTTATTCTGGATAGAAGATATCCTGCCAGCTATATCGCCTAGAGATGTTCTAATAACGGCTATATCCCCGGCTATGTTGACAACCCTAGCACCTAGATCATCTATCCTAGCCCTTATATCCCCGAGGCTTGTTGATATAACAGCTACGTCTCCCTCAAGCCTTGATATGGACGCATTTATACTTCTAAGATCTATCCCAAGCATCCCGATCGAAGTGTTTATCACAGCAATATTGTTCTCGATCGCCAGCAGCCTTGCATTAGCACTGCTAAGCATACCCATTATTGTCTGCAACTCCCTATTAGGTGTTATGAGCAGCTGATTCTCGGCAAACACATAACCGCTCGTAGGGTCAAACACAGAGATAGAGATGTTGCCAGCTGGTAGCGAGCCTATATCTATATATACTGTGAAGCTCCCATCCCTATCGCTCCACACCTCCTTAGCGAGGATCGTGGATCCTAGTGCTATCCCCAACCTAGCCTCTCTAGGCATGTTGCTCCCATGTATAGTTATGGTGCCTGTATACCCTGCCTCAATACTAGGTGGAGAGATCTCTATAGATGGCGACCTTCTCTCACCTATAAATGCTATATATATGTCCTGGTTTAGAGCAGCATTCCTATACGCTCCTGGCACTACTGTTAGTGAGCCTCTCCTACTATCTGTCCATACTATATATACATTATCGCTCGTCACAGCCATGCCGAAGTAGTCTCCTATGAAGAAGGATATACCGAGAAGCGGGTTGATCGTTATATCAGTAACCCTCATATTCTTAGCAAAAGTCCTCCCACCATCCCTAGAATATGTATAATATATATCATAACCAATACCGCTTGGATCAAGCCTCTTATCGCCCCAGGCTATATGTATAGAGCCATCAGAACCCCTAACAGCTATCATTGGGAAGAACTGAGCCGCATAGCCAGCATCATCGTTAACCCTCACAGGCCTGCTCCAACTAGCCCCACCATCTCTAGAAACCACTAGAAATATATCGCTCATATCCAGACTCTCAGGACCCCCAGGACTATCCTCATAAACTATATAGATGCTCCCATCAGGACCCACAGCCATGGCTGGTGTTGGTACTATCCATCTAAACCCATAGAGCCCCGAATATCCTGGGAACCACCAATGGGTCTCAGCAGCCAGAACCGGTTCTGAGAACGTAACCCCACCATCGATCGATTTAGCCACCCATATACCCTGAACAACTCTCGGCTCGCCAAAACCCCTCTCTGTCTTCATACCAAAGAAGCTTACATAGAGAGTCCCATTCCGATCCACGACGGGGTATGACCACTGGACAATCGTGTCAGGATATCTCCCCTCCCAGCTAACTCTGAACGGACCCTCAAAGGTCCTCCCACCATCCCTGGATCTTATGAGCTTTATGCTTAGATTAACCTCATAATACCCCTTAAACTCGGTATAGGTTATATATATATTATCCCTCAGAGGGCTAGTAGGATCCGGCCCCACAGCTATCCAGGGCTTATCATAGAAAGCCCCGAAAGAGTAGTTGAGGGCCCTCACAAAGCCCCAATTAGCACCACCATCCCTAGATATAGCCAGGGTTATCTCGGAAAAAGCCCCTACAGAGAGGTAGGATAGATAGAGCGTCCCATCCCTTCCAAATGCGAGCGAAGGATCGCTTAAAGTATCGCCATAAGTGGCAACCATTCTTGAGGGCCCGTTCCATGTTTTACCACCATCGAAAGATCTATATACAGCGATCCCCACCAAATAGGAGGGATCGCCATAGTCATGGGCAGCGACAACGATATTTCTAGTATTTATAGGGTTCACAGCGATCGACGGCTCGTTCTCGAATGGATAGTAGTGGGGAGAGTCACGTGTAACCCTTATATTTGATCCAAAGATGCTCTCTTCGCCAAACCTACCTCTAGGGCTTTGGAGCATTGGAAGGGTCTGTTGCAACTGACTCTGACCTAAACCACTCTCTACGGTCTCCTTGGCGCTCTCTGGCCTAAACTTAATAGATCCCCACGTATCCCTTAGATAGATAGCTCCTGAGACAAGCCATCTAACCTTGGCTGGTATAGCTGTATCTTCAAAACTTCTATCATTACCAACCTCCATGGTCTGAACAACTGTTGGCATTATACCTACGGCTAGCATTGTTAGCAACACTAAACTTAGAGATGATCTCTGCACATGTGTCGCCTCTCAATGATATAATGTTAGGACAGTAATAAAGTATTCTTAAGAAGAATATAATAAATATAAAGCAGGATGTAAAAATAGCCCCTTTGCCACCGCCGTTTGTCCCTGGATGTTCATTCCACTCATTTTATTCATGGTATATCCAGGGGCTTCAACCTCGCCCACAGGGATCTAGGGATCCCTATGGGTTCATGGGCAGCTGCCGAGCTGAACGGCATGGGGCTCCCATCTAGGATTAGCTCCCATCGCCGCCCGAGACCTGTGTGGGGAGGCCCACACCGAGGGCAATACCTTTCAAGGCTTATAGATACCCAGGCGTTGGTGGGAAAGTAGCCTCCAGGCATGCTCCAATACACATGAAAATTTCCAAAGCCTATCAATCCTCACTATGCATATCAAAAAGAAAACAGCCCCGTAGTTTCCCCCATGTCTCTATCATTTCTATCCCTCAGGGCTCTGCCTAACCTGCACATGGTGGAGGATCCTGTGGCTTGTCGGTGTTGCTAAATCGGTGGAATAGGGCTCCCCGTCCAGGTCTAAGAGATCATCCCGGGTAGCCTGGGGCGTCTCCAATGCCACCCAGGGCTTTATAACTATGAGAGCTATAGAGATATAGTCCTATAGGCCTTTCTCTACGCATCATTAGGCACTACTAACAATCTCTGGACACCCCTTTTTATCCCGCCTAGTCAGATACAGGATCACTGTGTCGTCTTTGTTGTCTGCCGCGAAGATAGACACGCCCTCTCTGATCAGCGCTTTAACTACTTTGTCGAGAATGCTTTGATCGCTAACCTTGATAATCAGACTCACCATATTCCTAGAGCACAGCTCCCTTGCAATATTCTTTGCCTCAAGCTCTGGGCTTCTACCAATTCTAAGGGCTTCTATG
>DATMAU010000059.1:0-23031 GCA_035559775.1 Sulfolobales archaeon
AACACTAGACCCCAAGAACGTACTGAACCCGCCGAACCTATCTACTTAAGAGACCCTCTTTAAGGGAGAGAAAAGCCTGTAGGGTTGTTTCAACCACTTCTTATCTTACCCTTAGATATAAAAGAGTATCAAAAACATCTAGGGATAAACGGTTTACGGTATTAAGACTGCTCTGCCGATTATTTTTCCGTTTCTGAGCATTTCCAGGGCATCGTTGGCTTTGGAGAGTGGGAATGTTTGTACTTTGAGCTTGATCTTGCCCCTAGAGTATAGCTCGACTAGCTCTACTAGCTCGTTATATGTGCCGACCAGGTTTCCTATAACCATGATCTCCCTACTGATAAAGTCTAGAGTAGTGTTTCTAAACTCACCGCCATAGCCTACTATTGAGTATATCCCGCCCTTCCTGATCATTCTTAGAGAGCTCTCCGGTGTTGAGTGCTCTCCAACGAAATCTATAACCACATCGACACCCACATTCTCTGTGAGTCTCAGAACCTCGCTAACCCCTCCATCCTTACCTGCGAGAATCCCCTCGTCTGCACCGATCTCTCTAGCAAACTTGATCCTTTCTTCACTAATATCTATAGCTATTACTCTAGCTGGTGTCATAGCCTTAAGCACCTGCACCGCTATATGGCCCAGCCCTCCAACACCTATTACCGCAACAGTGCTGCCGGGATACAGGTATGGGGAGATCTTCTTCACAGCATGGTAGGCAGTTAATCCAGCATCGGCTAGCGGAGCCATCGGTACAAGATCCACATTGCCGGGAACCCTTACCGCTGAATATGCTGATGTCTTTAGAAACTCAGCATACCCCCCATCAGTCCCATCTAGCCCGGGAAACCTACCATATGGGCAGTGCATATCGTTCCCAGCCCTACATGCTCTGCAATGCCTGCAGGTAATATAGGGGTGGAGAATTACCTGGTCACCCCTACTTAGCCAGTTTACCGCACTCCCTACCTCCTCTATCACCCCTACATTTTCATGCCCCAATGTGAAGGGTAGTTTGGGTTTAAACACATCCTTCCATATACCCTCTTGAATATGTAGATCCGTTCTACAAACCCCAGCCCCCTTTATCCTAACTATTATATCATAAGGATCGGTGATTCTGGGATAATCAACCTCATCCAAGCTCAGGGGTTTATTATAATCGTGAAGCCTAGCTGCCTTCACGCCTCCTCCTCTCCTCAGCTAATAATTTACACATCTCCCCAGTTAAGCTTAGAGAGAGCCTTACCAGCCTATTCTCCCTACCATCACCCCTAACCCCTTTCTCCAGGCTTTCGTAGAACCTCTTTTTCAGAAAAACATACTGCCCCCCAATACTCTCGCCATGGTAGCATTCGTCAAACCTCAGTCCATTATTTATACATCTTGTTAGCCTCTCACTATCATGGTGGCCCACGATCTCTATATTAACGCTAGAGTATTTCTGCATAAGCTTCTCCCTCAGATCCTCGAGTATCATGTATAGGAATACTGGCGGGCACCAGAAAGTCGGGGGCGATAGTGTTATGCTTACACTATCGCCCCTCTCTTCAAATTTACGGATAAACCCTAGATCTACTATTGAGCTCAGAGTCTCTGGATCTATTACGCTCTCTAGTATCTCTCTCACCTAATACACCTCACCAAGCTTGGTCTCTAGAACCTTAGCCCTTTTACTTATATCGTCACTGCTTATACTCTTTATAGCCTCCTCCAATCCCCATAGTTTAACCGCGTTCTCATAGAGTATCTTTTTCTTTATATCCAGCGTTAACTGGACCCCATATTCTTTCTCTATATCTGGGGGTAGCTCGAATTTTATGAAGTCCTCTAATATCCATTTCGGATTCCATAGAGCATAGTCAGAGCCAAAGAGGATCCTATCAGGGCCTAGCCAGAATAACAGCTCGGCCATGATTTGGGCGAAATACCTAGGCCTCTTACGAATGAATGCAGTTGCAACAGCTAACCCGGCATAGACGTTCTTATCCTGAACACCTATCCAGCAGAACTCATCGAACCTGGGTAAACCTATATGGGTTACCACAAACCTAACATCTGGGAAAGAAGACGCGGCAATATCTACATCCCTAACGTCAAAGGAATCCATATCCAGGGGCCATACCGTGGGCCCTTTATGGGGTACCAAGATATCTATACCCAGCGACTTGCTATACTCTATAAAGTCAAACGCCTCTTTGCTATCAAGCCTCCAGCCCCTAGAAACGCTTCCTCCCATATCTCTCCACTCTGCGGTGTATAGCTTTACATGTCTCATCTGCCAGGGCTTTACCCTATATCTTCTCACATCCTCCTCCAACTGTCTCTTACCCTGCTCACCATCCCTAGGATCCCATCTAGTGCCGATCACAAACCTATAGGGGTTCTCCAAGGCTAGTTTTCCAAACTCTGCGGTATTTCCGAAAGGCTCTCTATAGAAGTATAGTAGATACTGGGGCTGTGAGATCACTATATCTACATAGCCATTGATAAACACATCCTCTATCATCCTTTTCGAGCCGTAGTATTTGAAAGTATTATAATCCATGATATACTCATCCGGGCTTAGCGCCTTATGATAGTCATAGAAACAGTCTATCCACCCCTTAGCCAGCTCGGGCCTTAACCAGTTATCCTCGCTAGCCCTCCATATGTGAACATGGTAATCTATTACAGGGATCTCGTGCACCTTACCATCAGGAGTTTGAACTCTTATCAACAATCATACCCAATAATATTGTATTCTAAACTTAAATTTCTTTTGCTTTTTAATTCTTTACTACCCCATAATAACCAGTCATTACGTATTACCAAAAGATACATCTAGCTAGAACAAAAAATCAAGAGTAAAGCTTAAATACTCCCTACCCCATATTACCCTGACACCTAAGTTACCAACCCATAGAAAGCCAGAGAGATCCACTATCACAAGAAGCCTCGCATCGTTCCGCTATCTCCTAGGATCTATTTTAATGGGATAGAGACCTGCTTCCACACCAATTCACCACCATTTCGTACTATATTTATAACGCTCGATCTTCTCGTCTTTGCCTGGTTTTCTGAATATGAAGAGATGCTCATGTGCTATTAAGTAGAAATCTGTCCAGTGGCGTTTGTTCTGTGGTTTTTCGACCCAGCATTCCTCTGCTGTTTTTGCTAAACCAGCCCATTTCTCGCCTGTTACTTTGGTGTTCCACTGGATCTTTATTATATCTTCTTTTAATATGAAGCCCACGTCTAGGAATTGCTGCATTACTCTGAAGGCTATTGGGATGTAGTGTCTGTTTTTCCTGGTATCGCCTATGAGTATTGCTGCGTATCTCCCTGGTTTCAGTACCCTGTAGATCTCGCTCGCTATCTCGAGCATTCCTTCTAGGTATTCCTCTAGACTTGAGACCCTCGAGAGATCGCCCTCTATCTTCTCTCCTTTAGAATACCTTATTATGTTAGCATACGGCGGGTGGGTTGCCACGAGATCTACCGACTCATCCTCTATAAGATCTAGGTTCCTAGCATCACCATGGTAGACCTTTATATCGGGCTCTCTATAGTCTGGATCCAGGGGTTTGTAGGTGAAGTTAAGCCTATCGAGAGTGAGTATAACAGCCTCGTAGTTAATATCAACACCAATAGCATTACGCCCCAGAAGCTTAGCCTCAACAAGCGTGGTCCCACCCCCACACATAGGGTCTAGAACAAGCTCCCCAGGCCTACTATACCTAAGAATCAGATTCCTAGGAATCTGTGGCGCCCAGTTACCCCTATAATCCCCCTTATGGGTAGCCCAATCGCCCCTATCAGGAAAAGACCACACACTAGTCCTCTCCAGAACAAAATCTCTGGGCTGGTAGTACTTAATCTCATGAGGCCTACCAACAGGGATCACCTCATCCTCTATACGCACATAATCATGGCTCTTAACATACTCCAAATACTCTTCAAAAGAAACAAGCCTCATAGATCTATAACCACCCCTCCTACGAGTACCAATACCCATAGAACCCCACCCGACATAATAATATAGATAGACTCAGAGGAGCATCCAAGATACCCAGAACCCCATGATAGATCTAAGAAACATAACCCTTTAAATAGCCTAACACCCTTAGTTCCACTCCAGCTCTCTACAGTGGTTTTAGGGTTTTGGTGTTGATGCTTTATATCCTTATTTTTATTCCTAAATAATGAAATGCTATTATGATAAGTAATGCCGGGGCTAAGACGGTTAATAACAATATGTAAACATATAAAGGAGACGATGTATGGGTAAATGATGCCAGGCTGCCTGCTATAAATGCTATTACCAATGCTATTGCTATTAAGGTGAGACCTTGTAGTAATTTATGCCACCACCGATTAGGGCGCTTTCTCCTCCGCCAATACCCTCGATACATTTCCGCTCTCCTGTTCTCTAGAATAGCTAAAAAGTCCCTTATAAGGATCAGGCTGGGGTTAATGTTCATAGCTCCTGGAGAGTCGGTATAACTCCTTACTCTGCAATGCAGCAGATTCCGACCTTTGTATCATTGGCTAACGTTAGCGATGTTATTGTGAGCTTATTTATCCTCAAACTCCGCCGGTCTTAGTTCTTTTAGAATTTTTGCCACGATCTTACCCTTTGCTCGATGCAGATCTATGGATGTGGGTCTTTCCCTCATAGTCTGCTCCCGAGATCTTATAATAGTATGAAAGCGTCCGCTACATAGTGTTATAAAATAATATTGAACTCTGTTGTTTAACATAGCTAAGATCTGAAGATCTACTATAGAATAGAAAACACATAGCTTAACTTATTATTTAATATTGTTATAGTGAGGTTAATAGTTGGGATTAGTGTTAAAGATATAAATGTTGTTGTATAAAAGCTTGGGGTATAGGTCTGTGGATCGTGGGATCTCTACCCCAGAAAGATCCCATAGCGATTCTGGTCTTGCAAAGATCTATAGGGAGTTTATGTCTCTGGTCCAGCTGCCCGACGATGATGGGAAAGCGAGAGTTATGCAGAGGTTCTTCGAGAGATTAAATTATATGGAGCTCCCGGATCGCTTCAACTGGGCTGAGGAGGTTGTTGGGGGTATACATGCTAGGGAGAGAGGAGACCAGGATGCCCTGTTCTGGGTTAACCTCGACACCGGGGAGAAGAGGAGATATAGCTACTTGGAGTTCGTTGGCGAGGGGAATAGGCTTGTAAATGCCCTCCGAGGCGCTGGTCTAGGGAAAGGGGATAGCTTCTATATAATGCTCCCACTCGTCCCAGAGGTGTGGTTCGCTAACTTCGCCACAGTCAAAGGAGGCTTCGTTGGTGTTCCAACAGCAAATATAATGAGCACAAGAGACCTGGAGTATAGATTTAAAACATACCCCCCTGATGCTGTGATAGCGGACGAGGATTCCGCTAGAAAAATAGACCAGGCTCTGGATAGCGTAGGGATCAAACCCAAGATCAAGATAGTGGTTGGGGAGAGAAGTGGGTGGACAAGCTATGACGATATTAAGAGAGAGAAAACCCATGCCGAGGCTGGGAAAACCAGTCCTAGTGACGCGATATTCAACTTCTTCACATCAGGAACAACAGGGCTGCCAAAAATGGTTATCCATACAGCAACAAGCTACCCCTTGGGGCACCTGATCACGGCTGCCATAATAAATGTCCAGCCAGGGGATATCCATAACAACCTAAGCGCTCCAGGATGGGCTAAGTTCGCTTGGAGCAGTTTCTTCTCACCACTCTCGGTAGGGGCGACAACAACAGGCTTCTACTACACAGGCAGACTAAGCCCGGAGCAGTATCTCCAAGCAGTGCAGGACTATAAGGTCACAACATTCTGTGCACCTCCAACAGCGTGGAGAATGTTCATGATATCCAGAACCCCTATCTCGAGCTTCGACTTCAAGCTAAGAGATGTTGTGAGCGCTGGAGAACCACTAAACCCAGAGATCTATAGGAAATGGTTTGAGGAGACGGGGACGGAGATAAGGGATTTCTACGGCCAGACAGAGAGCACAGCTATGATAGGAAACCCACCCTGGTTCAAGGGAGGAAAGATCGTCCCGGGATCTTTTGGGAGACCGACCTTCATGTACGACATAACGCTCGTAGACGACGAGGGCAGAGAGATCACAAGACCACACGAGGTTGGGCATATAGTGGTTAGACTAGATAGGTGGAGACCAATAGGTCTGTTAAAAGAATACGCAGGCGACCCGAAAAGAAACCAGGAGGCCTTTGTAGGGAAATACTACTACACAGGGGATAAAGCGTTCTTCGACGAGAAAGGATACTGGTTCTTCGTAAGCAGAGCAGACGATGTTATAAAAACCTCGGACTACAGAGTAGGGCCCTTCGAGGTGGAGAGCGCCCTACTAGAACACCCAGCAGTAGCCGAGGCAGCTGCAGTCGCAAGCCCCCACCCAATAAGATACCAGGTCGTCAAAGCATTCATAGTGCTAAAACCAGGCTATAAACCATCAAGGGAACTAGCCATAGAGATATTCAGGCACTCTAGAAACATCCTCGCAAGATATAAGGTACCAAGAATCATTGAGTTCGTCCCAGAGCTTCCAAAAACGATAAGCGGCAAGATAAGAAGAGTCGAGCTCAGAGCACTCGAGGCGGAGAGGAGAAGAAAAGGGGAGAGAGGAGAGGAAGAATATTTCTACGACGAGCTGCCCGAGCTGAGACAATAGGTTCTTTGCTCAAAACCCCCACACAAACCTGAAGCTTCCTCTGCAATGCCTCCACAGCGTTGGAGGCCCTCTTCCCCTCAATATAGATGAGAACAGCGTTGAAAATAAGAAGCCCAGCAACTATATACATGTTATCTCTGTAAGAATCATGAGAGAGCAATTATAGCCTCAAACATCTAAGCAATAAGGCCCCAGAACTCCTTAACGGTTGTAGGTGTAGGGGTCTGTATCGGAGTGGGCAATGGGTTGTCGTGATTGTGGGTGTTAGTGTTATCGTTTCTTGTTTTACCGCTATATATGCGGATATATATGCGGGGGGTTTAGCGATGATTGACTCCCAGGATTACCATTCACAATAAGCCTATAGCTCACCTCACTCCCAATCTTCACAGAAACATTGACAGGAGGTCGGAACGGAGGCCTATACTCAAACTGATAAGTCTCGGCAGGCAAACCCGGGATTGAGGTAACATACCACCCAGGAGCCCATGGGATCGGTAGCATAGCCATTCTACACGTAACAGAAGGCAAGGAGGGGGGTGGGAATAACACCTGATGGATTGATTGTAACATAATATATTTATTGTGACCCCAAGCATAACCATAACACGGTTACTCTATACCAATTCGAACATAATTAAACACAGACAATATACTGATCATTAAAACTAGCATAAGCATAGCTCTAAAGATAGTCTCCCCATAATTCCCCCAAACACATAAACTTCCTAATATTTATATTTTCCAAATAATAGATCCCGCGTCTCTCAATGATCCTGACAAGATCGAAACAACATATATCCTTCAACCTATCTGAGAAATACATCATAGCAATACTCCCTTCTCCAGAAAGTTCAGGTATAGATCCCACTTATCCCTGAACTTTTCGATGCTTTACCCTTATGTTGCAAAGACCTCTGCCTAGCTCGCATATGTGGGATCATAAGTAACGGCGAGCCTAGGTGCAGGAGCTTTCGTTTATCTCTTGATATGATCTTCTGATAGGTATCTTTAAACCGGAGATCCAGAGTATATCTTTAGGCAATAAATTTCAGATCTATCGAGTAGATCGTTGATCTATGAATCTGCGTATAGAGCTTCTTGGAATTCTCCTAGGCATGATAGAATGAAGACGCCACTCTATTACTTAATCTTCCACCTTTGGAACATTGGGTAGTTGAAATCCATCTGAAGGGTAAGCCTGCTCTGGAAAAGAGTATATTTCTATGTCAGGTTCAGGTTTAGCGGAATTTCAAATTGATAGTAGATAAAAATGTTAGTTTAACTTAATTTCAAAGGGGTTTTATTATATTGAGATATTTTATCAAATACTCCCTGTTCTTCTCGATTCCTCCAGGAACGTTTGAGCTTATCCATATTTCTGGCTTTGCTTTTAGCTCGACCATTTTCTCGACAACTCTTATTGTGATCATTTGAAGAATATAGGCAACAACGATCGTAGAGATTGGTGCGACCTTTATATCCTCTAACCCTTTAACCGTATATGATGCGTCTCCCTCAGGAACCTTATTATCTATAACAACATCCGCAATCTCAAACAATCTTAGACCTAAGGGGTTTTCAGGTTTAAGCTTCTTAGAGAACTCTACAGAAGTAATGCCTATGACTTTAAGACCCCTATCCTTGGATTCCTTAGCCATCTCAACCGGGACAGTGTTTTTGCCCGAGTTTGATACTATTATTATTGGTGAGCCCTCCTTAGGGTTCACAGCATCCAGCAGTATCCTAGCATATCCTGTTAGTCTTTCTAGGTATGAAGCTTTTAAAACACCCTGCAGCCCCAAGAGTGCTGGGTCTAGTATAGGATATACTCTTACTAATCCTCCCGCTCTATAGAACATCTCTAACGCCATGAGCATTGAATGACCTGTGCCAAAGATATATAGAAAGCCGCCCTTGATTAGAGAGGCTGATATTATGTCTGCAGCAGCCTCTATGTTAGGCCTCTCCTCGTTATTTATCCTTAAGATTGTTGAGGTAACTATATTATAGAACTTCGCGTAAGGATCCTCCCCAATCATCCGTATTTCCTCAGTTAATAGCATCGCTCTGGAGGGATAATTAAACGTTTAGCTATCTAGAGTACACCTCAATCCCATTGATATATGTTTTTATAACTTTATACTCCCTATCAAGGACAACAATATCAGCCTTATAGCCCGGCTCTATATCCCCGACATAGTCTAGCCCAATACTCTTAGCTGGCGTTAAACTAGCCATCTTAGAGGCTTGTGAAGCGCTATAACCCAGATCTATTACGTTTCTAAAAGCCCTATCCATTGTGAGAGTACTTCCTGCTAGTGTGTCTTTACCTTCTAACCTAGCAATTCCTTGCCTAACCTCGATCCTCAGCTTCCCTAACTCGTAGATCCCGTCCGGCATGCCTGTGGCTGCTATAGAGTCTGTTACAAGGACCACTCTATCAGGTCCGGCGTAATTTATAACCATCCTAACTATCGCTGGGTGTAGGTGAACCAGATCTACTATCAGCTCTAGATATACTTGAGGAGATTCCATTAGAGCTATGGCTATACCAGGATCTCTGTGATGAACCCTCCTCATTCCATTAAATAAATGGGTCGCCTTAGAAACACCTGCTTTGATCGCGTCAACGCCCTGCTGATAAGAGGCGTTAGTATGCCCCGCGCTAACAGTTATGCCATTGGCCCTGGCGTATCTTATAAGATCCAGAGCTCCCTCTATCTCTGGTGCCACAGTGATCTGTCTTATACCGTTTCCCGAGACTCTTATATATTGAGAAAGCTCCTTAATATTAGGCTTCCTGATATACTCCGGATCTTGTGCTCCCCTAGCATCTACACTTATATATGGTCCTTCTAAGTGAAGGCCAAACAGCCTAGCCCCTTGAGCAGGCAACCACATTTCAACAGCCTCTTTAAAAGCTTTACAAACCTCCACTAATATTTCATCTGGCGCCGTCACAGCAGTGGGTAAATAGCCTGTGACACCGTATTTGGCAAGCTTTTCAGACATTTTGAGGAAAGTCCAGGGATCCGGCTTGGCTGTTATATCTAGACCCTCAACCCCATGAACATGGGTATCGATAAAACCAGGAATCACTATATACCCCGAAAGATTCTCTGCATCGCTAATAGGACCTGTATAGGGCTCTCTACCAAGTTCTTGTATGAGCCCGTCTTTAATAACTATATAGCTATTCTCTATCACCGTAGAAGATGTTACTATAGAAGCGTTTCTCAAAACTAAGGTTCCCATAAAGCTCACCGTAATTTTAGTTTAAATGCGCAACTTTAATTTTAAGTTCGCCTTAAGATACCACTCCTATGGGAATGTGAATTTGAAGGTTGTAGAAATTAAAATTATTAATAGATCCGGTTTACACGCTAGACCCGCTGCCAGATTTGTTCAGGAGGCATTAAAATTTAAATCGCAAATTACACTCTGTAAAGGGGATAAATGTGTTGATTCGAAGAATATCCTCAAAGTTTTATCACTAGGGGTAGACCTAGGCGATCTAATAGTAATGAAAATAGAGGGAGAGGATGAAGATTATGCTTATAAAAGGCTGGTTGATCTGCTTTTAAAGGAGCTCCCAGAAGAAGATAGGTGAATGATCCTTGAGCATATTTAGAGGATTAATAGCCTCTGGAGGCTTAACATTAGCTCCAGCTATACGGTATATACGCTTAAATCCCCTGGACCTTGTACCCCGTGGGTGTAGCGTAGAGGACAAAACCTTAGAACTTAAGGCTTTAGAAACGGCTAAAAGGAAATATATTAACGAGTTAGAGGAGCTCAGAAGCCTGCTACCCGAAGGCGAGAAAGACATAGTAGACGCTTATGAGCTAATAGCTGAGAATCTTATAAGTGAAGCCGCAGACGTTATCAGAAATGAAAACATATGTGCCGCACTTGCTATTAAAAAGATCTTTGATAAATATGCTGAGCTACTTGAAAAATCGCAAAGCCAGCTTTTTGCTCTAAGGGTAGCAGATTTAAAGGATATAGCCTCAGCCCTAATCGGAATAGTACTCAATATTCCATCAATAAGCCTTGCAGATGTTCAGGGGAAAGTAATTATTTCTCCAGATATTAGCCCTTCAGAGCTTCTCAGATTAGCGAGATCCGGCATTAAAGGACTTGTCACTAAAGAAGGTGGTATAACCTCACATGCCGCTATTATTGCTAGGAATAATAATGTACCCTATGTTATAGCTCCTTCTTTGGAAATAGAAACCATAGAGACAGGATCTATTGTTATTGTCGATGCTCTCGAAGGCAAGGTAATCATAAACCCTAGCTCTGCAATACTTAAAGAGTACAGTGATAAAGTAAGAAGATACGAAGAAGTTAGAGAGAGATTAAAGAGCTTCTCTCACATAAGATCTATCACTCTAGACGGAGTAGAGGTCAGAGTAATGTGCAACATAAATAGCCTAGAAGAGGCTAGAGTAGCATCTATATCTGGTTGCGAGGGTATAGGTCTTTTCAGAATCGAGTATCTATATATGGCTGAAAAGCCGCCTGATAGTGAACTTGTGAAAAACGTACTAACTAAGCTTGCCTCGCTATTCAATAATAAGCCTGTTGTGGTTAGAGCACCAGATCTAGGGGCCGACAAGCCTCCTCCATTTCTAAATATACGAGAGAGCAACCCCTTCCTAGGCTTAAGAGGTATAAGGCTATTACTAGAGTACAGAAGCGAAATATTTAAGCCCTTCATAAAAGGCTTCCTCGAAGCACGAAGATCTTCACCGAATTTAAAGCTAATGCTACCAATGATCAGCAGAGCGTCTGAGGTGCGAGAAACCATAGATTATATAGAGGAGGTTAACAGTTCTTACGGCATAGGAGCAGATGTTAAGAACCTCGAATTGGGCATCATGGTAGAAGTCCCCTCAGCAGCTTTAATGGTGGATAAAATAGTTAAAGACGGAACCATAAGATTCATTAGCTTCGGTACAAATGACCTAACACAGTATGTACTCGCGGTTGATAGAACTAATCCTCGTGTAGGAAACATATATGACGAGCTCGATCCCTCCCTATTAAGACTGCTTAGCCTATCTATCAAAGGAGCCAAGAGATATAATGTTGATGTAGAAGTATGTGGTGAAATGGCTAGCAAACAAATCGCTATACCAGTGCTGCTGAGCTTAGGCGTTGATGCACTAAGTGTTAACCCTCCTGTTGTAGGGCCTGTGAAATTCACCATAAATAAAATAAATGTTACCTATATAAGGGAAAACATACTACCTATGCTCTTAGAATCAGAGGATCCCAGCGATGTCAGAAATGCAATCTTAAAACTATTCAGCGAGCTTAACATCCCCATTATATCGTAAAGCGATATTTTGAACAAAACGGCCCAGCATTAGAATTAGGCTATATTGCCTATTGCTCATCGAATAGTATAAATAATGCTAGCTAAACTGCTCTCTCGCACGCCGCAGCCATAAACACTGCTTTCTTATAGCATCTAATAACTCTTTAATACTTTTACCAGAAAAGATGGTCATTAGATCCTCGTATGTTTCTGGCTCTTCCCTATCGCTGAAATATCCGTAGTATCCGTTACTATATCCAGTGAAAATCAAATAAGAACCAACTATCTCTCTACAGAGAGACGATACTCTCGACAATGCCTCACCAGGAAGACCGATTATTCCTAGTATACCTCCAAGCAGGTAGGCTGGGATCTCGATATCGATTTTACTAATGTTTTTGATCGCATTCAGCATCTGAATACCGGCTTCTATACCCTCTCTAATGCTTTCAACTACCCTCTCATGCTTGGGCATGTTTTGCAATTCTATAGATCCAAGCTTGAGTGAATACTCTTTAACCATTTTCTCAAATTTGGCCGTATCAACATCCAACTTGAGGCTCTCTTTTTTGAAAAGCGTTAGTTGTTCTTTTAATCTGCACCATCTCCCCATACTAGCCCCTTCTAATGTTTTGCTAACAAATAGCGTTGCTAACCTCAAAACCTCATCATATGTTTGATTCCTCCTAGTAAATCTTGTCGAAATGTCGGCAGCAGCACCATTAATGAAGACATAATTTATACCCGTTTCTTTTCTCAATAAATCCTCTATAGCTCCTGCAACATCTCTGGAGATACACATATTATCTGGCCCTAATACCGTGGGATGCACTCCATAATTTACTATGCCGGCTTTGATCTTCTCACTAATGCATTTTAACAATACTACTTTATTATCTATAGGGATATCTGGATCAATTCTATTTGTGGCAAAACCCTTATCCATTTCCACAGTAGTAGTGTAACACTCAGCACTACCCATTGAGTTAACTGCTGACTCTAACGAAACTCTAAACTGATCGAGAAAATAATTAAAATACTCCTCATCAAACTCCTGTCCCTGAAGCCCTTGAAGCACTACCCCCCTGAATAGAGTACCAGGAGCTGAGTGAGTATGTGTTGCTGAAGCAATAAAGTGATTCTGACCGGTTATCTCCTTAACTAACATGCTCATGCTGCTAAACATCATCTCATCTATTGCAAGAAGATCTGCACTTGAAATAACAAGTGTTTTTCCTGAAACATCTTCAATAACAAGGGTTTTAATGCGAATATCATCTAATATACATGAGAAAGGCTTTTTCCTCTTAATATATCCCGCAAGTTTATGGGAACCTCTTAGGGGTGTTATTATTTGTTCTCCATAGCCTATTCTCATTTAAAAATCCAACCCTTAAATAGTCGGTTTTCAATAAATTTAAAGAAGACAGCGGTGAGATAATGCCCATTCGCTTAATAAGAATCGATGATAGGTTTATACATGGCCAAGTAACTGTTGGATGGGTTAGGTCTTATAGTATAAATGAGATATGGATAGTCGATGACAAGGTGGCCGCTAATCCAGCATTTAAAGAGCTCCAGATAGCATTAGCACCGCCGAATGTTAATGTCAAGATACTTACTATCTCTGAGGCTATGAATGAAATTAAAAAAGATCAAAAAAATAATGTTATGATCATAATCTCAAGCGCCAGTAATTGTGTAAAACTGTTGGAGGGATCAGGATTAAAGATAGACTGGATAAATGTTGGGCAATCAGCGTGGAAGCCGGGAAGAGTGATCGTAACCAAAAGCTATGCTGTAGATCAGGAAGAGGTAGAAGCATTCAAAAAACTCAGAGAGATGAACATTAAGGCTATATACCAAATGCTTCCAGAAGATCAGCCGCGGGACTTTTACCAGCTATTACGTGAGAAGAAACTTCTATAAGAAAGATTTCTATTATAAGCCTTAGTGCTTATTCTTAAGCATACTTTTAATATGCTGCACGATATGTTAAAGAAGCCTTCCAATAGATCCGTATCCCTGCTATATGACTCAAAAGATATTTTCGTATTTTGGTTCATTCCACTCTTAATACGCCTATACTTATAGCTATCTGGAGCAAAAGATAGCTGCACCTCTTCAGAAGATAATTAGATTTTTGTTTTGTTACGAATTTGAATCCTAGGAAAAATTAAATATCGTCTTTTAATATTAATAAAATGAAGGAGGTGATCTAGAATAACAATAAACCCAAGAAACTCTAGAAGGGGTAATAATATTATTAATGGCGTGACATTCAGCATGATAGCTATTCCATTAATTGTCCTATCCTCGTTAATTCTTGCAGGTACTAGAGTGGCTTTCTCACCTGATCCAGAGATAATAACCCCTTTACAGTTTGTAGGTGTAGCAATTATCCTATTGATAATCGTTATTACATTCCTAGGATATAACCCGTTTGGGCTAACAGAGCCACTATTAGTAGGCCCCCTAGTGGGTATGGTACTAGGGATCCCACTAGAGGTCTCCCTACCACTTTCCGCACTGCTCGAATTAGTATATCTCGGGGTTTTCCCAATCGGCGGTGCGGCTGCGCCAAACGCTGTCCTAGCAACAATATCCTCACTAATGTTTGCTAAAATACTCGGCTATACATCGGTGACCAGCGCTGAATTAGGTGCCTTAATGTCTATCGCAATACCTATTGGACTGCTTGCTGCAAGCATCGAAGTAGTGCTTGCAAGAGCTGGAGCTGTGATTTATTCCCACTGGGCTGATAGAGAAATAGAGAAAGGCAATATTGGCCGACTAGGCTTGATCTCCTTTATAGGAACATTCCAATGGTTCATCGCCTACTTAATACCCTTAATCGCGATTGCCGCACTAGGTGTGAGCCCCGCAGCTGTCGAAACTATTAGAGCTTCGCTTGAAAGCCCCGTATTTAAGGTGATCTTCCCAGCCCTGGGCGTGGGCGCCGTATTATTACCCGCTGTAGGTTTAGGTTACTTGTTGAAATTAACATGGTCTCCAGAGGCATTACCATGGTTTATACTCGGTTTCGTTTTAGTAGCTTATTTGAAAATGCCTATTCTTGGTTTAACATTGATTATTATATCACTGATCCTCCTTGTATATTGGCGTGAAATACGTGAGGCCTTTAGCAGCATCGAAGCCTCTCCCGCTTCTCAGAGATCTGGGACTGGTCTTATCTCGAGAAGCGATCTGCTCAAGAGCTATTTGAAAGTAACCTTTGCTGGTCAGTGGGCTTGGAACTATGAGAGGATGCAGGGGACTGCTTACGCGTTCACGATGAGCCATATAGAAAAGAAGCTAAGGAAAGATCCTGAAGAGCTAAAGAAATGGATGAGTGTGCACAATGAATTCTACAACACAAACCCGATAATGACGCCAGCTATACTTGGAATGAATATAGCGCTAGAGGAAGGTGGAGCCGACATGGAGACCATCAGAAGCCTTAAAACATCTCTTATGGGTCCGTTAGCCGGATTAGGTGATGGTCTCTTCTGGTTTACATGGAGACCAATAGTATTCGGTCTCGGCGCTGGCTTGGTATTGACAGCAGGATTATTAGGAGTACTAGCATCATTTATACTATGGACCCCAGTAGTTTTAGCAGTTGGATGGTTCTTCCTTAGATTCGGGTATGAACGCGGTCTGGGCATGGTATCCCTTCTAAGAGCTGGTAGGATAGATATTGTCAGGAAGATTGCTGCAATGCTAGCCGTCGCAATTGTTGCTGCACTTGGTGCAACGTTTATCAATGTCCATATACCATTAACAATATCGCCTCCAGGCGCTCAATCACCAATATCTATACAGAGTGCTATTGACTCCATAATGCCAAAGCTTATTCCGCTAATATTTCTATTAGGAGCGTTCTATCTATACAGACGTGGTTTCTCGATACTCAAAGTCCTTGCAATATACTTCATACTAGGCTTTGTGCTTGGATTACTAGGTGTTCTGGCGACTGGCTGACTTTTTAAAAGATTCTCTTATTTTTTCACTCACATAGACAATCCCCTCTGCACCCGCTTTGACCGCTATTTCAGCAAGCTCTCTGGATGTTTTATCACGCTCCAGAGCAACCTGGATCAGCATTGGAAGGTTAACGCCAGAGACGATCTCGATATTAGGGTTTTCAGCCATGAGCAGCGATGCAACCCTTGAGGGAGTACCGCCAAATAGATCCACTAGAATTAACACTCCCTTACCATCATTAACTCTGCTTATTGCTTTTTCTAATTTCTCTTGTAGCGTTTCAGGAGAGTCAAGAGACTCTAAAGGAATAGCCTCTATCCATCCACCGGTAGGAGCATTCTCGCCAACTAGCAACTTTAATGAATCGATCAAACCAATACAATAAGATCCGTGCGAAACTATGACTACGCCAGCCATCCCAACAACCCATATCTATTTCTGTCAATTCGCATTAAAAATCCGCCATATCTTATTCTAAAAACCTTATTTTTATAAACCAGTATCTCTTTGGAGGCACCCCAGAACATATAACCAAATGTCATTAACAATTTATCATTAGATTCCTTGGGCAAAGATGAGATCCAGGTTCTATGACAGTTAATATAATATTAGCTACATTAACCCTGACTAGGTTTATAGGTCCTTTTACAGCTAATTAGCTTTCCACGCGGATCGAGGATCATCGGCCGCAACCTTCGACCTTACTTTGAAGGCCTTATTGAGGTAGACTTAGACAAGGCAAGGCGCACTTAGTCAAACCTACATGATCATGTTTTCCGCGATACCCGTATTAAGGAAATTTTGCTATGTGCTAGCTGTTCTAAAGATACTGTGATTTTTCCTACTCAGCTATTATTTCACATCTATACTTATTTTGCACGCATGTAGAGCGTGAGGGAGATTAGCGCTATTAAGATCCCTGGGAGGGCTAGTTGGTGGAAGCCGAGCTTGAAGGATGTGACGGCGAGATAGCCCGATACTATTCCTCCTAAACCGCCTCCTAGATATCCTGCTGAGAATAGTATTCCCATCACGACCCCTTTATAGCTTGGGGGAGCCTTCTCAGAGGCTGAGGCGAATATTATTGTGCTTAGAGGCTGTTTTCTTCTTGATATACATGGAGAGGATTGATAGATTTTAGAGATGTTCATAAGCATTGGGGACAGCATGTCCGAAGACAGCATCCTCACCGATACCCAGGGGTATTTATAAGCCTTGAAAGATATTATCCCCTGTGTGGGTCTCCCCACACGAACCCTAGATGGGAGCCGCGTGCCGTTCGGCTCGACAGCCGCCCATGAACCCGCAGGATCAGAGATCCTGTGGGTAGAGGTGGAAGCCCCTGGACGAGACCATGAACAAATACAAAATGATTGGGATGAACGTCCAGGGACAAACGGTAATGCCCTATGATACGTATAATAATCCACATTATGAGCACGAGCCCTGGACTACTTATGCGTGAGAGCCTAAGACGTGTAGCACCGCTTCAAGAGCTTATTTGAGCTTTTATGTTTTGTGATATTCAAGACCCAGATCTATGGAGATCTTCTGATAGTGGCTAGGGCTTTATTATGGCCCTCCCTACTATGAGTCCCTTTCTAAACCTATCGAATAAGTCGTTTATCTCTTCAAGCGGGTATGTGGATGTCTCGATATTTATCATTTGTTTCTCGACAAGCCTTGCAACGTCATATAGATCCCTTAGTCCTCCGACATAAGCGCCTCTTATCTCTATGCTTCTTAGAGGTAATAGGGGTAGTGTGAATGTTGCGTATTCTCCCATTAATCCTACTATCACGAGCTTGCCTCCCCTTTTAAGGGATCTTAGGGCATCGTTAAAAGTGGCTGTGATGCCTACGAAATCGATTGCTGCGTCAACTCCTATCCCTTCAGTTATCCTCATTGCCTCCTCATCAACCTTGGTCTTGGACGGGTTGATCATATGTTCTGCTCCCAGCTTTTCCGCAAGTCTCAGAGCTTCCTCTCTTATGTCTACTGCTATGATTGATGCGCCGAAAACCTTCCTAGCTATCTGGATAGCTAGGTGTCCGAGCCCGCCCACACCAAGGATCATTACATAGTCTCCAGGCTCCAGCCCAGCTTTCTTGACAGCGTTATAGGCAGTTATACCGGCACACGATGCTGGGGCTATCTTTTCAAGAGGAGCGTCCCCAACCTTCATAGCATATCTCTCGTGAGGAACGAGAACATATTCAGCGTAACCCCCCGGTCTTAAGACCCCTAGAGGCGATGTTCCCCTTACACATAGGTTTTCATCCCCTATGAGACATTTTTTACACACACCATCACCTATCCATGGGTAGACAACAACACGATCGCCCTTCCGAAGCCCCCTAACCTGGTCACCTATCTCAACAACCTCACCCGCGATCTCATGCCCCATTATAAGAGGATACCTAACACCCCTCTCCTCAACTCTTATAGGGCCATAGTGCCCCTCCCATAGATGTACATCTGTATGACACATACCAGCAGCCTTCACCCTCACGAGGATCTCATGCCCCGAAGGCTTGGGAGCCTCTATATCCTCAATATAGAAACGATCCCTAGGCTTTTTAAGAACAGCCGCCCTCACAGGAATCACCATCACTAGTACCTTAAAGATTGATATTAAATTCATAGTTTTGTGGAAGCATTATATAAGCTCTATATATTTTATGGTATAAAAGGGGAGGCTGTGGGTCGGGGTCACCCTGAATGAGTTGAGGCCGAGGATAAGGGCTCCGGTGAAAGGAGAGCTCTGAGACCTATGAAGCCAAGGGCTGAGCAGTTGGTATTTTTATACCAACCGCAATGAAGCCCGAACCCCTACCAGCATAGTATCTCAGCGTATACGCCTTAGTGCGGTTATCTTTGCCGGGTTCTGCTTTTTGAGGATTCCTTGTGTTAGTCTAGAGCGTCTGAGAAGATCTTCTCCAGATCCTTCTTGCTCACTTGTTTTGGTGATTGGTTTAGAAGCCTCTGTTGCTTGAGTGTCCCTTCTACCAGGGCTTCTAGATCCTCTTTTCCAAACCCCAGCTCTCTTAGGTTTGTTGGGATTCCGAAGTCTTCAAGCAGCTTTACATAGTATTCGAAGAGCCTCTCCTCAACCTCTTTAGCGTTCTGAACCCTCTCACCTGTTAGGAGCTCGACTGTTTTGGAGAACTTGGGTAGGTTGTATGATGCTATGTGTTTGAACACATACCCAGCGGGTATGGCTGTTGCTATTCCGTGCGGTGCTATTGGGTAGCCGAACTCGTAGTCGGGTGGGTAGTAGGATCTCACCATACCTGCTATCGGGTAGGCCATTGCGTGTGGGATATGGACGCCCACATGGCCGAAACCTATTCCCGCGATGCTTGCTGCTAGCATCATGTAATACCTCGCCTCGAGATCGTTTGGGTCTGCATAGGCTCTTCTCAGATACCTATTAACCCATATTATGGCTTGCTGTCCGAAGAGATCTCCAAGCGGTGTTGCCCCCGAGTATACTGGTCTCTCTGCAGGGCTCTTTATAGCTGGTTTCGATGTATATGGTCTCGCTGTGAACGATTCTATAGCGTGGTTGAGCACGTCAAGACCCGAGGATGCTGTGACCATGGGTGGCATTGTTACTGTTGTGAGGGGGTCTATTAAAGCCACTGTTGGTCTCATGTATGGGTTGCTTATACCGCTCTTCACCCTGAGCCTCTTTATATCAAGGATCGCTACGCTTGTGCTCTCACTCCCCGTCCCTGCTGTTGTTGGTATAGCTATTAGGGGTTTTAGGGGGCCTGGTGGTTGTAAACCCCTCCCGATCGGTCTGTTTATATAGTCCTCCAGGGGTGCTGGGTATGTGTGGAGTAGGTCGAGGATCTTTGCAGTATCTATAGTCGATCCGCCTCCGAGGGCTATGAAGCCATCTATCTCTTTACCCTTGATCTCCTTATAAGCCTCCGCTATCTCCTCGTCCTCAGGCTCGATCTTGACTTTTGTGAGAACCTCAACATGGATCCCCTCCGCCTCTAGAGAGGATCTAACCTCCTCAGCAAGCCTGGAGCCAGAGAGCCTCGGGCCCACGACCATGAGGGCTTTCTTAATACCAAGCCTTTTAGCCTCATACCCGGCCTCTCTGCTAACACCCATGCCGAATTTTATCGTCTGTGGGAGTGAGATTGTGAAGACCGGATCTATGTGGGGGGAGTATGATAGATAGCTATATTCTATAGACAAACCACCACCATATCCCCTACATGCTAGGAGGTATAAATATATTACTTAATATATAAAAATATACAATACAAAACATATATTACCCCTAGGGAATTCCTAACATACGGTGGTCTCATGGTTGGGACGGGTGTTAAGAAAATATATCTCCTCGACTACGGCGTCCTTGCCGGGGAACCCGGCTGGTTCGTACCTAACCCATTGCTCTATGTTGAGATGGGGAATATCAATAAGATTGCTGAGAAGCACAAGTGGATCGAGATCCCGGTAACGGGGGCCTTGATAGAGCATAGAGACGGGGTCGTGCTATTCGATACAGGGAGCCATCCGGAGGCTTCGAGAACATGGACCCAGTCGACGTGGCAGGTATTCCCCATGGTGAGATTTACTAATGAGAACAGGCTTGAGAGGCAGTTAGAATTAACAGGCTATAAGCCTGAGGATATAACTTTTGTTGTTCTCTCCCACATGCATCTCGATCATTTGGGACAGGCCTATATATTCAAGGATCTGAGAACACCTCTTGTTGTGCATAAGAAAGAGATACAGAACGCTCTCTACTTCTACTGGATAAACAGGATAGGTGCTTACCAGCCAGTAGATCTAGAGGCTCTTAAGGGTGCTAACTGGTTCCCCATAGATGTGACCCACTTCGAGCTACTACCGGGCGTCGAGATCCTGTGGGTCGGTGCCCACACGCCTGGGAGCATTATGCTTAGAGTCACCACAGATGAGGGTAACTCCTATATATTTACAGGTGATTTCACGCATCTACCCGAAGAGCTTGAGGTTGAGAATAAGGGCTGGCTCCTCGCCGATCTTGATGAATATGTATCCGGCATGAAGCTGTTAAAACTCATGCTCAAAAGGCCCAGAACCAGGGTTGTTATAAGCCACGATCCTGGGCTGTGGAGTAAATATCCGAAGGCTCCTAAATATATATCGTAAAACAGTGTTTTTTATCCCTTAACCACTGTTATGAGCTTTGTGCTCGGGATCTTTATCCTCTCTTTCACGAATTCTTCGAGGCCTTCTCTCTTTATAGCCTCGATCACCTCAGGATCCTGGGCTCCCTTGCTTATCGATATCTTCTTCTCTGTGGGTTCTATGTGGTTTATATTGATCCTTCTCCTCTTAACCCCTGACAGCTCTTTTGGCCCTGTTACTAGGACGTAGTTATCGTCTATGATATCCACTATAACGCATTTCCTCCCAGCTTCTCTTCCCCTCAGCTTGACACAGATCCTCCCAACCTCTATTGCCGGCATATCTCATTCCAAGAGCATTTATGCTCGAAGCCTATAAGCGTTTTCCCTAGGGATCTTATTATCGCTTATCAACTCCTTAGCGTTATCATCAAGGGGCCTCTTGGGCGTTAAGAGAATTACTCCAAGCGATTTCATTAAGGCTAAGAAGAGGGGTGAGAAGATAGTTATGGTCACGGCATATGATTACTACCAGGCTAGAGTGGCTGACGAGGCCGGTGTTGACGGTATCCTTGTTGGTGACTCTCTGGGAATGGTTGTGATGGGTTTTCAATCAACTCTCCCAGTCACTATGGGTATGATCCTTCACCACCTAAGGGCTGTTATAAATGCTAATCCGAGGAGCCTTGTTGTTGCTGACATGCCCTTCATGAGCTACGAGCTTGGGAGAAAGGAGGCTCTTAGGAATGCATCTAAGCTTATAAGGAGGGGTGCTGGTGCTGTGAAGCTCGAGGGGGGCATCGAGATCGTTGGGATCGTTGAGGGTCTGGTGAAAGCCGGGATCCCTGTTATGGGTCATCTAGGGCTGAACCCACAGAGGTCTCTTGCAAGGGGTATGGGGCTGAAAGGTAAGAAGGCCGAGGAGGCTTTAGAGCTAGTTGAGGCTGCCCATGCTTTGGAGGAGGCGGGTGCTTTCTCAATAGTTATAGAGTATACTGCGCGCGAGGTTGCCGAGGTTATTACGAGGAGGCTCAGGATCCCGACTATATGTATAGGCTCGGGCCCGGGTTGTGATGGGCAGATCCTTGTGTTCCACGATCTGGTGGGTCTTAACCCGAACCCCCCGCCCTTTGCTAAGAAATATATCGATGCCTATAGGATCTTTATGGATGCTATTAAGAGCTATGCTGACGAGGCTAGAAGGGGTCTTTTCCCCGACATGGCTAGATATTGGGGTATGGATCCGGAGGAGCTTGCTGCTTTTGAGGATGCTTTGAAGAGGCGGGAGGAGTCTAGGTAACGCTAGGTTTTCAGCTCTATCTTCCTTCGCCAACGCTTTTCAGCAAATCTGTGCCTGATATTCTGTTATATAGTGGGAGGATCATTATGTATGCTAGGAAACTGATCCAGACTATGTATACGTAGCAGACACTCTTACCCTCGACAGTGATCTCGATCTCTATTGGGGGTGGGAGGGAACATGTACCGGGTGCTGCAAGACCTCTTTCTCCGAAGAAAGCGTAGCTGTAGAGGAGTACGAGCACCATCATTACCAGCGGTATTGTTGCAATTATCATTGTTACCCTGAATATCCTGCCTCTAAGCCTTCTATACCTCATCCCAATCACGCTTGCCTTTTTCTTCGACTTTACCTTAGACGCCTTCTCTATATCCCTAGCTATTCTTGGAACCTCGCCCGCTATTTTCTCGGGCTTCACACTCCTTCTGATGATATAGGCTGAGATCAGCACGAGGTAGATCGTCATGAGGGTTATGTGTATCGCGTATATATTTGGTATCATCACGATACATAGACCTAAAAATCTTTTAAGCCTTAGTGATATAAACACCCCAGAGAACCATGGTGAGCCCGAGGCTCAGGTCGAGGTC
>DATMAU010000060.1:0-5427 GCA_035559775.1 Sulfolobales archaeon
TCTATTGTTATGTATTCATTGATCACATCCATCAAAACGAGCTCAGGATCCCTCTCCAGAGGATCACCCCAGCCACCCCCACCACCCGTCCTAATACTCACAACATCACCCTCAGAAAGCCTAAAAGCAGCAATCTTTCTTACTCGTGTTCTCACACCGTTGCTGGTCATAAGTATCATACAGTTTCTAGTGCCGTTGAGACCTCTGTCAACGCTCCACGGCGGTATTTTTGCTCTATTTATAGCTGTAGTGAAGATAGCCTCCCTAGCATATATCTTATAGTCTTTTATCACTCCAAAGCCTCCTCTGAATTTCCCATGTCCAACCCCATCTTCTATATTTAGTGAGTATCTTTCTACTATTAGTGGGTATCTCTGTTCAAGTACCTCGATAGATGATGCATATGTCTCGCCATCTGCAAAGGATACCAGCGCGTTTACTCCATCCCTATTAGACGTCGCTCCCCAACCGCCTGGGTTAGGCTCTACTAGAGCAAAGAGCTCACCTGTCCTTGGATCTCTGCCTGCAATGATCTCTGCAACTACACTTAAGAAATGCCCTGCTGGAAGCTTACCTGGCATGTGGGGTGAAAGAGCTTTCCACACAAGATCTGCCGCATAAGTTAATGTCTCCCAATATGTTGACACCGGATATGGTTTCTCTGCCGTAAATACCGTACCAGGTTTATATATGATCCTCAAAGGTTCGAAGAAACCTTGGCTAATATTTGCATGTGGCTCTAAAATCGCTACATATACTATTCTAACAGCAGCTATTAGTGCTGGGAGTGTCGTATTTACAGGAGCCTTAAAAGCCAGCGGATTCTCACTAAAATCGGCTACAAACTCTCTATCCTTTATTTCTACCCTTACCTTTATCTTCGCCGGTTCTGGGCTTGTACCACTATCATCTAAATAATCATATGCTTCGAACGCACCTTTAGGCAACCCGGCTATTTTTAAATATGCTAATCTCCGCCCATCTTCTATAGATTTAGAACATGCCTCTTTAAAAGCCTCTACTCCGTATTTCTCTATTATTTCTATTACTCTTTTCTCAGCATATCTAAGCGATGCTATCTGCGCGAAAAGGTCGCCGCTAGTAAAGTCCGGTATCCTTGAATTCTTCATGATGAGCTTATATAGATCGTTATTCAGCTTCCCCCTAGAATAGATCTTAGTAGGAGGTATTATGATCCCCTCCTGATATATTTCCTGTGCCGCCGGACCCCATGATCCGAAGTACATACCGCCAACATCATTCCAGTGTCCTTTATTAAGGGCAATAGCTACTATTTCGTCTTTATAGAATATTGGCATCATAACGCCAACATCGTTTAGATGGGTTCCTGAAATATAAGGATCATTAGTTATAATTATATCTCCTGGCTCTATCTCGTTACCCATTATGTTGAGAATGTTCTTAGCCATTGTATCGAAAATACCAAGAAACAGGGGTACACCTGTTGCTTGTGCCACTATATTCCCGAGGCCGTCTGTGAGGCCTGTTGAGAAGTCAAGCACATCATATATAATGGGGTTTTTTGCCGTCTTTCTTGTTATCTCAAACATCTCTTCGGCTATGGATCTTAATGAATTCAATATGATATCCAGCGTGAACGTATCTCGAGATAGCATCTATTTCCACCTTATTATTATGTTTCCATACTCGTCCACTTCTGCTATCTGATCTTTACTAACAATAATGGTACTCGTAGGCTCCTCTATGATCGCCGGACCCTCTATTCTATACTCTGGTGGGAGTAGATCCTTCTCGTATACCTCAACCTTAACCCAGTGTCCCTCAATAAACGCCTCTCTGTCAGGCTTTCTAGCTTTAGATAGATCCCTCTCTTCTTTTCTTACTTTCCTAAGCGGTGGCTTTGGCAGTGATACTAGCCCTACTACATGGAAGTTAACGATCTCAACAGGGCTATCAAGTCTAAATGTATATTCTTTTTCATGATGCTCATGGAACCTCGCGATTACCGTATTGAGAAAAGCATCAGGGCTTGTAGAGGTGGTTGGTATAGGCACCTTTATCGTATGCTCTTGACCATAGTATCTCATGTCAGCGTATCTAAGAATAACTATAGAACTCCTTGAAAAGCCCTCTTCCATGAGCTGTTTTACTACCTCACCCTCAATCTCATCAAATATATTTATAACCTTATTAGCCGCCTCAGTACTATCAAGTCTTATAACCTTAGTTCTTACAAGATCTCTCCTCACATCCATAGTTATCATGCCCCATGCTGTGAAAACACCTGAAGGTATACCCGGAACCACCATCTCTGGGATCTTGAGCTCTGCCGCTATATATGGTGCAAACATAGGCCCTGAACCCCCATAGGCTATTAATGTAAAGTCCCTAGGATCATATCCTCTCTGGACAGAGATGGCTCTGAGGAGATAGGCCGCTTTACTATTAGCTATCCTTATTATGGCGTCAGCTACTTCTTCTATCGAAATTCTATAGTGATCTGCAAGTTTCTTGAGCCCTTCCTTGGCTAGATCCTTTCTAAGTCTAAGTCTACCGCCAAGGAAGTACTGATCATTTATTAACCCTGTCACCACATAGGCGTCTGTTAAGGTGGGTTTATCACCTCCTTTACCATAGCATATGGGCCCAGGATCTGCCCCTACAGCTTGCGGCCCTACATTAAGGTTTCCTATCTCGTCTATCCATGCGATACTTGTGCCTCCTAAACCTAGTTCCATACTATCAATGACAGGCACCTTCACCGGATAGCCCGGTCTATAGCGATCCCGCTCTATATAGTAGTCTGTTATCACCTTAGGAGTGAGATCCTTGATAAGGCTTCCTTTGGTAGTGGTACTTCCGCCATCCAATGGTATCACATTGCTCCTTCCTATTATTCTAGCCAGGTTTAGCGAAGCTATGTAGCCGGCTATAGGTCCTGATTCTATGGTTAACACAGGCTTATCTCTAACCAGGTCGGATTTAGCAACGCCGCCGTTAGATAGCATTATATAGAAGATTCCTCTGAATCCTAGCTTGCTGAAAGCATCACTTAACCTCTCAACATATTTAGCGAATATGGGATGAGCATAGGCGTTTATTACTGCTGTTGAGGTTCTCTCATATTCTCTCCACTCGTTTGTTATCTCGTAGGAGGCTGTTACATATTTAAAGCTGCTTTCAGTAAGGATCCTTTTGGCCTCGATCTCATGGACAGGGTTTGCATAGCTATTGATAAAGGTTATCGCAACGCTCTCGACGTTATGTTCTTTTAGCTTTTTGATAGCATTGATAAGACTAAGAGTATCGAGTTTTTTGATCACATTCCCATTATACATCACTCTCTCATCAACCTCTAACCTTAGATATCTAGGTACAAGGGGTTCTGGCTTTGCGTATAGAAGATTATACATATCCCTTCTATTAGCTCTCTGAATCTCTAATACGTCTCTGAACCCCTTAGTAGTTATCAGCCCGGTCTTAACACCCCTTCTAGTGATTACTGTGTTTATTACGATCGTCTGACCGTGAAATATATATCCAGCTTTTGATAGATCAATCTTAACTTTTTCAACAGCCTCAAGAACCCCTATGGCAAAATCTTTAGGCGTGGATTCAACTTTCTCATACAATATAGCTCCTGTAACTTCATCATACACAACTATATCTGTAAAAGCACCCCCAATATCGATGCCAACTCTATATCTTTTATCGGTTTGCTGCACGATTATCGCCATGATTTCCTAACACTTAAGCATTAATAAACTTGAATGCTTAAATTGAGATTAATGCTAAATATTTCGGGGATATTATGAGAGATATATTTACTCTGGAAATAATTAACAATGCATTAATATCCATAGCTGAAGAGATGTTTTATGTTTTCGGAAGAACTGCCAAGAGCCCAGTGATCTATGAGGTTCTCGACTACGCTGTAGCCTTAATGGATGAGCAGGGAAACATGTTGGCACAGGCTAATGGCGTTCCCGGGTTCGTGGGCGTTCTCGACTACGCTGTTAAGGGCTCGATCAGGGAACTCGGAGAAGAACTAGAAGATGGCGATATAATAATAGTTAATATACCCCATATAGCAGGGACGCATCTAAACGACGTTGTTCTCATCAAGCCCATCTTTTATAAAGAAGAACTAGTAGGTTTCAGCGTTAATAAGGGCCACTGGTCTGAAATCGGTGGAATGAGGTTTGGCAGCTGGACAACAGATTCAACAGAGATCTTCCAGGAAGGACTTCAGATCCCTCCTGTCAAACTCTATAAGAAAGGTAAACCTGTTAGAGATATTATAGAGATGATTAGGCAAAACTCGAGATTGCCAGAACAGACGTTAGGGGATATGATGGCTCAAATAGCAGCCCTTATGATAGGAAGCAGAAGGGTCACAGAAATAATTGACAAATACGGAATTACAGCATACAGAGAAGCATGTAAAAAAGCCATAGCGGATTCCTATAGATATGCTATAATAAGGCTTAAAGAGCTTCCTAAAGGCACGTTCATGGCACACGACTATATAGACGACGACGGGATAACCGACGAACCGCTTCCTATAAAAGTTAGTGTTAGAATAACTGATGAGGACATAACAGTAGATTTCACAGGCTCTTCAAAACAGGCTAAAGGACCAATAAACTCACCCCTTCCAGGAACTATTGGCGCTGTGAGGATCGTATATGTTGCCCTACTAGATCCCCACCACCCCTATGTTAACTATGGGTTCTTATCACCACTAAAGGTTCACGCCCCTGAGGGAACAGTATTTAACCCCTCAAGAGACGCTCCTGTAGCAACCTTCTGGGAGTCGATGCTATATGCAACAGACCTGGTCTGGAAGGCTTTAGCTCCCCATGTACCAAATAGGCTTCCTGCTGGGCATTTCCTTACTGTAGGGGCAACTATACTGGGGGGTCGTGATAAGAGATCCGGAGAACCATTTGGAATAGTAGAGCCTCAGCCAGGAGGCTGGGGAGCTGCATCTAGTAGAGATGGTGTGAATGCCTTGGTCTGTGTTGGAGATGGGGAGACATATGCATCATCAATAGAAGTACTTGAGAGGAGATATCCAGTTCTAGTTGAACAATATAGCCTAAACATAGAAGGAGGAGCCGGGCATGGGAAGTTCAGAGGAGGCTTTGGGATAATAAAAGACTACAGAGTCTTAACAGATGAAGCGTTCTTTACAATATCATTTGGAAGATCTAAATATCCACCGTGGGGTGTAAGCGGGGGTTTAAATGGAACACCATGCAAATTCATAATAAGAAAGAACGATGGGAGAATTTTAGAGGGAAGAAAGATTGCTGCTTTTAGGCTTTCTGAGGGTGATGTTGTGAGTATTAGGACGGGTGGTGGGGGTGGCTGGGGTGATCCTCTGGAGAGGGATCCTGAGCTCGTTTTGATGGATGTGATCAATGAATACATAACAATAGA
>DATMAU010000061.1:0-24500 GCA_035559775.1 Sulfolobales archaeon
TTTGGTTTTTTATGGTTATCTGTATTGCGTGGGGTTATTGCTGTAGACCGTGTTTTGTGCTGTGTGTTCTTATAGGTTAGGGTTTGATATCGGTCTTTATATGCCTTCGTAGAGCTGGGAATAGTTGGCTACGGCTTATCTGAAGTCTTTTGAATTATGCACAGAAATACTATCATTTTATTACGTTTCCACTCATATGTATATGTATTGCATTACAACTCATGTATATACAGGTGTAAAGATTATAATACATCTTATGCGTAATATATATTAATGTGAAAAAACAATATAGTTAGGGCTCTGTCAAGAAACCTATTCCTAAGGGCTTTCTCCTCCATATCGAGAGCCTTTGCATCATATATAGCGCTAGAACGGGATCCAAAGCTAGTAATAGCTGCACAAGCCCTAGTATCGATAGCTGTTAATGCTCAGAGCGTTATCCTAGCTATATATCTGTCGAAGGCTGGGTATAGTGATATCGATATAGGGTTGGTGTTAACAGTATCTCCGGCCGTGACTACACTCATGCTACTCCCTGGAGGTATAATTGCTGATGCTGTGGGTAGAAAGAAGATCTCAGCACTAGGACTAGCCCTTGGGGCCGTATCCCTTGCGGGCTATATATATCCGGTTAATCTATACTACCTCTTCGTAGTATCCGGTATAGGTGGTTTGGGAAGTGCCCTCTACGGAGGCTCTGTAACAGCTCTTTTAGCAGACTCAGCCCCCACGCCTGAGAAGAGAAACTTGGTTTTCAGCATAGCTGCGTCGATAACAACACTGATGGGGATCATAGGGTTCCTTGCTGGAGGGGTACCTAATATTCTCAGAGCCTATGGGTTTGGAGAGGCCGTGTCTTACCACCCGATCTTCGTGTTAGCATCGGGATCGCTGGCGCTCGCATCAATATTAATGCTCATGCTCAAGGTAGAGGGCCACAACCCTGGTGGGGGTAATAGGGCTCTTCTAAAACTCCCAACAAAATCCTATGATGCGATCCTGAGGAGTTCTGTGTATGTTGGAATGCTATTTATGGGTGCAGGACTCCTAGCTCCATCGTTATTCTCGCTATGGCTCTATAAGAGGTTCTCGGTGGAAGAGAACCTCATATCGATACCATACGCGGTGTCCCATGCTATACTGGGTATATCGTTCCTGGCATCTCCAGCTATTGCTAAGAGGTTTGGTACTATAGGTACTGTGGTGTTTACCCAGAGTGTTGCGGCAGCTATGCTTGCATTAATACCCCTGATACCATCGTTCCTTGCTGTGAGCATTGTATATATGGCCATGAGGATCTTGATCAACATACCCTCTCCGATCATAAGATCCTTTATACTGGGTCTCGTAGACCCCTCAGAGAGAGCATCAACCTCAAGCATATTGGCATTAACGACGGGATTGTCAGGCGCAGCTATGCCGGCTGTAACAGGCTTTCTATTGTCGGAAGTATCCCTAGAATCGCCTTTCTACCTAGCCAGCTCAATAATCCTAGCCTCCGCACTAACATTCTACATTCTATTTAAGCAATATGAAGATAAGGTCAGATGATATGTAAGCCCGCAGGTTTACTAGTATTTTGTAGACTGTTCAAGAGCTTCTGCCGAGTCGCACTGTCTACATGTGTTAGTTTTAAATATTATTTGTGCTTTGGTATATCTACCTGTAATTATGTTTGGATAGGAGGTATAAATAGATAGAAACTCAGTTCTTATATAACCTTTCTATCGGACATAGACTAACAGTCGATCAAAGCTGTAAGGGTGATGAATCCTTAAGCGCGGTGATGGGTTTTAAGGATCTTATTGTTGATCGCTGTTTTGAACGCTATTGCTATTGATGTTGATATAGCCGACATAGCAGCGCTTGAGGCCGAAGCGCCCCAGATCGATACAGCCAGGCCTATCGATACTGGGAAGATGGTGCTTCCAAGATCCCCTATGAACTGCCATATTGATAGGAATATTGCTCCCCTATCGCTCCTCATACTTGACACGATATCAGCGCCCATGGTTATCATCGTGCCTGAGCCGAAACCGTTTCCAAAACCTATTGTGAGCACCGATGCGTAGAAGAGCGTCTCGTTATTTGTTATGGCTAGTAAGAGGAATCCTATGGCCATTATTGAGAAGCTGATCATTACTGCAACATGCCTCCCCTTCTTATCCATAATAACGCCGGCTGGGTATGAGCTGAGCACATCAAGAGCTCCCGAGATGCTTACCGCTAGGCTCACACTGCTATCGCTCATCCCGATCCCTTTACCTATGATAGTGATTAGCAGGTTCCTACTAGATCTAACACCCTGGACAGCTATCTGGGCTGCTGAGAATGCTGCGAGGGATAATAATCCGGGCTGGTTAGAGCCTGCTGCGTGATCCTGTGCATGGTTTCTTTGCCTCATCTCTCTTCTATCATCATAGATCCTATCTCTTGGCATCGTTATTCTAGATGCAGCTATGTTGAATATGCTTGCTACTAGGGTTAGTGTGAAACATGTTAGGAATACCCATGGGTAGCCGAGCCTATCGATCACCAGTGCAACTATCCCTGGCCCTATGAATGTCCCAAGCCTCTCTGACATGCCTATAAAAGAGGACGCTCTCCCCCTATACTGGTAATCCACGTAATACGTTATCACATATCTCCTAGCAAGGAGCCACATGCTCCTCCCACCGCCAAAGGCTATGGAGAGCATTATGAGGATCCATGGGTGCTGGAGAAACACCATCCCCAGGGATGAGAGGGATACCAAGATCATCGAGATCCTTGTGAACGTCTTCTCACCCGTGATCCTGAGGATAACACCTCCAGGGATATCTAGCAACAGGTTGCCTAGAGATATAGATGCGCTGCCAAGCCCCACATAGACAGGATCCAGGCCTGCTGAGATGAGATAGAGGGGCAGGGTTATTGTTAACATACCCCTAGCTATAGCCATTATTATCGATGGTAGATATATATCTAGGAAGAGCCATACCCAGATCTTGTTGCCGTCCTTTATCACTATCTACCGTTATATAAAAATACCTAGGCTTAATAACATCTTTTTAAGATATACGCCAAACATTAAGCACAAAAGGCTTCCAAGATCTATAGATGGACTTTATAGAGCACTTACGGAAACCCTCTCTCTAATACCTAGGGCTATGATAAACGCGACAGCTTTTTAAAGACTATCATAACCTCTGAGATTGTTAGAAAGAAGATAGCTAATGGTTTGTAAATAATAAGCCTTCCTGGATGGGCATAGTTATGCAGTTGCCACCAAGAATAGTTACGAATATCAAGGTGTATGCAATACATAATACAAATATATTACTCACAACACTATGGATCATATTGGATAGGGTCTATGAGGTTCCACATAGATCCTAATGACAGGAAACCCCTCGGAAGAACCGGCGAGACTGTCCCTGCGATCGGGATAGGGACTTGGAGGATAAATAATTACTCGATGGCTGAGACCGCGCTTATCAGGGCTATCGAGGTTGGAATGAATCTGATAGATACTGCTGAAATGTATGCTAATGGTGAGGCTGAGAGGCTTGTTGGCAGGGTGTGTAGGATTACTGGTAGGGATAGGGTATTCATTGTAACAAAGATCCTTCCCGATAGGTTCTCAGACCAGTCCAAGGTTATTAAGGCTCTTGAGGCTAGCCTTAGAAGGCTTGGAACAAGCTATGTGGATCTAGTATTGATCCACTGGCCGAGGCCAGGTATCTCTATAGAGAGACAGATCCAGTTTCTAGAGGCAACAGCAGAGGCTGGCATGGCCAGATTCATTGGTGTGAGCAACTTTGGCTTGGAGAACCTATCAAGAGCCATAAAGGCTACGAAAAAGCACGAGATAGTGGCCAACCAGGTTAAATACAGCGTGCTTGATAAGCAGGTGGAGAAGGATCTCCTGGGGTTCTCGATAGAAAACAAGATCTTGATCCAAGCATACACACCCCTCGAATGGGGAGGTGTTGCGAAAAACGAGACCGTGGTCTCTATAGCGAAGAAACATGGTAAAACACCCATCCAGGTTGCCCTCAACTACCTGATATCGAGACCAATGGTTATGGCTATACCAAAAACAGAGAGGGTTGAGAGGGTTGAGGAGTTCAGAGGATCTATGGGTTGGAGACTCAGTGCCGAGGATATAGAGGTTCTGGAGAAAATCTAGAGAGGAAAGGCTAGCTATATGGTTAGTCGGATCCTCAGGTTCTTAAGCCTTGTAGTCTCATAGATCTCCTCATAAATCTCAACACACCTATCGGAGGAGACGCACTCCACAACCCCAGATGCCCTGAGGAGCCCAGGGGCTATTGATAACCCTCCCCTCTCAATCTGCTCTGAAAAGGCTATTCTAACCATCTCACTGCCAGAGCCCCATAGGAGTGAGGATGACGATAGATGGGGGCTGCCACCCCACCTATCCCTGATCCTCTTCTCAAGCTCTGAGAGAAGATCTATCAGCTCCTGTGGGCTGTTAAAGAGAATCTCGAAAGAAACTCTAAAGATCCCTGTCCCAAGATCTCTGTGAGGCTTGATCCTCATCACCTCGTCACTCTATACCCCTTTGAGGAGAGGGTCGATATGATCCTCGTCCCAATATCTTTAGAGGGGATTTCAACCACCAGATTCACTATAGCTTTCCCAGGCGTTATATCCCTCCCTCCCCTCTTGTGGGTTATCTCAACTATGTTGCCCCTATACTCGTATATAATCTCTAAAACCCTCTTAAGCTCTCCAGGAGCATCTACAAGCTCTACCGAGAACTCGATCATTCTTCCCTCGGCTGTGAGACCCCTCATTATTATTCTATAAAGATCCGTTAGATCCACGTTGCCACCGCTTATAATCACAACACACCTCTTACCCTCAATATTAACCTTACCCTCTAGCAGTGCTGCCAGCCCAACAGCTCCGGAACCCTCGGCAACGATCTTGTTCCTCTGCATGAGCAAGTACATCGCCCTAGCTATAGAGTCTTCAGAGACCGTTACTATATCGTCCACATATCTCCTAACGAGATCGAATGTTATATCGCCAGGCTTCTTGGCTAGAAGCCCGTCGGCTAGTGAGGGGGCTACGGGTACCTCAGCGATCCTTCCAAGCCTGAGTGATTCTTTGAACTTAGGTGCAGCCTCAGGCTCTATCCCTATGACCTTCACGTTTCTTCCAGACTCCTTTAACACCGAGGCTATGCCTGAGATAAGACCTCCTCCACCTACTGGGACTAGCACTACATCGAAGCTGCTGATCTGTTCCATTAGCTCTAGCGATATTGTTCCCTGCCCAGCTATTATATCTAGATCATTGAATGGGTGGATAAAGGCAGCACCCCTCTCTTCCGAGTAGCTAATGGCGCCCTCATAAGCCTCGTCAAACACTCTTCCCCTGAGGATCACCTCAGCCCCGTAGCCCTTTGTAGCCTCTACCTTTGCTATAGGTGCTGTCTCAGGCATGAATATGGTTGCTTTAACACCATATATCGATGCTGCATAGGCAACGCCCTGTGCATGGTTTCCTGAGGATGCTGCGACAACCTCCCTAACACCCTGTTGGTAGAGCCTGTTTATCTTGTAGAGAGCCCCTCTAGCCTTGAATGAGCCTGATTTCTGTAGGTTTTCGTATTTAAGATACACCTCACCGCCAAACATTCTGGAGAACGTTGTGCTCTTATCAAGAGGTGTTTTGTGTATATAGTTGTTAATGATCTTAATGGCTTCCAGCGATCTCTCTCTAATTGTTTTATAGTTCATTCTTACCTCCTAGATATAGGGTTTATGGGGAGATTAAAAAAGCACTACGCGCTCTTCTTAAGCTCTTCGAGCATTTTCATGAAAGCGTAGTGGAGTATGCCTCCATATTTGAGATACTCGATCTCGGCTTTGGTCTCTACCCTAGCTATAAGCTCGACAGTCTCTCTCCCACCATTTGGTCTCTTGATAACCATAGTAACCCTCCCCCTGGGCGTTAGGTTCTTCAGCCCCACTATGTCGAAGAGCTCGTCTCCCCTGAGCTTGAGCGTGTCGGCGTTAACTCCTCTGGGGAACTGGAGGGGTATTATGCCCATCCCAACCAGGTTGGATCTATGTATCCTCTCGAAGCTCTCAGCAATAACAGCCCTTACCCCGAGGAGCCTTGGAGCCCTGGCAGCCCAGTCCCTAGAGCTGCCTAGGCCATACTCCTTACCAGCTATTATTAGTAAGGGGACTCCTTCACCCATATACCTCATGGCAGCATCATAGACACTCATAATCTCTCCAGATGGGTAGTGTATTGTGTAGCCACCACTTATACCCCTGTCCTGGAGCATTTTGTTCCTCACACCCTTGCTTGCAAAGGCTCCTCTAACCATAACCTCGTGATTACCTCTCCTAGCGCCGTAGGTGTTGAACTCCTTGGGGCTGACACCTTGCTCTAATAGGTATTTACCCGCAGGGCTGTCCGGATCTATTCTCCCGGCTGGTGATATATGGTCTGTGCTTATAGAATCTCCTAGGATTAGTAGGGGTCTTGCATCGATGATATCCTCTATAACTGGCTCTCTATCTGGTTTGAAGTCGTCTAGGAAGGGTGGTCTCTTGATATAGGTGCTCCTGGGATCCCATTCGTAGAGAACCCCCTTGGGTGCTTCGAGCTTCTTCCAAGCCTCTGGAGCATCCTCATAGATCTTTGAGTATTTCTCGATGAATAGTTCAGGCTTCACATAGCGATCCATGATCTCGATTATCTCCTTCCTACTAGGCCATATGGATTTTAGATAAACAGGACCCTTGGGGGTTATTGCTATAGGCTCCCTAGATAGATCCTTATTAACACTCCCAGCAAGAGCGTAGGCTACGACAAGCATTGGTGACATGAGATAGCTAGCCCTAACATCTGGGTGAACCCTCCCCTCGAAGTTCCTGTTACCCGAGAGCACGGCAACACCCATGATCCCGTCTTTAGCGAGGGCGTTAGAGATCTCTTCTGGCAGCGGGCCTGAGTTACCTATACATGTTGTGCATCCATACCCAACAACGCTGAAACCAAGCTTCTCTAGATATGCTAGTAAGCCTGATCTCGAGAGATACTCCGTCACGACCCTGGAGCCGGGAGCCATGCTTGTCTTAACATACCTTGGTACCGAGAGGCCTAGCTCGACTGCTTTCTTCGCTATCAACCCAGCACCGATCATTACCTCCGGGTTGCTTGTGTTTGTGCAACTCGTTATCGCAGCGATCACTATGTCGCCATCCTTTAGGGTTATCTCCTCACTATCGATCCTCACCTTCTTCTCGAGAAAGCCCGGCTTCTTCCTCCTCTCCTCAACAAACCTGGCAAAGCTCTTGGGAACATCTGCTAATCCCAGTCTCTGCCATGGGAGGGAGGGTCCTGAAATGCTTGGCTCGACAGAGCTTAGATCAAGCTCCACTACCTCGGAATACTCTATACTATCACCGCTGCGAGGGCCGAAAAGCCCTTGGGCCTCCGTGTATCTCCTAACAAGCTCTATATGATCCTCGGGTCTTCCTGTGAGCCTGAGATACCTTATAGTCTCCTCATCCACCGGGAAGAGGGATACTGTGGAGCCATACTCGGGAGCCATGTTAGCTATGGTAGCCCTGTCCGGGACTGATAGCGATGAGACACCCTCTCCGAAGAACTCGACAAACTTGCCAACAACGTTTCTCTTTCTAAGGAGCTCTGTGATTGTTAGAACAAGATCTGTTGCTGTAACACCCTCTCTAAGCTCTCCATAGAGATGGACACCAACAACCTCGGGTAGGGGTATTATGACAGGCTGACCCAGCATAGCGGCCTCGGCCTCAACGCCCCCTACACCCCATCCGAGAACGCCTATCCCGTTAACCATCGGTGTATGTGAATCCGTACCGATCAATGTGTCGAAGTAAGCTACATAACCCTCCCTAGTCTCCTCAGCTATAACCACCTTTGAGAGGTACTCTAGGTTAACCTGGTGTATGATCCCTATACCTGGGGGGAAGACCCTGAAATTCTTAAAGGCTGTTGCAGCCCATTTGAATAGTCTGTATCTCTCTGAGTTCCTCATAAACTCGAGCTCTATGTTCTTTCTAAGTGCCTCCGGAGATCCCCAGAGATCCACTTGTACAGAGTGATCTATTATCATATCAACAGGTACCTTTGGATTAACCTCCGCAGGATCGATACCTATTTTAGCAACATACTCCCTCATCACAGCCAGGTCGAGTATTAAGGAGGCTCCGGTGAAATCCTGGGTGATAACTCTAGCCACCTTGAACGCGATCTCACCGCTGGGGCTCTTAGGATTCCATTTAAGGAGATTCTCTATATCCTCATCTGATATGGAGACACCGTCGTAGTTCCTGATCATCGATTCCAGGATTATTCTGAGGCTGGCTGGGAGTCTTGCAACATCGTAGCCTTCTCTCTCGAGAGCAGGGATGCTGTAGTATCTATACTTTCTCATACCCACTTCTAGTTCCGACCTTGCGAGATCCCTTAGCGATGAGGGGCTTTTCAACAACTATCCCTAGAGAGATAGCTACTAGGATTGATATAAGTTCACATAGATTTGTTATTATGATCTAGGAGATAGAGGATTTGAGCAACGGTTCTCCTAACAGAGCTTTTCAACAATAATAATACTGATTAGGGGGTTCGGGCTTCATTGCGGTTGATTTTTACATCAACCGCTCTTCCCCTTAACTTCCTTGATCTCCGCTTCTTCGGTGTGATCTCTACCCACAGCTCTCTCTTCATAGCTTGCCTCTGGCTAATAGCTGTGGGGAAACACCATATCCTGGCTATACCATAAATAATAGATCTTATACAGTGTTCCCACATAACTACGATCAGATATCAACCCATATAAACCATCACGAAATCGAGACGGTTGGCTACGGCATACCAGCTCAGTTTCTAAGCTCTATTGTTTAACAATGCTAACGCTATATATCCCTCACCGCTACTCAATCTCGGGCTTTGTGTGGGAGGTGTTCTCATAGTCATAGAGGGGATAGATGGTGCTGGGAAAACAACGGTTGCTAGGGAGATTACTGGCATGCTTATCTCGAGGGGTTATAGAGCTATATATACTTACGAGCCCTATGAGAGCCCTTTTGCCGAGGCTCTTGTGAGGATTAAGGAGAGATCTATTAACAACCCATTGATAGACGCTCTTGCAATGACATGTGATAGAGCATACCATGTCGAGATGGTTGTAAAGCCTGCTATGGCGAGAGGCGAGGTTGTTGTTATGGATAGGTATTACTACAGCACGATAGCCTATCAGGGAGCTATGGGTATTGATACGGAGTGGCTGAGGATCATAAACAATGCTTTTCCAAAACCAGATCTAGCCATATACCTCGATATAGAGCCTGAGGAAGGCTTAAAAAGGATCAGAACTACGGGGAGATGGGGTTTCTATGAGAAGAAAGGGCTTCTAGAGGCTGCGAGGAAAATATATCTCGAGCTGGTTAGGAAGGGAGAGCTAGTGCTTATAGATGCTAGAAGACCCCTTGAGATGGTTATTAGCGATACGTGGAGAAATGTGGAGAATCTCTTGAGATCACTGTCACGAAACTAGCTTTTAGTTATTACGGTACATTCTCCTTTGAGAGCCTTCTCAAAAACATCCCCCGATGTCCCATCACATATATATGCCTTGCCACCACTCTCTCCAACATATTTTAAGGCTGCCATAACCTTTCTATTCATCCCAGCACCGATCTTACCCAGGATCTCCTTATCACTCTCTCTTATCACCTTAACAACACTACCATCTATTATAACACCAGGAACGTCTGTTACAAAAATAGCTCCCCTCGCCTCTACGCACCTTGCTATAGCGGCTGCGGCTTCATCGCCATCCACGTTTAGGAGCACGCCCTCCTCTAGGTCTATTGCTAGCGGTGATACCACTACTACGTCTGAGATCTTTAGTAGCTCTAATAACCTCTCTCTATGGCATCTCCCTATACTCCCAGTATAGCCGCCCTCTATAACCCTCTTCCTACCCCTCTCATCGATTATAACAAGCTGCTTCTTCCTCGTACCCTCGAGCACGGGCCCGTCACACCCAGCTATACCTATAGCCCTGATCCCTCTTTTTACTAGGGAGGTGACGATGCTCTTATTGATCAGGGACATAACCATTATGAAGACCTCCAGCTCCTCTTTAGAGGTATATCTACTCCTAATCCCCTGGGGCGATGTTACAAACCTAGGCTCTATGCCGAGAGCCTTGCTCACTCTCGTTACCTGATCCCCTCCACCGTGGATCACTATGATCTTCCCGCATCTCGAGGCTCTGGCGATGCTCTCCACCAATCCATCTAAATTTTTCTCAAGGGCTCTCCCACCGATCTTTATAACGATCGTCTCTCCTAAACAGGCCTGGTTGGGGGTATCCATAGACCCTCCCTCTCATCGATCCCGAGGGATATGTTGAAAGCCTGGAGAGCCTGACCCGCAGCACCCTTGCCCAGATTATCGAGGGCTACAAATATAGATGCTCTCCTCGCCCTCTCCTCCACAGCAAACCCTATGTCAGCTATGTTTGTCCCTATAATGTTCTTGGGGTCTGGGTATGGTGTTGGGGAGCCCCACAGGATCCTTATGAATGGGCTTCCAGTGTATCTCTCAACATATATTTTAACCAGTTCTTGCTCATCTAGGTCTATATAGAGGTGTGTTGATGATAAAACACCTCTCACCATGGGTACTGCGTGCGGGATCAGGCTCACCCTGTTATCACTCTCCCCAAGCTCTCTGAGGAGTTGGAGTACCTCGGCAACATGCCTATGCCCTTTGGGGGAATAGGGCCTAGTACTGCTAGCCCTCTCTGGATGATGATCCCAGGGTGTTGGTTTAGCCCCAGCCTCGCTGCTCCCCGCCTTAATATCTATCACTACCGGATAGGAGATCTTCTTTGTATAGGCTAGGGGGTATATGGAGATGATCGCTGCGGTAGCATTGCACCCGGGAGATGCTATGAGGGATGCTCCTCTCAAGGCCTCTCTATATATATGGATCTCTGGTAATCCGTACACAGCTCTTCTAGCTAAGTCTGGTGCTTTGTGCTCGATCTCGTAGTATGCTTTGAAAAGATCCAGATCTTTGAGCCTGAAAGCCGGGCTGAGATCTATGACTCTGATCCCTGATTCGATCACCTTTGGTATATATTCCATAGAAACCTCCAGAGGTGTTGAGAAGAACACAGCGTCGCATAGCCCAAGGATCTTATCAACGCTCAGGTTCTCAAACCTCAAGCCCTTATAGTAGCCCTTGAGGTTGGGGTGTGCAAAGTGTATCGGTTTGCCAGCATACTCCCTCGATGTCACATATTTAACTTCAGCCTCCCTATGCATTGAGAGGTATCTGAGCAGCTCTCCACCAGTGTATCCAGATCCTCCTACGACACAGACCCTTACCATCGTCACCTCTTCTCAAAAGGCTAGAGAACTAATAAATAGAAATGAGTATTATTTTTCAACGGCCGGTGTGACATTAAATAATATTTATTTTTACACGGTGTGCCTTGATATTAAGGAAATGGTTGTAAAAGGTTTGTAGCTCGTGCTTATAAACGACCAGCTATATTCTTCTACGGTGTGGTTCTTGCAGCTGAAGTGCCCAGTTTGCGGTCTCCCAGTATCGGTGCCAGATGACGCTGTGCCCGGAGAGCTTGTTGATCATGAGTGCGGTGTTGCCCTCGAAGTAATAGTGGATGGGGGTAGGATCCTGCTTAAGCCTTTTGAAAGCGCTGGTGAGGACTGGGGAGAATAGTTATTGATCTCCAAGGTAGGGTTGATCTACACGGTATATAGGTGGGAGGAGAAGGAGCTCTCAAGAGCCTTTAGAGATAGAGGTGTTGAGGTAAAGCTGATCCACCTCGAGGAGGAGCCCCTAGGCATAGGGGTTAAGGATCTGGAGGGGCCTGGCATATATATACAGAGATCCATGTTGAGAACCATAGCACCGATAGCGTCTGCAGCCATAGAGTCCCAGGGATTCAGGGTTATAAATAGAAGCATACCAACCCTCATTGCACAGGATAAGGGTATCTCACTCTCCCTACTATCCTTAAAAGGGATACCCATACCGAGAACCTATATCACCCTCGGCCTCGGGTCTGTTGTGAAAGCTGCAGAGAGCCTAGGATATCCTGTGGTTTACAAGCCAACCCAGGGTAGCTGGGGCAGGCTTGTCACACTGGTTAGGGATGAGGAGATGCTTAGAAGCCTTTATGAGCATAGAGAGGTTATGCAGGATCCCAGGGCTAGGGTCGGGCTTGTGCAGGAATATATCGATAAGGGTGACAGGGATCTAAGGATCCTTGTTGTAGGCTCAAGGGTTGTTGGGGCCATGTATAGAATAGGGGGTTTTGTGACAAACTATGCAAGAGGCTCTGAGGTTGTTGCTGCGAAGATAGATCCTGAGGTTGAGGATCTCGCTATAAGGTCCTGCGAGATCCTCGGTCTAGAGGTCGCTGGTGTAGACGTGTTTGAAAAGAGATCGGGGGGCTATGTGGTTAACGAGGTAAACCCGGTGCCAGAGTTCAAGGGGCTTGCAACAGCTACCGGGATAGATGTTGCTGGGGTAATAGCTGAGTATGTTATTTCTGAGGCGAGGAGATAGTCTTGAGGCTTTTCAGATTCTATGAGCCGAGGGGTTTGAAGCTTGTTAGAGGGTATGGTCAGTATGTATGGGATTCGGATGGCAGGAGATATATAGATACCCATAATGGGAATGGTGTTGGCTTTCTAGGCCATGGTAATAGATATGTTATAGAATCTATAAAGGAGCAGCTTGAGAACATCTATATAGCATCTACATCATATGATACAGAGCCTCTGGAAGAGGTTCTCAACCTCCTATCAAGAATAGTTCCTAAGGATTATCAGAGCGTATCATTCCTAAACTCCGGCTCAGAGGCTGTTGAGCTCGCTATAAAGCTCGCAAGGATCTATACTAAGAGGAAGAAGATCGTCTATTTCACAGGATCCTTCCACGGGAGAACGCTTGGAGCACTATCAGTTACCGGTAATAAGAAATACTGGGTCGGCCTTGAGGGCCTGGATCTAGCTACAGTCCAGGTTGATTTCAACAAGCCAGAGGATCTTTTATCGCTGGAGGGCTCAGACATAGCTGCAGTAATAGTCGAGGTCATACAAGGAGAGGGAGGCGTGAACCCAGCCTCGAGAGAGCTTATAGAGGCTATCAATGTATTTTCGGAAAAATGGGGCTCCCTAGTAATTGTCGACGAGATCCAGACAGGTTTTGGAAGGACAGGGGCTCACTGGGCCTTCACAGAGGTAGGGTTGAGACCCCATATATTCACTGCTGGCAAGTCCATGGCTGGGGGTTTCCCAATATCTGCTGTGCTCTTCACAGACGAGATAGCCTCTAAGATCCCTTCGGGATCCCATGGATCCACCTTTGGCGGGAACCCCCTAGCCCTAGCAGCCCTTAGAGGAGGTCTGAGGGCCTATATAGGCGATAGGGTTTGGGAGAAGGCTTATGATGCTGGTAGAGAGCTCATGGGCTTCTTAGCAAGAGAGCTCGGAGGATCCAGGGTTGTTAAAGAGATAAGGGGTAGGGGTCTCATGCTCGGCGTGGATCTAAAGGTTAATCCTCTAAACGTGATTAAATGCCTACAAGATAAGGGTGTCTTGGCAACGAGAGCGGGATCCACTGTGGTTAGGTTTCTACCACCATATATGATTACTAAAGAGGATTCCGAGATAATAGCATCATCGCTGGCTGGGTGTGTTGGAGGCATATAGATCTATTCTTAGGAATCTGCTCAAGATCTACAGCCCCTCAGGCGATGAGGAAAAGGCTGTGAGGGAGTTTACAAGGATCTCTAGGGAGCTCGGGTTAGAGGCATATATCGATGAGTATGGGAATGGGGTTGCTAGGTGGGGTAGGGGGAGGATCAGTATAGCATTTATAGGGCATATAGACACGGTGCCAGGGTATATCGAGGTCTCTGAGAGTGAGAGCGGGATAAGGGGTAGAGGTGCTGTTGATGCTAAAGGCCCCCTGGCAGCTATGCTCTCAGCGCTAAGTAGCATAAGGATCAAGGGCTCCGTGCCAGAGGATCTAGCAACAATATATGTCATAGCCTCTGTCGGTGAGGAGAGCGATAGTAGGGGTGCCCTAGGGCTTATCAACAAGGGGTTCAAGGCGGACGCTATAGTTATTGGAGAGCCCACCAATACTAGTAAGATAGCTATAGGTTATAGAGGCTCCCTCAAGATCCTGATCGAGTGCTCCTCAGCTGGGGGACACTCATCAGCACCGTGGATCTATGACTCAGCCTGTGAGAAGATCTTCGAGCTCTGGGACAGGATATCGGGCATCTACAGAGGCTCTAGCGCTAATAGCACGAGTGCAGCCCTAACAATGGTTAGGTGTGGTGAGTATGCCAACGTGATCCCTAGGAGCGGTAGTGCTGTGATAGATCTTAGATATCCTCCTAAAGGGCCTGGGTGGAGGGAGATCCTAGAATCTCTGGAGAAAGCAGCCCCCGCGGGATGCAGGGTATCGCTGCTCAAGGACCCTATAGAACCCGTTGAGGTGAGACCAACAATACCTGTTGTGAGATCCCTCATAAGGGCTGTTAGCAAGGCTGGGATGAAGCCTGAGCTCGTGATCAAGACTGGGACGAGCGATATGAACCTCCTCTACGGTAGGGTTGGGGAAAACATAGCAGCCTACGGTCCCGGAAGATCCGAGCTATCCCATACGGAGTATGAGGAGATAAGCTACTGGGAGTTTGAGAAAGGTATAGAGGTTTATGAGAGGTTCATCGAGATCTATTTGAAAAACCTCGCCTCGAGTGAGGGCTAGGTTACTTCTCTTTAGCAGGTATTCCTGGCTTTACTAGTCTCTCGAGATTCAGTATCTTGTTTATATCATCCTCGCTGAACCCAAGCTCCCTCAGAGCCTGTCTTATAGATATACCCTGGGTTATCTTTAGAGCTACCTGGGAAGCCTTATCATAACCAATTATAGGCGAGATCACAGTTACAAGTGCTGGGCTTTTTTCAGCAAGCTCCCTCGCCCTCTCCTTCAGAGGAACGATCCTATCGATCACATAGGTCTCCATCTTCTGCAAAGCCTCTCTGAGAAGCTGTATCTGTGTAGCTATGTTATAGCCTATAAGGGGCACGGCCATGCTTAGCTCGAACTCCCCGTAGAGGTTTGCATAGCTATTAGCAGTATCAAGCCCAACCACCTGGGCTGCTGCTAGCATTGTAGCCTCTACAGTGACAGGGTTTGTCTTGCCAGGCATTATGCTGCTACCAGCAACCTCTTGTGGTATATCTATCTCCCCTATTGCTGTGAATGGTCCTGAGAACATTAGCCTGAGATCCTGGCATAATCTTATAAGATCGATCGCTGTTGTTCTAAGCACAGAGCTGAGGGCTACGAGATCGCTTAGCAGCCTCATAGCCCTAAACCTGCTCCCAGCAACCCTGAAATCGATCCCGGTCTGTCTCCTAAGCTCGTCAACAACCAGCTCACCAAACCTCGGGTGGGCGTTTAAGCCAGTACCAACAGCTGTTCCCCCTATTGGTAGCTCTTTAACATAGGGGAGAACCCCTTCTAATAGGCTGAGGTTGTGCTTGAAAGCATCTGCATAGGCTGAGAACTCCTGCCCCATGGTTACTGGGAGGGCGTCCCTCAAATGGGTTCTCCCAGGCTTTATAACATCGCTTGTTCTCTGGGCAAGTCTTTCAAGGCTCTCTACAAAAGATCTCATAGCAGGTACAAGGCTCTCCATAACCTCTAGCACAGCTGCCACTCTAACGGCTGTGGGGACAACGTCGTTTGATGACTGACTCATGTTGACATGATCGTTGGGGTGGATCTTGAGCCCGCTCAGCTCGGAAGCCTTCACAGCTATAACTTCGTTCACATTCATATTAAGCCCTGTGCCTGATCCTGTTTGGAACACGTCTACAACGATCATGTTGTCAAGCTTCCCCTCGGCAAGCATTTTGGAGGCGATCATTATAGCCTCTCCCATCTTTTTGTCGAGCAACCCGAGCTCTGTGTTTGCCTTAGCAGCAGCGTACTTGATCATGCCCATAGACCATATAATCCTCCTAGGAAACCTCGTGCCTGTTGAGAGGAAGACATCCACTGCTTTTTCAACGTATTTCAAGGAAGACCCTCGATATATCCCGCTACCGGGTGTTATATAGATATTAATTAATGATGGTTAGCTATATGCATGGTATATCTCCACATACCCAGGGCTTGGGATACCAATCAACATCTATTTAGCTTTTATACCTATGAGGCTGTATAGATAGTAGTGCCAAGTGGTGCGGTATGCCGCCTCGCTGGACATACCCCCAGATCCCGGGGGATAGGTTTGCAAGGGCTCTTGGGAGGGAGCTTAGGATCTCTCTTAAGGAGAGTATTGAGATAGCTAAGGTTATAAAGGGTATGAAGCTTGACGATGCTATAGCGTATCTCGAGAAGGTTGTTAGGAAAGAAGCACCCGTGCCCTATACAAGGCATAGAAAGCAGATCGCCCATAGAAGGGGTGTTAACGCCCATTTCCAGGAGTGGAAAACACCTGTTGGTAGATATCCTGTCAAAGCTGCTAGGTATATTCTAAAGGTTCTGAGGAATGTTAGGAGTAATGCTGAGAACCAGGGTATGGATCCTGAGAGGCTTGTCATAGTGCATGCAGCAGCCCATAAGGGTAGGTATTTGAAGAGATACATGCCAAGGGCCTTTGGCAGGGCTACACCTTGGTTTTCTACAACAACCAATTTCGAGGTTGTTGTGAAGGAGGTGGGCTAGCTTCTCGACAAAGTTTTCTAAGAAGAGGTATTTCCTAGAGCTCGGCATTCTCAGAACAAAGATCGATGAGTACCTCTCATCCATATTCTTTAGAGCTGGCTACGCTGGTGTTGAGATAACAAAAACACCTCTCGGGACAAGGATCATTATATATGCTGATAGACCAGCAATACTGATCGGGAGGAGGGGGGAGGTTATCAGGAAGCTCCAAACGGTTTTCGAGAAACACTTCGGTATAGAGAACCCACAGATAACCATAATGGGTGTTGAGAACCCAGAGCTCAACGCAAGGGTAATGGCATCCAGGCTGGCAGTGGCTCTCGAGAAAGGCTTCCACTTTAGGAGGGCTGCCTTCATAACCCTCAGAAGGATCATGGCTGCAGGAGCCCTTGGTGCCGAGGTTGTTGTGAGCGGTAAGCTCACCTCGGAGAGGGCTAAGTTTGAGAAGCTCAGGGCTGGTAAGATATATAGAAGTGGCGATCAGATCAACTACATGGTTGACAGGGCTGTGGCTAACGTGCTCCTAATACCAGGTATATATGGTATAGAGGTGATCATAGTCAGGCCGGGAAGACCTGCTGACTATATAGAGATCATGCAGCAGCCCCAAGCCGCTGCACCAGCCCAGCCAGCTGGTGCAGAGACCCAGCCACCAGGTAGTGGTTCTGGAGGTGGTGGCTAGTGAGCCTAAGCCCAGATGAGATCAGGTCTATGTCTAGGGAGGAGAAGCTGAGAACCCTTCAAGATCTAATGGTAGAGCTTACAAAGCTCAGAACACAGGCTACTATGGGGACTCTTGATAAGCCTCATAAGATAAAGATCACTAGGAAGAATATTGCCAGAATACTCACCATATTGAGGGAAGAAGAGCTCGGCATAGTCAGGGGGAAGGAGAAGGGTGGTGAGGGTGAGGAGAAGGGGAAGCAATCTTAGATACCACGAGATCCTCGGCCTCCCGGTTAGGGTTATATCGTCAATAGATCCTGGTATTGAGGGTGTTGAGGGGATGGTTGTTAACGAGACTATGAAGACCATAGAGATAAGGGTTGGGGGGAGAGAGGTGGTTACCTTTAAGGGCGGGACTAGATATCAGTTTAAAATCCCCGAAACAGGAGAGGTTGTGGATATAGATGGCGACATGCTTCTCGGGAGGCCTGAGGATAGGGTTAGGAGGATTCTTAAGAAGAGGTGATCATGGTGAGCACTACGGGTAAAGCTAGAAATATAGGTATATCATATCCAGGGCTAGAGCCTCCAAAGACTACTTGTAACGATGATAAGTGCCCCTGGCACGGTAGTGTTAGTGTTAGGGGATTGGTACTCGAGGGCGTTGTGGTTAAGGCGAGGATGGCGAGAACCGTTACTGTTGAGAGGGAGTATCTTAAATATAGTAGCAAGTTTAAGAGGTATGAGAGGAGGAGGAGCAGGATCCATGCCCATAACCCGCCATGTATTGGGGCAAAACCAGGGGATGTTGTCTTGATAGGTGAGACAAGACCTCTAGCTAAAAGCGTTTCTTTCGTGGTTCTTGGTATTATAAAGAGAGGTGGCTAGTATGGGTAAGAAGACGCTTAGATCTAGGGCTGCGCATCCTAGAAGAAGGATCACGCCAGGCCTTGTCACAGGTAGCAGGGTTGTTGTTGCTGATAACAGTGGTGCTAAGATCGCTATGGTTATAGGTGTTCCAGAGGTTAAGACAAGGCTTAGGAGACAGCCCTTCGCCTCGGTAGGAGACCTAGTAACGATCACTGTTAAGAGAGGATCTCCCGATACTGTGGGCCAGGTGTTCTACGGGATCGTTGTTAGGCAGAGGAAGCCTTATAGAAGGCCTGACGGGACAAGGGTTGCGTTTGAGGATAACGCTGTAGTTATAGTGACTCCAGAGGGTACTCCGAAGGCGACAGAGATTAGAGGGCCTATTGCTAGGGAGGCTGCTGAGAGGTGGTCTGCGATAGCAAACCTAGCTACGATTATTATATAGGGTGGGAATATGGTGCTCACAAGATCTAGTAAGCCTGGGAAGCAGAGAAAAGCTCTTGCCAAGGCTCCTCTCCACGCTAGGTGGAGGTTTCTCAATGCAATGCTGAGCGAGGATCTTGCTAGAGAGCATGGTGTTAAGAGGCTCCCAGTGAGGGCTGGGGATACCGTGGTTATCCTTAGGGGTGATTGGAAGGGTCATGAGGGTAAGGTGGTTGAGGTGGATCTTAAGAGATCCAGGGTAGCCGTGGAGGGCGTTACGATCAAGAAGGCTGATGGGACGCCCGTTTATTACATGATACACGCTTCTAAGGTTATGATAACAAAGCTGGGCGAGGTTGACGAGGTTAGGAGGAAGATTATAGAGAGGAGGGCTGGGAAGACCGAGGAGGGTGAGTAGTATGGGTAGCATGGGCGGTTCGAGACATTTAAAGAGACTTGCAGCACCCTGGTTCTACCCGATCCTTAGGAAGGAGTATAAATGGGTTGTCAAGCCTTCTCCAGGGCCTCATTCGCTAGAAACCTCGGTACCCCTTGTCCTGGTTCTGAGGGATATGCTCAAGATAGCACTAACCTCCAGAGAGGCTATCAAGATCATTAGTGAGGGTGCTATTAGGATAGATGGTGTTGCTAGGAAGAACTACAAGTTCCCCGTAGGCTTCATGGATGTGGTTGAGATAACAAGGACTGGCGAGATCTATAGGGTTATTCCATATCCTACAGTCTATATGAAGCTCCACCCGATAGAGAGACAGGAGGCTGGTATAAAGCCCCTAAGGATAGAGGACAAAACCACTGCTAAGGGAGGACATATACAGCTTAACCTATACGGGGGCTATAATGTTCTCGTAAGGGTCTCTGATCCGAGGAAGGCTGATGAGGATATATATAACACTATGGATACCGTTGTGATAACGATCCCTGAGAAAAGGATAGTGGAGCACATACCATTCGAGGAGGGATCGCTAGCCATAATAATCGGTGGTAAGAACGTGGGGAGGGTTGGCAGGGTGGTTAAGATCACCAAGGGTATGAGGAGGTATAGAACTATAGTGAGTCTAGAGGATCCCTCTGGACATGTTTTCCAAACAACAGCAGACAAGATCTTCGTTATAGGTAGGGATAAGCCTGTCATATCGCTGCCAAAGGAGGTTCTTGGGAAATGAGTGGGGAGGAGTTAAAACTAGAATCCATTCCGGAGAGCATCTACAAGATAGTTCCGAGGGAGAGGGTGCAGGAGATCCTGGAGTCCTGGAAATCAAACCCGATGAGGATGCCCTACATAGCGAAGGTTACGGTAAACATAGGGGTTGGTGAGAGTGGTGAGAGGCTTCAGAAGGCTATACAGCTCCTAGAGAGACTCACCGGTAGAAAACCTGTCCCCAGGGCTGCTAAGAGGAGTATTAGGGAGTTCGGTGTTAGGAGGGGTGAGAATATAGCAGCTATGGTTACTCTGAGGAGGAGAGATGCTGAGGATTTTCTGAAAAAGGTTTTCGAAGGGGTTGGGATGAGGGTTAAGGCTTCGAGCTTTGATGAGAATGGCAATCTATCGATAGGCTTGAAGGAATACCTAGTCCTCCCAGGGGCTAAGTATGATGCTGAGATAGGCATCTTTGGCATGGATGTTGCTATAACGATGGAGAGGAAGGGCTATAGGGTTATGAGGAGGCGCAGGGCTAGGTCGAGCATACCTAGGAGGCATAGAGTTTCTAAAGAGGAAGCCATGGTATTTATAGCACTTAAATACAACGTTAATATAGTACCATAGTAGCTGGGGCTGAGGAGAATGGGCAAGTATAGACCTAGGTTTGAGAGAAAGATGGGGAGAGGTGTTCAGGCTTGCAGGAGATGCGGCTCGAGAGATGCTGTTATCCAGAAATACGGCATATATCTCTGTAGGCAGTGCTTCAGAGAGGTTGCTAGATCCATTGGCTTTAGGATCTATAGGTAAGGTGGTATTATGGTCGTCCTAGATCCTCTAGCTAATGCCCTTACAGCAATAACAAACGCTGAGGCTAGGAGCAAGACCGAGGTTGTTGTATACCCAGCATCTAAGCTGATAGCATCGACCCTCAGGGTTATGCAGAGATACGCCTACATAGGTGAGTTTGAATACATAGATGATGGTAGGTGGGGTAAGATAAAGATCCAGCTGCTTGGGAGGGTAAACAAGGCAGGGGCTATAAAGCCTAGGTATCCGGTGAGCTATAGGGATCTGCTCAAAATGCCTCCCCATATTAGGAGATATCTACCATCGAGAGACATAGGGATCATTATTATAAGCACCTCGACAAAAGGTGTTATAAGCCATAGGGAGGCTATCGAGAACAGGATAGGGGGTGTTGCAATAGCATATGTATACTGAGGTGACAAAATGTGGGCGGCAGGACAGCTAGGTTTGTTAAGCTTGAAGAAAGGGTTGCAATACCAGAGGGTGTCGAGATCAGCATAGATGGCAAGCTAGTGAGGGTTAAAGGTCCTAAGGGGGAGGTTTCGAGGGACTTCTCACACGCCAGGAGGGTCTCTATCTCGCTAGAAGATGGCGAGGTTGTTGTGAAGAGCTATATGGGGAGCTCGAGGGAGAAGTCCCTCGTATATACTGTGGCATCCCATATAAGGAACATGATAACAGGGGTGACCAAGGGTTATAGGTATTATCTGAAGATCATATTCACCCACTTCTCAATAGGTGTTAGTGTGGAGAAGGATAGGGTTATTATAACGAGGTTCCTCGGAGGGCAGGATGTAAAGGTGGCAAGAATCCTTCCAGGTGCGAAGGTTAGTGTGAAGGATAGGGATATAATAGTCGAGGGCGTCGATCTAGAGGCGGTTGCGCAGACAGCGGCTAATATAGAGGCGGCTACAAGGATCGGTGATAAGGATAGGAGGATCTTTGTCGACGGGATCTATATATATAAGAAGGAGGTGATAGGCTCGTGAGCTCTACCGAGAGTCTTGGGGATATTATGAGGAGAAGGAACGAGATCCTCTCTGAGCTGAGGAGGCTTAGAAAGATCCAGGAGAGGGTTGGTGGTAAAAAGAGGGTCGAGTTTCTGAGAACACTGTGGTGGAAGTTCTCCAAGTTTGAGAACAACCTGAAGTGGGTTAAGCCGAAGGGTAAGGATAACAAGATGAGGCTAAGGATCAAGGGCTACCCACCAATAGTCGAGGTTGGCTATAGAACCCCCAAAGATATTAGGGGGCTTCATCCGAGCGGTCTAGAGCCTGTTGTTATATCTAATCCAAAGGATCTGGAGGGTCTAGATCCCAAGAGACATATTATCTATATAGCATCAACACTCGGCTCTAGAAAGAGGAGCGAGGTGCTTAAAATAGCTGTTGAGAAGGGCTTTAAGGTGGCTAACGGGTGAGCCTTATGCCGGATCTTTCTCTCCAAAAGAGGCTTGCAGCAGATATCCTGGGGGTTGGTGTTAATAACGTCAGATTCGATCCTGAGAGGCTTGAGGATATAGAGAGAGCCTTCAGGAGGGAAGAGATCAAGGCCCTTATAGAGGATGGAGCCATATACGCCATAGATCCTTCGAGAAACAGTAGGGGTAGGTATAGGGTTCTCCATGAGAAGAGGAAGAAGGGTAGACGGAGGGGGCATGGTAGTAGGAAGGGCCGTGCTGGGGCTAGGCTTGATAAAAAGAGGGACTGGATCTATAGGGTTAGGAGGATGAGGATCTATGTCAAGCTGCTCAGGGAGAAGGGCGTTATAGATACAAAGCTCTACAGATCCCTTTACAGGAAGATCAAGGGTGGAGCTTTCCACGATATATCTTCCCTCAAGATGTACCTCAGATCCATAGGTATTATTAAGGAGGGTCGATAGCATGGCTAGGGGGCCAACGTACAGGGTTCCGAAGAGGAGGAAGAGGGAGGGTAAGACTAACTATTATAAGAGATACGTCTATATAATCTCGAGAGCAACTAGGCTTGTTGTTAGGAAGAGCAATAGATATATAACAGCACAGATCATTAGACCAACACCTATAGGTGATATAACCCTAGCAGCAACCCATACATCGGAGCTTATCAAAAAGCTAGGCTGGCTTGGAAGCGGTAAGAGCACACCTGCCGCCTACCTAGCAGGGCTCCTCCTCGGTATCAAGGCAAGGCTCATGGGCGTTGAGGAGGCTGTGCTGGATATAGGGCTTCACTCGAGTGTTAGGGGCTCTAGGATCTATGCTGTGGTTAAGGGTGCTATCGATGCCGGGCTTAAGATCCCTGTGGATGAGGATATGATTCCGAGTTGGGAGAGGATCAGGGGTGAGGATATAGCTAGATATGCTGAGCAGCTCTCATCACAGGATCCCGAGGCTTTTAAGAGACAGTTCTCAGAGATCCTCAGCAGGGGGCTTGACCCTAGAAAGCTCCCCGATCACTTCGACCAAGTATTTTCGGGAATAGTAGAGCTCGGTAAAAAACTAGGTGTAGAGGTGAGGGTAGGTGAGCGCTGAGGAGTTTGGCGAGAAGATGCAGCCATACGAGGGTATAGAGGAGTGGAAGCCCAGGACAAGGCTTGGCTGGCTTGTTAAGGAGGGTAAGATAGGCTCTCTTAAAGAGATATTCGATATGAATATGAGGATAAAGGAGCCAGAGATCGTTGACGCACTCCTTGGCAGAGAGCTCCAACACGAGATCATAGATATAAACATGGTGCAGAAAATGACAGACGCAGGCAGGATCACCAGGTTCAGGGTTGTTGTTGTCGTCGGCAATCAGAACGGCTTCGTGGGTCTCGGGGTTGGTAAGGCTAGACAGCTGAGGGTTGCTGTTGATAAGGCTTTAGCGGATGCTAAGCTCAACATAATCCCCGTGAGAAGGGGTTGCGGTAGCTTTGAGTGCGGATGCTCAGAGCCCCACTCAATACCATACCAGGTCAGGGGTAAGGCTGGCAGCGTTGATGTGGTGTTAAAACCAGCCCCCAAGGGGACAGGGCTTGTTGCTGGGGATACTGCTAAGGTTATCCTGAGGTATGCTGGTATAAGGGATATATGGTCGTGGAGCAGGGGTAAGACTTCCACGACCATTAATTTCGCCCAAGCGGTGTTCGACGCTCTTAAGCGTGCATATAGGTTTGTCTCTGTGAGTGAGTGGGGTAGGTGACCATGGCTCTCCTAGCAATAATAAGGCTTAGAGGTAGGGTTGACGTTCCACCGGATGTTGAGAAAACACTAGAGCTGCTGAGGCTTTATAGAAAGTTCCACGCAACAATCTATCCAGATAGTCTCCCCGGGATAGTGGGTATGCTTAGAAGAGCTGCTATGTGGATAACATGGGGCGAGATTAGCTACGAAACACTGCTAGAGCTTCTCAAGAAGAGGGGAAGGGCTCCTGGGAATAAGCGCTTAACCGATGACTATATAGCTAGGGTTACTAATAATAAGTATAAATCTATAGAGGAGCTTGCTACAGCGATCTATAGGGGTGAGGAGATGCTCCACAAGATCGATAACATTGTAAAGCCTATCTTCAGGCTCCACCCACCAAGCGGTGGATTTAAGGGCTCTATAAAAAAGCCCTATGGGAATGACGGGGAGCTGGGTTACAGGGGTCAGGATATAAATGATCTCATTAGGAGGATGATCTAGATGGTGGTTAGGAGGAGGAAGAAGACTAGAAAGCTGAGGGGTAGGACAAGAACAATGGGCTGGGGTAATGTGGGCCAGCATAGAAAATCAGGAAGCAGGGGCGGTAAAGGTGCG
>DATMAU010000062.1:0-3597 GCA_035559775.1 Sulfolobales archaeon
AGAAGAACCCCACACCAACCAGCCAAAACAAAGCTATCAAGAAGAACTGTAAATAGAGAACACCCCTAATGCATAGAGACCATTGAAGCCAAGGGAAGAGCAGTTAGTATAAAAACACCAACCACAATGAAACCCGAACCCCTGTGAGGGTGTGCTACCATACTTTGAAAACCCAGGCTTCCAGCTTATAAGCAGAGTCCCAGAAGAGGTATTCATATATAGAGCTTATCCTAAACGCCCTCTCAATATTTGCCCAGACGTCGCTCTCAACCCTAGATAAGACCGTATCAGCCACTCTTAGGACTGCCCTTACCACGGATTCATATGTGCTTGATGAGTATGTCTCTATCCATCTCCTATACAAAGGACTAGGAGATCCTTTTCTCTCTAGATGCTTTCCAACCTCTAGATAGATCCAGTAGCATGGCAAAACAGCAGCTATTGCCTCCTCGTAGCTCTCCTCAGAAGTCATTCTGAGGAGGTGGCTTGTATATGCATAGTTTACTGGAGACTGGGGTTTTTTCACCACCTCCTCCTCCGTTATCCCCCACTCGGCGAGGAAGGATCTGTGGAGGCTCTTCTCAACCTCTATTGCTGTTTTCGCGTGCTCAGCGAACATTGAGATCCACTCATCCCTCCTAGATCTTGATGAGAGTCTTGAGAGGGCTCTGGAGAAGTCTCTTAAGTATAGCGAGTCCTGGATCACATAGTATTTGAAGGATTCAAGCTTGAGGTTCCCTGTAGTGAGACCCTCTATGAAGGGATGCTCCAATATAGCTTTAAATATATCCTCAATACTATCCCATAGTCTCTTTGTGGGGTTTCTCATTACTAACACGCCCCTGTTTTGTATATATGGTTCTTAATATTCATTTCTATAAGATCCCTATAATGATCCGATCGCCGTCGAGCAAACAACCTAATAAACCTTCAAAATATATTCTAACCAGGTGCTGTTATTGTCACAGGGGCTCTTCTCTGGTAGATATGTTGGCAAGAGGATCAAAAGGATTGAGGATCCAAGGCTATTAACTGGAAAAGGTCTCTATGTAGACGATCTCAAACTACCTGGAGGCTTATACGCCTTCTTCGTAAGATCCCAGTACCCCCACGCCAGGATACTATCAATAAACACGCAGGATGCAGAGAAGCTAAGCGGTGTTGTGGCTATATATACTTATAGAGATATCGAGAGGTTTGTAGAGCCGTTAACATTCGAGGATGCTAAGTCGGAACCAATGCCCCTCCTGGCTAGCGGTAAGGTGAGATATGTTGGTGAACCCATAGCCATGATAGTTGCTAGAGATAAGTATGTAGCAAGGGATGCAGCAGATCTCGTATCAATAGACTATGAGCCTCTCGAAGCGCTCTCAGACCCCTACAAGGCTATGGAGAGCGATGTAAAGATCCACGAGCCGGCTGAGAGAAACATAGCTGTGAACGAGAGGGTCTCGTGCGGAGATGTTGATGCAGCCTTCTCTAAGGCTTATCTCGTGATCTCGGAGAAGCTCTATAACCAGGGCGTCGCACCAGCACCTATGGAGCCCAGAGGTGTTGCAGCTATGTATGATGGCTATACACTGACGGTATGGTCGTCTACCCAGACACCCTATGATCTTAAGGAGGAGCTTGCCTCAAAGCTGAAGTTAAATATACCCAGGATAAGGGTGATCCAGCCGGATGTTGGGGGCGCCTTCGGGGCAAAGATCGCTAGGTATCCTGAGGAATATCTAGTCCCACTAGCATCCATACTGAACGGCACGCCTGTTAAGTGGTTCGCAACAAGGGGGGAGGATTTTGTAAGCCTCAACAGGGGCAGGGATCTATATGCTGAGCTCGAGCTTGCTGTAAGTAGCGAGGGCCAGGTGCTCGGGATCAGGGGGAGAATAGTGGCGGATCTCGGAGCATATCCGTGGGGCACAGAGCTCCCCATGATCTGTGCAAGGATGCTCACAGGGCCTTATAGGATAGAGAATGTATCGCTAGAGGTGCTCGGTGTCTATACCAATAAAGTGCCCCTCATGGCCTATAGAGGTGCTGGTAGGCCTGAGGCAACGTTCTTCATAGAGAGGATGATGGATATAGCTTCTGACGAGCTAGGCATAGATCCTGTGGAGCTGAGGCTAAGAAACCTTATAAGGCCTGAAGAGATGCCTTATAAGAATTGTGGTGGGATGAAATACGATTCCGGGGACTATCCATCAACACTCATGAGAGGCGTTGAGAAGCTCGGGTATAGGGATCTATTGAGATGGGCTGATGAAGAGTATAGAAAAGGTAGACTGGTTGGTGTTGGCTTTTCGTTCTACGTAGAGGTCACATCAGGAGGCCCCTTCGAGAGCGCTATAGTTAGAGTTGAGAGTGATGGGAAGGTCACCATTATAAGCGGCTCAACCCCTCATGGGCAGGGAGATGCCACAGGGTTTGCACAGCTGGTTGCGGATATGCTTGGGATAGATATAAGCGATATAAGGGTTCTATGGGGCGATACAGATCTTATAGCGAGGGGCGTGATCACAGCTGGTAGCAGGACAATGACGGTCGGGGGAGGGGCTGTTATACAAGCTACACAGAGAGTTATTGAGAAGGCTAGGAAGATAGCCTCCCACATGCTTGAGGCTAGAGAAGAGGATCTCGTCTTCGAGGGTGGGAGATTCTATGTCAGAGGAACACCTGATAAATACGTCACACTCAAGGACGTGGCTAAAAAGGCTTACTTCTCACCCCCACGGGATATAGAGCCCGGTCTCGAGGCTATAAGCTACTATAACCCTGGAGGCCCTGTATACCCATTCGGCATGCACTTAGCAGTTATAGAGATAGACAGAGAGACCGGGAGGGTAAAGATACTAGGTTACAGATCCCTAGACGATGTTGGAAAAGCGATAAACCCAATGCTCATAGAAGGACAGCTCGTGGGAGGCATTGTCCAGGCAATAGGCCAGGCCCTCTACGAGGAATTCCTATACGACGAGCAGAGCTATCCGAGAAACCCAAGCATGGCTGACTACCTCATCCCAACAGCCCTCGAAATCCCTGTCAACATAGAAAACAACTTCCAAGAAACACCAACAAGACACCCCCATGGAACAAGAGGCGTTGGCGAGATAGGGACTATAGCAGCCCCACCAGCGATCGTTAGAGCTATAGAGGACGCGCTCAAAAGAGCTGGTACAAGGGTTAGGATAACAAGGATGCCGGTGAAACCAGAATATATCTATAATATACTTAAGAGACTCCCTTCCCAAGGATACCCGACAAGTAATGTTGAATAGAACAATCCTATATGACCACGTTTTCCATAGATTCCATTCTACCTAGCAAAACTTACCTCCAACTATGATAGGTTCTCTGCTTAACTATTTAGACTATCAACTAAAAGTTCTACGATACATGACCTCACTATATAGTTTCCCAGAATTAGAATCAACCCTATATCTACATGCTATGGGTGATAGATAAGCCGTAGCCAACTATTCCCAGCTCTACGAAGGCATATAAAGACCGATATCAAACCCTAACCTATAAGAACACACAGCACAAAACACGGTCTACAGCAATAACCCCACGCAATACAGATAACCATAAAAAACCAAA
>DATMAU010000063.1:0-55608 GCA_035559775.1 Sulfolobales archaeon
CCTAAAGCTTTCTCTAAGCCCGGATCATTCTATGGGTTCCCGCTAACCTTATTACCAGACTTCCTAGGGATGGTCGATATAGCCGACCCCCCTACTATGAGAAGACCGCCGATAATGTCGCCCAGTCCTAGCTTTTCACCAAGTATCACATATCCTAGAAGTGCTGTGAACACTGGCAACAGGTTTGAATATGGTGCGGCTGTTCCAGAGCCTACTATAGATACAGCTTTATTCCACATATAATATGCAACCGCCCCTGGGAGGGCGGCTATCCATAGTAGCTGTAACAGGATCTCAGGCCTAGCTATAACTGAAATCTCTCTGTATATGAATGGTGAGGATACAGCAGCTAGCAGAGTGGTTGATAGGACTAGCGAGGCATATGTTATGAGCCTCTGATCCCCTTCGGGGAACAGTTTCTTCTGCATAACCGTATATATAGCCCATATGAAGCCTGCTAGGATCCCTAGGAGGATCCCTATAGAATCCCTATAAGCCTCTATATCTATCCCTCTGGCTGTAAAGAGCAGGATCACGCCTATCGATGAGAGCACAGAGCCCAGGATCTGAAGCGCGTCTGGTTTAGAGACTCTCATAACGATTCCCACAATGATGATCGATATTGGTGTGAATCCATAGGCTAGCCCCACTATAGATGATGGAGCTAGTGCTAACGCCTGGTAAAGAGCTATGTTGAATATAGCGAAGCCGATTAGACCCAGAATAAGGGTTTTAACATTTGTATAGTTAGATAGACCTTTAACCACCCCAAAGCCCATAACCAGTGGGTATACCAAAGAAGCTAGGAGCCATCTGAGAGTCGTTATTGCTAGTGGGCTCAAATACTCGCTAAGACTTCTGCCGATTATGTTGTTGGTACTCCACAGAAAATGGCAGAGAATTAAGAACAAGACAGCCTGGATCCTTTTATCCACGACAACCACCTCTTGTTATTAACCGCAGGATTATTTTGGCTTAAGGGATTCTATAGTCCCTAACAGCTCGTATTAATAAACCGATCTCGGGAAAACATAGTTTGGGCTTCATAACAGCTAATATAGCTTATACTATCAGCCCTTGCCTCCGGCTCCACGGCCTCAGAGCCCCTGTTCAGTGTAACCATAACCCATAGCTCTTCTTTCGCTGATTGTCTTTAGCCCATTACTGTAAGGAAGCACTACCGTTTGTTCCTGGATGTTCATTCCAATCATTTTATTCATGGTCTTATCCGGGAACTCCCACCTCGCCCACAGGATCAGAGATCCTGCGGGGTCATGGGCAGCTGCCGAGCCGAACGGCATGCGGCTCCCATCTAGTGTTAGCCCCAGGTGCTTGGAGCAATGCTCCCATTGCCGCCCGAGGCCTGTGTGGGAGACCCACACTGAGAACCCCGTTCAGGACTTATAGATACATCCTACGAGTATCAAAAAGAAAACAGCCCGGTTTTCCCACGTAGTCTGTTCAGTCTTCATAATACTGGCATGCGCATCGTAAAGCCACGAGGATCTTTAGAAGATCAATAGTTAAGCCCTAGACATACCGTTTAAGGCTTAGAGCTAATACTACTCAGGGTCCATGATTCTTGGTGGATGCTATGCATAGTATCAAGGTCGAGATTGTAAGGGATCTTGACACCACTCAAATAGATCCCATGATATTGGGCGTATTTAGGGAGTACCTTGGATACGTTGGCGATGGCTATTGCGAGTTTGAGGGAACACTGCTCGCATGTGTTATAAGCATTCCCAAGGTTCTGGGCAACGGGGTTCCGCAGGTGGAGTTATATAGGGTAGTCATAGTAGTGGATCCGGGTGCTGATAAGATGTATATCTACCCAGAGGATGGAGAGACTTTCATAGCAGGTCTTGGGATAGATAGGCTTGAGAGGGCTGGGGATTATAGGGAGGCTCTCCAAGAGCTCCTCAACTACTTGGTTGAGAGCTACAATAAGATTCTAAGCAATATACAGGATGCTATAGATAGGGTTGAGGATATGGTTGAGAGCGGGGATCTCGGGCATGTTGTTAGGGCAACATATGTGCTGAGAAGATCTCTTATAAATACTAGGAGGGGGCTTAAAAACCTTGTCCAGATGCTGAGGGAGATCAACAGCGATCAGAGAAAATCATCGATGGTGAAAAGCCACCACATGCTCCTAGAACTGATCGACGAGGCTTTAGCAGGGCTCGAGACTGTGGAGATATATAGAGAGACCATAATATCTCTGAGAGAGGCGCACTCATCTCTGCTAGGGCTTAAGCTGAACGATATAGTTAAAAGGCTCACAGCCATAACAGTAGTGCTCATGCTCCCAACCCTCATAGCCTCTATATATGGCATGAACTTCGATAGATCCTACCCTCTAAACATGCCCGAGCTGTCCTGGAGCTTCGGCTATATATACGCTCTGCTCCTCATGATCTTCTCGTCTATGGCTGGCTACTTTTTGCTAAAGGTAAAAGGGTGGTTCTAATAATAGATATAGCCAGCTGTGGTGGTGATCTTGAAAGGACATGAGGTTATTAAAGGGTTCCTTGATAGATATGGTATAACCTATAGATTTGTTTCTGTTGAGAACGCGAGAACAGTGGATGATGCTGCTAGATCTCTCGGTGTCGGTAGGGATAGGATTGCAAAGACCATTATAGTCATAACAGACCAAGGGGCTATAGCTGTCTTTCTCAGAGGGGTTGATAAGGTCGATATGGGCAAGCTGAAGAAAAGCCTAGGGCTAAAGAACACTAGGCTGGCATCGCCAGACGAGGTTATGATGCTAACAGGCTATAGAGCCGGTGGAGTACCCCCGGTGATAGAGAGTATGGAGACCATAGTTGATTCTAGACTTGCTAGGGAGGAGGGCGAGATCTTCTGTGGGGGTGGTGATGAGAAGACACTCCTTGCCCTGAAACCTAGAGAGCTTGTTGATAAGCTTGGTCTCAGAGTCCTGGATCTTGCAGCCTCTAAGTGAGATCAGCGATACTTGGTAGAACTACTGATCCTTAAGGGAATCCATAATAACCCTGATGATATCTTTCTCAGTAACTATCCCTACAGGAGACTCGGGGGTTCCGACCAAAACGCACTTAGATCGTGTGTTGAGCAGCTTTTTAGCAAGCGAGACAAGGCTTGTATCCTCTGGTACGAATAGCGGCTCCTCATACCCTATTCCCGAGATGCTTTTACCAATAAGAACCTCGTCAGGGTTGCCCTTTATATGGGCTTCAGAGACTTTTGATACTATGTCGAGCATCACAACAACCCCGATAACAATGCCCCTATCGCTCACCACAAGTCTTCTAAAGCCCCTCTGAACCATAACACCTATCGCTTCTAATAATGGGGCTTCGAGATCTATGGTCTCTATAGGGCTTGAGGCTATATCGCTCGCACTCAACTCCGAGGGTATGGCTCTGACCAGGACTCTTATCAAGCTATCCTCTGTAATGCACCCCACAGGGTTACCAGAATCGTCTGTAAGTGATAAGCACTCATCGCTATATATGCCGTTAACCGCTTCATAGAGTTTCGATGAGACCGGTATGTTCCTGATCTTGTCGGAGATCTCTATAACGTTTCTATCAAGGATCCACGAGATCCTCCCCCTCTCAACCACAACCAGACCCTCCTCGGAGAGTTCGAAAAGCTCTCTAGCAATCCGTCTGGCTGTAACATAGAGGCCCAGGTCTCCCGAGGGGTCTTTGTTAAACACCACCGCGCAGGGTCTTCTCAGCCTGCTCATCTTTATAGCGGTCTCCCATACTTTGGTTGTTGCGCTAGCAGCTGGGACAAAAGGATCCACGAGATCTGTGAGGTTCTCTATATATTCATTTCCGCTAAGCAAGGCGACCCTCCAGCCTAGCCTATGTGAGCATTACTTAGGGGTAATATAAAGATGTCAAACCAGAACCTGTGATCCTTATCGAAACCTTGGATCAGTTTTACATGCCTACCATACCAGCTAGATCGCGCTTAACGCAGGGATCGGATCTGCTGTTAAGCTAGGCTTAGCTCGCTTCCTGTTTCTGTGCAACTATGTAGTATGAGAACCTTAGATCCCCATGATCGATCACAGAGAGCCTTTCCCAAATATGTTTTATAACCCTAGATCTTACACTGCTTAGTTTTTTCTTCCCATGCTCTGGGATCATGCTCATAATAATGGTTGGGTTTAGATCCACTATAATGATCTTTCCACCAGGCTTTAAAACCCTCAGCATCTCATCTAGAGCAGCTTCTATATCGTTTATATGGTGCATCGTCATATGGCTGACAATATAATCGAAAGATCCACTATTATAAGGTAGAGATCTAGCGTCTACTACATCTAGCGAGAGAATTCCTTCTTCAACATATCTCCTAAAGATCTTCCTAGCTCTCCTAATAGCCTTAGAATCTATATCCACACTTGTGAGCACACCACCAACACTCTTAAGAAACTCTAAAAGAGCCCAGGTGTTTATTCCAAACCCTGTAGCGACTTCAAGCACCTTCGGCGTCTTACTAGCTATATGCTTCCTATATATAGCCCTAACATCGACTATCGTGTTAAAAGCTCTTGACAAGACATACCAAAGGATTCTTAACAAGCACCTACCCTCCAGTATCCCTATGAATTGTCCCGACAATCAGTAAAAAGGAAAAGGCTGGAATAAATATTATGAGCATAACCAGATGGGTCTGAATGCTTTCAAGGATAGCATAAGGGATCATTGTGAAAGCTATTGTGAAGCGCATTGATCTCCTCGCCATAGCCACCAAGAAGATCAGTATCTTTCACGGATAGTGGGCTAGGGTCGGGGAAATATGTTTCATGATCGAAAGTCCTATCAGTGAAAGGCTCTTAGCAGTGCTAAGAAAAGCTCTGAATAACTCCCGAGGTATGGTTGGCAATGTTAAGCAGTATAGTGCTTAGCGCCTTACTCCTCATACTGCTGCTAGCCGTAGCCGACTGTTTCGGAATTCATGAGGGTTTATATGGACTGATATTAAACCCGTAGTTCTGCAATAATGGGACATTATATAAGCCCTGTTATTCTATGGGGATGCCCGCCCAACAATGAGGGTAAAAAAAGACCCGAGTGGGCGGGTTAAAGGCAAAAAACCGGGATGTGGGGGTTTCCCCACAGCAATGAACCGGAGCAGTGCTATGAGGGGAGCTGTGGGCTGGGGTCACCCTGAACGGGTGGAGGCCAATGATATGGGATCCAATGAAAGGAGCCCTGAGGCCTATGAAGCCAAAGGAAGAGCGGTTGATATCAAATGATATCAACCGCAATGAAACCCGAACCCCTTAGGAGGATATATAGATAATGGGTATGAAATTTGGTGGTGGAGTGCTGATTGGGGTATGTTAGGGTTAATGCGAGGGTATGGTGTATAGAGAGCGGTATGGCTAGGGATGTAACCCTGTTGGCAGATACTGGGGCTATATATACTGTTCTCCCAAGAAGCCTTCTCGAGGACCTTGGTGTCAAGCCTATTGGTAAGAGGAGATTTAGGCTAGCAGATGGTAGGGTTGTTGAGAGAGAGATCGGGCTGATCGGGATCGAGATCGGGGGTCAGGCTATACATACGATCACTGTTTTTGGAGATGAGGGAATATACCTCTTGGGAGTAGTAACGCTCGAGGAGCTGGGTCTCCAAGTAGATCCTGTGAGCGGTGAGCTTAAACCACTCGAGCTATTGCTAATGGCTCTAGCACCAGAACCCACGGCTCTAAATCGATATTGAGTAAAACCTAATATCCTGTATCCGGTATCCTGGCTCTTCTATATCTATGCTTCTCATTGATCGGTACTGTAGCGTCTATCCCTAGCTTGTCACCAATACCGTTGCGGGCTGATGGGTCGAGGCTGCTGAGCCTAGCCTCCCTTATGATCACTATCCCTCTCGATGCCTGGAGTCTTGTGGCTATTGCCCATTCAACCTCTTCTGGGTTATCGATATCTATATCTCCATCAACAACGGTTACGATTTTTAATGATGGATGGGCTGCGAATGCGGCTAGGATTGCGTTTTTTGAGTCTCCATCAACGCTCTTCTCTATGGATATCAATGCGTGGAGCCATCCACCGCTAGCCCTTGTTAGCCTCACTTTATAGACTCTTCTAACAACCCTCGATACTGAGTAATATATATCGGCCTCTTTACCAATCCCCATGAGCAATACGTGCTCTGTTCTCCCCGCGAGGACTGTGTGGAAGGGTCTATCAACCTTCGATCTATAGATCTTGTCAAACACTATGAGGGGCTCCATCCTGGTAGAATCATATGTTAGGAGAGCGTCAGCGAACGGCCCTTCCTCAACATCTTCAAGCGTGACCCGACCCTCGAGGACGTGGGAGCATTCACAGGGCACTGGGAGGTTATGGATAGGTGTTCTGCAGAGCCTCAAATCACCGCCGAGTAGCTTGTTAGCAACATCCATTTCAAACACGCCATATCTTGGCTGAAGGGCTGCTCCGAGGAATACTACAGGGTGGGGTGAGAAGCACACAGCTATGGGGGTTTCCTTGTTTCTAGATCTATAGGCATCTATGATCTTTCTTAGATGTCTTGGTACAATCCTAGCCGCGCCGGTCATTCTACCTTTAATAAGGATCCTGTGTATCGATGCATTATAGATCTCCTGATCAGGGTCTCGTGCTATAAATATGGATGAGGTGAAATATCTACCAGCATCGCCTTCGTAGAAGTGTAATGCTGGGAGCTCCTCCAGAGATCTATTATCCTCTATATAGTGATCCTCAAAGCTTTCTTCAGAACACCTAGCAGGGTTATCCATAGCGTTGGTTAGTTTTAAATACAACTCTTCATCGCTTCTCACTCCTAGGTAGTTTTTCAGGATCTCTCTTGATGGTATAAGGTTAGATACTATGTCGATTCCATCGCAACAGTTACTTCTAAAAATAATTGCTTTTCCGAGAGAGTCAGCCTTCTCTATAGCCTTAGCAGCCTCGAACCTCCAGGAAAGGATCCTGGTTTCTCTTATAAGTAACCCCATATTCTCGAGAAGCTTTATCGCGCTGATTATATCTGGCACCTCGAACCCCTCCAGCTATCCTCGTAACTCTCATCCAGCTTTATCCTCCCTATGATTATCGCGCTAACGTCTCCTTGATATCTAGTCACTACATTGATCCTAAGGCTTTCAGTGTCTATGCTGTCAACGATGCATGGGAATTCTTCTCTTGTTCTTGATACAAGAGAGCATAGAAGCCCCTTCTCGCTCCCCTTGGGGATCACAACCACCTCCCTACCATCCCTAAGTCTGAGGGGCTTATCACTCTCCCTCCCACCCTCGGTGAGGGCATAGATAGTGTTCTCAAGGATCGATGCGTAGAGCACCTTAACCGAGAGAGCTTCAGAGAGCTGTGAAAGCTCTTCCCCCGAAACAGGGTTTCCTGAGAAGAGGCACGAGCCTGTAATAATAACCTCACCTATCGAGAACGATCTCTGTACAGAGCCCTCAAAAGCCTTCTTATAAGCCTGGCTTCTCAGGACCCTCCGCTCCTCTCTCGACCTGACCCTAACACCCTGGGGAGATCTTAGAACCACGATCTCTGCAAAGCCCTTTCTGGGGAGATGTCCCATAAAAGATCCTCCAGCTAGGGCTACGATATGGCTTGCCTCAACATATCTAGCTATATCTAGCTTCATCTCAATGGCTTGGGGCGATGAGACCCAACCATCGGTGTTTATAACTATTAAATCGCCCTGGTTTGATGCTTTGGATACGAGATCAGCTATAGATGCTACAAGCCTATAAGAGCCCATCAAGGGGTTGTTATGCCCAATAAACCTCATAGCCTGTGGCTCTAGATCTCTAAGCCATACGAACTGCTTAGACGGGCATGAGAGGGCTACAAAGCCCGGCGGCCCTATATCCTCCTGACCCACATCTCCATCCACTATACATGGTCTTAACCCCTGCTCAATAGCTATGTTGGCTAGCAATACTGAGAAAGATGTCTTTCCAGATTCCGTGGGGCCTATAACAACAACCCTAGATCCCTTAGCGGCAAGTTTATAGGCAGCTTCAAGCCATTCGAAGAGAGGTTCTTCCTCAGGTTTAGCGACATCAACCCCGGCTCCCTCTCCAAGCTCTATTTCAACCCGAGCCCTTGATCTCGAATATATAGCTTGTGACTTATAGGCGCTAACAATAATCTGGGATCCTTTCAAGAGCTTTGCGCCTGAGATGTAGCATTCACCATCTATAACACTGATCCTGGCGGGCCCGCGGATCCTTATAGACCTGTTCTCAGAGATCTCGACAGAGATCCTCAGACCAGCCACCATGAAAGTATAGGTGCAGGAGCTATATTCTTAACTCTAGCACTGGGTTCAAAGAGATCATGGTTTGTCGCTAGTGTTAGAGATAATCGCTCTGTAGATGTTAGGCTATCAGTATAACTATTTTGTCCCCTCTCCTCTCAATTCTATAGAGCTTCATCGGTTTTGTGGTGACCTCGGGTGTTAGTGAAACACCATCTGCAAGCCTGAAGGTTGACCAGTGGCATGTGCATGTGATAGTTCTATCCTCATCGTTAAGGTAGCCATCGCTTAGGAAACACCCCTCGTGGGGACACTCATCGTCGGCTGCATATACATCATCTCCTATCCTTACTATGAGGACTCCCCTGAGCCCCCCGATCTCTTTTCTAATGGGAGTCTTATCGGGTATCTCGTTCAGGCTTAGCTCTATATACTGCTTCTCCTCCTGAACCAAGGCTAGTACCTCATTATAAGAGCCTAGTAAAGCCTATAAGCATTCCCACCTAACCAGAAGCCCGGCTACCGCGGCAGGGTTGTGTATCGCTCTATCCAGTAGTTTCGGCATAGAGCGGTTCTTATAAACCTACTAGGTCGCAATATATGGGCTATACCGTGATCAAAAACAAGTCTTTGCTTTACTTCTATCTTTTCCTTATAAGGAAATGCTTAGGCCTTCCTAGAGCAAGTTCTGAGATCTCTCCCAGTATTTCTGAGATTGTTGGGTGTGGATGTATAGTAAGGGATAGATCCTCTATAGATGCTCCCATCTCTATAGCGAGTGTTGCTTCGGACACGATCTCTGAGGCGTGTGGGGCCATAGCTACAAAGCCTAGAAGTTGTTTTGTATCCTCATCATATATGATCTTTGCGAATCCGTCCTCGCCGCCCTCTATAACGGCTCTAGCGACCCCTCCTAGGGGTATTTTGAGGCTTTTAGGCTTATAACCACTCTTCCTAGCCTCATCCTCGCTCATCCCAACAAAAGCCATCTCTGGTTCTGTGAAGATTACCGAAGGTACTGCTCTCGGGTCGTACAGGACTTTCTTACCAGCAGCATTCTCTGCAGCAACAACCGACTGCATGAAAGCCTTGTGGGCTAGGAGTGGTGGGCCTGTTATATCGCCCGAGGCATATATATTTCCAACCGAGGTTCTCATACCTCCATCAACCCTTATATACCCCTTATCGTCAAACCCGACCCCTACTTCTCTCAGGCCAAGGTTATCTGACCTTGGCTTCCTACCAACAGCCACCAGGATCTTTTCAACAGATAGTCTCTCACCACTTGATAGCTCCACCTGTGCCTCGTTTTGCTTCTTATCTATAGACTTAACCGTCGTGTTTGTGCGCACCTTTACCCCTAGGTTTTTGAGCATTCTCTCTGCGGCTCTCGAGAGATCCTGGTCCATTCCTGGTAAAATGTTTGGCATGATCTCCACGAGATGAACTTCAACACCTATCTTGGCGTATAGGCTTGCGAACTCAACACCTATGTATCCCCCGCCAACTATTAGGATCGATGATGGTTTTCTCCTAATCCTGAGTATGGTTCTATTATTATGGATCACTTCCCCATCAACTTTGAGGAGGGGGAGCTCGGAGGGGTTGGTTCCGGCAGCGATAAGGATCTTTTCGGTCTTGATCTCACCTATGTTTTTAACATATAGAGTGTCTCTATCAAGAAGCTTTGCCTCGCCTTTATATAGATCCACGCCATAGCCTTTGAGGAGCATCTCAACACCTCCTGAGATCCTCTCAACGATCGACGAGACCCACGAGGTATATTCGTTGTAATCAAGATCCAGCTCTCCTCTAATGAACTTCATAGACTTAATACTCCATATCGTGTTAGCAGGTTTTAGCAAAGCCTTAGTTGGTATGCAGCCATAGTTTGTGCACTCGCCGCCAAGCTTGTCAGCTTCAACCAATGCTACCCTTAACCCTAGCTGTGATGCTCTTATAGCGCCTGGATATCCTCCGGGGCCTCCTCCTATAACTACTAGATCGTATTTAGTATCCATCGATCTACACCTATTTGAACTCATCCTCCTGTGCTAGGAATAATAATGGGTTCTCGAGATAGTTCTTAAGGGTTGATAGGAATCGTGCTGCATAGCCGCCCTCTATGAGTCTATGGTCAAAGCTGAGGGATATGTTTAGATAATACCTCGGCTCTAACCTCTCCTCGTAATAGCCTGGCTTCTTAACAATCCTGTGGATCCCGAGGATCGCTGATTCTGGGTAGTTTATTATCGGGAACCCAACGGTGGATCCTATAGCCCCTACATTCGTTATCGTGAACGTTCCATCCCTTATATCCTCGAGGGTTAGTTTGCCCTGGCGAGCCTTCTCAGCAAGCTCCTCTATCTCCCTGGCTATTTGGAAGAGACCCTTCTTATCAGCGTTCTTTATATTAGGTACCACTAACCCCTGCTCTGTGTCAACAGCTATCCCTATGTTGTAATACTTCTTAACAACAATCTCGCCCCTAGCCTCGTCGAGAGAGGCGTTGAGGAGTGGGAACTCTTTGAGAGCCTTGATAACAGCCTTTATTATGAATGGTAGGTAGGTTAGCTTAACACCCCTGCTCTCTGCAATCCGTTTGAGATTCTCTCTAAGCCTGACAAGCTCTGTGACATCTACCTCCTCTGCTAGGTAGACATGGGGTATTTTGCTCTTAGCCTCAGCCATCTTCTCAGCCATTCTCCTCTTTATACCCCTAAGCGGGATCCTCTCAACGGGTGTAACAGCTTGGGCAGGGGGTGTAACAGGCGCTGCTGGCACAGCCTGCTGTGCAGCTAGTTTTGGTTTGACATGTTCTTCATAGAATTTCATAACATCCTCCTTCGTTATAACACCCCCAGGGCCTGTGCCGGTGACAAGGCTTAGATCCACGCCGAGCTCCTGTGCAAGCCTCCTAACAGATGGAGGAGCTCTCACAATCTGCCTAGCAACCTGCTCCTGGGGCTTGGCTGGTGTCTCAACAGTCTTTGGAGGCGCTTCTTTCTCAGCCTCCTGGACAGTTGTCTGGGGCTGTGTATCCTCCACCTCTATTTCTGCTATTACTGTGCCAACTCTAACCCTCTCTCCTTCTTTCGCCAATAGCTTTACAACTTTCCCAGTATGGGGGGATGGTATCTCAACACTAGCCTTGTCTGTGAGAACCTCTACCATTGATTGGAACTGCTTGATCTGGTCTCCCTCTTTAACAAGCCATCTAACAATCTCTCCCTCGGCTATACCCTCACCTATGTCAGGGAGCTTTACCTTCTCAACCCTGGGCATTTGTCCCAGCCTCAGTACATCATTATTTTCTGCATAGCGAGATATATCCTAGCTATGTTGGGCATATAGAGCTTCTCATGAACCAGTGGGAAGGGTGTATCATAGCCTGTGACCCTTATTATGGGTCCTCTCAGAAGATCTATAGCGTTCTCAGAGATATAGGCCGCTATTTCGGCACCAAGCCCTAGGGTTTTCGGGGCTTCATGGACTATTATGAGCCTTCCCGTTTTCTCTATGCTCTTTATCACGAGATCCTTGTCGAAGGGGAAGAGTGTTCTGAGATCTATGATCTCGGTGCTCCATCCATGCTTCTCTTCAGCCAGTTTGGCGGCCTCAAGGGCTGTGTGGACCATAGCACCGTAGGTGACGATCGTTATATCAGATCCTTCTCTAACTATTCTACCCTTCCCTATCGGGATCACGTAGTCCTCTTCAGGCACCTCCTCCCTCACAGTCCTATAGATCGATTTTGGTTCGAGGAAGACCACGGGATCCTCAGCCCTTATAGCAGCCTTAAGCATGCCTTTAGCATCATAGGGCCTAGAGGGCATCATGGTTATCAAGCCAGCTGTGTGTATGAAGTAGCTCTCAGGGCTCTGGCTGTGATGCATAGCACCTTTGACACCGCCGCAGCAGGGGGCTCTCACAACTATGGGGGCTGTGAACATACCTCCTGTCTTTGACCTCATCTTAGCTGCCTCTGAGACTATTTGGTCGAATGCTTCGTAAACGAAATCTATGAACTGTATCTCGGCAACCGGTTTGAAGCCATATAGTGCGAGGCCTACAGCGATCCCTACAATCCCCATCTCGGTTAAGGGCGTATCTATCACCCTCATCTCGCCGAACTCGTCTATAAGACCTTCTGTTACTAGGAATACTCCTCCCCTTCTACCAACATCCTCGCCTAGCACAATAACTCTGGGATCTCTCCTCATCTCCTCCCTAAGGGCTGTGTTGAGAGCCTGTACCATGTTCATTATAGGCATCTACTCCACCCTGATCCCGAGTTTCTTCATGATCTCGATGGATTCTCTAAACTCGGAAGCCTGTTCCTCGAGGTTCCAGAATCTCTTTGAATATACATCATCAAATATAACTTCCTCAGGTAGCTGTGCTTTTGAGAGGCATTTTCTAACGATATCCTCTATTCTTTTACTCCACTCTTCATAGATCTCTTTATCCTCTTTTTCAGATATATAGCCCCTATCTATTAAGTATCTTCGGAACCTTGGTATCGGATCATATCTCTCGATCCTCTTAACTTCATCGGGAGTTCTATACTTGCTGGGATCATCCGCCGTGGTGTGGGGCCCCATTCTATAAGTAACAGCCTCTATGAGAGTGGGGCCTTTCCCTTCTCTAGCCCTATCAACAGCACCCCTAGCAGTCATATATACCGCGATCACATCGTTGCCATCGACCCTTATGCCTGGTATGTTGTAAGCAACACCCTTAATAGCGAATGTATGAGAGCCTGTCTGCTTCTTAGTCGGGACAGATATTGCCCACTGATTATTCTCTATGACGAAAACCACAGGCAGCTTATAGATCCCTGCGAAGTTAAGCCCGACATGGAAGCCTCCTCTAGATGTTGCTCCATCCCCGAATATTGTCATAACAACTATGTTTTCCCCAGCTATCCGAGCACCTAGTGCGAAGCCAACTGCGTGGGGTATCTGGTTTCCCACAGGTACTGTGACAGGCCCTATCCTATGTTTCTTCGAGCCAAGGATCGTGAACTCCTTCCCCTTAAAGGGATCGTCTATGTTGGCCATATTCCTGTCTAATATCTCCTCTTCAGAGACGCCCCTAGCTATGAATACACCTATGTTTCTATAGTATGGGAACACCCAGTCCTCTTTGCTAAGAGCAAGTGATGATCCAACAGCGACAGCCTCTTCACCAATGTTTGGTGCGTGGAGCGCTACTTTCCCCATTCTCTGGAGCTTTAGGAGCCATCCATCGAGGATCCTGGTTCTAATCATATAGATATACATGCTGAGAAGCAGATCTCTCGGTAGGTCTGGCTCCTTATCAACAACTCTGCCATCGGTGTCAATAACTCTATAGATGTTTAGAGCCCTCTCTATGTCTAGGCCTTTTATTATATCATTTAAATTATAAAAGGTTTCGAAAGGATTTTGGGACATTTTAGTCCCCATACCTATTCCTTACGAGGTTAAAAACTGGAAAGTCATCCTTTGGGTAATCTTACACGAAACCCATAGATATATTGAAAACTTACCAGCAAGGCTTGGTATGGCTATCACTTGGTCAAAGAGTCATTATGCGGCAAACTGCCCCATTCTCACTAAGGTTTATCATAGTCATATTGGCTCTCATATCAGATCCTCGTTGTTTTATAGATAAGCTTATAGTATACTAAATATGGTTTACAGCCGTGCTTGGCCATGACATATGATCCATAAAGACCTAAGTGGGCAGAGTAAAGAGAGATCCAGAATGTGGGGGTCTCTCTCCCCACAGCGATGAGTCGGAGGCAATCTATGAGGGGAACCGCGAGTGGCGGTTACTCTAATCGGTTGAGGCTGAGAATATGATTTTCTAATGAATGAAAAAAGCCTGGAATCTATAGAGTTAAGACCTGGTGGCTGGTGCTACTCAATTAACAGCTATTAAGTCCGAGCCCCTCGTAGGTAGTTCTACCACTATATTGAACACTATGCATAAGGCCCAGCACCTGATCCTCAGGGAGCCGACTTTGGATAGCATGTGTATAAACTTCTCTAGGGGTGGGACTCTCAGCAAAGTTTCTACTATTACCAGGTGGTGCTTAAAATGCCTAGGGGCTGCAGCCGCTACCAGGGGCATGACCGCTGCTATGTAGATCACTTCGACAAGTAGTAGCAAGAGAGAGCTGGGTCGCCAGAAATCGAGGATAACAATCCTTCTTCTACTCATGTGAATCATGGAGGCTATGGCTCTGGAGAGGCTCATAACGTCTCTAAGCATGAAGCCTGCGATGACGGTGTCAAAGGCATCTTGCCTGAACGGTGCGTATTCTATATATCCTTGGACAATATCGATACCGGGATCTATATTCAACCTTGACAGTATCTTTAGGAAGCGGGGTAGCGGTTCTAGTGCTACTATATAGCTATCTCTATAGAGTTTCTTAACATGCTTAACCATGGATCCACTGCCGCTCCCCACATCAAGGATCCTGCCCGGCTTTGCCGCACTAGCAGCCTCTGCCCTAAACCTGTTCTCAAGGCATAGGGTAAAGATCCTGGATGTTTTGTCATAGGTCTCGGCAATATTGTTAAGCTCCCTGAGTATATGGTCTGGGCCGGCGTCGAGTTCCATCAACAATCGATCTCCGTGTCTGTTGCTAGTATATGGTAGGGCTACTGCGGTCTGAAGAAGCTGTCTATAAATGCTACCTGTTTCACCTCTGGGAAGTATTTGAATATATCATCGGCCACAGCTTTTTTAAAGATCTGGAGATCCTCGGCTAACAGGATCTCTTCAGGCGTTTCGATCTCAACCCTGATCATGTCCTGCGAGATCCTGACGTTGAGCCCCTCTATATTGATCCTTCTAGATCTCCTGGCTATCAGGTGCTTGATCTTCTCTACAGGATCCTCAAGCTTCTTAACAACCTTGTATGTGAAAACAAGCGTCTTTCCAGAGAGTGGGTGGTTAAAATCAACAACAACCCTTCCACCGGATATGCTCTTGACAACACCTATCGATCCCCCGATCTCTATGGTCTTCCCAGGCTCAGGGATTATGTTAAGCTTAGCTAGCTCCCTAAGGCTGAGGATCCTGACCTTCTCAGGATCCCTTTCACCAAAAGCCTTGGAAGGCTCCACATCTATTGTTTTCTCCTCACCAACCTCTGACGAGGCTACAGCTTCTTCAAAACCCTTTACATATCTACCCTCGCCAATTATCATTAGCCTCGGCTTGTAGACCTCGCCCTCCCTATAGATCCCGCTACTTTTAGCAACATCCTCGCTAGTGGTTTCGATAACCTCTCCAGTATCTTTAACCCTCATCGTATATTCGACCAGAACGAAGTCCCTCTCCTTAAAAGTCATCCTATGCACCAAGCTATTATCACATATGGCTCATATAAGCTCTTACACTACCCATAATAATGTATGCATTGCTATGTACAGAGCTTACCTAGATTAGTGTATATCTTGATAGGCTAATGGATAGTAGTGGATATGCTGGACAGGGATCCGTGATAACAGTCTGTGGCCAGGTTTAAATACCTCCATAGCTATCCGCATATACGGTGCGAGCATCCTCAATGAGCGTCTATGGGTATGCCCGGTGCAGGTTATACCAGGCCAACTGGGTATCTAGCCCTAAGGCCTGCACATACCGATCTACAGTATTGAAAGTTATAGGGCTGAGAATATAAAAATACATGGTGGGCCCGTAGCTCAGCCTGGTGGAGCACCCGGCTGATAACCGGGGGGTCGGGGGTTCAAATCCCCCCGGGCCCACTCCACAGGAAGGGTCTCTTCAACATATAAGATCTTTTACAAGATCTCTAGTAGGAACAATCCCCCAGCATTTAGGGCTATTATTTTAACTCAAATAGTATCTCGATATAACAATACAGATCATAGGAGATTAGGAGATAAGGAAATAGCCCTCGAGCCTGGGTTTTCAATAGCAGGAGAGATTGATATGCTTACCTAGAGCTGAGGGCTATTCTTTCTATTTCATCCTTTCTAGCTATCGCGTGGCTTTTGGGGTCGTTGGTTGCGGCTGCTATTATCTCTTCTGCAAGGCATTCCTCTATCGGTCTTATGCTCTTGAAGGCGCAGAGCCTTGCACCTTCTACTATATGTCTTAAGGCGAGATCGACTCTCCTCATTGGGGCTATGTCTACTGCAACGTGATATACGATTCCTCCGTACATGATCCTTGTGGTCTCCTCTCTCGGTGCAGCGTTTTCTATGGCTCTTACCAGAATCTGTAGCGGGTTCTCACCTGTCCTTAGATGTATTATTTCAAAGGCGTTCTTAACAATATTATACGCTAATACCTTCTTCCCTATATTCCTTCCTCTCCTCATAAGATTGTTTATAAGTCTTTCCACTATAGGGATCCTTGCTTTACCAAATCTTCTATGCTCGTGCCTACCCCCAGTATGGGGAAGGAACACAGGCTTGAGGGATATATATTTCTTTAAGCTTGGATCCCTTACATCTATGCCAACATAGCTCCACTTATTAAACAGCTTTATATCTGTGATCGAGACAACACTCTCAGACAGATCCACAGCCCCGCTTGCCACCACAAGACCCACAGTTATGTAGCTAAACAGTCTTTTAAGGTTAAGGCTATAACACTACGAGGCATAAGCCCTGTTAGAGCCGTTTGTCTCTGGACGTCGTTAGGATCATTGCCGCATCGAGGGCTTCCATCTACTGTGGGATCATTCCCTTGATGGCTTGGAGCTTTGCTCCTATCGCCATCCAGAGTCAGTAGGAGACCAAATCATGGCCAAAGCAGCCCCGTTCAAAGCTTATAAATACTCGTATGAATATCGAGAAGAAAACAGCCCCAGCTCCATTTAATACTTCCCTTGGAGATTATTAGGATGGTGGAGCGAGTGGCTTACGAGAGTCTGGGGATGGGCGCTACAGCAGTAGGTCTGAGGGTAGGTGATATAGTGGTGCTCGGCTCTGAGAAGAGGTTCGGCTATGGAGGCTTTGTTATGAGCAGGTCTGCTAAGAAGGTTTTCAAGATCCACGATAAGATCGCAGTAGCAGCTGCAGGGATCTTTGCTGACATGCTCACGCTCTCAAGAATAATATCCACAGAGATCAGGTATTATGAGATATCATCAGGATCGAGGATATCCGTAAAGGGGGCAGCAAAGCTCCTTTCAGCAATACTTTATTCCTACAAGTACATGCCGTTCATAACAGAGCTTATAGTGGGTGGCGTAGATGACGAGGGAGCCCACGTCTTTGTGATGGATCCCCTGGGATCGCTTATAGAGGATGACTATGCAGCTGTTGGTACTGGGGCACCTATAGCTATAGGGATTATTGAGAGCGAATACCAGGGTTTGGTATCTCTGCAGAAAACATCGAGGCAGGAGGAACTTATTGAAAACGCTGTGAACCTGGCTGTAAAGGCTATAAGGGCGGCTGCTGCAAGAGACGCTATGTCTGGTGATGGGGTAGACGTTGCTATTGTTAGGAGCAACGGTGTTGAGGAGAGGACATACCCGATAAGATAGTATTGCGGTGTGTTTCTTGTATGGATTATCACGACATAGATCTTTTTAAAGCTTCCCAAGCACAGGTCATGATAGCTAGAAAAGTGAAGATCCAGAAGCTATTGAGAGAGCCTAGATCTATTGTGGGGCTTGATGTATCCTACAGGGGGGAAACAGGCTTTGCAGCAGCTGTCTTGATTAACTACAAAACTCTCGAGATTGAGGAGGTAGAGGTTGCTGAGGGGAGAGTAGTGTTTCCATATATACCTGGCTATCTGGCGTTTAGGGAGGCGCCCTTAATGCTTAAGGCTCTTATGAGGCTTAAGGGGGAGAAGGATCTGCTTGTTGTGAATGGGCATGGAATAGCTCATCCTAGGAGGTGTGGTATAGCTAGCTACCTAGGAGTTATAATGGGGACACCATCGATCGGTATTGCTAAGAGACTCCTGGCTGGAAGTATAGTTGAGAAGAGCGGTAAGAGGCTTATCGTTATAGACGGTATCGTGGCGGGGGTGGTTCTCAGGCTTGGAAGATCTGATCTATATATAACTATAGGCCATATGGTCGATATAGAGGATCTTGAGGAGATGGCTAGAAGAACAACTGTTAGCGGGAGATCGCTTCCAGAACCTATATACTGGGCTGACAGGATCTCTAGGGAAAAGTCCCTTGGGAGAGCATCTTCTCAGAGAACACTGCTCTGAAGATCCTGTAGAGTATTGTTAATACCCGCCATAACTATCTCTTATGGTGATTATGTGAAGAGAGTCCATACAGGTGATGAGGGCTATACCTATATAATGTATGGTGAAAGGGTTGCTAAGGAGGACGATATAGTTGATCTCATGGGCACCGTTGATGAGCTTAACTCGCTCATAGGTGTTGTGAGAAGCCTTAAACCCCCAGAAGATGTTGACAATATGCTCAGAAGGCTCCAAGAAACCCTTTTTAGATTTGGGAGTGATATCGCAACACCTATAGATAGGCTCACATCGCCAAGGATAGCTGAGCAGGATATAGTGTGGGTTGAGAATATGACTAAAGAGGTTTGGGAGAAGATCTCTGAGCCCAGGCTTGTATTCGTCTACCCAACAGGAGATCCTGTAGCAGCGATGCTCCACTTCGCAAGAACAGTGTGTAGAAGGGCTGAGAGGATCGCATCAAAGCTATACCACTCAAACCTGATCATGAAGGACCACCTAGTTCTTCTAAACAGGATCTCGGATCTACTATATGTCCTTGCAAGATATGTTAATCAGGCTAGGGGTGTTAAGGAGGAGCTATGGCCATAACTATAAACAGCCAGAGAATAAAGGCGGTTGGAGAAGCTCTGGGGAGGCTTGGGCTAGAGGGGGTCATGGTCATAGAGGAGGGAGATCCCCAGTATAGAGCCTTAGAGCACCTGGTTAAGAGGGTTGGGGATTGTAGCTCTGCAGCTCTGCTCACGGTCCTTAATGCGATCTCGGCATATCAACTCTCAGCCCCAGGTGAGGATTACTGGTGGGAGTTTGCTACATATCCTTTCAAGCCCGGCGAGCCTGACTCTCTGGTGAGGGACTTTATATCATTCTTAGAATCATCGAGGGGCAATGTCGCTTCAAGGGATAAGAAGATCTCTAGGGTGAGGAGACTCCTAGCCTCGCAGACCCACATAGAGATCTATGTGAAGATCGATGAGATCTCGAGGAACCCGGAGATCCTGAGGACTTTGTTGAGCAGATCTCTAGGCAAAACAGGATACGAGAAGACTATAGTCTTCGCTGTGAAGATGTTCTACTATGTATCAAGGATCTGTGGATATAGATCCACGCCCCCAGCAACGATAGAGATACCAGTGGATAGAAGGGTAGCGGCCGTAACATACACCTCAGGGATCGCTGACACCTCGAAACCAGACCCTGTCGAGGAGATAATGAGAAGCTATAGAGAAGCTCAGAGAGCATGGGCTGGGGTGTCAGAGATATCAGGGATCCCTATGATTAGCCTTGACTCGATATTATGGCTTTGTGGAAAATATGTGAGGGATGAGAGGAGGGTTGAGAAAGCATATGCCGAGATCGCGGGCTATGCGAGGGGAAGGATTGAAAGCAGTGTATTGTTAAGAGCGGTTTCAGAACTACTATACAGAAGGATCTAGCATTAAATCCATGTTCACGGCCTACTAAAGCTTAGATATAGCTGGAAGATGATCATAGATCTATAGGGCTAAGGTGCGGAGGATCTTGCTATATAGTTGAAAATTTTATTCCCATCACCACTTCTAGCTTTGGTGGATGCGTGTGCTTGCTAGCGATTCTTTCGATGACTGTGAGTTCCGGATACGTGAGGCTTCATACACGGATCTCGATAAGATTATCGAGATAAATATGAAGAGTCTTCCTGAGCATTATCCAAGGTATTTCTGGGAGCAACATATAGAGGAGTGGGGCAAGATCTTTCTAGTTGCTGAAACGCCGAACGGTATTATTGGTTATATGATGAACAGGATTGAGAATGACGAGGGTTTCTTTAAAGGCGATTTCGTCTTGAGGGGGCATGTTGTGAGCATAGCTGTGCTTAAGGAGTATAGGAGAAGAGGTGTTGGCAGAGCCCTAATGCTCGAAGGTATGTATAGAATGAAGAAGATATACGGGGCTGAGGAGGTTGTGCTCGAGGTTAGGGTTAGTAACGAGCCCGCCACGAATCTATATAAGAGCCTTGGCTTCAAGGTTGTCAGGATCCTTAGGAGATACTATATGGATGGCGAGGATGCCTATCTAATGGCTGCCCCCTTATAACATAAAGGTTTTGAATTGTGCATATGTAACATCTATATGGAATGTTACTATACCGTCTCAACAGCCATGTAGCTAAAAATATTTTAATTTTTGGGGGATATTTATTTACGGGGCTGTGTGTGGTTATTCGTAATACCAGTATGACTTATTATGTGAGTAAGAGCGCTATGATGAGGATGGAGTCCTTAGTCAATGAGCTCGCTGACTCGATAGAGGCGCCGAGAGATATAACTGATAAGGCTCTTGATATAGCTATAAGGTGTATTGAGAAGGGCCTTACCAGAGGTAGATCCTATAAATGTGTAGCCCTGGCATCTCTCTATGCAGCGTCAAGGATCTTGGGGAGACCATTCCCGCTGAAGCGTATCTCAACGATAGCTGGGGTACCTTTGAAAGATCTGAGGTCGTGTTACAACTCGATCTTAGAGACTTTTGAGAGAGAGCTTAGGGAGATAAGACCCCCGGATCCTAGGAGCTATATTGGATACATAGCAAAGAGGCTGGGGCTTGGTGATGAGGTGGTTAGCGAGGCTCTCAAGATCCTTGATGAGATTAGGAGGAAAACACCTATAGAGGGTAAGGATCCCACAGGGTATGCTACTGCAGCAATATATATAGCATCGGAGAGACTTGGTCAGAGGTTGAGTAAGAACAAGCTCTCAATAGAGACAGGATTGACCGAGGTTACTATAAGGACCAGGATAAAGGAGGTTGCTGAGAGGCTTGGGATAAAGGTTGAGAATATATAGCCTAGTATTACCAATGCTACGGAACAACACACCTAGATCTATACTCCTTAACCAGATCCCTCTCAACAACCTCTCCCAGGGGTTTCTCCTCGTAGAAGACCCTGCCAGGGATTCTATATACCCTCACACCACGCCTCATCCAGCATGCTAGATCTAAACCGGCTTTAAGGCATGTCTCGCCAAGAAATGTCTCTTCATCCCAGCAGTAATCTATGGGGACTTGTGGGAGGAGTATTCCTGAACCATATATGCTTTCCACGTATAAAGCATCCCTCCCCATAGAGATATCACTGGGCCCTTTGATCGGTATCTTTGGCCCGAGCAATGCTATCTCGATAGCTATGGATCCGAGCTCCTCCTTCCCAACGGGCCTAAACCTGGGATCTTTGAATGCTGATGAGATAGCGGATTCCATCACAGCCCTGGCGAGCTCTAGGTGGTGCACGATAAACCCTATACAGCCCCTAAGCGTTCTAGAAGATCCGCTCACCTTCTCAAGCGTTACGAAGACAGCCGCTTTTTTACCCATCCTAGGATCCTTCCCCACAAGCTCTGAGAGGGCTGAGAATACGGCATCCTCGTCGTCTAAATCCATATAGAGCTCTATAGCCCGTCTAGCAATATTTATAAGTCTTCTGGCAAGCTCTAGATCTGCCTCCTCTATCTGGAGAACCTCATCCCCAGGCAAGGATACCCACCTGAGGCGATCGGCTTTTAGCTATAGCTGGGGCTAGGCATATCCGAGGAGTTTTCCAAGCTCGTTGCCCAGGAATGCTGAGTGTTTTTCAAGATCCTTCCTAGCAGCAGAGATCATGGATCTCTGGGTCTCGCTCTGAGCCTGAAGCTCAGCCGTTTTGAGCCTAACTATAGCGTAGGTGATAGCCTCATTAGCATCTACCAATGATAATGCATCCCTAGATATGTTTGGATGCTTCTTCACAAGCTCCTCGACAACACACTCAAGATGGGCGAAACCTATGTTCTTTATAACAAGGAACCTCTGGCCCTCGATCACCTGCTCTCCACATAATCCGCATTTCCAGACCTTATATTTAGCCAACCACTCACACCAATACTCAATAATATATGGTTAAAAATATTTCCACAAGATCTTTCCCCACATCTGTATCAGTAGGATAGAATATGGATAGAGACCTTCTAACAGGATTCTAGACTAGGTCTAACAGACATAGTCTTAGCATTTTCCCTGAAGGCTGGATTCTTTTTATCCCCGAAAATCATTATCTCTGGGAATCCTTATGGGTAGGGCTGGACAGAGACAGGCTAAGCCTTCGGAGACTGTACAGAAGACTCCGCAGATCGTGATTCCGAGGATCGTGAGAATCTCTGGCTATGTTGTTCTCGCAGCAACCATTATGATCGCTGTATATCTCCGCATCCTCCCATATATCAATTCACTTAGCTACGGTTATCCCCCGTATTTAGACGAGCTGGATCCCTATGAAGCCTACTATATTGTGAGTTATATGCTTCAACACGGACCCCTCTCATACTTCGATCTAAGGCCTCCTAACCCGGCTACGATGATCTTCTGGTATCCGTGGGGAAGGGATTTCCTTACAACAGAGCTTCCTGGCCTGATGTACACGATCTATCTCACATACCTGCCTCTAAAGCTCTTCGGAGTAGATCTCATGACATACATGGTTCTCTTCCCCGCAATAGCGACAGCGATTGCTTTGATCGGGATCTATCTTGTCTCAAAAGAGATCTCTGGAAGCATGTTAGCAGCTATAGTCTCGACAGCGTTCTTCGCATTCCTCTTCACAGACAGAACGCTTGCCGGCTTTACTGTTAAATACACGATGGCTTTGATGCTACTCCCATACGGGATCTATACCTTTGTGAGGGCGTATAAATCCTTTAAGCCTCTCGACTTCCTCATCCACGGCATTGTAGTAGCCTATATGGCTATATCCTCTGGCCTCTATATAGGTGTGCTTGCGATCTCCTCTCTCGTCATGATCCTATATCCCTTTGTAGCTAGGAACGTGGATCCGGCTAGGATCATGATAAACACGGCATTAATCATGATCCCCCCATTAATAGTGTTTATATCATATCCCCTGTACGGGGTATCCTATGTATATAAAAGCATTGGCGGGATCACTATACTCACACTAGCCCTAATAGCTGTGAGATACTATCTCATACCGATAGTGGCTAGGAAGAGGGCAAACATGGTCTATCTAGGAATCTTAGTGCTGACAGTAGTATCAGGTCTAGCCCTGGTAGCTATAGGGCATCTCGTTGGTGGAAAGGCTGCCCAGGCCCTCGGGATAACCCACATCCTTGGTACGCTCTCCTTCACAATAGCTGAGTACCAGCCGACAAACCCGAGTTTTCTCATGAGCTATTACGGGGTTCTCATCATAGTGGCTATCCTCTCAGTGCTATATAGCATCTATCTCATCATAGCAAAGAGGGATCTCGTAGCATTATATGTTGCGGTGCTCGGTATCTCTACGCTATATGTTCTTGAGAATCTAAGCTATTTCGTGTCTTTCGCAGCTCTCGTGATGAGCATTATGGCATCATACTTTATAGGGCTCCTAGCGTCCACGGTATCGTCTAGGCTTTTCGCTGTGAGGAGAAGGAGGTCTTCATCTATAGCTCTGATAATATCCTTAGTCCTTCTAGTAACGCTGATACCTGCCCAGGGGTATGTTTCCTACTCATATCATATAAATGCTTATAAGAACCACCTACCAATGGTGCTTACATCAGGTATAGGTCTTTCATCACCAAACACAGCATGGCTTGACGCTCTTAAATGGATGAGGGAGAACACGTCGAAAGATTCTGTTGTTGTCTCGTGGTGGGATTATGGCTACTGGATCTCTGTGCTTGGTCAGAGGGCTTCTGTTGCTGATGGTGCTACTATCAATGGTACCCAGATAGAGCTCTTGGCAAAAATGTTCACATCCAGAGAGGATGAGGCCGCCAGGATACTTGTCCAGAACTTCAAAGCAGTGCCTGGGAAGACATATGTGCTTGTATACGATACATTCGTATCTACACAGGGCTCTGTCTATCCTCTTGTCAATGCAGATGCTGCCAAGGCTATCTCAGCGATTCTGAGGATAGCTGGCTATGATATAGATGCCGATATATATGGTAACAATCCTAGAGAGCCTAACTATATTGGTAGCGGGCCTCAGAAATATGTTAAGGTTGTTAATCTCGGGCAGCAGATAAGGCTGAGACCTAACTGGGAGTCGCCATCTATACAGAATATGCTGCTCTTCAGAATGATGATCAATGGTGTCTATACGGCATTCCCAGGCGCTATATTCTATTCAGACCAGCCGGGTGCTGGAGGCGCCTTTGTAGATCCAGCGGGTAAGGGTAACATGACGTACTTCAAACCAGCAGCTATATTCAAGAGTGCGGTAGCATCTATACCGGGTGCTTATGATATATATGTGATAGTATTCATATACCAGCTGGTTGGAGCGCCTGAGACATAGCTATGCTAGGCTGGCTCGAGATACGGCTTAGAATGATCTATAAGCAGTCTATTGGTAGTATCTCTTTTTAGAAACTCTGTATATGGTGTTTTGGATAACCATTGATCATGTGGGCTATATCTTTTATCGTGTTTTATGCTAAGCCATGTGCTGGGTATTTGGTTGAGCGCTGTGCAAGAGCAGGTTACCCTAGGTGTTGGTAATGCTAGCAGTGATCAGGGTAACAAGGATCAGCAGGGCGTGGTTAGTAGCAATAATTCATCCTTGATCGTTGATGGTAGTGTTGGTGTTGTAGATATAGTTGGTGTTATAGATAAGATCAACACGGATCTTAGGTCTATAAGCAATAGGGTTGATGGTATTGATAACTCTCTGAAAAGCCTTAAGAATAGTGTAGATGTGATCACGGATATTAGGCGGGATATAGAGTCTCTGGGATCCGCTATACAGTCTATGAAGGAGTATGTTGAGTCTGTTAAGAAAGACGCATCCATATCGAGGCTGATAGGGGTCGTCGGTGTGTGGAAGCTAGCCTTATGTCTGAACAATAGGTCTGGTGTGTGTTATGCTTGGAGGCTTGGTGAGAATCTGCATGAGATAACAGCTATATATGGAGACCAGGTTGTTGTCGAGGTTGATGGTGTTAAGAGGGTGAGGGTGTCGATAGCATACCACCTATGCGGTATATGTCCTCTATTTAGGCCTAGAGCACCATGACCTACTGGTAGCTAGACCACGATCTTTTTCTAACGATAGAGGAGAATGCTATGTAGCTCTACCCTCGCTATCAATAATCTCTCTAGCTTTTTTCAAAGCATACTCCCTCTCAACACAGCCCTTACACTTACCACAAGGGGTTGGCTTGTTATCATAGCAGCTCCAGCTCTTCTCAATAGGAGCCCCGATCCCCAGTCCCAGGGCTGTGACCTCAACCTTGTTTAGGGGTAATAGGGGTGAGCAGATCTTTATCCCCGGAACATAGTATCTAGCGATCTTAGTAACATCCTCTAAGAAAGCCTGGGACACGTCTGGAAGGCGTTGAGAATCATCACCATTATGAGCCGTCATTATAGCGCATGCACCATGGATCTCAGCTATATAGAGGGCATATCCAAAGAATACCACATTCCTCGCAGGCACGTAGTAAGGCTCCCTACTAGCCATAGCGCTATGCCCAAGCTCAACAAGCTCCACAGCCTCCATAAGATCCCTAGCATCTATCTCATAGAAAGCCTCAACACCCCTTATAGCCGAGAGCATATCCCTAAGCGCCTCCCTCTCCCTAGGAGCCCTACTCCTAGTATTTATACTGAGAACAATGATCCCAGCACCATAGATCTCAAGAAGCCTCAAAAGAACAGCAGTATCAAGACCCCCCGAAGCCAGAACAACAACCCTCCTACACAGACCCCCTCCAAGACAATCATCAACACTCCTCAAAGCCCTATCAAAAACACGACCCAGAAAACCCGCACCACCAACCGCAAGCCTCGACGCTAGCAACCCCAGCCCAACTAAATACAGCCAGAAAGCTAATATCAAAAAGATTAAACAGCCCGTAGCTAAGGGTAACACTGCTAAAGCATTATAAGTATTACTAAATTTAACCATAGCTCTAATAGCTTTTTCTCATCTCAAAGTACTCGACTATAGATCTGATCGGATCCGATCTAGCAAGACCCCATAATATAATATAAAAAGAGAAAATGAATAGCCAAAGGATTTGAAGGCTTGCGTTGTGTGGAAAGCAATAATTATTCGTTTCTTTAGCCTAATCTTTAGAATATATTCCCAATCTGTATCGTTCTGTGTAATGTTCACGGCTTTTCATAATGCTTCAATGTACTGTGTGATTGATTCTCTGGCACTCTTATCTTTCATGGGCATGGTATATATTATTTCATAGTCTTTAGCTGATCTCTGGCTCCTTGCGGATCTCTCAGGTCTTAGCGATTTCCTCTTCTTAACTGGTAGCTATATTAGCCTTTGATTAACCTATGTGGAATTCAGAATTATTGTTTCTAGACTTCTTTCTCCATTCTTCTCTTGAGCTCTGCTACGAGGACGTTTATAACGTTATCTCTTAGGCTGTCGAGGCTTCTCTTTATATAGTCTATATCGTCCTCCACCTTTCTAAGCCTAGCGTTTATACCCTCTACCTTCTCCGCTATTAGTTTATCGCCGTTGTTTATCCTTTCATTAAGCCTCTCCTCAACACTGCTAATTCTATCGTTTATCTTCTCCTCGGTCTCGCTTATTCTGTTTAGAAGGTTCTTCTCCACGCTATCGATCCTCTTTTCTAGATTATCGACCCTTTCATTCAGGCTCTTCTCAACAGCATCTATCCTCCCGCCAAGGTTTTTCTCTGTATTATCGATCCTCTTTTCTAGGTCGTTGATCCTGTTGTTTAAGCTCTTCTCAAGGGTCTCTATTCTCTCATTCAAGCTCTTCTCTACACTATTGATCCTTTTCTCTAGGTTATCGATCCTATCGCTTAAGTTCTTCTCAATGCCATTGATCCTCTCGTTTAGAATAGACCTGGTATAGTCTATTATAAGTATCCCGACCTCCCAGTCGCTCAGCCTCTTACCCTTGGATGCCTTATCAACAATCCGCTTAACGTACTCAGCCAGGATGCTCTCAATAACAGGTTTAGCAACTAATTCAGCCAACACTAATGCCTCATAAGATATGAACCCTGAGGTAATTAATAAATACCCAGATAGCGGATAACAAGATCTACGATCCCCCGATCCCCAGGATCTTGTGAGGATCATATAGTAAAGCAGCTAACTAACAGTCCTCTTAGACTAACTGCCAGTGGAATACGGAACCTGAAAGCCTATAAAACGTTTAGAAACGTTAGTAAGGATCTATGAATGTCAGTTACAATGATCTCTGAGACTCTTAATAAAGATCTATTTGCTGAATCGTCGTACCAGCTCTATTTAAATATATACCACACCTCTTTATGTTAATTAGATCGATCATTAGTTCATTGTGTATACTGTTTAATTAGAGTTTGACGTTGTTGTAATATTTATATATCTATGCGTGGCTGTCTTATTAACTGCTTATATTATTGCTTGTTTGTGGTGTGTGGCTAATGAGCGCTGGTGTCTTGCCTGTTGTTGAGAAGCCGTGTCGTGTTGTCTCTATAGTGAGTGGTGGTCCTGATAGTTTTTGCTATCTTGTTAGGTGGCTTTCTTTTGGCTGTGATGCCCATGTGCTTTCGTTTAACTATGGTCAGAAGGGTTCTAAAGAGCTTGAAGTTGCTAAGAGAATTGTTGGTGCTCTCGATGATATTGCTGGGGAGAGGGGCTGGGGGAGGATTGTTGAGCACAGGGTTGTTGACATATCCTTCATGAGGGATCTTTGGATGGGGACACAGCTAACAGATGAGAAGGTAGCTGTTGAGGAGGGATACACACCAACAGTTGTTGTGCCTATAAGGAATGTCGTGATGCTATCAATAGCAGCTGCATACGCGTATAGCATAAGCAGCATCTTTAGAGGCAGGGTCTATATCATATATGGGGCCCATTACGGCGACGTGAGGCCGAGGGAAGATACCGGCGAACCCCTATACCCAGACTGCTCACCAGAATGTATAGAGAGTCTGCAGACAGCTTATAGGCTATGCCACTTCAGAAGCGAGAGGAGGATAGAGATATGGAGCCCAAGCAGAGAGGGCATTTCAAAGGCCCAGAACTTGAGAAAATGCTACGAGATGATTGGAGACCTAGTATACGGGACATGGAGCTGCTACCTAAGCGGAGAACACCACTGTGGCAGGTGCGAGAGCTGTATAAACAGAGCAAGGGCATTCAAGGAGGCAGGAATCCCTGATAAAACGATCTATAGATCTAAACCCAATATATAGTGAACACATTAGGGTAACACATAGCGTGGAAACCGTTGAAACACTATAGGTAGGAGGAATCATAGCCAGGCGAGGATCAGTATTGCTCTGGATCATCAGTTTTGTGAGGGGCCTTCAGAGCTAACAGGCAAAGCCACAGCAAGCTATTCAGTTTTCATGAAGATTTATAAAGAAAGCCCCAATGAAAGAGAGCTTTAAGCAGCGAAGATTGATGTAACTTTAAATAAACAGATCAAATGCGAAGTCAAACACCATGGTGCGGGGGGTGGGATTTGAACCCACGCAGGCCTACGCCATCGGGTCCTAAGCCCGACCCCTTTGACCTGGCTCGGGCACCCCCGCCCATAAAGATAATAAATATGGCGGGGAAAAAGCATTACTACCCTAAGATCCTATGGTTATTGGTTACTGTCCCTCTTGGTTATATATGTTGCTATTGGCACAGCGCCTTTGGGTTCGCAGCAACATGCGATCCCGCAGAGGAAAGAGATCTCTGTGTGGGTTTGGTAAAGGTATTTGGGCGTTTCTAGTGCTCTCCTATATCTAGGAATAAACAAGAGCATCGATATAATCTGATCTCTGGTTTATGGGTTTAAGTTTTATTCAAACATGCTATAGGATAGGGCAGACAGGGTGTTCGGGCTTAGTGGTGGGTGTGATTGTTAAAACCGCTAGTCTCTTCTTGCTCTCGGCTGTGTAATGATTATTAGTAGTGATGCTAAGGTTAGGATCGCTGGTACGAGGAATGATGCGTATATTGTAGTATTTCCTATAACGATTGGTGCGGATCCTGCTAGATAGCCTGTTAGTGGTGAGCCTATAGCTACCCCTAACAGTAGCATTGTGCTGAATATAGCTGCACTACTGCCTCTCGCAGTGTCTGGGACGTTTGTGGCGATCTCGGAGCTTGCTACCAGCACCATAGCGATCGCTATTCCATGTGCTATGGCTGATAAATACCTAGCTGTAGGATCTATTCTTAGGCTTAGCATTATCATTGAGAATAGTAGGAAGACTAGCCCTAGAGTGAGCGAGGACCTCGCCCCCCTTCGATCTATGATCAGCCCTGTGGCTATGTTTGCTGGGATAGCTATTGTTGTTGCTAAAGCCATATAGATCCCTGTGGCAACCCCCGCGCTTCTCTCATCAATGCCTAGATAGCTGATCAAGTTGCTTGGAAGCGAGCCAACTATGGCGCCTATCGATATGTAGAGGGTGAAGGCTGCTATATATGATGGTGCTAGTGCTGCTAGATATCCCCTGAGGGCACCGAATCCCACGCCTTTCTTACTCCCCGGCGCGGTGTATACTTCCTTGGCAAGTATGGATGATAGTAGCCCGAGGATCATTAGGGTCGAGAGGAGGACGAAGACTGATCTAAAGCCTATCAAGGCTACGAGGGCTGTTGATGTTGAGGATCCAAGGACTATTGCTATGGCTATGAAAACCCAGTAGAAGCCCATATATCTACCAACCCTCTTCCCAGAGACAGCTTCTCTGAATATGGATAGGGAGGCTGGAAAAACACCTGAATCAAAAACAGCGTGCATGGCTCTGAAGAGCATGAGCTGCCAGGGGGTCTGCGAGACTGAGTATAGGTAGATCGAAATAGCATCTCCTATGAATAGGGGGGCAAGGATCTTCTTCCTACCAAACCTATCAATAATATAGCCCATAGCGATTGTAGCTGGTATAGCTGTTAGAGAGTAGATACCAACTATAAGTCCCGCCTCGAACTCGTTGGCGCCTATGCTCCTAGCATATGATGCAAGGATCGGTGATATGAAGGAGGTATCGGCTAGGGATAAGAACGCTATGATTAGTAAAGGCTCAAGCCTCACGGGCTGGAGACGTAGCGTCAATAGTCATCAAGGATAGGCTTTGGAAAAGTCTATTTAACCATATAGTAACCACTTGTATCTATCAACAGATACCAGGATGTGGAAAGGCTCTATACACTAGATAACGAGGATCTTATCCTGACAAGCATATCGGGGTAATCACTAGCAATACCATCAACACCCCTCCCAACCAGCTCCCTAACCCATCTCTCCTCATTCACTGTCCAAGCAATAACCTTAATACCCATCCTATGTGCAAGATCAACAGCCTTCTTAGTGGCAAGAGGATATCTCGGGAGCACTATCTCCAACCCAGCCCTCTTAGCCTCGACAACCTTCCCGGGAGGCTGGCTATAAACAACACCACAAGCAATCTTTGGAAATTTTTTCTTAACACCCGCTAGCACGCTCTCGTCGAAGCTTATGATCGCAACCCTATCCTCGGCACCGACTCTCCTCACAACATCGATAACGATCTCCTCATCGCCGGGAACCTTGATCTCTGCTAAGACCCCAACCTTATCAGCTATTGCTCTCAAAACATCCTCGAAGGTTGGTATTCTCTCACCACCTATACTGATCTCGCTGAGATCCTTGAACCTAGACTTCCTAGCATTGATCTCTAAACCAACAACCCTCCTAAGATCCTCGTCATGAAGCGCTATAGCAACACCGTCAACCGTGACCTGGATATCGAGCTCAACGAGATCCGCACCCACCTCTATGGCTTTGAGGAAGCTTAACATCGTATTCTCCGGGGCGAGTCCTGCTGCACCTCTATGGCCTATTATAGCGAAAGGCTTTCTAGAGAGTGCTTTGAGCACCGCGTTCAACCAGGGTTCCCTAGCTCTATAGTTAAAATATTATAAATAAACAGCCCACGTATATAAGGATCGTGTTATAAAACACTCCTAACAGGTCTGGGTTTGTTACGCTGGTGCGGGGTATCTTGGCTGGCTTAAGGATCTTCTGTCTAGTGGAGGATCACTATCTCCCATGCCGGGTGGATCTCTGCCCAGAAACCGTGATCCGTGTCAAGCACGAGGGAGCCTATAACCAGGATCCTATCCCCAGGTTTAAGCTTACTGACAACATCCCTCATCGCTCCCTGCATCGAGGGCACTACCTCTATATGTAGGTAGCCGTCTCTTAGAACAATGCTGCCGACAGAGATGTAGTGCGAATATTCAGGATCGACTCTCAGATCTATTGAGAAATCGTTATCATTCGAAGGCCCTGACTGTGTATATATACCCTCCACCACCCCCGTAACACTCACACATGTATCGAGCACCCTGAGCCTCTGAGGCCCCCACACACCACTCTCTATAGTCCCACCACCAGCCACGTTACCCTGAAGACAAGCTGGAGAGGAGTTTTTCTGGAACCACTGCTTAGCCTCAAGCGAGTCTGGGTATAGTGGGTAGAGAAAGTTCCTCACGTTATAGGCGAGGGATATCTGGTTGGTCAGAAGAGAAGCGGGCAGTGCTATCAATACTATTGCCAGGAAAAGGAGAGCTATCCCCGAACCCCTCAGTACCCGTTGCGCGAGCACAGAGTATGATGCGATAAACAGGATGAGTAGGGAAACCAGAACACCTAGGGGGATTAGGTATGGGGCTGCTGAGAGAAAGACCCCTGTAACAGCTATAAATACTATGACTCCAAGTATTTTTCTATCTAGCCCTGTCCCTCCCTCAACCGCTCTTGCTAAAACATATGCGGGCGGGATAAACACAGCCTCAAAAATGGTCAAGGATACGTTAATAGCATCACCACCATAGAATCCTAGGCCCAGGAGGGTTGCAACAATCGTGCCAAAGACAGTTGTTACTAACATAGCGCCGAGCGACCCTATCCTAGGTCTAAGGCTTGATAGAATGAAAGCCTGGGCTGTTCTTATAATAATAGCCCCGATAACGGTTAATGCGAAGGCGCTCTGGGTTATACTAATCAGGAGGGCTGCTGTGGCTGTGCCAATAAATATGCTGGCTGTAGCTAGTACAGGTTTAAAGAGCAGGCCCGCAGCGAAGAGGACAAAAGCGCTTGGTCCATATCCGAAGAAGAGATATGGTGTATTTGCAATGCTCAACGAGGTTAGAAAGGAGGCTAGCACGGTTAGTATTAGGCCTAGCGGGATCCTCATTCCAAGCCTCCCCGGTATTTATAGCTCTCATTAATTTAAATTTAAGATATATAAAATACAGTTTAAACTAAACAACACGTGCTGGGTTCTTCCTTCTCTAATAGTCTTTAGAGAGTGGTTTCGAGCTAGAGGGAAAAGCACTATAGAATAGATATATATCTGATGCTTGGTTTCTCTACAGCGCTAAGCATGAGCGTCTACGAGGAAGGGCTAGGGTTCGAGGAGGTTGGGTAGGGTGGTTGGTGTCAAACGATAGTAGCCACCATAGGATCCTTATCCCTTTAACGAGTTATAGGTGCTTGTTGGTCGATTTACCAAAATAACTGCTAGTATAAATATTATTAGAGGAGGCTGTGATGGGTGAGGTTAGGAGGCTTAGATCGCCTATAGTTGTTGTCCTAGGCCATGTGGATCATGGGAAAACCACTCTGCTTGATAAGATAAGGGGGACGGCTGTTGTTAAGAAAGAGCCTGGGGAGATGACGCAGCATGTTGGTGCTAGTTTTGTCCCAACCCATGTTATAGAATCGATAGCGGAGCCTCTCAAGAAGTTCATAAGGTTTAGGCTAAGGATACCGGGGCTTCTATTCATAGATACACCAGGGCATGAGGCTTTTGCGAATCTGAGGCGTAGGGGTGGATCTATAGCTGATCTGGCAGTCCTTGTTATCGATATAGTAGATGGTGTCAAGCCCCAAACTATAGAGAGCATAGAGATCCTTAGGGATAGGAGCGTACCTTTCGTGGTTGCTGCTAACAAGATAGACAAGATACAGGGTTGGAGATCCTTTGAAGACACGCCTTTTATGGAGAGCAGTAAAAAGCAGGATAAAAGGGTTCTCGAGATTCTTGATAGAAACATTTACTCGATCGTGGGTAGCCTCTCGAGCCTGGGAATAGAGGCTGAGAGGTTCGATAGGGTGAGGGATTTTAGGAAAACAACCCCCATAGTCCCGGTCTCGGCTAGGACAGGTGAGGGCTTGCCAGAACTACTGGCAGTCCTCGCTGGGATAGCACAGCAGTATCTGGAGGAGAGGCTAGTCTATGCTGAAGGCCCTGCCAAGGGGGTTGTGCTCGAGGTTAAGGAGGAACAGGGCCTTGGAACGACTATCGATGCTATAGTATATGATGGTGTTATGAAGAGAGGCGATATAATAGTGCTCGGAGGGTTTGACGGAGCTATAATTACGAAGGTCAGGGCTCTCTTACTACCAAAGCCTCTGGACGAGATGAGGGCTCCCACGGATAGGTTTAACCATGTGGAAGAGGTCTATGCGGCTGCAGGTGTTAAGATCTCAGCCCCTAATCTTGAGAAAGCAATAGCTGGATCACCAGTCCTAGTTGCCCAGAGCGAGGAGGAGGCTAAGAGCCTTGCTGCAAAGATCTCTGAGGAGATAGGATCCCTGAGGATCTCCTCCCAAGACACCCTAGGGCTTGTGGTTAAAGCAGATACTCTGGGGACACTCGAAGCCCTTGTATCAATGCTTAAGAAGAGAAACATACCTATTAGAATCGCAGATGTAGGGCCGCTATCCAAGAGGGAGGCTATAGAGGCTGCAGTAGTGTCTAAGGATAATAGATACCTAGGCGCTGTCCTCCTCTTCAACGTAGGTGTTAACAGCGATGCCGAAGAGATCCTCAGGGGATCCGGTGTGAAAACGTTCCAGGGAAACATAATCTATAGACTGGTGGAGGACTACATTGAATGGGTTAATGAGGAGAAGAGGAAAGAGAGGGAGAGAGAGCTTGAGAAGCTTGTGAGGGCTGGTAAGCTAAGGATCATACCGGGCTATGTGTTCAGAAGAAGCGATCCAGCAATAGTGGGTGTAGAGATCCTCGGAGGAGTTATAAGACCCGGCTATCCACTAATGAGAGAGGATGGTAGAAGCCTTGGAACTATAATGCAGATCCAGGATGCTGGGAAAACCATAAATATAGCTAGAACAGGGATGTCTGTTGCGATCTCTATTAGGGGTAACATATTGATAGGGAGGCATGTGAACGAGGGCGACATAATATATACAGATATCCCTGAGAACCATGTGAACGAGCTCGTAGAACGATTTGCACAGGATCTCAGCAACGACGAGCTACTGGTTCTAAAAGAAATAATAGAGATAAAGAGAAAGAGTAATAAGCTATTCGCAACATCATCCTATATAAAGCTCCTACAAATCCTTGGTAAGGGCGCGAAATAGCCTAGCTGGTATAAAAGGGATAGATGGCGCTATAAGGGAAAGGGCTTTTTGCTCTGTTTGTTACGGGTATTAAAGGATATAAAGATCTATCGACCGGTATCTAGGGTTAAACGGATAGTCTGCACAATATATATGGGGACTGAGAGGAGTAGAGAAAAAACTAGCTATCCTAGGTATTTTGGAGGTATCTGGGCTATGTTTTTCCTTATAGCGTCCACACTCTCGTCCAGGAGTTGCTTCTCTCTATCGTTGAGCGGTAGTTCTATGATCTTCTTAATACCGCCTCTTCCGAGGACTACTGGCACATTTACACAGACATCTTTATAGCCGTACTCTCCGTTTAGGCAGGCGCTGGCTAGGTAGACCCTGTTCTGATCCTTCTTTACAGACTCGGACATTATTGCTAGACCAGCTCCTGGACCGTAGCTGGAGCTATAGCCCCTAAGCTCTATTATCCTAGCACCAGCCTGTATAGTCTCTCTAGTAATCTCCTCTACATCCTTCTCGCTAAGAATCTCGGTTAGGGGTTTCCCCATAACTGTTGATAGTCTCGGGAGTGGGAGCATCTTCTCACCATGCTGCCCTATAACTATCGCCTCTATAGATGCTGGGGATATGGAGAGCTTTCTAGATATATAGTACTTCATCCTACCAGAATCGAGAACACCGCTGAAGCCTATGATCCTCTCGCGCGGGAAGCCTGTTGCTCTGTATAACAGGTAGACCATTGCATCAAGCGGGTTGGTGGTTATTATGTTAACAGAGTTTGGTGCGTATTCAGCAACCTTTCTAGCTATGTCTACGACAACCTCAGCATTCTTAGCAACAAGCTCCTCTCTTGTCATTCCAGGGCCTCTTGGAAAACCGGCTGTTATTAGAACTATGTCAGCACCACTCATATCCCTATAATCATTAGAACCTGTAACACTTACGCTCTTACCAAGTATGGATAAGGCATGGGCTAGATCTAGGGCCTCACCCTGAGGCCTCCCCTTAATTACATCTATCAATACTATATCGTCTAGCTCCATCATTGATATATAAATCGCTGCTGCAGCACCAACTCTCCCAGCACCTATTATTGCAATCACACAAAAACACCCCTGAATACAATTCGTTCAAACCAATATAAATTAGGTTATACTTATTGGACTCTAACGGAACCGCATAGCGGACTGAGCGAATCACAACCTATATATAATCTCGATCTATGAATTGCTATGTTTATATGAGGAATCGTTAGATCTATATGTAAGTTTTGGATTACAGGGAGTTCGGGTTTCATTGCTGTTGTTTTGATATTAATCGCTCTTTCTTTGGATTTCTTTCATCTGAATCTTTATCCCTTGGTTTCTACTTGTTCGGTGTGATCTCTATTAATAGCTTTCTTCATAGCTTTGTTCTGGTTTGCTGGTGTGGGCTGTTTTCTTTTTGATATACATAGTGAGGATTGATAGGCTTTGGAAATTTTCATGGGTATTGGGGCATGCCCGAAGATTATTTCCCGCCAACGCCTGGGTATCTATAGGCCTTGAAAGGTATTGCCCTCGGTGCTGGGTCTCCCCACACAGGCCTCGGGTGGCGATGGGAGCATTGCTACAAGCCATCTTGGGGATGATCCCTCAAGTCTAGATGGAAGGCCAAACGCCGTTTGGCTCGACGGCCGCCCATGACCCTGCAGGATCAGAGATCCTGCTGGTAGAGGTTGAAGTCCCTGGATAAGACCATGAAACTTTTAGCCTGTCTGCGTTTTCATCCATGATTGTTGGGCGGTTATTGCTATAATTCTATTTTCAGATTATAAGCATATATTTGCAGAACTACGGATTTAACACCGCCCCTTATATATCCTCATGAAATCCGAAACAGTTGGCTACGGCTTAATACCAGCTAATATTAACTCTTGAGTGTAGATTTATTATTGGTGGAGCATGTTCATTAAATTTGATGGGATAGTAATATTATCAGCCGTGAGAACCCCTATAGGTAAGTTTGGAAAAACACTAAGGGATCTAAAGGCGTCAGAGCTAGGATCTATAGCTATAAGGGAAGCTATCTCAAGAGCAGAGATAGATCCAGGGGATATAGGGCTCATAGCTATGGGGAACGTGATAAGGGCTGGAGGCGGTATGTTGACATCAAAGCAAGCAGCAATCCTGGCAGGGCTTCCACCAACAATAGATTGTATGAACATAGATATGGTGTGCTCCTCAGGCATGGCCTCTATAGCGACAGCAGCACTATATCTCGATAAAGGAGCTGCAAAGATAGCCATAGCCGGTGGTATGGAGAGCATGAGCAGCTCGCCCTACCTAATACCCTCGCAGACTAGATGGGGGGTTCCGCATCTAACCAATAGGAGCCTCAGTATAGCGGACGCGATGCTTGTCGATGGGCTGATAGACCCGTTCACTGGATATCATATGGGCAAGATAGCAGATCTCTATGCAAGAAGGGTTGGAGCGTCTAGAGAGGATCTAGATCTAATAGCCCTTGAAAGCCATATGAGGGCAGCCAAAGCCAGAGACGCCGGGATCTTCTTTAAAGAGATAATTCCTATAAGGATCTCTAGGAACGGAGCTGAGGTCTATCTCGATAGGGATGAAGGGATCAAGGAAGATGTGACGCTCGATAAACTTCGATCTCTAAACCCTGTATTCACACCAGAGGGCCCCCATACAGCAGGAAGCTCATCCCAGCTGAGCGATGGGGCAGCGGCTCTCGTCCTGGCTAGGGAGGACTATGCTAGGGAGAGGGGTTATAAGCCTATTGCGAGGCTTGTAGCTTATTCAAGCGTTGATACGAGGTCCGAGGATTTTCCATGGGCCCCTGTCCCCGCTGTGAGGGAGCTCGTCAAAGGTCTGGGGATCGAGCTCTCGTCAGTGGATCTCTATGAGAACAACGAGGCCTTCGCAGTATCCACATATATATTTGTAAAAGAGCTCGGGATCTCGATGTCAAGGCTTAATGTTCATGGAGGTGCAATAGCACTAGGCCACCCGTTGGGGGCGACGGGGGCAAGGCTAACAACGACCCTGATCAATGCTCTGATGATAAGGGGTGGTAGGAGAGGCATAGCTTCGATGTGCCATGGTTTGGGAGGAGCTACTGCCCTGATGATCGAGATCCTCTGACTGGCTAGGCTTCTTGTCCAGGGCTTTCTGGCTCTTTCCCAGACCCGCATCTCTGCCTCTCAAGGCTGAATATGGTTGGCGAGATCCACATTATCCAGGCTGGTATTTTTTTCACAAACTCGTATGCCTGCTCCCAGCTCTCAAGCCCGAGATCCTGTGCTAGTCTCTCCAGGCTATACTCCATTTTAACATAGTTGTTCAGGATCCTCACTATATCCTCGTTAATCTCTATCCTCTTACCCCCAACCTCGATATATATCGGGTCGCACAGCGAGCTCAATAGGGAACCCTCGTGCTAGTTTATACGGATAGGAGCCTATAAAGATAACACGTGATCCCAGAATGGATATCACTGCTGTTTCAGGGGCTTGAGATACTCTGCTGGGACTGTTATGTTCATGGGGAACTGGGACTCAACTATAGCTACAGTGACCTCCATCCTACTCTTATCAATGCTCTGTATGGTTCCCCTAAGCCCTCTGAAGGGGCCTGCGATGATCTCCACTATCATTTTCTCCTTAAGCTCCTCTATTATTGGGACAGGCTTGAGCATTACCTCGAGATCCTTGAAGCTAACAGCACCCGCAGCCTTCCCCTTAACATGCTTTATATCTTTCACAGCCTGGTAAACCATGTGGAGGCTGGGAACCTCTAGGATTATATAGCCCTTTATCCCTGGGGGCACTACGATAGCCCTTACATCTATCTTTCTCCCACCACTTGTTTTAGACGATTCTACGAGCATCTCGATCATTAGGGCAACATTTTCCTCCTGACCCCCCGTTGTCCTCATGGCGAACAGCTGTGTTACGCCCTTCTTCTCTGTCTTTTCTCCCTCACCCTGTGTGCTCAACCGGTACCACCGCTTAGCATGAATATAACTATGGATCTTATTGTGAATGCTATCGCACCTACGAGGAAGAGTCCAAGAAATATTATTTTTAGGAAGAGCCTGTACTCTTCATCGTCAGGCCTCCTAGCCAGCTCAAGGATCTTTCTCCATGTCTCGATTATGGATGACATGGTGCTCTAAATAGAATATTGCATGGGGATTATAATAGCTTAACCCAGATCCAGGACTGCTCTCTTACCAATAATAAGAAAGATCTATTCTTCGATCTACATGGTCTTTGCTATAGGTTGCTTTTATACTACCTCTGGGTTATGGTGAGAGTGATGATGGGGAATGCTCTAATCGGTCTAGAGAGTGATCTCTCAGTAGACGGAGGCTCGGCTATATTTGGTTAGTGCAAACCATGATCCTGCGGCGATGGGGTCTTTATAGACTGGATGGGTTTTCCTTGATGCGAGAAATATCACATTGTCTAAAAGGTATTTATCCACACAAGGTGGGAGGGTACCAGGGCTGATCACGGATACATTTATCATTAATACCCACTAGAAAATACTATTTGGGCTGTTTCTTGGAGAAGAGATCACTTGCTGTGATGATCATAGGCATTGTTGCGTACCTTGTCTATATATTCGCCTATGTGGGGATAGATAAGCTCGTTTATATCCTGGCTAAGGTTAATGTTATGATGATAATGTTATCAATGATCTTTCTCCTTATATCGATCCTGCTTCACGGGCTTTCATGGCATATATTGATTAGTGAGAATGTAAAGGGTGTTTCAAAGACAATATCAGCTACGATTGCTAGCCTGTTCGCCTCATATGTGGTGCCAATAGGGGCTGCATCAGAGCTGGTTAGGTTCTTCATAGCTACAAGGCTTATTGGGATCAGTGTTGCCACCACAGTGTTATCGATACTTGTCCACAGGATCTCCACCACATTAGCCCCGCTCATAGCATTATTATTCCTCATCCTCTACCTCAGAGGAGAACTCGTTGTGATCGAGAGTGCGACTATAGCTACCATATTGGCAGTATATCTAGTCGTTATAGTGTTTCCAAACGTTCTTGTTATGGGTCTGATAAAAACCAGGATCTTTGAGAAACTGATGAGGAGGTATGAGAAATACCTCTCAAGGATCATTGGCGATGGTGTGAGTACTTTCTCAGAAGAGTATAGAAGATCTATGGCTGGCTTGATAAGCAGACCGAGATTCCCTCTAGCACTCGGTATCTCGCTCATCGAGTGGTTATTCCTAGTAGCATCTATGTACGCGATCTTCCTTGCTATCTCCTTAAACAAGGATCTAGTTATAGCTGCAGTATCGATAATAATGATCCAGATCCTCTGGTGGGTATTACCCATATCCTTCGCCGGATCTATAGGGATCACAGATCTTCTGGCATCTATAGCATATCAGCTCCTCAACTTCGAGCCGGGGGTTTCTGCAAGCATAGTGGTTATATATAGGCTAGTATCTCTAACATCACTGTTAATCCTACTCTATCCTTCGCTAAGGATCCTTGGTATATATCCGCGCGAGATCAGGAGGATCTATAGAGAGAGCCAGGATATGAAGACGGATCAAGCGGGTTATTAATAAGACTTGGTATTTGTGCTGCACGGGATGGCCCTGCTACCATTATCAACGATACAGTATTCAACACCCCTCCATAAGAATCTACGCGAAGTTCTTGCAGTGATGATGATAGAGAGTATGAGGGGCGCTCTTAATGATGATATGAGTATGTATATATATTTCCAGAGCTTCTTATTCTTTTCGATATCGGGTTCCTTGTAGATCGATTCTGGGCTATAGTTTCTCAGCGATATAAAGGCTCTCAAAGCCCCAATCAATATATAGCCTAGGATCAGCATTATTAGCGGGCTTAAGATCTGAAGAGGAGTTCCGACGGCAACCAGGATCGCTGGTAGCAGTAGAATCAATGTGTTTATAGTATATATTAGCATCAAGATCTTGAAGCCAAGGGGGGTATAGAGTCTCAGTATGATCATCTGTCTCACGGCCCATCGATAGAAACTCCTAAAGCCTTTCTGTGCCGGTGTTAGGGATATGCATTTGCCACAGAAAACGATTCTATAGCCGCTCCTTCTCGCCTCTCTGTTTATAACAGCATCATCTGACAGTTCTTTTCGAAACTTCTCCTCCAAGCCTAGGTTCTTCGCAACGCTTAGGGGCATTGCTGTCAGACCGCCCCACACGATCCTCGTCATACTTATCCCCATGTACTCGAAGGCTATCGATGAGACCGTGTTATATAGCACAGAATATATATCTTTAAGCAAATACCACCTATACCCAGTAACAATACTGCCAAGAATGGAAGAGGCTTTAGAGGCATAGAGTACCGATCTCGGGTGGTGATAAGCATCACAATCGAGCATAACGATTACTTCACGTCCATTAGCATTGGGATCGATGCTCTTTAACCCGGCGATCAAAGCCCTATTTTTACCCGAACACTCAGTACACTCGTCAGGCCTGCTGACAAGAACATCTATATCATCTCTACCGATACCCATACGTTTTAAGAACCCGATATCATCACGGTCTATAACAATGAGACCTCTATCTATATATCCAAGATCTAGGGATCTCTTAAGCGAGTTGAGAGTATATGAAACCTCTTCCCATGAAGAGGCAGTGATCTTGCATGGAATAAGCGCTATGGATCTCACATCACTTGAACCAGCTCTGAGTATTGCTGACTCTATGCTCCTCATAGCAGCTACTATGCCTCTATAGTTATAGATCAGCTGAACTGCCTGAACAACAAGTCCAAGGCTTAGGAATACTAATAGCAGTACAAAGAGGGCGATGTTCATAATAGCAAGACCTCTCAGGATAAACTGTAAAGAAGCCCTATATCCACATTAGATCCTTGGCAGATCCTTAGATACAAACCGGTATCGATAATAAAGGCTCGGAGAAAGAAGGGCATGCTATGTAGAGTTCTGTTTTCATAGCAATTAGTATTGCTCAACTCTGGATCACCTTGGGGCTTCATAGTTCTTTATAATAACAACTCTATTCCTAAATTCGCCTCTCAAGGAATAATCTGTTATAGCTAAGCTACCCATAGCTATTTGCTTAGTGTTTTTCTAATGTATTCTGCTTTTATTCTCTGCATCATATTTGGTATATCTATATGTAGTGGGCAGACTTCTCTACAGTTCCCCGCATGTATGCATAGCATGCTTAAAGGCCCTGCCTCCTCTATGCCTCTCGTTATATAGAGCCATACAACACCCATAGGCCCATTATATGCCCCTGAACCCCATGAAGGCCCTATTGTCTGATAGACAGGGCATTCTATTAGGCATCTCCCGCACCTTATACATCTAAGCATGTCGGATAGCAATGGGTCTTTTGAGTATCTAAGTCTATTGTTATCTATAAATATAACATGATACTCTCTAGGACCGTGGGCTCCATAAACCCTCTCATACTCGATATCAGCAGTAGAGCTAGGACCAGCTATAACGTTTATATATGTTGGAGGGTATAGCCCTGCATATGCTGCTTGAACCATAGCCACTTTTAACGCGTCTTCAAGTGTAGGGACGATCTTGTCTACCGAGGCAAGGACTATATGGATCTCGGGTAATGCTGATGAGAGTCTATTATTGCTCTCGTTCTCTACCGTAACGGTAGCTCCTGTGTCTGCTGCGAAAGCATTGGCTCCGGTGATCCCTACGTTTGCTTTTACGAACTTCTCTCTGAGAAAGATCCTTACCCTCCTAACGATCTCGTTGATCTCCATCTTCTCACTAACATCAACACCAGCACCCCTCTTAAGATACTCAGCTACAGAGGCTTTGGAGAGATGGATAGCGGGTATAACCGGGTGTGAGGGTCTATCGCTCCCAGCTTGTAGTATTAGCATTCCTAGGTCTGTTTCCCACACCTCATTTCCTAGTTTCCTAAGATATTCGTTTATACCTATCTCCTCAGAGATCATTGATTTACCCTTAATCACGATCTTACCTTTACCAACGATCTCGCCAACAATCCTCCTAGCGTCCTCAGGAGTCTCAGCATAGTAAGCCTTACCACCAACCCTACCAACGCTCTCCATAGCCTGTCTCAAAAGCTTATCGATATTCTCTATAGAATACCTCTTTATCCTAGAAACCTCCTCAGCGAGATCCTCGATATATGGGTATCTTTTAAGCACATCATAGACCTTTTCAGAGACTTTTGGAAGTATTGTTTTCAACAGTCTTCCAAGATCCTCGTTCTCAGAGGCTTTTGCCGCAGAGCTTAGCACTTCTTCTAAACTTCTCAAGCTATCACCCAGTATTTATATCTACATAAGACTACATTAAGGAGGGTAAAAACTCTTATGTTAATAATAATATAACCATGTGGTAGGACCCTGTTTATCGAGAACTGCTAAGCTCTATGGGGTCTTATGATATAGCCTCCGCGAACTATTTCTGCTTTTATGAAGTTTTATAAATAGTACGTTTAGCTTTTCTATTAAAAGCCCCTCATGATGTGTATTACATAAAGACCAAGTAGGCTGGGTAAAGATGGACAAGGCATGGGCTCACAGCAGGTGAAGAGGAACTGTGGGTTGAAGTAACCTTGGATGGGTGATGACGCAATATGGTCTCTGAGATCAGTGAAGCTAATGGTTAAGGGTATAGATATTATAGACCCATTAGCCTGCTGGTGTGAAATATTTTGGGACACGTCTTTGATATTTAGGCTGATTAGGAGACAAGATCTAGCATATATTTTTCAGTGGTTAGAGCAGAACGACTATTTAAGATCAGGTGTTCTCGAGAGATATGTTAACGAGGGAAGAGCATACACCGTGGAGATCGATGGAAAACCAGTTGCGGTGGGCATAATACATGTAGTCGGTGGAGAAGGAGCATGGCTTATGGGTGCTAGGGTTATGAAGGAGCATAGAGGGCATGGGGTTGGTAAGCATTTAACCCAGGGTCTCGTTGAAGAGGCTTCCAGATCTGGGTTTAAGTGGGCTGCACTGTTAACAAGCGTTGATAATAAGCCTGTCCATAGGATATGTGAGAAGCTCGGCTTCCAGATAAGGGCTATCATATCGTGGATGTATATTGATAAAGATAAAATCTACAGGCTTGGTGAAGGCGGTGTCTATATATCAATGCCCAGCACCGATAGAAAGGCCTTGGATCATTTAAAAAGATCTATAGGTAATAATAGCATAGTAATCCCCGATAGCGATAACATGTGGGTATGGAGACCTCCCAGCGAGGAGGCTATAGAGAGGATGATCCTTGCTAGCGAGAGGCTATGCCTTGCCAGAGACGGAGGCTTTGGTGTGGTAGCCTTGATAAGTTCCAGAAGGGATCGGGGAACAATACAAACCCTAGTGCTTGAAACACAAAAGACTATGGATAGTGTTAGTGATATTGCTGGCTGTATAGCTTATGAGAGCATGCAGGATAGGTTTGGAGAGATAGAGCTTATTGTAGTAGAGAGGCCAGGGCATGGTTGGAGTGTCTGGGAATCGATCTACCAGCTAGCTAGGGAGAAGCCGTGGAGGGCATATGTATTTTATAAAGAACTCTGAGTAGTAGAGAGATCTACAGCGATAGAAGCCGTGTAGAGGATGAGAAGTAAACCGCTTATTACCCCACATGCTGATTTAAATGATAGGGTATAGGTAGCAATGTCTCTCGAGATACCCGTCGAGTGGAGAAAGTTTAGGTATAGGGGTAAGAGCCTGGAGGAGCTTATGGAAATGCCCATGGACGAGTTATTAAACCTACTACCAGCAAGAGCTAGAAGGAGTCTTAAGAGAGGCTTTACAGAGCCTCAGAAAAGGCTTATTGAGAAGATAATGAAGGCTAGAAAGCTTGCTGAGGCTGGCAAGAAGGTTGTTATAAAAACACATGTGAGGGATCTAGTGATACTACCATACATGGTAGGACTCACCTTCGCAGTCTATAACGGTAAGGAGTATGTCACATTCACCGTAACCCCAGAGATGATAGGACACTATCTGGGCGAGTATTCTATAACTACCAAGAAGGTTGAACATGGGGAGCCAGGGTTAAAGGCTACAAGGAGCAGCCTCTTTGTAGCTATGAAATGATCCTCAATATTTGAACGCCATATACCCCTGTGCAGCGCCAACCCATCTTATATCTTTAAAACCTGCAGCTGCGAGTCTCTCTTTTACACCCTTGAGATAGCTTATATTAGAATGCCTTCCAGGCTCGCCCGTATAGTGGAATAGAGAGCCCGGGCTTTTGAGAACCCGGTATAGCTCTTTATAGAACTCCAGGCTATAGAGATCCTCAGCAATATTGATCCTTGGGGGGTCGTGGAGGATCTTGTGGAAACACTGGTCGCATAGAGCTCTTATGATCTCGACAGCGTCTCCCAGGATCAGTTTGATCCTTTTGTCGCCGAGTATTCTTGACCACGGATTCATCCTCGCTAGGTAGAGGACGTTTGGATCCTTATCTATAGACACCACCATAGAGGCCCCCAGCCTCAGTAGATTGGATGCTGTGTAGCCTAGACCGCTTCCTATTTCAAGCACTCTTAACCCCTTAACCCTTCCCAGGGCTCTGGTCTTGTTATAGGCGTCTCTCCAGGGATCTATGTTGAGAGTCCTGTGCATCTGGACACCGTTGATCTCGATTGTTGGTGCTGTACTGATCGATGTTGGTTTTAGTTTATAGTAATTACCATCTCTAAACATATCCAGCCTATACAGTTTCCCCTCAATTATTTTGTACAAAAACCCCTCTCTGATCTCTTCATCAAGCTCTCTGATCGATGCTAAGTATCCTTCTATATAGACCTTATGGTCCTTCAGCTCAACACGGGTTGAGGTGAAACCAAGATCTAGTGTTGTTTCTAAAGACCCATGGCCCTTATTGATAGCGTCTTTAAAGAGCTCCACATGCTGTCTTATAATTATAGGGCCTTCTATATACTCATACTCATATATGTTGAGTCTAGCTAGTATGTCCTGAAGATCCCCGCTAGATCTTATCCTCATACCTCCGCACTCCGTCAAAGACCCAGCCTAGGTCTACGCCTTTTCTCTCAAGCCCTGCTTCCCTGATCGCTGCAGCTATTATTGGGAGAGCTATTGTTGCATCAACATTAACCATCGCCGAGCTGGCTAGTTCCACCTTACCCCAGCTCACAGCCTCCTCTAACGTCGCCCCGCTTAGCCCGCCCCACTGGGGTAGATCTGTGGTTATCTTTATAGCATATTTATGCGGTTTAGATACATCGGTTCCCTGTCTCTTCTCCTCGAGAAGGGCTTTCGCCACGGCTACGAGCTGTGTGGTGTCTGTAGGAACGCCTCCCCCTATATATATAACCCCTGTCTCTTTGGATCTCAATGCTATTTCAACCATTTGTTCGAAGTCCTTGAACTGGTCTATATAGACTCTTTTTCCAAACTCTTTGAGGGCTTGTATATAGGCTATCCCATAGCCCGAATCAACTATAGCTGGTACAAACACAGGTACTCTGGATTTATAGGCGGAGGTAGCTATAGATCTAATCCCCAGCCTTGATAGTCTCGCACCAAGTAAGTAGAGGAACTCTGCTGAGGAGAAAACATAGTCAGAGGGAAGATCCCTTATAAAGTCCCTTAAAAGCCTCTCCATCTCTCTGTATAGATACTCATCAGCATATACATCGTAGAACCTGTCTATCCTGTATTTAAGCAGGATCGTGTCATCAACACATGGAGAACCCCTACCATAGGGGAAACCCATACCGGCATAGATATCCTCTGACACATTGGCTCCCGTAGATACGAGCACATCTATATACCTCTTCTCGATCATCCAGCTGACAATACCCCACATACCAGCTGTAGCCATAGATCCGGCGAGACCCATATAGATCGTAACCTCAGGGTCGCGGATCATTGCCATGAGGATCTTGAAAACCTCTCCAAGCTTCCTACCCTGATACGCTGTCCCGCTCATAGCCTCGAGAACGGATCCTAGGCTCTTGAGCTCTTCAGGGTTGATTACCCTCACCTTGTCTTTAAAAAACAAACTACGATCGATCTCAACACCACCCTTGCCCAATAGTCTCACCAATATTCCCTAAATAACTAGGATTATATAGGGTTAAGGTCATAGATATATCTCAGCTAAATATCTACTCTACTTCACCCAAGTAGATGGGGTGAAAGAGGGCTCGGGCTTCATTACGGTTGATATCGAGCAATATTAACTGCAGTGAAATCTAAATCCCTTTCTAGTAGTCCTGCTATTCTTTGAGATTATCAGATCTATTGGCTGGCTTTGCTTTCTCTAGATCTGTTATGATCCTGGATCTCCCTGGGATCCTTTTCACCAGCTCCTCCAGATCTATGGCCTCTATCGTTTCAGCTCTCACACCTCCACTTTTTAACCATATTGTTTTCAACCTACCAGCTATCTCCTTCCTATCCCTATCCCCGGGGGCTAGAATGCTCCATGAGGCGGCTCTCTTGGAAACAAGCTCTGGGGGGCCTATTATGATCCTGGGCACACCGTGTTCTAGAACCTCGACACCTATACCTAGTAATAGTGGTATATTTCTAATCCAGCCCCTCTCGCCATAGATCATAAAAGCGCCTTTCCCCAAATACTCTCCTGGTGGTGGTGACTTACTAACCTGGGATCCTTTTGCGTAGAAGACATCTATAGCGCCGTAGCCTGCTGTCCATGCTCTGCTATAGCATGCTGCTAGGGTTGCGGCTTCCTGGATCGATCTTTCACTATACTCCCTATCTACTAGGAGGATCACTGCAGAGCCTCCCTGTATATCAGCATGGATAAATATATCGTTATCCCTGAGGTATTTTCTAACTATCTTCTCATTCTGATCAGCATTCATACCGCCTATGGCTAGAAGGCCCTCCGATGTGATTAGCCAGTGGTATCTTTCATACCACTCTTGTTTCATAAGGCTCTTAATCATTCTTACTGTTTTGTCTCTCTCCTTCTCAGCCAGGATTTTTTTGATCTCCTCTTTAAGTCTCGATATCTCGTTAGAGCCTCTCGAGATCCTTTTCTCAAGATCGGAGATTTTCTTCCTAAGCTCGATATAGTTCTCCATAAAAGATAGCCTGGGGTTTAGCGAATACCTCGTATTATTAAGCACTATCTCTACAGTGTTATTCTTAACCCTAGCCCTAACCTCTGTCTCTCCAGCACAGTTGGCAATATTTCTTCTTGCACATTCGAAGAGCTCCTCAAGCTGTTGATAGTTAGCATCCACATATTCAAGTACTTTTTTAAGTATTGAGAGCTCTTCTTCGGTACTGCTGATCTGGTTTCTAAGCTTCTCTATGCTCTTCTCAATCCTGATCACCTCGGCTGGTTTCTCCTCAACTCTATATGCATCTACATACGTATAGAACACATCTATAGCCTCGTTAAAGCTAGCTGTTCTTTTAAACACATACCCCTTTGCTACGAGGCTTTTGGGTTCGTATGGGTAGAAGCCCTGCGGTTTTTCCGAAGCATCTATAACGATCCCAGGTTCTGGGTTCGCGATAACCCTTTCCGCAAAGTTCCTAACCTCATCCAGGATCTTCTCAACCTCGTTGTCAGCGAGGCTTGATGGCTTTATATTTTTATCAAGACCAAGCCTATATAGAGTCTCTTCAGCCATATCCGGAGGGACTCCGGCTCCTATAATAAGCCCTCTCACAAGATCATACCCCCTCTTAACGTTTAGGATAAGGCTTCGAGAATCGGAACTGCATATTGAAATCTGTGTAGGTGGGTAGGAGTATTTTGCACCGATCTTTATGACTCGATCCTTCATAGTAGCTGTGGTGTTGGAGAACCTGATAGTCCCATCCAGATCTACTATAGAGACCACGCCTCTCGGGATCAGTTCAATGATAACCCTATACTCGTTAGCACCGATAACCCTAGCCTCAACAACCCTGTCACAGTGTTTCTGATATATATCGATTATCCTCGACTCTCTCAGATATTTCCTAAAACCCATCACTACCGAGCTAGGCTCTCCATGCCCTATAAGACCCGTTCTCCTTGTTATATAGATGCTCTCTCCGGCTGCTACTGATAGGTAGAAGGGCTCTCCGCCTCCTCTGATCTTTAACAGGAGCCTGCTACTCTCTCCATAGATATTATCGATATAGCTCCCTACGATATTCTCCCTATTCTCCCTGATCCATGTTGCTAGATCTAGCCAGCTCATCCCCTTCTTCATTCTATCCCAGTATAATAGATCCCTGGGTAGTATTAGGTGTTTATTCGTATAAATTACGTGGCAAGAGATCGGGGTTTTAACCATGGTGCGATGATAAATATGGTGACCATATGTCGCTGGGGAGCGAGAGGATCGGCTTCTACAGGTTATTCGTATTAAGGCTTGTTGCAGGGTTTGGTAGTGGTCTCTCGTTCTCGATATACAGATCGTTATACCCGGGCACTAACCATCTCTGGATCGCTCTTGAGAGCTTCGTGTTCCTATTAATAGGATTAGGTGTTTTTCAAGCACTATATATAGCGATCTTGAGACCCTCTAGAAAGGATTCCATGAGGTTTATACTAACCCAGATAGCCGCTCACTATATAGGAGCCATGATCCTAGTCCCCGCATAGCGAGCACGGATTCGATAGCATTTGTTATAATAATATTCACGAAAACCAAAACAGCTTGGTGTTGGGTGATTTGAGACCTATCTATACCTTTTGCCCTTCTGGACTCCTAGGTCTGCTTCAGCTAATAGTGTTGCTAGCTTGTTCTTAACCTCTGGGAGTTTTGATTTGAGATTCTCTATGAACTCCTGCTCAATGCTAACCTGGGTTAGGAACTCTTTACCCTGGCTTGTTACTGATAGCTTCTTGTTCGGTCCACTTTCAAGCAGGCCTACGTATAGTAATGCTATGATATCTTCTCTAAGATCTTTTGATGTGGGTATTCCTGCTATATCTACAAAACTATATCCGAGATCCATGCCCACCGACTGAAGCTCCCTGATTATATATGCGAGAGCTTTCTCGGTAACCCCACCGAGCTCTGATATAAGGAACAGTGTTTTCAAAGCCCTCTTATTACTCTTAAGATGATCGAGAGCTATAACAGGTTTTGTTACTATTTTGAGCTCCTTGCTCTTTGTCTGCTGAGACATCATGTGCACCGAGTCATATTGCTCTAAGGGTAAAATAACTAATGATCCTATACAGGATCGATAACGACCCTTTAACAGTATTGCGAAGAAGTCGAGCCCCTAGTTTCAGAGGGACGGTTCAGTCTAATTATCAACGGCAATCTAATTAGTAGTTAGAAGAAGCTTTACAATAGGGATTCACATGGTGCGCAATTGTGGTTCCATGTATACATACGAATGCATAGCAAGGTGTAAAAACTCTTCAACACTAGGATATTAGCCCGGATTGCAGATAACTTGATTAAGGGGTAATCAAAATCTCAAAGTTCAGCGAGCTGGCGGATAAGATAAACAGGTTCAACAGGGAGCTTGTCAAGCCATTCGTAGGCAGAGATGAGGAGGCAAAAGTAGTAACACTAGCCCTTATGATCAAGGAACATGCTATACTAATAGGAGAGCCTGGAACTGCTAAGAGCGCTTTGATAAGGAGAGCAGCTGCTCTATTAAATGCTAAGTATTTCTCATATCTCTTGACAAAGTTTACAGAGCCCGACGAGATCTTCGGTCCTGTTGATATAAAGGCGTTTATAGATGAGAAGAGGTTTAGGAGGGTTACTGCGAGAACCCTGCTGGATGCTGAGATAGCCTTTCTCGATGAGATCTTTAAGGCGAGTTCGAGCATTCTTAACAGCATATTGTCGATAATAAACGAGAGGATCTACTATGAGGCTGGTGTTGCCATCAAGGTTCCCTTATGGAGCCTCTTCGCCGCTACCAACGAGATACCTGATGATCCTGAGCTGGCGGCTATATATGATAGGATGCTGCTGAGGCACCACGTTAGGCCTGTGACCGACGATCTGTGGAAGGATCTGTTGAACCAGGAGTGGTTGAACGAGATGAAGGAAGATGTAATTGATGTGGAGCCTGTCCTCTCCATGCAGGATCTGAGGGATTTGAGGGAGGAGGTTTTCAAAGTAGATCTCGAGGGGATCAAGCCGAAGCTAGTAAAACTACTAGCGATATTGGAATCGAAGGGTATACATCTAACCGATAGGAGAAAGGGCAAGACACTGAAGGTGATAGCTGCTAACGCTATTCTTAATAACAGGACGAAAGCGCAGGAAGAGGATCTATTGGTTCTTAAATACACAGCCCCAAGAGATATTGACGAGTTTGAGAAGGTCAATGTGATCCTCCACGAGGAGCTCAAGACACCGTATATGTATCTGAGAGAGCTGGAGGATATAGAGAGGAATGTTAAGGAGCTAATAAACTATGTGAGCAGTTTTAACCAGAGCTATGGGTATGTAGAGCCATTCGCGCCCGGAGCCCGTGCAACAATATCTAGATTCTATGAGGAGAGGCTCAACGAGATCTACAGGGATCTTGAGGCCCTCAGGGAGAGGGTATCCTCTATCATTATAGAGAGCGGTGATAAGAACGTGGAGGTCGCTGGGAAAAGGGTGCTTGAACTTATAAGCAGTGCTATGGAAAAGATAAGGAGAAGGATAGAGTAAGGATGATATAATGACAGGGATTCTGGCTGGGGTAAGATACGATGATCCTCTTGCGAGATATAGAGGGGAAAAGCTGGTCGAGATCGTTAAAAAGCTATCGAGGGTAAGGAATAAGGATATAGATACAAATCTAGGAGTAGATATCTTCTATCTCTTCTACCTCCCATTCCCATTACCAGTACCGCCAAAGGATCAGAGGGATAGGCTTGCCCAGCTTAGATACCTAGTGGCTAGAGGGATACTGAGCAATGCTGAGGCCAGGAAGATCAGGTATTACACAATAGCTCATAGTGGGAGATCCATTATCGTTGGGGCGAGCTTCCTAGAGCACTTATTACAAGAGCTAAGCCCCCAGTCAGAAGGTGAGGGGGGACAGGGTGGGCAGAAGAACCAGGGCGAGGATCAAGGGCAGCCTAGCAATGAGAATGACAACGAGAGGAGCAGCAATAACATTCAGAATGCCATTAGGAATGCCATTAGGAGGGTTATGAACGAGGTTGATAGTCTATCAAAGCTGGAGCAGATGGCAATGGGTACCCAGGCTGGCACAGGATCTATGCTCGAAATGATCGAAAACTCAAGCGATATAATTAGACTTGCTAGGAATACCGACGTCCAGAGGCTCCTTGATAGCCTGAGCTTTATAGAGGAGCTAACCTTCAAGACAAGGAAGAAGATGATCAAATCATCGAGGGGAGAGGTTATAGGCTATTCAAGGGGAAGCCAGCTAACAAGGATCTCGAGGACAGAGCTAGCATTGTTCGAAACAAGAGAGGCTGAGCAGGTTCTTCTATATAAGTGGGCAACAGGAAAACTGATCCTATACGAAAAAGTGGTCAGACAAGATATCGGGCCTCTCTATGTGTTGCTCGATAAGTCAGGCTCTATGGATGGTGAGAAGATAAGGTGGGCTAAAGCAACAGCCATAGCCCTTTTCATGAGATCTAGGAGAGAGGGGAGGCCTTTCCTCATAAGGTTCTTTGACTCAGCACCCTATAACCTTATAAAGGTCTCGAGATCCGGTAAGTCGAGCGAAACGCTAAGACTGATGGACTATCTAGCGAGGATAAAGAGCGGTGGGGGGACAGATATAACTAGATCTATTATAACTGCATGCCAAGATGTTGCAGAGCTTAAGATGAGGGGTTTAGGAGAGCTTATACTGATAACCGATGGTGAGGATAGGCTTGCGGAGAACATGGTTAGGAAACATCTGAGGGAGAATAACGTTAGGCTTATAACCGTTATGGTGATGGGGGAGAACCCTGATCTGAGGAAGATTAGTTCGAAGTACTTCAAAGTGGTCAGGCTGAGTAATAAAGAGATGCTCGAGGTCTTAGAGCTCTAGCTAGATGGCTCTAGCAGCCTCTATCGATTATTCTGGGACACATAGTATTCCTGCTTATATAGTCACGCTATAAAATATAGCTTTTGATATTATTTTCTTGGAGAGCCTTGGAGGAGTTATTGAAAGAGCTTGAGAGGAGGACTGCTAATGCGATAGCCTTGATGAGAAAGAGCGGTGTTGAATATATAGCCTTAACCCCATCGCCGAATTTCAGATACCTCGCAGGGTTCTTTGAAGAGGGCTATGAGAGATTAATATTATTTATACTGACAGCTAATAATGATAGGGTATTGCTGGCTCCCAAGCTTGCTAATATACCGGGCTGGTTCAACAGATACTCTGATATAGTGTTATGGGGGGATGAGGATAACATTAAAAGCATTATAGATAAAGTGGCGAAGAGGCTGAGGATCTATGGTAAGAGGGGGGCTTTTGAGGATACTATGAATCTAAGAACATATGAGTTGTTAAGAGAGGAGCTATCGCCTTCAAGCATGGTGCTTGCATCAACGATACTGAGAGATCTTAGGGTTAGGAAATCTCTCTATGAGATAAACATGATCTCAAAGGCTGTGAAGATAGCTGAGAGCGTTTTTTCAGAGCTATACAGGATCCTGAGCCCTGGGCTTTCTGAGAGGTTTGTTGCGAGCCAGATATCAAGCCTGATCGCCTCTGAGGGTTATACAGAAGCCTTCAACACTATAGTGGCTTTTGGTGAGAACACTGCTAACCCCCACCATATCCCTGGATCTAAGGTTCTTTCCTATGGAGATCTTGTGCTCGTAGACCTAGGAGTTGTTGTGGACGGCTATGTATCGGATCTCACGAGGATCTATTCGATAGGACCAGTGCCTAAGCGTGTGGAAGATAGCTTTACCGCCCTGATCTCGTGTTTCAACGAAGCAGTATCGATCGTATCGCCAGGGGTTAGAGCTGCTGACATTGATCTACGGGTTAGAAGCTGCCTCACAGATTACGGGTTGGGTGGAAATATACTTCACAGAACAGGTCATGGTATAGGCTTAGAGATCCACGAACCGCCATATCTCTCAATAACATCTACCGATGTGCTTGATAAAGGGTATGTGTTCACCATAGAACCAGGAGTCTATTTTAGAGGTAACTATGGGCTTAGGGTCGAGAGCGATATAGCTATACTAGATAATGGCGATACAATCATGCTTGATAAGAGTTCAAAGGATATAATGAGGCTATGAGGGAGTATAAACAGAGATCTTTATACCTAATGTCGTAAGCATGTAGCCTGGTCAGGCTCGAAAGATATAATGGGCTTATAAAGGGGTATTATCATTGGCTGAATAGATTCTGTGGAAGAAATACCAATAACCATGTGAAACTACCGCCCTTCTATTCAGCCTGAGAATAGGGAGCGGTTTTATATAGTATTACTCTCGTAATAATACTGTGGTGAATCTTTGTGGAGCTCATCCCATTAGGATCTGTGATATCCGTATTCAAGGATCAGGTTATCGTGGTTAAGATAGAGAACCCCTCAAGAATCCCGGAACTCGGTTCAAGAGCCTATCACAAGGGAGGACTAAGACAAGTAGGAGTGGTGAGTGATATAATAGGCCCCACGAGAGAGCCTTATGCTGTTATAAAGATGATCCAAGGTGCCTCGGTCAAAGTTGGAGAGGAACTGGTCTACGAGCCTAGGAGAAAGAGGGTTAGATGATGAGCACGAGCACTACTGTGGAAAAGGATCTCGGGGAATTAATAGCTAGTGGCAAGCTTATATATGATTATGAAAGAGGAGAGATCATAGATCCGGAGACAGGGCTCGTGATCGAGGAGGGCTTAATATCGCAGGCTAGAGAGTGGAGGGAATATAGTCCTGAGGATAGGTTCAATAGATCCAGGATAGGTCCCCAGATAACCTTCAAGGTCCACGATGGAGGTTTAACAAGCTATATAGATCCTAGGGGGAGTACGGGTAAGAAGCTCAACAAGCTTCAAACAAGCACAAGGAGGCCGAGGGATCATAGGGTTAGGAAAGAGATAGATGCTAAGATGATCATGAACGATACGATAGCTAAAATGGGGTTACCGAGTGTAGTAGCAGAGACTGTGGGGATGCTTATCAAAGAGGCTGCTAAGAACAATCTACTTAGAAAGAACATGATCGCATCAGCCGTCGGAGCCATGATTATAGAGGTTTGTAGAACTTACGGTATACCAATAGATATAAAAAAGCTTAGAGAGACGCTTAGCCTTAGTGAGAGAGATATACACAACGCTACTAAGAGACTAGCATGGGCAGGGGTGTTTAACGACCTTAAGAAGAAGCTTAGGGAGAGGAGCGATCCTAGAGGATCTGCACCGCTGACCCCAGCAAGCTATATACCTAAGATCTCTGGCTCTGTTGGTCTTTCAGACGATATAGTTGTCCTGTCAAAGAGGATCATAGATCTCATGGTTAAGTATGAGCCTACATCGACCTCGGGAAAGAACCCCGAAGGAACAGCTGCAGCGGCAGTGTATCTAGCATCTATATTGCTAGAGAATAAAAAGCCACAGAAGAGCATAGCCGAAGCCCTAGGGATCTCTGAGGTGACTATAAGGAATAGGTATAGAGATATCATAGACAACCTAGATATAATAGTATATATATGAGCTGTTATCTCTCTTCACCTATATAGCCCCAGCGCTTCACCCGGGGCTGTTTTTTAACCCTCATTACCCTATCTCAGTGGATGTGAATAGATGCTCTACAGGCGGTTGTCACATGCAATG
>DATMAU010000064.1:0-86768 GCA_035559775.1 Sulfolobales archaeon
GATCCTGAGCTCGTTTTGATGGATGTGATCAATGAATACATAACAATAGATGAGGCTAGAGAGATCTATGGCGTAATAATAGATAAAGAAACATTAAAAATAAACCTAGAAAAAACAAAACAAACAAGAGAAAAACTAAAAGAACATAGAGAGGAATACATAGAGAAGTTAGCTAAATATATAGCTAAAAAAGAGTGCGAAGGACTGCCGATCTATGAGTGGTTCCCAGGTTAACTTTATAGCTAACTTTTGTATATTACTATATTACCATAATCGTCGATCTCGGCTTTATCACCTTCATATAATATGGTTGTCGATGCCTCCTCAACTATAACTGAGGGACCCTCTATTATGTTCCTGGCTAATAACTTTTCCCTTATATATATTGGCACCCTCACCCAGCCCTTATCCTCATAAAGGACTTCTTTCATGCTGAGTAAGGCTTTTCCAGATGGGCTTGTCTCGCCTCTCTGTATCTCAGGCATTGCCGGCTTAGGAGTAACGCCTATTACCGCTAACCTTAGATTAACGATCTCAACATCATAGTCTTTCAAGCTATAGCCATATACTCTCTCGTGATGCGTATCAAATAATTCTCTCACGATCTCCGCATTATACTGCTCAGGAATCATTATTGTAAGCGTATGCTCCTGGCCTGAATACCTTAAATCCATGTATTTTATAACATGTATGTCTTTGATTCCTAGACGCTTCAACTTAGCTGAACCTTCAGCATACATATTATTGTAGATCTTCTCTATATTCTCTATGCTAAACTTTGATAGGGGGACTATGTTGGTCTGCACATAATCATACCTTATATCAGCAACCACCATACCCCATGCAGAGAAATGAGCTGGCTTTGTTGGAATAATTATTTTCTTTATATTTAAAATCGATGCTATTGCAGATGCATATAGTGGGCCAGCGCCGCCATATGCTATTAGGGTAAAGTCCTTAGGATCAAAGCCTCTCTCGATAGAGACGTTTCTGATCGAGATGCTCATCATGAGCGATGCAAGTTGGTTGAGCTTTATAAAGGCTTCATCCTTTGGAATTCCTAAAGTCTCCAAGATGTTCTTGAAGGCATTTTCGGCAAGCTCAGGTTTTAAGGGGAGTTTGCCTCCCAGGAATAGCTTTGGCTCTATCCTCCCCATAAGGACATTCATATCTGTAATAGTAGGCTCCTTACCTCCTAAGCCATAGCAAGCTGGGCCTGGAAGTGAGCCTGCACTTTTAGGGCCGATTCTTATCCTTCCAGCTGCGTCAAACCATATTATACTATTACCCGCTATACCGACTTCAGATACCTCAACAGAGGGTACGAGGACAGGCCAGCCAGATATATAGCCACCCACGTGATAGATCGCTCTGAACCTAGGTTGCCCTTTATAGATCAGAGACGCTTTCGTTGTGGTACTCCCTGAATCAAAAGTTATTATATTTTGCTCTCCAAGACTCTTTCCAAGAGCTAGCGAGCCTAGGGTACCTGCTACAGGGCCTGATTCTATTAATTTAATCGGCGCCTCTCTAGCATCATCTGCAGATATAACGCCACTGGCTGACTGAAGTAGTAATAGCTTGCCCTTAAAACCCGCCTCTAGCTTGTCAATATAGTTGCTCGCTATAGGGCCAACGTAGGCATTAAGGACGGTTGTGATGCTTCTCTCATACTCTCTATACTCTTTTGTAATTTTGTGCGAAGCAGATACGAAAACCCATGGTAGCTCTTTTCTTACGCTCTCCTCAGCTACTTTCTCATGAATAGCATTTGCGTATGAGTGTAGGAATACTATTGCTACGCTTTTAACATCTTCCTCTTTTTTTATTTGGTTTATAACGTGAATAAGCTCGTTAACGTCTATAGCGCGGACAATAGTACCATCAGCTTTAATCCTTTCAGAAACCTCAAACCTTAACCTGCGTGGAACTATAGGTCTTGGTTTCCTATAATGGAGATTATACATATCAGGCCTATTACCTCTACCGATCTCAACCACATCTCTAAAACCCTTGGTAGTTATCAGTGCTGTTTTAACACCTTTTCCCTCAATGATCGTATTGATCACTATAGTCGTTCCATGAACTACAGAAATTATTTCATCAATATCGATTCCAGCTTCTTTGAGTGCGTTAAAGACCCCTTCGCTCAGATCTGGATATGTTGTAAGTACCTTTGAATATCTCGTCTCACCTGTTTCTGTATTAAAAGCCACGAGATCTGTGAAAGATCCCCCTATATCTATGCCTACAAGCCAGCTCATGATTCTCCTATTTCTTGTTTAAGGACTCGGCTAATAAATAAGCAAACCTTTAATTCTAACTTGCTCACCTATACATGGGTGATGTTCTTGGTAGATCCCATAACGGTGGAGATCATAAGAAGATCCTTACTTGCAGCTGCTGAGGAGGCCAAGATAGTATTAACTAGATCCTCTCATAATCCTATAATCTACGAGGTGTTAGACTTCTCTGTGGGAGTCTTTGATTCGCAAGGAAACACCTTAGCTCAAGCGCCTGGGCTACCTATATTTATAGCCAACTTAGGTGCGGCCATACTTGATGGTTTAAAGGTAATTGGAGCTGACAATATGTTAGACGGCGACGTAATAATAACCAATGATCCCTATACGACGGGGACTCATCTACCTGATATGACGATCTATGCACCGGTAGTGTATGAAGGAGAGCTAGTAGGGTTCGTGGGTTCGAGAGCTCATTGGGTTGATGTTGGAGGAAGAGCTCCGGGCGGTTGGTTCACCGATACGCAGGAGGTCTATCAGGAAGGGCTTAGGTTGAGATCCGTTAAGCTTGTTGAGAGAGGTAAAATAAACGATAATGTGGTGAGGATCATAACTAGCAATGTTAGATACCCGGAATCAATATATGGTGATATGAGGGCGCAAATAGCAGCTGTAAATGCGGGTGTTAAGAGGTTTAAGGAGATTATAGATAAATATGGGATCGATACGTTTAATAAGGCTATAGAGTTAATGATGAAACAGTCTGAAGAGTATGTTAGAAGTGAGATCAGAAAGATGGAAGGCGGAACGTATAGCGCGGTTGGTTTCCTCGAAAGGATCCTGTCAGAAGAACCGATCAGGATATCTGTGAAGGTTCTTGTAGATAATGAGAGGGGCGAGATTGTTATGGACTTTACAGGGACTTCGCAACAAATTCCTGAGCCTTTGAATTGCGGCTCTGCAGCAGCGATCTCAGCGGCTAGGGTAGCGTTTAGGGCTGTTATAAGACCTGATCTACCAACAGATGAGGGGACATATAGACCTCTAAATGTAAACTTACCTCCAGGAACTGTTATAAGTGCTCAGCCTCCTGCCCCAGTGGCTTTATATGGCCTTCCGCTCATGACCCTCATTGACGCAGTAGTCAGAGCACTATCAAAAGCCAGACCTCAGGCAACTATAGCTGGTATGTACGATGATGTAGATGCTACCTTTATATGGTCGAGAGATCCAAGAACTGGCAAACCATATATACATATAGAGCCTCAGCCTGGTGGCTGGGGAGCAAAACCCTTTGAAGACGGGGAAAATGCATTGATAGCTATTGCTGATGGTGACACATACAACGTCCCCATCGAGGTGTTAGAGAACCGTTACCCATTATTAATAGAGCAGTACTCTCTTGTCCAGAATAGTGGAGGACCTGGTAAATATAGGGGAGGCCTCGGTATGGTGAGAAGTTATTATATAGATCACCAGGCATATTGCACACTAACATATTTTAGATATAAATACCCAGCATGGGGACTTTTCAACGGATACCCTGCAGGAGGAGTTAATACTATTGTTGTAATAGAGCCTGACGGAAAGATCGTGAATCTCCAGAAAGTAACAGCATATGAGTTGAAGCCAGGAACCCGCCTTATACTTCTAAGCGGCGGTGGTGGCGGTTGGGGTGATCCTTTGGAGAGGGATCCTGAGCTCGTGTTGAACGATCTTATGGATGGTTATATCTCTGAGGAGCATGCTAAGGAAGTATATGGCATCATAGTAGATAGGGTTACGAAGACAATAGACCAGGAAGCTACTAGACTGGCTAGAGCGGCTAAGAAAACCCAGAGGATCCATCCCCACGAGTGTCCCAAATGCGGCTCTATAGATCCGCTTACAAGCATTCTACCAAGGATCGAGGATCATAGGTTATTCATTAAGCACATATACCTATGCCCTACATGTAATAGTATTCTGTGGGTAAATGAAGCCATAGTTAATATTAATGCTGTGTTTCAATAAGATCATTTATAATTTTATTATCTTGTTAGATTTCGTATTCTAGATTTTAGAGAGAAATTTCGGTAGGTATTTGCAGTAGAAAACTATCTCTATGATTATTTTGCTTAATCTATAAGGCCTAGCATTGATCATCCTCGCTTAACAACACAATGTTATGTACTACGAGATTCCCTATTATGGATTAGTATCTCACTATTATCATGTATTATCATTCTTTAATAGAGTAAGGAGTATGCCGTATATCATTCAAAGGCTTCCTAAGTATTGCTTCTGCTTATGTTGAGTGCTTCATATAACTTTATAAGAGAATGAGTGCCTTTCTCTCCATATCCTATCCTTACTAGATCTTCGTATAGCTTGTATGCCAGCTCTGTGGCTGGGAGCTTTGCAGATAGTTTTGATGCTGTTTTTAAAGCATAGCCTAGATCTTTTTTGAGGTGGGCTGCTCTGAAGCCTGGCTCGAGATCTCCCTTCATTATCTTTGGCATATAGTACTGGACTGTGAAGGAGTTTGCTGCACCGCTTGAGAGGATCTGGTAGAGCTTCTCCTCATCTATCCCTGCTTTCCTGGCTAGGGACATGGCCTCGGCTAGGGCTACCATGTTTATTGCGACAACTATTTGGTTGAGTAGTTTCATTAGCTGTCCTGAGCCTACATCGCCCACATATATTATTGTTTTACCCATGGCTCTCAGTATTGGCTCAACTTTCTTGAATACCTCATACTTACCCCCAACCATTATTGTTAATGTCCCCTCCCTAGCGCCTTTATCACCCCCTGTTACTGGGGCGTCTAGGAACTCGACCCCGTATTTGGATAGCCTCTCGGCGAAGCTTCTAGCATATTCTGGTGAATTTGTGCCCATGTCTATGAATATAAGTCCTGGCCTGGCTCCTTCAATAACGCCTTCTCTTCCAAAGAGGATCTCTTCCACGTCGGGGCCGTCTGTAACCATAGCTATAACAACATCGCTTCTCTCGGTAACCTCTCTAGGGCTGCTAGCTATATAGGCTCCCAGGTTTTTTAGAGGCTCGGTCTTAGATCTAGTCCTATTATAGGCTGTTAGCTGGTAACCAGCTTTAAGGATATTCATCGCCATGGGGAGCCCCATTATCCCTAACCCTATAAACCCAACCCTCATCGAAACACCACTATCTATATAGATAGGATATATTTAGGAGCTGCAGCAGACTAAGAATCGGGCAAAGGTGGCGGAGAGGCTTAAGGGCTATAGGTTTCTTAGATGCGGCTTGGGAGAGATAGCGGTTTCAGAGACCTTCAAATCATTCCAGGGTGAGGGCCCCTCGGCTGGGAAGCCTGCTATCTTTCTAAGGCTTCAGGGGTGTAACCTCTCGTGTGTTTGGTGTGATACTATAGATATATGGGTTAAGGGGCATGTATATAGCTATGAGGATCTACTGGATCTCTGGGAGAGTAGGGGGTGGATAGATGATCTGCGTGATAGTCACATGCTAGTCATAACCGGTGGAGAGCCGATGCTGAGGCAGAGGGAGATAGAGGGCCTCCTAGGGATCTTTATTAAGAGATACGGGTTCAAGCCAAGAATCGAGGTTGAGACAAACGGAACAATACCCCCATCGCAGGAGATAGAGAAACACGTGGATCAGTTTAACGTCTCGCCGAAGCTCAGCAACTCGGGCATGCCGAGAGCTATTAGGTTTAGGAGAGAGGTTCTGAAAAGATATGTAGAGACTGGGAAGGCTATCTTCAAGTTCGTCATAGTTGGGGAGAGAGATGTTGAGGAGGTTATGGAATATATAGACGCTATACCAATCCCTCCCGAGAGGGTCTATCTAATGCCAGAGTCGAAATCAAGGGAGGAGTATGTGGAGAGATCGAGGACTGTTGAGGATCTGTGCAAAAAATATGGTTTCAGGCTATCGCCCCGCCTCCACCTCCTCTACGGCTGGAGATAAAAACACCGCTCGGTTTTTCTTCGAGAAAAAGATCTATGTGGGTGTTAGTAGGGACGAGAGCTCCTCAACATCGCTTAGCGCATCTATGCTCCACACCTTCTTAGCTATCTCTTTCACGCGATCCTCATACCTAGCCCCGGCAAGCCTTAGGGCTTTGTTGAGAACCTCTTCTCTTGATAGTGGGTTCTTGTAATGCCCCTTGGGGTATATGACTGTCTCCTCAAATGTTCTGCCCTCCTTAGTCCTTATCCTCACCCTGTTGGGGACAGCTTCTGGGTATAGCTTGTCGAACTCTTCGGAGACTTTTATCTTCATCTTCTTCATTAGTTTTCTAACATCCTCTCCAAGGATCTTCTCCTCTGAGAAGCTATCAACCCACATATACCCATCGAGGAGTGTTCTAGCCACTATATATGGTAGGCTGTGATCAGCCGTCTCCCTGGTTTTTGGATCCCACTTCTCAGGATCCTTGACTATTATTCTATAGGATACTGTGAATGTCTCAACCCCTATCTCCTCGATCTCCTCAGGTGATACGAGGGATCTGAGCTTCAGGCAAGCCTCAACAGCAGACATAGAGTGATACTCCACAGGCCAGTTCTTGATAAGGGTTCTCAGTATATTCTCCGAACCCCTCCCACCAAACTCAAGGCTGAAGGGCTGTTTGGAGATGACGTTGAAGAACCCAAACTCGCCCTCGAATACTGGTGAGGGGCCTGTGACTCCCTCTGAGGCTAGGAGTGCTGCGAAAACCCCCTTCTTTGCCGAGTTAGCCGCTGTCATCCCCTTCCACATGCTGAGCTCTCCAGATCTTGTCTGCCTAAGCGATACAGACTCGTTGACAGCTAGATTCACAGCATGATAGATCTTTTCCACAGGTAGACCCATAGCCTTGGAAGCCCCTGCAGCAGCACCTATAGCTATATAGGCAACATGATCAACACCAACGCCCCTGACAGAAAAGGCATCCCCAAGCCTTGTAGCAATCTCATAGGCAGCAACTATACCAAGGATCAGCTCCTTCCCCCCACCACCAAGATCCTCGAGGACAGCTGCAACAGCAGGGATCATATCGCTGGGATGCATAGCCTCCTTAGAGAGATATGTGTCATTGAAATCGAGATACCTAACACCAACACCATTGGCAAAAGTAGCCATTTCAGGAGAGCTGGCAATACCCTCCCACCAAACACTAGAACCCCTAGATCTAGGCGCGACCCTCGAAGCAAGCCTCCTAGCAGCCCTATAGGGGAACGCGTCAAGAGCCCCGAGAGAGACCGCTATAGAATCGAGAATCCTCTTCTTAGCCTCCTCAACAGCCTCTCCAGAGAGATCCTTATAATCTATAGAACTAACATACTCAGCAATCCTCCATGCAAGATCTCTTGGCATGATAAAAACCCCAATAACTATCCGTTAATAGAAATAAAGCCTTTCAACGAAGCGAGAGCTACACTGCAAACAGGTTGCCGGGTCTTATGATCCGATCCAATGACTCAAAATAGATGTTTCTAAGATAGGCTGGAAAACGCTCTTCAGGACCTTGTTGTTCAAACCAACAGGTTATCGACCTAGCCAGCTATTCAGTAACGGTCTGAGATTGTTACGATGATAAAAATGGGCTTTAACTTGCTAAGCATGCTTTCTAGTCCTCATAATGCTTCCAAGATCTCCGTGGATCTCGGTCAGTATTTTGTATTCCTGCTCGTAATAGATCTCTATAGATCCTGGTGTGAATCTCTTGGCAACCTCTAGCACGAACCTTGATGCTTGCTCGAGGGACACTAGATCTGTTACTCCTGATGCTGATCCTGGTATCACGCTTTCAGATGTTATTGCAACACCCATTACAGGTGAGTCTGTGTATAGCCATGGCTGGACAATGCTGTTTATATGCTTAACAGGTGTGGAGTATGGTACTATATCTTGCATTGTTATTGGTACTAGCACGGGCAGTCTTCCAGCCACCCAAATATATATGTCTAGAACATCATCGCTTGGCCTCAATATCCAGCCCCTCCTAACTACTGGGGTTATTGCGAAACCCCTCACCTTAATAACCCTGTTACCTTTAGTGGCATCTATGGATAGAATAGCCTCAGCCTCTCTATCAACCTCCTTTGAAAGCATGGTGTCTAGATCTATTGGTGAATCCATCATGGGTACTGGCTTCTCAGGCTTGACTGGTGCTTGGGGCGATATATGTGTGGTTATCACATACTTACCCACAAGATTTTCCCCCTTGGAGCACATTCGAGCTAGCTTCTCGGCTACTGCGAGTGCTACTATAGCCCCGTCAGCGTCTGATACCATACCAATTACATGGGGTCTGGCTCCAACCCCTCCAAGCCTACCAATAACCCCTATTCTTCTACCTCTCCCAAAGTCGAAAACGATTTTTGTGAATAGCGTCTCTCCCTTCTCGCTTTTTAGACGCTCAAACTCTATTGAGGAGTTTTTGCACTGCTTCACCAGACCCTCTATATCCTCTTCATTAATACTCGGAGAATCAAGTATATCTATAACCCTTATAATGCTTGAGGCAAGCGACATCTATACCACCAACAGATCTTTTATATACATTCTTATATCGGTTCCAAGGGCCTTCATAACCTGTTCATAAGCCTCTGGATACTTAACCCCGGAGCCTAGCTTTAGGTTCCTCCAGCTTATTATTACTATATCAAACCTAGATCCCTTAACAAGGTCTTTACTGAGCAGGGGTAAACCGTTTGAAAGATCTATTAGGGAGACAAGGTCAGGGAAGGTGCTGACTATTTCTCCCCCGCTCTCAAGATACATATACTCGTTAGCATATGTTAAGACATACTTTCTATTATTGCAAGCTATCTCCGCCCTACCAACATCAAGGCCCTCTCTTACTTCGAGCGAGTTATCGAGCACAGCACAACCCTCAATAACCTTCCCCGACAGTTTCCTAGCTATGTTATGACTTGCCTCTCTAGGAGTTGATCTATGATCGCGTAGTATAGATCCTATCTCCATTGCGAGCGAAATAGAGCCGGGGGCAGCATTAGTCTTAATATACCCAGCGTTGATTGGATTTCTAGCGGTGGCAACGCTTCCTTTAAGCTGAACAATAGCCCTAAGCGTATTTATAACATCCCCTAGCGATCCTTTCAGAACAGCACGGCCTTTGATACCGCCTCCAGCATCTCCCCATATAGCTGTAAGTGTGGTGATATAGCCCAGTATACGGTGGAGGCCCATGGAACCCATTAGAACTGTTGGATGAGCTCTTCCATTGCATGGTGCATCAATTACCGGTATATCTAGGAAAAGGGATGCGGGAAAAGGTGAGAGTGTGTTAATAGCACCTATCTCTGAGCTTATAAGGCCTTCTATATCTTTATTAAGCGTCTCAACCATGACTTTAACGGCTTTAGCTAAGTTAGCTGCTAATGATGATCTCTTCCATGAGTCGGCGCTCTGGGGACCCACGGCAGAGGTTGTTACTACTATAGAGTCTTTATCAACATCGTCTATGGATCTTATCTCAACGATGCCAAGCCTGATAATAGATCTCCCCAACTCTAGGCCTAGCCTAAGATCCCCTCCACCGCCTCCCCCTAGGAAGCCCGAGCCGAGGACCAGATCCTCCATCTTATCATCGCTATCGATATAGATGGCCAACGAAGATCACCTAGATCTTCCAAGAGCCTTTCTCTATAACAAGCCTCCCATCAATATAGATAGTAGGTTTTGTGAGGACAACATCTATATGAACCCCAGCTCTCACACTACCTCCAAAGGTACTGTTATCGCCTAGTGCTAGGTGTATAGTACCCAGGATCTTCTCATCCTCCAAGACAACCCCGCTTAGCTTTGCAGCAGGATTACAGCCTATACCGAACTCTGCTGGGAAGTTAAATGCCTCATCTCTACCAACGCTCTTCAAGATCCTGAGGAGCTCTCTAGCCTCGTCAGAACCTTCGATACTAACCGCTCTGCCACCTTTAACTGCTATCCTTACGGGGTTCTTTACCAACCCCACACCTCCTGAAATGCTTCCGTCAACTACTACCATACCCTCTGCTGTTCCCTCTAGGGGTGCTATGTAGACCTCGCCAGCGGGTAAATTGCCCCAGCTTCCTGGCTTATCATAGATGCCCTCGTCAACATGGAATTCCCTATCCCTTACTGAGAAAGAGATATCGGTTCCCAGTTCGCTGAGTATTCTTATTTCGGAGCATCCTTTAATGGTTTCGAGCATTTTCCTACATAGCGGGATAACTGACTCCTTATAATTGATCGATAGTGTTCTAATGAATATATCGCGGTTTATATTGGGCATGGTAGCGCCCCTAGCACCTCTCTCAACAGCTTGCCTCCTAGCCTGGGTGTGTGTTAGGCTGTATTTCGTTGGCGCTATAAAGACGTCTGACTCAAACCATGCAGCCCTAACATGTTCAGGCGGCTCCTCACCATTTCTACTCCTGGGCCTCATAACAACTAGGATTGCTTCGGAGCCAAGTTCCAGCCCTGCGTTGAACATCGCCCTACCGATCTCGATCTTCTCTGTATCTGTTATCACCACTAGCCTCTCCCCGCTCTTAAGACCCAGATTCGTTCTAAGGATATTCCTAGCTATGCTTGCGAGCCCTCTACCCTGCTCCTCACTCTCTTCGACCATACGATCCCCTCAGAATCTCCTAAGCTTCGCGTCAAGATCAGTTAGTTCTCTATGAACAAACCTGCCATCACTCGCAACCAGCTCATCGTCGAAGAGTACGTCTGGTCTATAGATACCGAGATCTGTGTGTGCCTTAGCAAGCCCCACTTTGCCGCGGAATTTAAGGCTCTGGGATCCGAAGCCGAACTCGATGCCAGCGTATAGCCTCTCATCCTCGAGGGGTAAGCCTCTAAGCTTAGCCTGTGGGTGAAAACCCCAGGAGGCATGGGCTATGTAGTACATCTTCTCATCCCTTAAACTTGCTAACCATTTCTCAAAGATCCTTGCCTCGATCCCTCCCTCGATCCTTGTGATTCTTCCCTCCTTAACTGTGAGCCTCACCGGGTTCCTCAACACCCCCAACTCGTCTGGAGGCCATATGAATGTGTCGGCAACAATGGTGCCTTCAAAACTATCCTCCTTAGGGGCCCACGAGATCTGTCCGCCAAGGGGCTTATAGATCCCCTTCTCCCTCAGGATCCCGTCGTTGTGGAACACAGGCCTTGTGGATTCATTCTCAAAACTTAGATCCGTTCCATTTCTGCTCTTGATCTTAACATGTCTTGCTTTTGCTGTGAGCTCTGCCAGCTTATCCCCTAGTTTACACATTCCATCGTAATTCGCTCTTCCTATAAGCCTTATCATCATATCAGGATCCATCCCTGTTAGCTCGAGGATCCTTGCCCCAGACCTCATAGCCTCGTTATAAGCCTTGGTATGGAGGATATACATCAGGGGTAGGCTTATGATCACATCGCTAGCCTTCATAGCCTCTGCAACATGCTCCGGAGGCTCCATATCGACCTCATCTCTCGTCTCATAGATCATTATTGATGGCTCCGCTCCTAACGTATATGATGCTGATGCAAGTGCTTTGATCATCTCCCAATCTATAGCCGTGTCGGCAAGGATCAAGACCTTCTCTCCTTGTCTAACAAGGGCTAGTTCCTTTGCAGTTTTCATAGACGCTTTATAGAGCTCCATGAAGAGGTTCATAACCTCACCGCTATCTATCAGGATAACTAGCTTATATGCAGGTATAAATACTGCCCCGCCCTCTATTAATAGTGAGGAGATGTTATTGGTAAAGGTAGGCTTGGTGACTATAGGCCAGTCGCCTAGAATAGATGTTACAAACGATCTCGCTAAGATCCTCCCAAAAGATGTGGAGATCCTAGAAGCTGGTGCACTAGATGACCTAGATCTGGGTGAGATAAAGGAGCGACTCGCGCCCAAACCAGGCGAGTTGCTATATGTGACAAGGCTAAAAAGCGGCTTAGAGGTCAAAGTATCGAAAGAAAGGATCTTGGGGCTCATGCAGGCTAAAATAAATCTGTTAGAGAAATTAGGTGCTGAGATCATTGGGATCCTGTGTTCAGGAGAGTTCCCCGAGTTTAGCTCAGGGGTCCCGATATTATATCCAGACAAGATCTTGAAGGGAGTTGTGTCAGGTATACAGTATAGGGGAAGCGCTGTGGTTCTCATACCATCTGAAGACCAGGTGCTATATGCTAGTAATAAATGGTCACCTTATCTGAAAAACCTGGAAGTTATACCAATATCCCCCTACACGTCGAAAATCGATGATTTCGAGATCGTGGGTAAGAGGATCAGGGATCTTGGTGCAGGTCTTGTTGTTATGGACTGCATGGGATATAGCACGGATCAGAAGAGCGCGATAGGTCGCATAACAAGATCGGCAAGGATCATAACCTCGAGAGGTGCTCTGGGCAGAGCCTTAGCAGAAATGATCTAGAAAGCTCGCTCGCGCCGTTCTCCAGGAAAAACAAGAACAAGAAAAAGTTATTTAATAAAAATACTTGGCGTCCTATTTCCTAAACCTGAGGAAATAGAGCACTGCTGCAATAACAACCAGTATTATAACCACAGCCGCTATAAGGCTCCACGGAGACATAGATGGAACCGCCTCTACAGGCGTTGTTGTCGGCGTTGTCGGCCTAGCCTGTGTAGTGGGCGCCATTGTCGTTGTCGGGATCGGCGCTTGTGTTGTAGGTGTCGTTGTTGTTGGCGTTGTTACCTTGAGAAACACCTTCTCAGGCTTCATATAGTTGGTTCCAAAGCCGTTTTCCCATACACCGGGCTGGAGCTCATTGGAGAACGCGACATTTAGGAGCGCCACGAACGTTCTAGACACGGTCCATACAGCCGGCTGATCGTCTACTATAATGTTGAGAGCCTGCCTAACCAGCTCTATCTGTCTTGTCTTGTTAAGCTCTTTCTCAGCTTCGAATAATAGCTGCTCCGCCTTGGGGTTACTATATCCCATGGCGTTTGACCAGGATGCTCTCACTATACCCCTGCTCGTATAGTACTGTATAAAGTAGGAGGGTCCTGGGCCGTGAACAAATGGGAATATACTTATATCGAAATCCCAGTTCCTAAAAACGTTCTGATGCCACGCAGCAGTATCGAGCGTTATTATCTGAACATCGATCCCCACTTCCCTTAGGAAGTCACGTATGAGCTCAGCTTCTTTAACATACCAGGGGTATGATGTCGAGTCTATCGCCAATCTCAGCTTGAATCTGAACCCATCAGCCCCTTTCTTGTACCCTGCCTCGTCCAGCAGCCTATTAGCTTCGGCAGGATTGTAGCTGGGCTGTCTAGCGTCTGGATAGAACATGAGCGTTGCCGGAGCTCTAGAAACCATGGTATCCAGCGGCTCTACCTTACCAAAATAAACAACCTCTGCTATAGCCGTTCTATTTATAGCCATCGCAATGGCCTTCCTAACCCTCACATCCTTTAAAGGAGCAGGGCCTTCTGGGTGTAGGTTGAACCCAACAACGTCTAGAGATCCGCCGGGGCTTGGGAAGAACCAAATTTCCCTACCAGCGAGCTTGCCATCCTTGATCAGACTCTCAAGCTGGACGGCATGTGCGAAGGAGATCCCGTAGTTCCACACAAAGTCTATCTCTCCTCTCTGGAAAGCAAGCATCATTGCCTCAGAACTTGGTATGACTTTATAGACAATTCTGTCTAGATAGGGCAGCCCTTTTTTCCAGTAATTCTCATTTCTCTCAAGAACTATGTATTGACCCTTAACCCACTCTTTAAACTTGAAGGGACCGGTACCTACTGGTTTTGTGTTATATGGGTTAGTAGCTATATCTGTACCATCATATAGATGCTTCGGGCTTATACAAGCCCCGCTCCCTCCAAAATACCCTGGATACAGTATTAGTCCCCATGTGGTATTAAACCTAAAGATGACAGTATAGTTGTCAGGTGTATCTATACCCTCTAGATATCTCCACATGCTAGCTATGAAGCTATTGAAAACAGGCCCGATTTTTTCGTAGCTGAACTTCACGTCCTGGGATGTGAAGGGTGCTCCATCATGCCAAGTTGCATTCCTAACCAGGTAAAATGCCACAATCATCTTGTTATCCCCTGTCTTCGTGATCTGCCATGATTCGGCTAATCCGGGTCTCCATTCAAGCGTCTGTGGATCGAACTCTATAAGAGAGTTACAAAGCGGTGCAACAACCTGGTAGTACGTCCAGGTAGGGGCTCCGGTTAAGACAAGGTTAGGAGGCTCGGAGGGTATCCCGATAACCAGGGTTCCGCCATAACTTGGTACAGATCCGGTTTGCTGAGCCATAACGTTTACTGCACCGAGCAATGCGTATGAGATAACAGCCATAGCAATTGCTGAGACTAGTATCCTTGCAAAGGGTTTTGGAATGAACACCTAACATGCGCCTCTTGTGTATCAGTATGTTTAGGGGCTAATAAGTAGTTGTCGGATGCTAGAGAGCTCACACGGATCTGAGTTCTCTTTGCTGCTCCCTTATACGGGGGTTAATATAGTCTATGAGACCGTCTCCCAGCATGTTAAAGGCGATGATTATAATTGCTAGAAAGGAACCTGGGAATACTGCCATCCACCATGCTGAGGTCAGATACTGCTGTGCGATATTGAGGAGCCGGCCAAGGCTGGGTACGTTAGGATCGCTCACACCCAGGAAACCCAATCCTGCCTCTACGAGTATATTGCTTCCCGTTTGGAGCGCTATGTATGGTATCACTGTGGAGATCGCGTTTGGCATTATGTGTACGAATATTATTCTTTGATCGCTTAGTCCAAGAACCTTAGCAACCTCCACAAAAGGCTGCTCCTTTACTCTGAGAACCTCTGCTCTCATTATCCTGGCTATGCCGGGCCAGCTTGTGACTCCTATCGCCAAGAGTATGTTCTGTATGCTGGGTCCAAGTATCATAGCTATTAGCAGAGCTAGTAAGAACGATGGTACTATGAAGGCCATATCAGTTATCCTCATAAGGATCTCCCCTAGTGTCCCCCCGCGATACCCGGCTATGGCACCGATTACTATCCCTATGACCAGCGCTATTAGTGCGGACAATAACCCGACTAGCAATGTTGTCCTTATACCGTACATCGTATCGGTATATATGTCCCTACCGAGATCATCTGTTCCAAACAAATGGCGCAAGTTGGGCGGGCTGAAGGGCTGTCCCACGAGAGTCTTCAGGGGAGGGTACCAGGTGATTAGCGGGGCTAGAATGCCAAGAGCTACTATTATGAGTACCATCGCTATAGAGGCTGTGAGCCGTGTATTAGATCTGTAGAGATCCCTAAGCACTCTCAAAAAGCGACGACCAGATCTTACTGCCCATGACCTCTTGTTATTGCTCACCCGGCTGCACCTCTCCTAACCCGTGGATCTAGGATCATATATATTATATCGATCACAAAGCTTATCACGATTATTATGAGAGAACCGTATATGAAGACGCCAAGCATGACGGGGTAGTCCCTAAGCTTGAGAGAGCTATATAGAAGAGAACCCATACCAGGCCATGAAAAAACAGTCTCTGTCACAATAGCGCTTATGAGGAGAACACCTGTATTAAACCCTATAAATGTAGTTACTGGAATAAGGGCCCCTCTAAGGGCATATCTAAGCACTATGTTCTTTTCAGACATGCCAATAGCCCTTGCCGTTAGTATATAGTCCTGTGCAAGCTCATTTATAAGAGCCCCTCTGGTCATCTTCGTAACATATGCCATATTGAAGATCGCCAGCGTTGTCGCCGGCAAAAAGAGGTGGTGAAGAACGTCCAAATAGTAGTATATACCCTCATACGAGCCCCTTACCGAAACCATGCCGCCAGTTGGGAATAATCCCAGGTTTACCGAAAACGCTAAAAGCATCATCTGACCGAGCCAGAAATAGGGTACAGAGACCCCTACTAGCGAGATCATCGATATAAATATATCCGCTAAACCCCTTCTAATGGCAGCTAAAATACCGAGAAGGATCCCAAGGATAGATGCTGCAAGCATTGCTGTTATCACGAGAACAACAGTGGCCGGAATCCTGCTCATAACTAGGGAAGCCACAGGCTCCGATCTCAGGTAGGAGTAACCAAGATCCCCCTTCACAACATTGAGGAGATATATAACCAGCTGCTCGTAAAGAGGCTTATCAAGGCCGAACTTTTCCCTAACCGCTTTTATAAATGACTCGTCAGAGATCTCACCTGCTAAAACGTATGTAGGATCCCCGGGGGTTATGTGGACAAGTATGAAGGTCACAATAACTACTACGAAAAATAGTGCTACATATAACGCAACCCTTCTAACGATGAAAGACCTAGCACCTGGCATGCGAGCACCATGGTAATAATACTATCGCCGATTAAATTCAAATCACAGCGCAAGACCAACATTGTGTGTGTTCGTTATTGTGAGAGGAAGGTTTTGCTTGTATGTTTCTCACAGTTATAGTCCTGGATCTATGGTTAATAACACCCACGAACCACCTATTATGGGTAGTGGGATGAGCTGGCCTGTTAGGTTTTTCTTTGCTCTCAGACCCTGGAGTTTTCCAATGACTATGGTCTCTATAACAGCCGGTTCTCTCTATGCTTATAGTGTTACAGGATCCTTTGACATAGCTATATATCTCTTAACAATTGTTGGCGCCGTAGCCCTTCACGCTTTTGTTAATATAACCAATGATTATTTCGATACTCTCTATGGTGTTGATAGGCCTGGTGCTCCTACTACTAGGTATAGGCCCCACCCTATTGTGAGTGGTCTTCTAACCCCTTCCCAGACTATCATAGCCTCTATGGCGATCTTCGTAATAGCTCTTTCCAGTGGCATTGCGCTGACTCTGATCGATAGGTGGCTCTCTATACCTCTAGGGCTTTTGGGGGCTTTGGTGGCTCTCGAGTATACTGCTCCTCCTGCTAGGTTTAAGTATAGGGGGTTGGGGGAGCTGGGGGTTTTCGCTATGTGGGGGCCTTTGATGCATCTTGGGGCTTTCTATACCCAGACAGGGCTTATAGATCTAAGACCCATAGCTATATCGATACCTATAGGCTCTCTAGTGACATCGGTTCTTGTTATAGACTCTATAAGGGATTATGAGTTCGATAGATCCTCTGGGATAAGGACATTAACAGTTATTATTGGTAAGGAGAGGGCTTTCAAACTATATATAGCATTAATAGCCCTCGCATACATAGCACCACCAGCACTAGCATTAGCAGGGGTGGCAAGACCATGGATACTTGCAGCATTAGTAACACTCCCAAGAGCCCTCCAGCTGGTTAGATGGTTCTCAAAAGAAGTCCCAGACACTGCTGCACCCCTCACAGCACAGCTAACAATAATCTATGGTATTATATACTCAGCATCACTAGCTATATAGCAACCCAATCCAGATGCTCAGATCTAAGAAGATCTGCGAGAAGCTAGCATAGGCTATACTTTTTTATATTACATAGGGAGAAGGTTTGGTTATCCTACTAAGATCTAATTGTAATATTATTGCATCCCAGAAAAGCCCTACGAGCTAAATATGTTAATAATCCTTACACACTCAAGATATGGTGTCTCTATGAAGGTCTACTTGGAGGAGTTCTTTGTAAGAACTAGTAAGAGGTTTCAGGTGGTTAAGATCACTGAGAGGGTTGAGAAAGCAGTCTCGAAGAGCGGTGTGAGCGAGGGTATATGTGCTGTGTTCACACCACACGCTACAGCAGCACTTATAGTTAATGAGTACGAGCCTAGAATAGCTGAGGACTATATAAGATGGGTCGAAGAGGTCTTTAGACCGGGTGGTGGGTGGAGACACGATGAGATCGATTCCAACGCCCATGCCCACATAGCTTCGAGCATGATAGGGTCTGGGAGATTCATACCCGTGAGCAAAGGTTCTCTAGTGAGGGGAACGTGGCAGGAGATCATGTTGCTCGAGCTAGACGGACCAAGGGAGAGAAGAGTTGTTGTACAAGTGCTAGGGATCTAGATAGATCTTACCATAGGGATCTTTCTCCTCACGATATAGGTAGAGAATAGCATTGCTAGGAGGCTGTAAAAGACCTAGGATAAGCTATAAGTCTGTGATGGGATCTCTTTGATAACGAGACAATATAGTCGATGTAAAGGTGTAAGAGGTGTGTGAAAGCTTCTAACACGTGGAGAGGCTAATTCTAGCGTTTTTATTTACTAATGTGAAACGAGATCCATGTATATTTTTAAGAGGATCTCTCTGGATTTGGCTCAGCGTCTTCCTTCAAAGAGCTTGCGCCCTCGTAATCCCGTATCTGCTCATTACGCTCAAAGATCCTTTTAATATCCTTAGGATCTTCACTAATCGTATGTGGATTCCATTGTTTGAGACCCTTAATACCGATCGATCTAGCATTTCTAGCTATCCGTTTCAAGCAGATGCCTGGGTGTGCGAGAGTCGAGAAAGCAAAGCCTTCCTGATATATTAGTGCCATGTACACGTCCTGACCAGGTTTTTAATGGTATTTTCATCCAGTTCTTTTATTATTAGCTTGAGCATAATTAATGCTGAGGCGCATGATTCGCGGATCCTCTGATCCTCTATAACTACAGATCTGCCGATCATCCTGCCCACTTCCATCTCTAGAAGGTCTTTAAGCACTGCTTTGTTGGCTCTATATATAGATCCTGTGAGGGAGATCGGTATTTCGGGGCATTTAAGCTTCTTAAGGATCGTTGCTATTGAGAGAGCAACTTCTCTAACCTCCTCGCCTATGATCTCTACTGCCACAGGATCTCCTTCCATGTATGCCTTGAACACGTAGGGTGCGAAGGAGGCTATCAAACCCTTAGGATCTTCTGAGGAATAGATTTTAGACACAAGCTGGTGAACATCTGAGACATTATAGTGCTGGAAGGAATATGTTGTTAATACTGTCTTGCCGATCCTTCCATCGAGAGATTTAACAACCATTGAGAGAGCCCTGGCCCCTATACTGTAGGCTCCCCCGCGATCATCGATCAGATGGCCCCAACCCTCCAGCTCCTCCCACCACATACCCCGTAGAAGTTACTCCCGGTTCCCAGGACTCCTATAACACCATCTCCCAGCAGGTGTGCTGAGGTGTGTGCCGCTCTAATATCCTCAAACACCTCAACCCTTGTCTCTAGATCAAGCATTTTGGCGAGCTCTCTCTTTATATGCTCATCCCACAAACCCTCCAGATACCCCGCCATCCCAATGCCTACACACACGATCCTTTCTCTAGGGATTTTCTCAAGAGTCCTAGCTAGTGCTTTTGAGAGGTTTTTCAGAGACCTCTCCAGGCCTATCGAGGCGGGGTTTCCAGGCCTATCATCTCTGAAGATCTCTACCAATATTCCATCTAGATTTACTACTGCTATCTCGATCTTGCTTGCCCCAGAGTCTATTCCCAGCACAATGTCCTTCAAGCCGTTTCCCTGCGATAGATCATGTTTCTCAGATCCTCTAAAGAGATCTCTTTGAGCGTTTCATAACCTGTGCACTTACCCTCAAGCCATCCTTCTAAATACTTAGATGTATAGTGATCATCTCTTAGATAGGGATACATGTTATAGATCCTATCGATCTCCTCAACCCGTCCTGACGAAAGATCTTCTTCAGGATCTAGAACTCTTACCTCCTCAACAAACCCAGACCTCATCAGCACCTCGAGAATCTCTGCAATGCAACCCTTAAAATTATGATCTGCGTCGAAGATAGCTTTATTAGTATCGGTGATCTGTGTGTTGAGTATCACGGGCTCGATCGGTTCGGTATGGAGTCCCTCTTACTCTTGATATTCTTCACAAACCTGAAGATCTCCTCGGATCTCCTGGTCCAGAAGACCCGGTGTCCCAGCAGCCCCCAACGATCTCGAGCTCTACATCCCTCCCTGAGCTATCTCTAAAGCGGAATACTGTTAAGAGATCGATTATAATGTTATCATCATTACCAGTGTATAGAGCCACATTCTCCCTCCCAGCATCAGCGATAGCCCTTGCAACCTCGATGGTGTGGTATCTGTTAAATGGTGCTGTCTTTATAGCCACGAGGTTCTCGATCTCCTCAGCAAACCTCTTCCAGAACCTATATCCTAGTATGCCTCCTACAGCGGGTTGGAGATAGAATCCAAATATCGGGATCTCCTTCGCAACGGTTTTCGCATGCTCTAGGATCATGTCTTCAGAGTATCCCTTAAGCATGTGAAAGCTTAAAAGCCTGCGTGATAGCCTAGATCCCATACTGTTCTAGCCTCCCTCACAGCCTGTGCTGCGTTCCCCACAATCCCGCCAAAGATCTCTAATAAGGGGTTAAACTCCTCGGTCTATGTGGTGTGGTGTGGTGCGTTAATTGCTTTTCGTTTTTTCCTTGCATATATTATGAGTGCGATTATTGATGTTATTAAGAGGGATGATATAGATGCATAGTCCAGTGAGTGGGGGTATGCGGTGTTCCTGAGCGTGAAGAGAATTATATATGTTATGAATCCTGTTAGTGTGAGCAACGACACCTCCTTTCCCGATGGTTTCTCGAAAAGTGTTAGCATGATGATCGGTACGAGGTATAGCAGTGCTGCTGAGCTAGCTACAGCAAGGATCACGACTGGCGCTACTGTGTAGTATGAGAAGATACCTAGCGCAAGTATAATACCTAGGACTGAGTATCTCCCCACCCTAACGCTCGCCCTACCAAGGATATCAACACTTATCACAGATGACAGCGTGAGTAATATCGAGTCCAATGTGGATAGTGCTGCAGCCCATACTGCCAGGGCTAGGGCTAGAGCCATCCATTTGGGTAGGACGTTGACCATGAGGTAGGGGGTTATCTGGTTCGGATCCCGTAGATCCACCCTCACAATCCCCGAGGCTCCCAAGCCAGCTATTACCATGAGGAGTGTGAGAGTAAACCCGGCTATGAGGAACATGAGGACCCCTCTGGACAGTTCAGATCTATCCCTAGCCATATAGATTCTCTGGAGAACCTGGGGGTTTGTTATTGAGAAGAAGATCCATGGGAGTGTTAGTGATACAAACCTCTCCAAGCTCCAATAACCAAAGCCTCCTGGGAGTGTGTGGAGCTGTGGCTGTGACGATGCTAGCCCTGGGGCTAGGTATGCTGCGAAGAGGAATGCTATGGTGAGGAAGAATGATCCCTGGAGTATATCTGTATACATAACCCCTCTCAAACCACCATAAAATACATATATAAAGACAGTCACAAGGGTTGCGAGGATCGCTATCTCCCTTGGAAGCCCTAGGAAGCTTAGTACCACAGCAGGTCCTATGATCTGGACACTCATATATGGTATCATGAAGCCTAGATATGTTAACGAGACAATATACCTAGCAGCCCTCGAGCCGTTCTCGGCATAGATAATCTGTGTGGGGGTTATTAGCTTCAGGGATCTCGCCTTCTCAAGGATCCTGGGTGCGAGGAGGCTTAGAAGAGCTGCAGTCCCCATTAGGTATATAAGCTCGAAGCCAAGGGTTCCTACACCATAGAGGTATGTGAACCCCACTAGCCCGACGAACATGAACGCGCTATATGTTGTTGCAAAGTATGTGAAGAAAAAGTGGATCTTACTAAGAGTCCTACCACCTAAATAGTACTCCTCAACAGACCTCAGAGCACCCCTCCTCCTCGCAACCTCGCCCAACAATATACTTGCGAGCATGAATGCTGAGAAGGAGGCTATGAGCGGGAGGTAAAGCTCCCCACCGCCCATGAGGATCACCTCCTAAGTGCTAGATAAGCCAGCAGTATGGAGATAATTGTTGCAAGGGACCAGAAAGTGAAGAGAACATAGGGTAATGATGAGCTTAGAAGCGTGTAGGGTATTATGAAGGATGCTAGTATCAATGCTGCAAATAAGATAGCATAGACCCCTTTATCAGAAACCCTGGAGCGTCTAAGCACAATAATCTCCGAACATATGTTCGTTTACAGTCTTATAAATAAAGGCTTCATCGCCCAAGAATAAAAGCCTGGCTATGCAAGATCAGGAAAGCCCTTGAATCTCTCTCAATCCTATAGTAGATCTTCGCTATATGTATTTATCTCTGAGTGTGGATATATAGCCTAGTTTGGATGGATTTTAGAATACTGCTATGCATGGATATTAGGAGCTTACCCTTATTCATCCCGGTGAGATTCTGGTTTCCTTCAACCTACGGGATGTTTATAGGGCTAGGAGTGTGATTAGCAAGTATGTGGTTAGAACACCGCTGAGGTATTCGAGAAGGCTTTCAAGACTCTTTGGCTTTGATGTTTATCTAAAGCTTGAGAGCACCCAGATCACGAGATCTTTTAAGGTGAGGGGAGGGATTCACTATATGAGTGTAATGGGTGATGAGGCTATTAAGAGAGGTGTTATCACAGCGTCTATGGGTAATCATGCCCAGTCTGTTGCCTATGCATCGCTGGTCTTTGGGGCTAGATCCACTATAGTTATGCCCCATGGTGTTTCGAGGGTGAAGGTAGAGGCTCTCAGGGATCTCGGGGCTGAGGTGATCTTCCATGGCAAGATCTTTGAAGAGGCTAGGGAGTATGCTGAGAAGCTGGCCATGGATAGAGGGATGTTATATATCCATCCGGTGAACGAGATCCTACTCTACCCAGGAGTTGCTACAATGCATCTCGAGAACATAGAGGATCTGCCTGACGTTGATGTTATAATAAACCCCATAGGAGGAGGCTCGGGCGCTAGCGGAGCTGTGGTTGTTGCTAAGAGCGTAGATCCAAGTATAAAGGTGATAGGTGTCCAGGCCGAGGGTGCTCAGAGCTTCTACCAATCATGGCTACAGAAGAGACTAGTGAGCACTGGAAAAGCCGACACAATAGCTGAGGGTATAGCTACCTCAAGAGCCTACGAGCTGCCCTTCACGATATTGAGGGATAGGATAGACGATATCGTGCTCGTAAGCGATAACGAGATCATCAAAGCCATAAAGATCCTGGCAGAGGTTGAGGGCGTGATCGCCGAGCCAGCAGGGGCTGCAGCACTTGCAGCTGCAGCAAAGCTCGGATCTAATTTAGCCAACAAGAAAGTCATAGTCATGGTCACGGGAGGAAATATAGATCCCGAAGCCCTGGCTAAATATATGCAAAGATATGGGGCGTGAAAATCCTTAGGGGCTAAGCCAGGCATTGAAAGGGCTTTTAATGAGTATGTTTTTTCCAAAGTGGGGGAAACAATATTACAGCTTATCAAGGCTTCTTAAGTTTTTTAACCAAATCCGCTAAGTTTCTATGTACATATTCGCCGTTTTTTATCAAAGGCTCTCCATCTGCTATCAAAGTAGTTCCTAAGGCCAGAGCGTCAAAATGCGATACAGCTATTCCTAGCTTGCCCTTAAATGTTGGTGACTGGCTTCCGAAACCCCAGTCTACTGCTCCCCATACTCTCTCATCTTCCAGAATATTGCCTGTTAGTTTGGCGTTGGGGTGGCAACCCAGAGCTATATGTGCAACATTATACATATTAGGGTCTTCCAGATCTTCAAGCCATTTCCTAAGGATCTCTGCCTCTCTCCCTCCTTCTATACTTACTATTCTACCCTTCTCTATTGTTATTTTAACAGGTTTTCTCAAAGAACCCAGCTCTGCTGGTGGATAGATAGAGCCGTCTACCACAAAGACACCATTTATAGACTCCTCTATTGGTGCCCAGTCTACCTGACCTATTAGAGCATAATCCCCAGGACCTGTTACTTCGCCTTCAACGAGTATGGGTCTTGATGGGTCGTTCTTAAAAGACATATTGGTACCTTCAGGGGAGACGAGGCTGAACTCCTTTGAATCAGCCACTATTGATTGGAGCCTTTTCTGAAACTCAAGTAAAGCTTCAATGTTTATTCTCCCAATCATTCTAACCATCATGTCAGCATCCATGCCAACTAATATTAGATACCTTATCCGACCACTCTTAATTGCTTCTTCATAAATACTTGAGTATAGAAGCCAGTTTTTGTTAAACTCTATCCACACGTCTGAGTTTAGCACAGCTGCTCTTATAGCTCTCACAGGTATGTCTTTCTCAGCCTGCATCGCAAAACCCCTAGCCATGTTAAACCATAGGACTAGGGGTCTAGCTCCAGCTAGTCTTACTGCCTGAGCCGTGGCCACCACTACTCTCCAATCTGATCCGGAATCTGCTGTTATGACCACCTCCTCGCCTGGCCTGATATGAAGCACCTTATCTACAAGTTTTCTTGCGGCCTCAGCAAGCTCAAACTCGAACCCTGTTATAGCCATTAAAATCACCTCATCAGCTTTTCTACAAGCTTTTCCACAGGAATATAGTTGTAATTAAAGCCAAAATGTTTTGGTCCAAATAGCTCGAGACCCTTGGCTGTCCTCCAGATGTTAGGGGCCTTAGATGCTATGACGATGACATCTAATCCCTCTCTCACCATGTTGCTCAGTATAGGGTTGCCTACTGAGTCGACTAGCATTATAAGATCAGGGGGCATCGCTATCGGTTCATCGTCGAGCCAGACTAATAAATATTCGTTCTTAACATATATTTTAAGTTTACCCTCAGCACTTTCCACGGTTATAGTGCCTTCAAGGAATCTGCCCGTATTCTTTAGGTTAGACTCAGTAACTTTGCCTTCAAAAATCTTCCATCCTTTGAGTATATTCATTATAGCATCTACAGCGTTAGCTCCCCTTGCTCTGGACTCTCTAACGGCTCTGCCTAGTTTAAGGCACAGGGATAGAGTCCCACTGATTATAACGCTTCGGGCAGTTCTACCTCTAAGGGGGGTATCAACAACAAGGCTCCACCCGCCTGAGAGATAAGCTATATGTCTAGATATCTCCTCATAGAAATCAACGTTTGGGATCCTTGTGATAACTATCGTAGATCCGGTAGGAGATACTATAACCGAGGGAGTCACTGGAACCCCATATACATGGGCTGTTGACTGATGAAGCTCGGGCCCAGCTCTTCCCATCAGGTCTCCATCAACGATAGGCCTATTAAGAAGATACGCTGCATATAAAGCTACAGCAGTATTTCCACCTCCTAACTCGCTAGCCACGATACCAAGGATCTCTGCACCTAGCTCTTCGCTTAGAACGGATATAGCCTCAATAAGCATCGACTTCGTCTCCTCTTCTCCCCTATCAAGAGCGGTCCCCATAGAGCCGATGAAGTATGGGGAAACAACTATGTCGTCGTCGGAGAGCTCTTCCACAGCCACAACTTTTAACCCTCCTCCTTCGGCTATTCTCCTAGCCAGTCTTAATCCGTAAGAGAGCGAACCACCACCGCCAGTAGCTAGGAGAGATGCTCCCCAAATAATATCCTCTAAATCTTCCACCTTATCTATCATTGATACCACATATGCCACCGGTATTGTGGGACGTTACTACGTTTTTATTTTTTATTTTTATACTTTATCTAGATATCAGGATCTACATGAAAATATATATCCTCTGAGAAGTTCACAATATGCTGGAGGCGATTTGTGATCGGTAAAGTGCAAAGCTCAGGGATCAGCAGAGTTATGGCTCTTATCTTAATAGCAGTTATAGTCGTTGCAGCTTTAGTTGGAGGATCTCTATATCTGAGAATGCAACAGACTCCTCCTAAGAAGGCTGTTGTTGTTTATGCCTCTCTATCCGAGATGACTACAGCGGATCCTAGTACTGAGTTCTCAAACTCGATAATGTGGATGGCGGTTGTGTACGAGAGATTGCTAATGTATGACCCCCTGCAAAATAAATTCATCCCAGAGCTCGCTGTTAAATGGGAGAGGGGTCCGGATAATCTTACATGGACCTTTTATCTAAGAAAGGATGCAAAGTTCCATGATGGAGTCCCTGTTAATGCTGATGCCGTAATCTTTTCCATAACACGAACTAAAGAGCTGGGTATGGGGGCCGCATTCCTATGGGATTCTGTGGATTGGATAGAGAAGGTTGATGACTATACTATTCGATTCCACCTGAAATATCCGGCTCCCCTAGATCTTATAGCATCAGCAAGCTACGGGGTTTACATATTCAGCCCTAAGGTAGTGGAATATGCGAAAGTTTCAAATGCTACGGATCCTAAAGTTGCTGAGTGGTTCAATGCAGGTCACGACGCCGGTTCAGGCCCGTATAAGTTGGTTAAATGGGATCCAGAAAATGAAGTTATATTAGAGAAGTTCGACGAATGGTGGGGTTGGAAAGATCCTAGCTATCAATTAAAGAGTGATAAGGCTCCTCAGGTTTTTATTATTAAAATAGTTAAAGACGCCGTAGCCCAGGAAAGAATGCTGTTAGCAGGAGAGATTGATATAGCTTATCAAGTACCCTTAGAAGATCTAGATTCTCTTAAGGCTAATCCTAACGTGGTCGTAGTTACGAAACCAAGCTTCCAGCAGCTGATTTTACTACTTAATACTAAAAAGCCCCCGCTAGATAATGTCCTTGTTAGGAGGGCAATAGCCTATGCAATACCATATGACGACATAGTTAAGATAGCCAGATCTGGTATGGCTAGAGTTGCCAGTGGGCCGGTACCTTATGGTATGTGGGGGCATGATGAAAACCTGAGGTTTGAATATAATCTGGATAAGGCTAAAAGCCTCCTAGCCCAGGCAGGTTATCCCCAAGGTCTCCCTAGACCCTTAGTTCTCACATATACAGCGGGCGATATATATGAAAAGAGGACAGCAGAACTGATACAAAGCTCGCTAGCCAAAATTGGAATAACGGTTGACGTTAGACCGTTAAGTTGGGAGGAGCAATGGGCTATAGCTAAGAAGGGGTGGGAGGATCCTAACGCTGCACAAGATATTCTTATGTTTTACTGGTGGCCAACATATATATCGCCCTTTGACTTTATTTACAATATGTTCAATAGCGAGAGCAAAGCATTTAATCTAGCCTACTACACCAATAAAGAATTTGACAATATTCTCGCTGAGGCTGTAACTCTTGAAGGATCTGACAGGGCTAAGGCTACTCAACTATACATAATGGTGCAAGAAATACTCCATAAGGATGTTCCAGGTATACCTTTATGGGATATGGTTGATGTGAGGGTAGCCTCAGCGAAAATAAAGAACCTTGATAAGGCTATAAACCCAGCATATCCTACGGTTATATTCCCACAAGTGCTAGAAGTAGGAGGTTAAATAGGGGGAGCTGAGTGCCTGTATCTCTAAGATATGTGATACAGAGATTATTTTTAACTTTAGTCGTGATCCTCGGAGTAGTAACTATAGTTTTTATAGCTACAAGGATTATTCCAGCACATCCAGAATTCCTGTGGACAGGGCCTCATGCAACAGAGGAACAGTTGAAGAGGGCTAGAGAGGAACTCCATCTAGATGAGCCTATAGTTATCCAGTACATGTATTATCTTAAGTCTCTTCTCCAAGGAGATCTGGGGGTATCTTGGAGGACCAAGAATCCTGTTTCAGCGGACATAGCCTCTGCATTACCAGGAACCTTAGAGTTAGCTATTGCAGGGTTTATGATAGGTATAGCGCTAGGTTTGCCTCTGGGGCTTCTAGCAGCTCTCAACTACGGAGGCTTCATAGATAAGATTGTTAGAATGGTTACTGTATCAGGCTCTGCTCTGCCTGTATTTTGGGCAGCCCTAATATTCCAGCTAATATTAACTATTAAGCTAGGATTACTGCCAGGAGGTTATAGGATAGATCCCAATTTAATTGTAACGACAGGGTTTAAACCTATAACAGGTTTTTATGTGCTTGATACCCTTCTTACTGGGAGGCTGGACTTGTTTATCGATGTAATTAAACACCTCATTATGCCCTCTCTGGTGGTGGCTATATATCCCATGAGTCTCACAGCCAGAATGGTCAGATCCCTAGCATTAGAGTCTTTACAAGAAGATTTTGTAAGGAACTTGAGGAGCTGGGGGGTTCCGAACAGTATTATCATTAAAAACTACATATTAAAAACCATAATACCTCCTTTAGTGGCTTCATTAGGCCTATCTTTTGGCTACACCTTAGTTGGCGCTTTCCTCGTGGAGGTGATATTTGCCTGGAACGGGCTGGGGATGTATATTGTTATGTCTATCATGAGCTATGATTATCCAGCCATAATAGGTGGTGTCATGGTTGTAGCTATTTTCTATAGTCTCATAAATACCCTTGTCGATATGCTTCGTGCTCACATAGATCCAAGGGTAAGGTTATGATGTCTTTTTGGAAACCTCTTTTAAACTTCCTCTCATATTTGAAAAGCGATGCGCTAGGACTATTCGGCTTAATAGTGGTTGGGATATTCATAGTGGTTGGGATATTTGCTCCCTATATAGTTCCATATCCTGAAGACGCCTGGGGTTTAACATATAATGTAGAGAGAAGACTCCAGCCCCCCTCAATCAGCCATATCTTTGGTACTGACGAGTATGGCAGAGACGTGTTTAGCAGGGTGGTTTTAGCATCGAGGTTCTCATTAATAATAGCTGTGAGCGTCGTAACATTATCTTTAGTAATAGGAGTCTTGGTAGGGCTTGTGGCAGGATATTGGGGAGGGCCTCTTGCAACAACATTAATGAGAATCACAGATATTTTTCTAGCATTCCCCTCACTCCTGCTAGCAATAGCTTTCGCTTCGATCCTGGGGAGGGGTCTTTTCAACCTCATAATAGCTCTCACCATAGCATGGTGGCCTTGGTATGCTAGGCTAGTATATGTACAGGTTAGTAGCGTCAAGGCTATGCCATATGTAGAGGCAGCCAGAGTATCTGGTTTAAGCTCGATAACGATTCTGGCCAAATATATTCTACCTAATTCCCTAACACCTGTAACTATACAGGCTTTCCTGGATATGGGCGCAGCAGTTCTTGAAGCCGCAGCACTAAGTTTCGTTGGTATTGGAGTTAAACCTCCAACACCTGAATGGGGTTTAATGATTAGCGAGGGATGGTATTTAATAGGTACAGCCTGGTGGGTTAGTCTGTTTCCCGGTTTAGCTTTGTTTATTGCCGTGCTAGGGTTTAACCTCTTAGGGGATGTTGTTAGAGAGTACTCTAACCCAAAGGTTAGGAGACTTCTGGAGTCTCGGGGGTTTAGATCTTGAAAGACCCTATATTGGTGGTGAAGAATCTCAAAGTTAGCTATAAAATGAAGGGACACATCATAAGAGCTGTTAGAGGGGTTAGCTTTAAGCTTGTAGAGGGAGAATCCCTGTGCATTGTTGGGGAAAGCGGGTGCGGTAAGTCTACTCTTGGATATGCGATCTCTCTAAGTCTACCTCCTAATGCTGTGATAGAGGAGGGAGAGATAGTAGTAAGTGGTGTAAATATCTTAAAAGAGGATCCGGTGACTGTTAGGGGTAGGCTTGTGTCACTAGTACCTCAAGATGTCGGAGCCGCTTTAAGCCCATTCAATACTATGGGAGAGGTCTTCGCCGATGTTCTAAGCTCTGCTAGGGGTAACAAAATTGATTCTTTTAAAGTGGCATCTGGTATCCTTGAATCTCTGGGCTTCAGCGATCCCCATAGAATACTAAGGGCGTATCCTCACGAGCTGAGTGGAGGCATGTTACAGAGGGTTTTAATAGCGTTAGCATTGTCTCTCAATCCTAAGGTAATAATCGCTGATGAACCAACATCTATGGTTGATGCTTCTCTAAGAAAGGGGATAGTTGATCTAATCAACACCATCAGGTCTAGCTATAATGTTACTACAATAATAATAACCCACGATATAGCCATAACACCCCTCCTATGCGACATAACCGCAGTCATGTATGCTGGAAAAATAGTTGAAATAGGTCGGTCAAAAAGCATTATTGAGAACCCTCTTCATCCTTACACTAAAATGCTGCTGAAAAGCATACCCAGGATTAGAAGGCCTGTAGAGCTTAGGCCAATACCAGGCCTGCCTCCGGATCTTAGTGGTTTTATAAAAGGATGCCCCTTTGCTCCTCGATGTCCTAGCATTATAGGGGATATATGCAACAATGTTGAGCCCAAGGGATATAGGGTAGACGATAGATTGGTTTACTGTCACTTATATGTGGGTGGCTCTCATGGCCCGATATCTGCTTGAAGCCTTAAACGTTAGTGTTTACTATGTCATGAAGAGAGGTTTACTGGGTAGAGCGATTTACACTATTAAGGCTCTCGATAATATAACACTAGGTATTAAGGAAGGAGAAACCCTTGGGATAGTTGGTGAATCAGGTTCAGGAAAATCTACTCTAGCAAAATGCCTCGCAGGCCTTATAGAACCTACCAGTGGAAAAATATTATATAAAGGGCGCGATATTCGCACACTTAAAGGTAAGGACTACATGGATTATCGTAGAAGCGTTCAGATTGTCTTTCAAAACCCCTATACCTCTCTAAACCCTATAATGAGGGTCAGAGATATATTAAAAGATGTCCTAAAAGCTTCTGGGAAGTGGAATAAAAGTGGGGAAGAGAAGCTTATAGAGCTTATGAAAGCGGTTGGCTTAAGAGAAGATATATTGAATAAATATCCAATGGAACTAAGTGGAGGTCAGGCCCAGAGGGTAGCCATAGCCAGAGCTCTAGCCACAGAGCCTAGGATCCTAATACTAGACGAGCCCACATCAGCCCTAGATGTATCTATCCAGGCTCAAATACTTGAGCTACTTAGAGATCTCAGGAAGGAATACGGCCTTACATACGTCTTCATCTCGCATGACATAGCGGTGGTCAGATATCTAAGTGATAGAATAGTTGTAATGTATAGGGGGAAGATAGTCGAAGAGGGTTCGTCGAACGATATCATAGAAAACCCTAAGCACAGCTATACGAAAAGCCTAGTAGGAGACCTCATGAAGCTATATGGATACATCGAAGAGATAGATACACAAACCTAAGTTCCTGTAGCAGCGAAGTTAGAGTCTTATCTGAGCAAGATTATTCATGGATAAAATTACTAAGGATTATAGTTATGAAAGCTGATTATGTAATCAGAGAATGATTCGATCTGTATTTTGCCACTATAGATCCACTATAAGGCTTTCTGATCCGCATTTATACCAGCAGAGTTTCTCGGCCAGCAATGCTGTTTTGCCTATAACTATTAGTGAGGGGTTTTTAAAATCATACCTAGCCATGTTTTCTGGCAGCTTTTCCAGCGATGTTACAAGGGTTCTCTGCTCCTCCGTCGTTCCCTTCTCTACGACCGCTACCGGTGTGTTGGGATCTATTCCACTGGCTAGCAGTTCCCTCACTATTTCTCCTACCCTCGCTACGCCCATGAGGATCACTAGTGTGTCGACAACCCTGGCTATCGCTGCTAGGTCTATGCTTCTCTCCTTACCCTCGGCCTCTCTTCCCGGGACTATAGCTACCGATGACGAGATCCTTCTATGGGTTATTGGTATGCCTGCATAGGCTGGCACAGCATAGATCGATGATACCCCTGGCACAACCTCGTAGCATACACCATGCTCCCTGAGGATCTCCATCTCCTCACCACCTCTTCCAAAGACTATTGGGTCTCCCCCTTTGAGCCTCACAACGATCTCTCCCTTCATGGCTCTCTCTATCATGATCCTGTTGATCTCCTCCTGCGTATACTCATGCCTTCCAGGCTCTTTACCAACATAGATTATCTCGCACCCCGGTTTCGCATAGCTGAGGAGCTCTTTTGGTACAAGCCTGTCAACAAGGATCACATCGGCTATCGATATAGCTCTTAATCCCTTGAGGGTTATTAGCCCTGGATCTCCTGGTCCGGCTCCGACTAGGTATACTATACCACTAGATCTGCATCCTCGATTCTCGGTCAAACCCTACTCGTCCTCCGATTCTCCGCTAGCCTTTCTAGACCACTCCCTAACCAGCTCTAAGCCTCCTTCTCTCTCAAACCTCTTAAAGATCTTGTTAACGATCTCGTCAACACCGAGTCCTTGATATCTCTCCTCAAAATAGATCCTAGATATATAGTCCGGCGATACTAGTGAGACTATAACCGTGATCCTATTATTGCTAGCCTCTGCAGTAACCCCTACTGGCGCTCTACACCCAGCCCCCAGAATGCTTATGAAGCCCCTCTCTATAGATGTCTCGATCCTCGAGACGGGATCATCGATCATTGAGGCTATCTTAGCAGGCTCAGATCCTTTCCTAGCAACAACTGCTAGAGCCCCCTGCCCAGCCTGGGGTGTGATTATAGATGGGCTTACAGGCTCATAGTCACTATAGCCTATCCTCTGGAGCCCTGCCTCTGCCAATACTACTGCGTCTACCTCAACCCCGATCTTCCTTATCCTCGTATCTATATTCCCCCTAATCGCCTTGACACCAAGATCTCTTCTGTGGTATAGTATATGTGATGCCCTCCTAAGACTCCCAGTACCTATGATAGCCCCGCTACGTATAGCTTCTAGAGAGCCATGGCTTTTGGGGATTATTGCATCCCTTCTAGACCTTCTTTTGGGTATAGCGGCTATAACAAGATCTTCTGGTATTTTTGTTGGGTAATCCTTGAGGGAGTGGACAGCAAGATCTATTGAACCTTTCATAAGCTCAATATCGATCTCCTTGGTAAAGATACCAGGCGACTCGATCTCCCTTATACTGCTCCTCATAACATCCCCTTTGGTCTTTATCCTCACGATCTCGAACTCGATCTCCGGGAAGATCTTTTTAATCTCCTCGATAACCTCTAGGGTTTGTCTAACTGCCAGCAAGCTACCCCTGGTCCCGACCCTTAGTTTCAAGAGATCCTCCCCAGAGCCTCTCTAACAGCCTCAATGGTGACCAAGAGATCCTCGTCTGTATGTGCATATGATGGGAACCATGCTTCGAGCTGGGATGGTGGTATGAAGACCCCTCTCTTCATTAGCTCTAGGTGGAACTCGCTGTAGAGCTTCGTATTGCTCTTCACAGCATCGCTATAGTTCCTCACAGGCCCTCTTGTCATGAAGATCTGGAGCATCCCTTCAAACCTGTTAACATGGGCATTAATCTCTCTCCCACTAATCACTCTCCCAGCTTCTTCCTCGATCTCTGAAGCAATCTTCCTAAGCCTACTATAGATCTTACTGCCTTCTCTCTCTATAACATCGAGGGTAGCTATAGCTGCGGCAACAGAGACTGGGTTCCCACTATATGTTCCAGCCTGGTAGACAGGACCTGATGGTGCTATAAGCTCCATGATCCTTCTCCCACCCGCGTATGCAGCTATGGGGAAGCCCGAGCCTAGGGCTTTTCCGAGTGTGACTAGATCGGCTTTTATCCCGAAATACTCCTGAGCTCCTCCAGGCGCTATTCTAAAACCTGTGACGATCTCATCAAATATTAATAGACATCCATAAGTATTGCACAGCTCTCTAGCAGTTTTGAGGAACTCTGTGTCTGGTGGTACGAGCCCCATGTTGGCTGCGACTGGCTCAAGTATTATTGCTGCCACTGAGTCGCCATGGATCCTCATTACCTTTTCAAGCCCCTCGGGGTCGTTGTACTCTGTGACAAGGGTTTTTGCAGCTGCGTCTCTAAGAACGCCTTTGTGAGAAGGTATCCCAGCAGCCCCTGATCCTGGTGATACTAATACATAGTCGTGGGATCCGTGGAAACAGCCTCTGAATTTAACTATATATTCCCTCTCGGTATAGCCCCTTGCAAGCCTTATAGCGCTCATCGTAGCCTCTGTACCTGTGTTAACAAGTCTGACCATCTCTATGTTTGGGATCATTTTGACCAGCTTCTCAGCAAGGATCACCTCGGCTTCTGTGGGCATTCCGTAAAGCACGCCGTCCCAGAGGATCTCTGAGATCCTTTTGACAAGCCATTCGGGCGAGTGTCCGAAGAGGTTTGCCCCATAGCCCATCACATAGTCTATATAGCTGTTCCCATCAACATCATAGATCCTCGATCCCCTCGCCCTTGCTACGAATACTGGGTATGGTTTGAAAGCCCTTACAGGGCTATTAACGCCTCCCGGAATAAGCCTTAATGCCTTGTCATATAGCTCTCTACTCCTCCTAGTCCCGGGCATTTCCACCATTGAATCATCTCCCCAGCAGCTCTGGGATCTTGTATGCGTAGTATGTTATTATTATATCAGCCCCAGCCCTCTTAATAGCTGTGAGTGCTTCGAGGACTGCTTGGTTCTCCGATATATAGCCGCTCGCTGCTGCAGCCTTGATCATTAGGTACTCGCCGCTAACGCTATACACGGCTAGGGGGATCTCTGGGAAGCTGTCCTTGATAAGCCTCACTACGTCTAGATACCAGAGCCCCGGTTTAACCATAACGATATCGGCGCCCTCCGCTATATCCATTTCAACCTCTTTCAAGGCTTCCCAGGAGTTTCTGGGATCCATTTGATAGCCTCTCCTATCACCGAACTGGGGTTTTGATGAGGCTGCTAGTCTGAATGGTCCGTATAATGAGGATGCGTATTTGGCCGAGTATGACATTATAGCTATGTCGCTGAACCCCTCGGAGTCTAGGGCTTCTCTTATAGCGCCTACTTGCCCATCCATCATCGCTGATGGTGCTACTATATCTGCGCCTGCCTCTGCATGGCTTACAGCGATCCTCGCGAGGATCTTTATGCTCTCATCGTTATCAACAACATACCCAGAGCCTTTCTTAACAACTATCCCGCAGTGACCATGATCTGTGTAGGAGCATACACAAACATCGGTTGCTATGAGAACCTCATCACCATACTCTCTCCTAATATTCCTAAGCGCTCTCTGCACAGGACCCTCGCTACTATAGGCTCTCTTAGCCATAGGATCTTTCTCCGAGGGGACACCGAAGACAAGGATACTCCTGATCCCGGCCTCTAAGAGTTCTCCAACGAGCTTCACAACACCCTCCACAGAGTATCTATACTGATCCGGCATAGACTCGATAGCTACTCTATCTCCGCTAGTACCCTCATCAACAAACACAGGCTGCATTAGAGCTTCTATGGAGAGCCTTGACTGGGATACAAGATCCCTGATACTCTGCGTCCTCCTAAGCCTTCTAGGCCTTGTAAAGGGGTATCTATAGATCCCCATGAGAAGCCCAGTAGTGGGAGCTCTCGACAGATTAAAAGGCTCTCTTAACCATAGATAGCTACTCACAGGTACTTGGTTGCTGGAGTTTGGGTTTCATCGCTATCGATGTCTTTTGATATTAACTGCTCTTCTTTTGGCTTCAGGGCTGTTTTTAATATACATAGGGAGGGTTAACAGGTTTTGGGGATGTTCATAAGCACTGGGGGCAGCATGTCCGAAGGCTGCTTCCTCATCGATACCTGAGATTCTATAAGCTTTGAACTGGGCTGTCCTTTGTACGGGTCTCTCCACACAGGTCTCGGGCGGCTATGGGAGCACCGCTCCAAGCCGTCTTTGGGATGATCTCTCAAGCCTAGATGGGGGCCAAGTGCCGTTTGGCTCGACAGCAGTCCATGAACCCATAGGATCTCTAACCCCGCGGGTATAGGTGGAAGTCCCCGGATGCGACCACGAATAAAAATAAAGTGATTGGGATGAACGTCCAGGGACAAACGGTAAAGAAAGAGATCCGAGTGGGCGGATAAGTAGAACCAGGGTGTGGGGGTCTCCTCATAACAATTGACCGGAGCAAAGCTATGGAGAGGGGCTGTCGGTATAGATCACAGCGAACATGTGGAGGCCGAGGAAGCAGAGGAGAGGGCAGTTGATACCAAAATACCAACCGCTATTGAGCCTGGATCCCCTGGTGTGTGCTCTAACCCTATCTATAGGGTGGAACAGACGGGATAAAAAGATCTACTTGTCCTTTACTTAGCCGTCTGTCCTTTCTTAAGCTTCTCTAGAACCCTCTCTACCTCATTATAGTCAGGCTCTACTCTTGGATCTTCTGAGACCCATTTATACACCACAACACCCTTAGGATCTATTATGAATAAAGCCCTCTTAGCCAGCCTCTTAAGCCCTAGTCCGAGGAGGTCTGGCAACACTACACCGTATTTCTCTATAACCTCTCTGTTATAGTCGCTCAGCAGTGTGAAGTTAAGCCTATTAACCTCTTTAAACACCCTCAGGGCAAACGGGCTGTCAACGCTTATCCCTATCACTTCAGCATCTAGATTATCAAGCCTAGCCATTCTATCTCTAAATGTGCACATCTCTCTCGTACATACTTCGGTAAATGCTCCTGGAAAGAAGGCTAGTACTACAAACCTACCCTTTGCCAGGAACTCTGAGAGGCTCCTCTTCTTAAGCGTTGTGTCTAGGAGCTCGAAGTCGGGCGCCTTCTCACCAACCTGAACCACTAACTCCTCACCTCACCACTTTAGTATAAAGCCTTATATATAATAATACCGTTTGTCCCTGGACGTTCATTCCAACCACTCTATCTTCATCCATGGTCACATCCAGGGAGAGACGGTCAAGTATTATACAAATAAACAGATATCAACCGATATGGGCTGTTTTCTTTTTGATATGCATAGTGAGGATTGATAGGCTTTGGAAATTCTTATGGGTATTGGGGCATGCCCGAAAGCCGCTCTCCCGCCAACACCTAGGGTATCTATAGGCCTTGAAAGATATTATCCCCGGTGTGGGTCTTCCCACACAGGCCTCGGGCGGCGATGGGAGCACCGCTCCAAGCCGTCTGGGGCACAAGCTAGATGGGAGCCGCGTGCCGTTCGGCTCGACGGCCGCCCATGACCCTGCAGGGCTAGAGGCCCTGCGGGCTGAGGTTGAAGCCCCCTGATGTGGCCATGAATAAAAAGATGATTGGAATGAACATCCAGGGACAAACGGCTAGGACACCTGCTAATAAGCTCCCAATCATACTATCTAGGAGGCGGAATCAATGGCGGGTGGAGGCTCTGCCCAGGGTCCTGTTCTTAAGCTGGATAGCGGTGTGATCTTTCTAGTCGTTTCCCAGAAGGAGAACAAAGTGATCCAGAGGAGGGAGGTTGTCATAAGGATCGAGCATAGAGGAAAGGGGACACCATCAAGGCCTGAGGTGATCGATGCTGTCTCGAAGCTCTTGGGGGTCAGTCCTGATCTAGTAGTTGTTAGGAGGATAGAGACCGAGTATGGTAGAGACTCATCCAGAGCATGGATCCATGTATATAGCGATAGAGCTGTTCTCGAGAAATTCGAGCCGAGACACCTCATAGAGAGATCATCTAAGAAGGAGGGTGGTGGGCAGTGAGTAAGGAGAAAGGTGGTGAGAAGAAGTTCAGATCATCATTATATATAATAGACACTAAGACTAACAGTGTAAAGCTTAAGAATAAACAGTGCCCGAGATGCGGCTCCATCATGGGTTATTACGAACCAGGCGGGGCTAGATGGTATTGCGGTAAATGCCGCTATACAGAGTTTATCAAGAGATAGAAGAGATCTACGGAAAGCTTATAAAACCTAGTAGCTTATCTTCATATGACAGGATCCTGGGTGATGCAGATGGTCCAGCCACAGCCGATAAACACAGTGCTAGTGGGTAAAAAGCCTGTGATGAGCTATGTGCTAGCAATACTACAGCTAGCCAGTCAGGGGGTAGACGAAATCATCGTCAAAGCCAGGGGTAGAGCTATTAGCAGGGCTGTAGACGCTGTAGAGATCGTTAGAAACAGGTTTCTCAAGAACGGCATAGTTGTTGAGAGGATAAACATCGGTAGCGAGGAGCTCCAGAGCAAAGAGGGAAGGAGATCCAGGGTATCAACGATAGAGATCGTTATAAAGATAAAGAGATAACAGTTTTTTAATCAAAGAACACCTAGAGTATTCCCAATACCCGCAACTATAACTTGATCCCCTTCCTTGGTCCTCTCCCTAATAATCCTCTTCACAACCTCAACAGCTTTAGAAACACCCTCATAGATCTCCTTGGTCATGTGGGTTATAGCCTCCTCAGAGCTCATCTTGATAATAACAGCATCCAGAGGAACACCGCACTTGATAGCTGTCCTCTCGATAGATATCTTCTCAGGACCCGGATCCCCTATAGCAGCCCCGGTACCCTCAGCAACCTCACCGCTCTTCTCCCCCTCTAGCTTCAAGGCAGCATCAACGGTTATGATCCTCGAGATCCTGCACTCAAGCTGCTCAGCAAGCTTAGCAACAGCCTCACCAGGTCTCCCAACAGTCCCACCGGGACCTTCTGCCTTGATGAGATACACCCTCCTCCCCTCAAGATCAACGGTACTGTATACAGTCTCATCCGTGATCCTGATCCTCTCAGCATTTGGAGCTATCATCGAGACTACGAGAGGCCCAGCGGAATCCCCTATCGGTATCCCCAGCCTGAAGGGCTCGACCGCTTTCTTATAGGCCTCGAGCTCCTTGATGAGGGCTGGGAGGATTAGGACTAGCTGGTAGAGGAGCATCCAGTTCTGGGTCTTCTTACCCAGTAGATAGTAATGCCTAACAACCCTGTGGACATAACTGAGAACCCAGTTTATCTCCAGAATGACCTCTAGATTCTCCCTCTTAGCCTGATCCGCGTTCGGGAGTATTGATGATGCGTAGCTCTTTATCTTATCATCCCTCACCCTTATAAGATGACCCAGCCTCTTCACAATATCTATAGGCTCTATAGAGACAGGCTCTATCAGGAAGTTGTTATTCACGAACCCATCTATCACCGACCCCGGCTCCTTGATCCCAAGCTCTTTTAGATGATCCTCAGAAGCCTTCCTAGTCTCCGAAGCCAACCCCTCTATCTGGGATAGCCTGAACCTTATGATCCTGTCCCACCTATAGATCCTGATCTTGTCCGGGAGGTCTGTGAATAATAGTAGAAACCAGAGAATATTTATTATAATCCAGAATATGAGTAACGTGTTATCAGCACCAGTGGGGTTTGAGACCTGCATATTATACACTATACGCACCATATATGAGAACGCAAGGAGATACTTAAATCATCGTTGCAGAGCTGGCCTAGCACGTGTATCGACAAGATCAGATTCTCTGGAGACGGCTAGCGTGTCAATATATATACAGACCCCTCATATATAGCTATTGTCTCCTCAAACTGTGCTACCTGGGCTCCGGAGACCTCTACCAGAACCGGGTATGGGTGGAGAGCACCTTTGGATCTGAGGTTCTCGAGCACCGTATCGATATCGCCCCCCAGGTCTGCTAACCATCTGCTGCAAAATGGAAGCCCCTTGAACCTAGCTATAGCCTCTCTCAGAACCCTCGCCTCCTCTCCCGAGGACTTGACCTTGGTTTTCTTAACAGAATATATTGTTACGAGCCTACCCTCCGATACCAGGCCAGCACCGCTTGTTATGAAAGGCTCTATAGCATATACCCCTCCCTCCCTGAATCTCCATGGTATCAGGGCTTCTGAGTAGTTTGGTATAGACTCGCCAGCATGGATCTTATACCTATCTATCCTATGCCCACTCAGGTTCCTCACAGGTTTCAGGGAATATCTCTTAGCAGTCTCCTCAACAACTCTCCCCACATCTCTAAAAGAAACACCTGGCAAGACTCTAGATAGGGCTTTTTCGAGAGCCTCTCTAGCAGCATCCATTATAATCTTATAATCACCACCAAGATCTACTGTGAAGGCTGTATCAACAATATAGCCATCAATATGAACACCAAAATCTATCTTTACAAGCCCCCTCTCCGGGAAGAGACTCTTATCGCTATACGTTGGCGTGTAGTGGGCTGCGACAGAGCCTATGGATATGTTGACCGGGAATGCCGGCTCGCCCCCTAGGGATCTTATGATCTCCTCGATCTTGACCGCTGTCTCGACAACAGGTCTCCCGCTGGAGACAAGCTTCTGAGCCTCCTCCTTAACCCTCTTCGCTATCTTCCCCGCCTCCCTGTATTTCTCGAACTCCTGCTCAGCAAGACCCGGCATCGAGATCATCTATAGTTATCATCTGGGGGTATATACCTCTATAGCATCTCTATGATCTCCTGGGCTATGTATACAGAGTGATCAGCTATCCTCTCTAGATACATTAGTATGAGGAGGTCTAGGGTTGAGCAGATATTAGCCGACCTCGAAGCCTCGTCAAGAGCTGTGAAGAGGGTCTGATCAACCTCTCTATCCATCTCAATAATAGCCCTAGCCCTACCCTTATCCCTGTTAAGAAAAGCCTCTATACTCCCCCTAACCATCTCAACAACCCGTTTAGAGATCATGCTCGAGTATCTCAGATCACAGCTAGCACCACTTATCCTAGTAACCCTATCGAGCACTGTCGATATGTCGAGTGCATATCTAGAGAACCTATAGAGCCCATAGGAGATCTCCAAAGCCGCTATAAGCCCCCTGAGATCGGATGCCGTGGGCTGATACCTAGCCATGATCTCGACTATGTTTCTATGTATCTCGAGCCTCATCTCCCTAACATCGTCAATACGCTTCCTAATAACATCGGGGGTTGCTTTCAAGCTTACAACGTTCTCAACGATCTCCTCAGAGATCCTCGAGATCTCCTTAAGCATCCTCTCCAGGCCCTTGACGCGATAATCTATAGGTCTCAAGCCACCATCCTCCCTGTTATGTATTTCTCTGTAAGCTCGTTCTCAGGTCTCGTAAAGATCTTCGACGACGGGCCGACCTCGATAAGCCTGCCATCATATATGAAGGCAACATAGTCAGAAACCCTTGAGGCTTGGAAAGTGTTATGGGTTACCAAGACCACCGTCAGGATCTCCTTAAGTTCGGTTATAAGGCTTTCGATCCTAGAGGTGCCCACCGGATCTAGGTTAGATGTAGGCTCATCCATCAGAATAGCCTTAGGCCTCATAGCCAGAGCCCTTGCTATGCATAGCCTCTGCTGCTGACCCCCAGATAGCTTGCCAGCAGGTGCTCCAAGCCTGTCCTTAACCTCATCCCATAGATAGGCTTTCTCAAGAGCCCATCTAACAAGCTCATCAAGCTCTTTCTTACTCCTAACAAGCCTGTTGAGCCTCGGACCGAGAGCTACATTGTCATATATAGACATGCTGGGTATGGGGTTAGGGATCTGGAATACCATCCCCACCATCCTCCTAATAGCCATCGGGTCAGCGGTATCTCCATATATATCAACACCGTCTATGATAACACTACCCTCAACCCTCGCCTCAGGATATAGATCGAGTAACCTGTTAATGGCCCTAAGAATGGTAGACTTACCACTACCCGAGGGGCCCATTATAGTGAAAACAACGTTACGTGGGATCGAGAGGCTTACCCCCTTAATAACCTCCCTAGCCCCGAACCAGACCCTGAGGTCTTTGATCTCTATAGAGGCTCCTGAAGCTCCCAACCTCCTACCACCTCCTATGAGAGAGTATCCTTGAAACTATGAAAAGAGCCACCGACATGGAGAGCAGTATGAGTGCTGCACCCCATGAGGCCTTAACCCAGTTATCATACCCAGAGAGGGCCATGTTATATATACCCAGGGTAAGCGACCCTATGGGTCTAAAGAGCATACCACCATCGATCGGCGGGTATAGATCGCTACCAAAGGCTGTGAAGAAGAGAGGAGCAGTCTCGCCCAGAGCCTTGCCAACCCCTATAGCGAGCGCTGTAATCACTGTCGCCTTGATATACCTCATCATTATCATCGAAGCCTTAATCCTAGATGATCCGAGAGAATAGATAGCCTCCCTCAAACTCGTGGGCACGCTTCTAAGCCCATCCTCGATCTGTGTGTATATGAATGGGATCATAACTATAGCCAGCGCTATTGCCCCTGAGAGGGCGCTGAACCTAGGTATGGGGTTCTGGAGACCAAACATGCCTAAAACCTCGTCCAGGATCTTTAGGAATCCATATACGCTGAGCCCAACTATGATTGTAGGGAACTCTATCATAGCCCTGGTAAGCGTTGATGTGGCAAACCCTAGTTTGCTCCTCAGACTCTGGGTTGTATATACTGCTGCGAAGATCGCTATAGGGGTTGCTATAACTGTTGCTATAGACACTAGGATCAGTGTGCCCAGTATATATGGCCCGACGCCCCCCACCTCCTCAGAGCCTGGGAGAGGCCTCTCTTCGTAGAAGAAGCCTGGGAAATTGCTTGCTATAACGCTTGAGCCGTTTATAAACACAACGGCTATTAGATGGAAGACCGGGAGTATAGATATAGCGAATAATAATACGAAGACCAGCATCCCCAGACTAGATCTAAGTCTCCTGGTATCCATCCTAACCCCTCCTCGAGATTATAGATACATATATATTGATCCCGAGCCCTATTAGGAAAAGGATCAAGGCCATCCCAAATATGGCTGGAACCATATATGTATATGCCTCAGCGTTCTGGTACTGATCGGCTATGAGACTCGCTATAGTATAACCAGGGCTGAAGATCCTCCAGAAATCGGGGTTAAGGACATTACCAATAACCATAGCGACAGCTACAGTCTCGCCAACAGCCCTGCCATACGAGATCATTAGTGCTGATAGTATAGATGTCCTAATATATCTAAGCTTGATCATAACGACCTCGAGCTTTGTGAGCCCGAGCGAGTACAGAGCCTCGTCAATATATCTAGGCACTCTGGCTAGAGACTCCCTTATTATAGCTGTAGAGAATGGGACTATCATTATAGAGAGGAGTATCGATGCAGAGAGAATAGATGTTCCAAGAGAGCCTGGAGAGCCTAGATATGGTGTGAGCAGTGAGAGAGGAGGTGTGGAAACGAGACTGCCTATCACGGGCGATAATACGAATAACCCCCACAGCCCGTATATCACTGTCGGTATAGCTGCCGAGAGATCTGTGAGTGTGCTTGCAAAAGCCCTAGCCCAGCTCGGCAGGATCTCTGTTATAGTTACCGCAGACCCTATGGCTAGTAGAGCCGCTATCGCTATAGCTATCCCGCCAGTAACCAGGGTGCCGCCGAGTGCGAAGAGAATGCCGTAGCTCTCTTTCACACCGCTCCAGGCGCTCGTCGTTATAAATGATAACCCTTCTTTTACGAAGATCCTGACACCCTGCCCGGCTAGTATGAGATTTATAGTTATAACTATAAAAGCTATAGCTATGTTGGCTAATGCTAAGAGCAGGAAAAAGTATTCTCTATTCCTCTTAAAAAGATTCCTCTCAAAAAGCCTCAGAGCCCCCACCCGCCACTCCTAACTAGTATTTCAGATAATCCTCTAAATACTTGATAGCCTTGGCTACAAGCTCTTTCGGAAGCGGTACATAGCCTGTAACAATGTTCTCAGGCTTCTGGCCTTCTGTCAACACCCACTTGAAGAATGCTGAGAGGGCTGCAGCTAAATCCTTATTGCTAGTTATATCTGTATAGATGAATGCATACACCATACCAACTATAGGGTATGTCTTCTCCCCCTCCCTGTTTATGAGAGTGGCGGGAACATCTCCCCAGAAGGAGGAGGGCGGCGGCAGGTCTTTCGCACCTCTTTTAAGCGCCTCCATAACAGTCTCTGCAGAGGGCACTACGTAGAAGCCGTCTTTGTTTTTAAGAGCAGCCATAGGGATCTTGTTGGCTACAGCGTACGAGTACTCAACATACCCTATCGAGTATTTCGTCCCCTTAACCTTTGCACTTACGCCCTCGTTACCCTTACCGCCTTCTCCATATCCGATTGCATCCCTCGGCCACTCTACTGTATAGCCAGAGCCTACTTTCACCTTCCACTCGCTTGATACAGTTGATAAATATAGTGTGAAGAGGGCTGTTGTACCGCTTCCATCGCTTCTATGGACACCCTTGATAATCTCGTGGGGTAATAGAGATCTGCAGCCCTCGACCTGCTGCATTTTGATCCTATCGTCATCCCAATAGAGGATCTTTCCTAGGTAGATATCAGCTATAACCTCTCCAGAGAGTCTCAGGGGGCCACATTTGCTTTCATCCCACTCAGGTATATTATATATAATCCCAACACCCCCAGCTATTAAGGGTACCTGGATGAAAGAGGCTCTGCGCGAGACAAGCTTATCATATGTGGTCTTAGATATAGGGACATCTGCAGCACCGAAATCCAAGGCTCTATCAAACCACTTAGCCTCACCAGCACCGCTACCAATACTCTGGTAGTTAACAGTCACATAGCCCCCGCTCACTGATCTGAACTTCTGCGCCCAGGCCTGCATCTGTGGATTCACGAAAGTCGAGCCCCCACCCGTTATCAGGACCTCTTTCCTAGGTATCTCTGCTTTCACCGATAAGTCTTCATAGGCGAATGTCAAGACTATCATTCCATAGGACGTGGTTGTCGCTGTAGTCGTAGCTGTTGCTGTCACAGTGTTCCTTGTCGTCTCGGTTGATTGTGCCGGTATTCCTGCCCCTCCCCAGGGTCTGTATACGAGGAACACCACGGCCCCTATAGCTACTATAGCTATGAGTATCCCTATAGGTATTATTTTCTTCAACCTCTCCCCACGATCGTTTATATCAATAAGGAGAGATATATACATACATATGCGCCAATATTGATAACAAACACAAACTTAAAGACATAGAGCCACATATGGTGTTACAGATTACCAGCAGCCAGGGTTATAGGCAACACAGCCCTTACGACCCACACGGCCTTTCCCCCTCTATTTATCACAGGACTTTAGAAGCCGGATGCTCTTTACATGCTGGCCAACCTCTCCCACGGCCCGCCAGCCAGTCTCACGGGGATCTTTATCCCTAGGGCGTGGAATGAGTCGTGATACCTCCTAAGAGCTTCTGGGATGACGCACTACAATATATACCCTGACACCTAGCAATATCAGAGGGAGCAATGTCGCAATATATAGTGAAATCCACTGAGAGGCTTGCTTCCGTGGTTCTTGTAGCAGCTATATTTATAACTATCGGATCCTTTCCCGGAAACCTGATCGGGATCCCTACAGGCTATTCCCAGGCTCTTGTATGGTCGGGGGTCTTTCTGGTAATCCTCTCTCTAGCCCTCATGGGGTATGTTAATATATCTATGAATAAGATCACTAGATCCAGGATTAGGGGCGCAGCCGACAGGGGTTTTGAGGGAGAAGAGCTCTGGGTATCTTATAGGCTGTGTAACAGTGGGTTAATACCAATAGGCCCTATAGAGATCTTCCTAGTATATCCAGAGCACTTGAGACTTTCTAAAGGATCTAGAAGGGCCCTGATCATGATACCTCCCAGGGGTTGTGTAACATATAGAGCTGCCTTTGAGGCTAGGACGGGGAGGCACCTCATAGGCCCGCTGAGGATCGTTGTCAGAGATCCTCTGGGTCTCTTTAGAAGCGATGAGATCGATGTGGGAGAGCCTGTAGAGCTTCTCGTGCTACCCAGACTAATCCCCTCAAGCCTCAGATCCAGCCTTCTCTTAGCGAGATCTCTAGGGATGGCTAGGTCAAGGATCTCTGGGAGCGGTACCGAGTTCCTCAGCGTGAGAGAATATAGGGAGGGAGACGAGCCCAGAAGGATCGTGTGGAGACATACAGCCAGATGGGGCAGATTGATAGTTAAGGAGACAGAGAAAGAGGCTTCAGGCAATATATTCTACATACTCCTCATAACAGGAGAAATGTTCACAGGACCCTATAGAGAGACACCCTTCGAGAACGCGGCGAGAATTATAGCGACCATGTCGAGGTACTCGGCATCAAGGGGCGATGCAATGTTCCTAGCACTATACTCCAGAGAGACTATAGATCTTGTTGGACCCTCGAGAGGGCTTGGCGGGTATAGAAGCATACTCTCAAGAATGGCTAGAATTAGCTTCTCTCAGGATACAGTAGTTAGCGATATAGATCCCAGACCCCTGGCGAAACTTCTCATGAGACATTTAAAAGGAGGAGACATAGTGCTACTCTTCACAACACCCCCGAGAGATTCTAGGGCTATCGTTACAGCTATAGAGAGAATAGAAAGGGGTGTGAGAAGCGCTGGAGGCTCTTTCTACACAGTCATCCCAACTCCAAGCCTGGATCTGGTTAGAAGACTGGATCTAGGCTCTAAGATCAAACTAATGCAGATGATCAAGGATAGCACGGCCTTAGCAAAAGAGCTAAGAGGAAGGGGGGTGAAGGCTATCAATATAAGCCAGGGGAGGATTATAACCCTCACCAGGCTGATAGAGATGACACTGTAGCAACTGATATAGCGTTATAAACCATACTATCTCTAGCTTCACCAGCCCAAACACCCTCCCATTGAACCCGTATCGCTAGCGTTAAATCACTTAGAAAACCGATCTATAGTTCTTCCTCTACCCAGCCTCCCCTGCCCATTGTATGGAGAAACTCATACACTGGTTCTTTCTCACCTTTCCCAACACATATATCATGTATATAATAATAACAGCACCGGGTCTTTCAAGCTTACGTAGAAGCATTAAAACTATAAAAGATCTAGTGGGGAGATAGAGTGACTATTACAAGAGACCTTAGTGAAACATGGAATAGTTTACAGAGATAGCGATAGCAAGTGTAACTAGGTATACTAGAACCAGGACAGCTGTAAATAGTCTCAAGGCTCTATATATATCTGGATAGCTTGGTAGCGGGCCCTCACCAAGCACATAGCTCCCCACCTTTTCCAGCCTGATGCCGAGGCTCCCGGCAGCGGCCGCCATAGGGTGCCCAGCATTCGCGCTCTCAGTCCTATTCCTATACTCTATATAGATCCTCAGGGCTCTCTCAATACTACCTCCAGCTATTGGTGCGAGGATAATGATCATGATTGCTACGAGCCTGGCTGGTATATAGTTAATAACAGTATCAGCCTTCGCTGAGAGCCACCCGGCTTTTATATACTCAGGTGTTTTGAAGCCGAGAGCCCCGTCTAGAGTGTTTATAAGCCTCTGTATAAGCCCTCCCATAGGTCCTAGGAGGGCTGTGTATAGTAGGGGCGATGCTATCCCGTCAACCGTGCTCTCGAAGAGCGATTCTATTGAGGCTGATGCTAGATGTCCTCTCCCCAGCTTGCTAGTATCCCTTCTAACGATCCACGAGGTCTTCTCTCTAGCACACGCTATATCGTCTCTCTCAAGGCATCTCGCCACGTCTCTCACGATGTCTGCTAAAAGCCTTACAGGTACTGAGAGCTTCACTATATATGCTGAGACAAGGATCCAGAAGATCTCTCCGAATATGCGGGCTACATAGAGAAGGGATCCATAGGCTATGCAATGAACCGCCATGACAGCAAGCCACGTAATAACCCCCCTAGCCCTGCTAGAACCAGGCGGGGAGAGAAGCCTAGCCATGGTATAGGCTGTATGGACCGGGTGTATCTTGAGGAGCAAGCCCCTGTGATACGGGTATAGGAGATCCATTAAGAGTCCTAATAATATGGGGACAACCCTCTCAAACAATCCCATGGGCAAAAGAAAATCGATCATATCGATACCCACGAGATCATGAAAACCACATAGCTAACCTCGCCAGAAAAGCCGGCTACATCGCCACTAACATATCCGAGAACCCTGTTAGCAATCACGGCCGAAAAAATCGATGCAAGCACGGCAAAGACTAGCTGATAGAGGAGTAGGGATCCTAGTAAGGGTAGGGATATTAAACTATAGAGTATAATCAAAATAGCTATGGAGATCACTAGCTTATTACGACTAAGGGATCTTTTAAAAATGCTTCCAAGACCCTCATAGGGCTCAACTCTCCCAAGCCCCATGCAGATAACCATAGATCCTCCGTGGATAACCTCGCCCAGGAGGAAAACTGCTGGGAGGAGCCTAGGATCTATCGATGATAATGAGGAGTAGAGCAAAGCTGTATAAAGACCCATAGAGGCAACCCCATAGGATCCTCTATACCTATCCTTCATCACAGCCCCAGCATCCCTACCAAACCTAGATGCTAGAAGAGCCTCGCTGAAGTCTATGAAGCCATCTATATGTAGAAAACCCTGTATAATTATGTGGAGAGCAATAGCGATCCCTGCGAGGAATTGGTGGGGTAGAGAACCAGCTATTGTTAAAATGATAAAGCCTGGAACACCTCTTAGAAAGCCAACTATAGGGGATAGGTAAAAGGCTGATGCAGCATCATGTAGAGATCTATATTTACTTGGAACTGGATAGATCGTTAGAAACGACATAAGCGATAAAAGATCCCTTAAAAAGCCCAATAGGTGTTACCACCATTAACTATAATAAGAAGGGCATTTAATGGTCACATATGATGAGAACAGATGCATAAACTTGGAAGGTCTTGATCTGCTTGCTTGATCTTGAATTTGTGGCGAGAGGTCTATGGATTATATTTAGAGAGGCTCTAAAGCTATGTCTACCAGACCCTGGGTAAACATATCCCTAGCCTGTGAGGGCAGGTCTACATCGATGACCACATAGTCCTCCACACCCCTCTCTCTAAGGATCTCTCCCACGATTCTTGAGAAGCAGCTGCCCTCACCATATCCTGGAACCTTCTCGATCCTATCTCTGGCGAGAACCATGAATTCCTTACCATACCTCTTACCCTCTGGGATTGTTTTTATCTCAATCGAAACCCTATCACCCTTTATCCTGTAACCATCGCATATATGGATCGAGGATGCTGCCCCCATACTAAGCCACATCTCAGCCTCCTCTCTTGAGGCATATGTTATAAGCCTATCGCCCACGACATCAACTCCCCCCGAGATCTCGCTCGCCTCGAGAACAAACACTCTGGGGTCTTTCCCAAAGGCCTTGTACTCGACCTCCTCACCAACCTCTACAGGCTTATTCCTGCTATAGTGGATCTCTATATATACATCTGCTAAGGATAGCCTCGAAACCATATAGCTCAAAAGAACCCAGGGTAGGACGAAAAGCCCTCCTGAACCTCTAATGAGTATGCTTGGTATAATAGCTATCCTCCCCCTCGAACCCTTAACCCTCTTGAGAAGCCTTGCACGTCCCTGGCTAGGGGCTCTGGGGATCTCATCCTCACCCCTGATCCTCCTGAGAAGCCTTGGTAGAACCATCTCCATGAGAACAAATACGGCTACAGGGTTTCCTGAAATGCTCACAACAGGCTTGCCCTTAACGATCCCGAGGCTTGTGGGTTTGCCTGGTCTTAGCTTAACACCCCTCACAATAATTCTGCCAGTTTCGCCCACGACTCTGTATACGTTATCCTCAACACCAGCCGAGGTTCCTCCGGTGGTTACTACTAGATCGCATTTCTCAACGCTGCTAAGGATCGCTTTCCTCAGATCATCGATATCATCACCAACAATACCGATAGGATCTACATCAAACCCCCTGGATTCTAGGAGAGCTTTTAGAGATCTTAGGTTAGACTCATACACCATACCCGGCCTGAGGGGCTCTCCAGGTTCCAGAAGCTCCCTACCTGTGGACATCACACACACCTTCGGCTTTCTATAAACAGAGATCTTCTTAATCCCCGCAGATGCGAGTGTAGCTAGGGTTTTCTCATCTATAACCCATCCCCTCTTAACAATAACGGTTCCCGAGGGTAGGTCGCTGCCAGGGTAGGCTATATTCTCACCCCTCCTAGGAGAGCTATAAATGATCACCTCGGAGCCCTTCTCCTCAGTATCTTCGAAAGGAACCACTAGATCTGTGTTCCTGGGGAGATGAGAGCCTGTTGCCACTTCGTAACAAGTACCCGGCTTGATCGATATGTGCTCTGCACTAGCACCAACCCCTATCCTCCCAGCAAGGCTGAGCCTAACAGGCCTATCCTTTGAAGCGCTAGCCACATCGCTGTAAAGAACCGCATAGCCATCAACCAGGGATCTTGGAAAAGGTGGGAGGGGTATGGGTAGCACTATATCGCTACAAGCAACCCTTCCAAGGCTATCTTCTATGAAGATCTCCTCACACCCTATCTTTAAAGGCCCCAACTCTTTAAGAAAGATCTCCACAGCCTCGTAAGGATCAACCAATGGTTCTGCAACAGAATACTTCATAGCCTTTAGACCCATCTATATATGCTAAGGCAGGTATTAATGGAGTAAAACTAGAGTTCGAGCCTTATAACGGCTAGTAATGCTAACCCCACCCATAGCCTCACAGTCCCAGGATCCCTCCAACCGGAGCCCATATCCCCAGCCTCTACCAGCTCAAAGCGACCACTGTCTATGGCTCTCCTTCACTGCTATAGAGAAACCCTAAACTCTTTTTTCTCTTTCGCCAACACACTTGGATCTTTATTAATATCAGCATTATGTGCAGAGATCATTGAATATATTCTAGGTTTGTAAGCCTGTAACCTTTATAATGGTTAAAATAATAGCAGAGCAGCTCAGGTTCCTGTGGAGAGTTTTCTCCTTATTATCGCAGCTATCTTCTGAGGATCCGCTCTTCCTTTAGTTAGTTTCATGACCTGCCCAACTAGATAGTTTATAGCCTTAGGATTCTTCTTAGCATCTTCAACAGCCTTGGGGTTCTCCTTGATAACCTTCTCTGCAAGCTCCTCAAGCTCCTCATCGCTTGCTATTACCTTTAGGTTCTCTTTAGCGACTATCTCCTCTGGATCCTCTCCTCCCAGCACCACCCTCTCTAGGATCATCTTCATGATCTTTACACTGATCACACCCCGATCCATTAATGAGAGGAGCTTCGCAATACTCTGGGGCGAGGCCTTCACCATGTCGAGGTTGCCTCCCCTCTCATTAACGATCCCTAGGAAGTCGTTTATAAGGAGGTCAGCAACCCTCCGGGGATCGCCATAGATCTTTACAACCTCTTCGAAGAACTCGGAAAGCCTTTTCCTACTCACCAGGACTCTCGATACATATTGTGTTAGCCCATAGCTCTTAACATACCTCTCAGCCCTATGCCATGGCAGCTCAGGCATTTTCGAGGCTATCTCTTCCACAATGCTACTAGTAATAGCTATAGGGGGCAGGTCGGGGTCTGGGAAGTATCTATATTCCTCCTCAAGCTCCTTATACCTAGAGACTATAGTTACACCCTTAACAGGATCCCAGTGTCTAGTCTCCCTCTGGATCTTCCCCCCAGCTGTCAGCACCGCTCTCTGCCTAACAACCTCATAGCTTATAGCCTTCTCAATATCCTTGAGAGAGCCTATGTTCTTAACCTCAACCCTCTCGCCACCCTCTATAGATATGTTCACATCGACTCTGAAGGCACCCTCAAGATCCGGGTTAGAGATCCCGAGATGATCCACAAGCTCTAACAGCTTCTCCATAAAGGCTCTAGCCTCCTTCGGGCTCGAGAGATCCGGTTCTGTTACAACCTCTATTAATGGTACACCGGATCTGTTATAATCAATAAGGCTATAGCTACTCCTAGTGGGATCACCTAGTGGGTATGTGATCCTAGCCGGGTCCTCCTCAACACCTATCCTCCTCATCCTAATCCTCTTGGAACCGCTATCACCCTCTATCTCGAGAGAACCTCCAACAGCTATGGGAGCCATCCCAGGACCTCTATGCTGGCTTATCTGATACCCCTTCGGAAGATCTGGGTAGAAGTAGTGTTTTCTAACAAAAACCACCTTATCCAATAACCTGGATCCCAGGGCTAGGGCTAGCATGATAGCCTTTCTAATAACCTCCCTGTTGGGAACTGGAAGAGAGCCTGGGAGGCCTAGACATACAGGGCACACGTTAGTGTTTGGCGGCACCCCTCTATAATCCTGCGAGCATGAGCAGAACATCTTACTCCTCACAGTATTGACCTGGATGTGGATCTCGAGCCCTATAACTGCTTTCTGCGGGGTCATGGCACTCACCCTATCTGTGGGCTTAGATTGGACAACCCTATAATGATCTCGATAGTCCTGGCTATTAAGAGGAGATCTCGATCACCTAGGGGAGGGCCTATTAGCTGGAGCCCTACTGGGAGGGAGTTGGCGAAACCCGCGACAAGGCTTATGGCTGGAGATCCTATTAGGTTGGGTATGACTGTCTCTATATCCATAGCATATAGCCTCAAAGGATCCTCGATAGCCTCTCCAAGCCTTGGAGGCTGTATGGGCATCGTTGGCGATACTATATAGCCCTTTCTTAGTAGTGGTAGCAATCTATCCCTAAGGATCCTTCTTACCTTGAGGGCCTTGATATAGTATTGCTCATAATACCCAGCACTCAGTATAAAGCTTCCAAGCATGATTCTCCTCTTAACCTCTCTACCAAACCCCTTGGATCTTATCTCGGAGTAATAATCGATCCACGAGGTATTCTCAGGATCTTTTGATAATCCGTATAAGGGGATCCCGTATCTAGAGAGATTAGAGCTAGCCTCTGCAAATGCGATCACATAGTAGGCTGGCAGAGCATAAGAAACCTCGGGAACGCTTACCTCTTCAACACCAAAGCCCTCTGAAGAGAGCTTCTCAACAGCGTTCATGGCTGTTTTAAACACGTGCTCTTCAACACCGTTCCACATCTCCTTAACAATGACCAGCCTAGCCCTTCGAAGATCGCTGCTCTCCCCCAGGCTCGAGACCTCTTTGAAAGTCCCATTAACCCCCAGGTCTAGAGATGTGGGGTCTCTGGGATCCTCGCCAGCTATGTATTCGAGGAGAAATGCTGTATCGACAGAATCTCTTGTCATGAGACCGATCTGGTCTAGAGAGCTTGCATACGCTATCAAGCCATACCTGCTCAAGCCACCGTATGTAGGCTTATACCCAAAGATCCCTGTATATGCTGCCGGGTTCCTCACAGAGCCTCCTGTATCGCTTCCAAGGGCTGCTGGGGCCATGTATGCTGAGACAACAACACCACTACCCCCAGAGCTGCCGCCAGGAACTCTAGATGGATCCCAAGGGTTTCTTGAGGGGCCGAAATAGCTTGTTTCTGTAGTAGATCCCATTGCAAACTCATCCATATTGGTCTTACCAATGATCACCGCGCCAGCCTCTCTAAGCCTTTTAACAACCGTAGCATCGTAGGGCGGTATATAGTTCTCAAGAATAGCCGAGGCGCATGTTGTTCTAACACCCTCGGTTGATATGTTATCCTTAACAGCTATCGGGATCCCTGCGAGGGGTTTACCAAGCCTGTTAGCCTCAAGAGCCTCTCTAACCACGGTATCAACAGGCCTGAGTGTTATGAAGCCTCTTAACCTCTCCTCATACCTCTCGATCCTCTCGTAAAGCTTATATATATATTCGATCAGAGCCTCCCTATTATCTCTAACAGCCTCGACCACGTATCTCAGCTGCTTATTGACAAGGCTCAAGACTCCTCACCAGTTATCGTTCTAGGACCGACAACATAGCCGTCTATCGTTTTTGCCGCGCTCCTCTCCACCCATGCTCTCTCAATACCCCTCTCAACGCTATCCTCCCTCACCCCGGCCTCTTTCTCCATAACATGGAATAGGGGCTCTACACCCTCAAGCACGATCCTGTCTAGCTGTTTGAAAAAACCAACGATCTTCTCAATATCTTTTGACAATGCTTTCTCCTCGTCGTCGCTTAGCTTTAGAAGCGCGAGCCTCTCAAGCCTCTTAATATCCACCTCCATGCTCTCTCCACATACCTATAGGATAGTGAGTTAATGAGAACGCTCCCTGCTAGCTGAATTATCAACAGTGTTCTTGACTCTTAGGATTTCTTTGATTCAGCAAAGCTACTTACATATTTGTCGAAGGATCCTGGTCGATAGATATACTCAATGCCCTTATACGTTTGGCAATCTTATAGCTTTACATGCTACGTGTTTTATCTACACAACTCTACACGCAAAGGATCTTTAGGGCTACCTGTGTTTATCGCGGTAGTGGTATTAAAGCCTTGATTTCGGGTAGGCATTATTTAAGTGCTAGTATGTTTAGGTACATATTAGGGAGGCTTTTCTATGTATAGGGATAATATGCTTGCTTTGAGGCTTTTTGGATTATTAGGTGCTATCTTCTTCGGCATCCTCTCTATCGTAATGGTTTTGGAGGGGAGGGGTCCGATTCTGAGTTGGGATTTGGTGACGTTAATAGTAATAGCCTCTATAATCATCGCAATCATAGGCAGGTTCATTAAACTACCAGATATGGTATACCGGTATATTATATATGGTAATTTCCGGTATAGTTATCTGATCATGGCTATATTCTTTCTAGTTGGTATCATCGTAGGTTTCTTCTTAGGTTTACTATCATAATTTACTCGATAGAGCTTTCCACATAGCTCGCAAAGATCTCTTTATCCCTAAAGCTTATGAGTAACTATGACTGAGTAGAGGTTATAGGGGCCAATGGTGAGAAGAAGTGGTTTTGTAACCCTGCCTAACCGATCATGAGGGATCTTTAAGCTATATATAGCTGGGCAGCGGTATTCAAAATAAGCTAGAAGGTAAAGATATATGGGTATTAGATGGAAGGGGTTCGGTGAGTGGAACAAGTGTGGTGAGTGCTGGTCTAGCTTTGAGAGAGGTATCCAGCATAGCAACTCACTCTCATGCTATAAAGTCGGGATCCCGGTATCATCGCTAAAGATCCCATTGAAAGACTTGCTAGTAATGCTGAGAGAAATGCGTATGGTGGTTAAATACTCGATATTCAGTCCACCATTATCCCTAGCATCTTCAGGGATCGTGATCGTTTACTTCTCCTCAAGGGATGATATGGAGAGATTTATAAAAATGATCTCGCCCCTCGTTAAGAAACCTTCGTTGAGAGAAAGGCTATTCTATAGCCTGTTCGTTAATGCTGAATGGAAAGGGAGTGTTAGCTATAGGAGAGGATGTCCTGAATATGACAGGAAGTTCGGCGACTGGAGAAAATGGCCCGAGCCATAGATCCTACTGAGCTTGCTTACCTCTAAACTGTCTAACCTATAATCACACGGGCACCCGGGGCTGGAGTAGCGCTCACAATTGTAGCTTTATAGCCTCTCTTAGCATAGATCTCGGTTAACATGTTTCCAAGCTCTCTATGGATCTCTCTATCCGCTAGGATCAATATGCTTGGTCCGGCACCGCTTACAACAGCCCCATAGGCTCCCGCCTTTAGGGCGTTGCTCTTCACTTCAGAGTATAGGGGTATGAGCCCTGCCTTCTCCCTAGCAGGCTCTATTATCCTATCATTCATTCCTTCGCCTGCTAGTCTTGGATTGTTGGTAACTATCCCTAGGATCAGTTTTGCCAAGCTAGAGGAGTTGGCTATATAGTCCGTAAGGCTCACCTGCCTCGGGAGCACGGATCTAGCATGACCCGTCTTCTTAGGAGGTACCTGGATCTCCGGGATTGCTAGGAGGAAACTGAAACCCTCACCACCAGGTATCCTGCTAGCCCTAACACTCTCTCCAGGGCTTACCAGAACAAATCCTCCGAGGAGACTTGCAGAGACATTATCATAGTGCGGCTCCCCCGAGACTTTCCTCTCACCCTCCCCTGCTATGTATACCAGCTCGCTATCACTGAAAACACCCCCCAGGATCTCGTTCACAGCCTTAGCAGCAGCCGCTGAAGAAGCACCACTACTCCCAAGACCCCTGCCTGGAGGCACCCCCTTACTAAGCGTTACCTCGAGCTGGAGCTTCTCCCCAGCTATTGCTAAGGCCTTCTCTATGGGTGCAAGCACTGCGTTATCCTCCCCCGCTGGCACTTGGGAGCCGTATTTACCACCAACACTCAGGCTGATCTTGCTCAGACCCTCACCAACAATCCTAACCTCTAGTTCATCGTAGAACGCGTCAAGAGCCACTGCGAGTACATCGAACCCAGGCCCCAGGTTGGCTGATGACATATATGCCCTCACAAGAGCCCTCCTCATAGGCTCACCCGCTAGATATACTCCTTAAGCTGATAAGGTCTTTACGCTTCTAGCCAGAGCCTGGCAATTCTATAAGGACTATAGGCGTAAACCTTATAAGGCGCTCAGCATCACTACCACACGATCAAAAATGTCCATGTGCTCGAGGACTAAATACATATGGATGGACGGCGATCTTGTTGAATGTAGCAAGGCATATGTCCATGTAATGACACACGCGCTCCACTACGGAACAGCAGTGTTCGAGGGGATTAGGGGCTATTGGGATGGTAATAATCTCTATATATTCAGGCTCAGGGATCACATGATAAGAATGATCAACTCAGCCAAGATAGTGGGGCTTAGACTGGGATACGGGCTTGAAGAACTGATCGACGCTACGGTAAAGACTGTAAGGGTTAACGAGTTCCAGGAAAACATATATATAAGACCAATAGCCTTCGCCGGTGAGGGGAGCATCTCGCTAGATATATCCAAAGTACCCACTAGAGTATCCATAGCAGCCATCCCCTTCGGACATTACCTCAAACCAAAGGGAGTTAAGGTGAAGGTTGTGAGCTGGAGAAGGGTTCCGGGCTTCTCAATGCCTGTTATGGCCAAAGCATCCGGGATCTATCTCAACTCGGTCATAGCACTCTCAGAGGCAATATCCTCAGGCTATGACGAGGCTATACTGCTTGACTGGAGGGGCTATATAGCAGAAGGATCCGGGGAGAATCTATTCATAGTCAGGAGGGGCGTTATATACACACCACCTGTATATGCATCTATACTTGAGGGGATTACAAGGGACACAGTGTTCAGGATCGCAGACGACCTAGGCTATAAGGTTGAGGAGAGAGACATAACGAGGGAGGAGCTCTACGTAGCAGACGAGATCTTCATGGTAGGCACCGCAGCTGAAGTTACACCGGTGATCGAGGTGGATGGAAAGGCAATAGGATCAGGATCCCCAGGACCTGTGACGCAAAAGATCTCTAACTACTACAGGGAAATAGTGCTCAACAAGAACCCGAAGTATAGGGAGTGGATCACACCAGTATATTAGCAAACCAGACGCGAACCAAGCATGGATCCATATTAGATTGCCAGCCCTCTTCCACAGTTCCGAAAGATCTTGAGTGCTAAACATAGTCAAGTTTAATGAAATCTAGGACTGTTCACGGAGTCAAAGATCCTCAAAAACCTATAACCCTACGATCTCAGAAGACTATTCGACCAACCCGGCTCATTATAATCTTAATCTTTCTCCAGATATACTTCGGATCTGTTGGAGGCTATTCATGGTATTTAGGCTGGTAACAGAAACCTATAATTGAGTATACTCGGTGAATCTCGATTGCTCGATCCTCTGGTTCTATATGCTGTAGGAACCAGCGTTGGCGTTTTCTTCGGTATGCATGATGTCGTGATCAGGGGTTCTCGCTCTAACATGGATTCCCGCCATATGTTGCTCGCATCCCTCCTCTCAGGCTATCCTGTTGTGTTTCTCTTTTCCCTGGTTTTCTGGGGTTTCAGTGCGATTAGCATCGAATCTATTATACTATACATAATAGCTGGGCTGGTGAACTTCAACGTTGGGAGAGCCTCGCTATATGTGGCTATAAGGAGCATAGGTGCTAGCGGGGCGAGCATAATGCTCACCCTAAGCATAGTGATCGGTATAGCTCTCGGTCTCGGCGTCGGGGAAAGGATATCCCCAACCCAGGCACTGGGGGCTGTTTTGATACTTATAGCAGCTATCATGGTGGCGTGGAGGGGAGAGATCAAAAGAGACCCCAGGGGGATAGCTGCCGGGCTTGTAGCGTCTTTTGGACTGGCGCTAGCGATCTTTCTAAGCAGGCTTGGAAATATAAATGGTGGAGACCCGTTCGCAGGAGCCTTGATAGCATATACCTCTAGCATAGCTTTCGAGGCATTCCTACTGAGAAACACGGAGATCCGGAGCGTTTTTAGCAAAAACAACGCAGCAGTATACCTAGCAGGGGTTCTGGCATCCCTGGGACAGGTGGCGAGATATGTAGCGTTAGTCCAGTTAGGAGCAAGCATAGTTACTCCTCTACAGAACATAAGACCTGTTGTCGCAACAACACTAACAAGGGTTTTCTATAGCAGGACAGCCGAGAACCCTGGGCTTAGAGGCTATACAGCAGCACTCATAGCGTTCACAGGAGTCCTCTTAATGGCTATATAGATAAACAATGATTGGAAAAATAGCCGGTAGAGATCTACTTTCTAGCTAGTGCTGAGAACTCTATGAGGGTTAGGGCGACGTGTTTCATCCCGTTAACGAAATCCCTGATCCTTATATTCTCATTCGGTGCATGGGCTTTTGAGCCATAATACCCTACACCAGCCCCACTCATTGGGGTTCCAGCTATGTTGGTAAAGTAATACATGGGCCCCGAACCCCCGGATAGTGGTGATATAGATGGCTCTTTTCCATAGGCTTTTACGGCTGCATTGATCGTTGCTCTCACTATAGCCTCTCCAGGCTTTGTATACCCAGATCTATACATGCTGTGCACAACGATCTGGGCGTCTTCGAAACCGTTCTCCCTCAAGTATTTCTTGAGATTACTGAGGATCTTCTCTGGATCCTGGCCTGGGACTGGTCTTATATCGATCTTAGCCCCAGCTATCGAAGGCACTATCGTTTTGGAGCCCTTACCAGTATAGCCTGAATAGAGGCCTGAGACGTTTAGCGAAGGTTCTAGGTGGAGCTTCCTGAGAGCCTCGTAACCACTCACACCTCCGACGAAGCTCTTAAGCCCTAGATCTTTCATCATCTCCTCAAGCTCTGCTAAATCCATTTTCCTCACAAGCTCCTCACCGATTCTCACGAACTCGGGATCTATGTCTTCATAGAAGCCTGGAACATAGATCCTGCCATGCTCATCCTTGAGTAGGGAGAGCAATCTAACCATTCTCCAAACGGGGTTGGGGATCAGAGGGGCGTTACCGCTGTGAACATCTCTTGAAGCCCCTTTGAGGATAATCTCTATGTATAACATGCCTTTGAAGCCTAGGCTTATGCCAAGCCTATCATCTCTTCTAATATACCCTGTCTCCCATATCCCGCCATCAGATCTGATCCACTCTCTATTATCCTGGATAACCTTCTCAAGAGTCGGAGATCCAATCTCCTCCTCACCCTCTATAAAGAACTTGATCTTGAGATCGAGATGATCAATGATATCAATGATCGCGTCGATCGCGCCTATCCTAGCAGCAATATTGCCCTTGTTATCAGCAACACCCCTCGCGAATAGATAATCCCCCCTCCTAGACAGCTTAAAAGGATCGCTCTCCCAGAGCTCAACAGGGTCTGGCGGTTGGACGTCGTAGTGGTTATATATTAGCACGCTCTTAGAGCCCGAACCAATCTCGGCTAAAACCGCGGGATACCCACCCCCACTCTTAATCTGGGTCTTGAAACCCCTCTCCCTGAGGATTGATGCAAGATAATCTGCACACCTAGCCATATCATCTCCTCCCCAGGCAGCCACGGTTCTATACTCGACAAGGCTTCCAAGAAGATCGATATATCTGTTATAGTTATCCTCAATATATCGAACAGCCTTTCTAGAGATCTCATCATAGTTCGAGCTCAACAAGATCACCAACCGGTAGTTAGCAGAAAAATATAAAAATACCACAGTAAATATCTAGCGGATTTCGATCACACCATTCATTGCTAAAGCGTCCTAAATGTTCAAAACCATGAGATCATTATGGTCTTATCAAAGACCATTATCTAAGCGCCTCATCGGTTTCGCTATATCACTCCGCCTCTAATGGTTATGCAATATTATAAAGGTGGCTTCTCTTGCCACCTATAATAGCTAAGAAGCCTCGAATATCTATTTTAATAGGCAGATCATGTTGCTCATGATCATCCTATATAGGAGGATCCTGGATAAATGCGTGTTGGGGGTATGGATTGAGCATCGATAGAGATAGGGTTAACAGGGCTTTAGCCAGGCTGCTTGGGAGGAATGGTTTTAAAGAAAAGGTCGAGATATATATGGATGGTTCTAAAAGCATAGTCCTTCTTTATAAGGGTTTCAGAATAGCTCTTGAAGGATCCTATGAAGCCCATGTTGCTGAGAAGAACGCGATAGAGAGGCTTGAGAACGGGTTTTGCGATATAGCTGTGGCTATTTGGTATGATAAGCATGGTTTTCCTGAAGAAGCTGTGGAGAAGGAGATCGAGGAGATCTTGGAAAGATCCGTGCTAAGGGCTAGGTTCTTCATACCCGGAGGAGATGCGACATGGGATCTATCGCGCTTCTTGGAAAAGAGATCTGAGAGATCTTCGCAAGAACTACTCACACAGGGATGGCTTAAGATTAATGTATCTCTTCTAAGGGAGAGCATAGACCAGGTGATCCAATACTTAGTCTTAGAGGAGAGGGTTAGAAAAGCTGAGGAGGAGATAGAGAGGCTTGTCAACAGGCTAATCAAAACCCTAAGCTCTGTGGATAGAGATCTAGCTATATGCAGGGAGCTCTACGGTATTTTCCATAAACTCTATGGTCTCTCCATAGGAGGGGTTAAAGATATCAAGGAAATGATCTATGGTAAAGCAGCCCTAGCCATTCTCCTAAGCGCCATACTCTATGAGAGTGTGAGAGCTAAACACGGGCTCGAGCCTCTGAAAAGCCTGATAAGAGGGAAAGACATCTTATCAGCCCTTGGAAAAGCTTTCGACGATATTGTTAAGACAAACAACCAACCGATCTTCAATCTTGCCAGGGAGATCATCGAAAAACTACCTATAGATGCTCAACCAATGATCAGGGATCTGATCAGCTTTGCAAGCAGCATAGCTAGCAACAAGACCCTATTGAGACGCGATTTCGCGGGCAAGATATACCATACAATAGTAGGGAGCTGGGCTGTTAGGAAGAACCTCGCAACATATTTCACAAAGATACCCTCATCATACCTGCTTGCCAGACTAGCCCTCGCAACCCCAAACCAAGCGTGGCAGAGCCTCAGCTCTCTCGAAAACTTCAGAATAGCCGATCTAGCATGTGGCACGGGAACACTTCTCTCAGCCTCTTACGATGGTCTTCTATACCTCTACACCAGAGATCGTTTGAAAGAAGGGTTAGAAGTCGATGTTGAGAGTCTTCACAAAACTATTTTGGAGAAAACCATCTGGGGGTTTGATTCCCTTAGATTCGCAACATATATAACAGCCACGATCCTCGCACTCCATAACCCCGAAGCTTCTCCACGGAACATAAACATCTATACAGCCCCGCTAGGGATAAACCCTGACGGATCTGTATCCCTAGGAAGCCTGGATCTAGTACAATGGGCTCTTGCAAACCGTCTGGGGGGCAGAGATACAGATAGGATCTCTGCCTCGGGGAAAGGAAGAATAATAGATCTTCCAGAAAGATTCGACCTAATCATAATGAACCCTCCTTTTACGAGAGCTACTGGGAGAGGTCGCAAGCAAGGGGCAGGGCTCTTCGGCTTTATATCTGATAAGCATGCTAGAGAGAAGCTTCTCAAATCCTACAAGAGACTCAGAGAATATATAAGATACATGTTATCCGAGACTAGCGAGGGAAAGGCTTTCCTAGAAGAACTGGAAACCTCGCTCGATAGGGAGAGTGTGAAAACCCTCCTAGAGATTGGGCAGGCTGGTGAGGGGCTCCTCTTCCTATACATTGCTGGGGAGCTGGTAAAAGAGGGAGGTAGAATAGCCTTTGTTTTGCCTAGGAATCTCTTATCAGGGATAAGCTGGTTCCTCGCACGATCATTCCTAGCCTCTAAATTCCACCTAGAATACGTTATTGTTAGCAATGACCCCAAAGAAGGCTATGGTTTCAGCGAATCTACAGACCTGAGCGAGTGCCTCGTAATAGCTAGGAGGGTTGATAAGCATGAGAGTGATGAGAGAACATGCATAGCAACACTGTTCAGAAAACCCAGAACAGCTTTTGAGGGGGTATGGCTGGCACATGAAATCATAGATAGATGTGGAAAAGCCGCAGAGATCGATATAACTATGGTGAGAAGCAACCCAAGTAACAATATAGAGGCTGGAAGATCTGGTGGTGTTGTATATACAATCCCAAGGCGATTACTCCTAAAGCACCTCGACAACTGGGGAAAGCTGTTAGCATTTACAAACCCGCGGCTATCAAGCTATGTGCTAGAGCTACTAGAGGGTAGGATAAGGCTTGGAGCGAGAGGGATAAGGATCCCTGTTAAGAGGCTTGGAGAGATAGCAGTGATCGGGATCGATAGGCATCAATTCCACAATAACTTCAAAAGAGCTGTAGAAGCACCAGGATCACTGCCAGCCCTATATGGTGGGGGAGAGGAGCTGAGAAGCAGACTACAGATAGATCCTAACGCCTGGATTCTTCCTAGGGATGAGAATGCGAGGAGAATATTTGAGAAATTCGCAAACAATCTCCTCATCCCAGAGAGAATAAGGTTCAACACAGCCCATGTAACCTCGATCTATGTTACAAAGCCTGTACTATCAAACATGTTCTATGCTGTTAGACTCAAAACAGGCAATAATGCTAGAAGGCTTAAAGCGCTATGCCTATGGCTTAACTCCACATGGGGGATTATGAGCATCATAGCCCATAGAGAGGAGACCGAGGGAGCATGGAGCAGCCTCAAAATAACCCACTGGAAACTCCTCCCAGTCCTGGATATCACATCTCTTCCAGAGGATAAGATCAATAAGCTCTCAAAGATCTTTGATAAGTTAAAACACGCTGAGTTAAAAAGACTACCAGAACAGTACTCCCCACCTCAGGAGGAGAGGATCGAGCTAGATACCATGGTATTAAAGGCTCTAGAGCCGAGCTTGAGGAGAAAGGAGGTAAAGGAAGTGCTTATAGAGCTTTACCGTGATCTCTTTCAATTCCATGGTGGATCGACATAATTAATATTTATTCATAAGATAGATCTTGTCTTTGATCCTTGGCTTTGATGATAGCAAAGCCCATTAACTCTAACACCTTCTGATCCTTTCTCCATGAAATTTTAAAACGATTCACAAGGGATCTTTTGTTTAATTAGTGTTATGAGAGATCGCTATACTATTTATCCCGATTCCCACCCCGCTAAATCGAAAGAACCCCTTCTTCGTCAAGACTTACTACTAGACTCTCTTCTCTGAGCAGCTGTCTCACACCCTCTAGATCCTTTTTTCTGTATAAGGCTATTATAATCCCTCCCCTCCCAGCACCGCTTAGCTTGACCCCTAGGGCTTTGTTTCTCCTAAGAAGCCAGATTATCTCCTCACATTTTGGGCATGAAACGTTTACTGCATATAGCAATCCTTGGTTTATATTCATCAGCTCTCCTAAGCCCTCGAAATCCCCTCTCCTCAGCATCGCTAAGGCTTGGTTTACAAGCTCTTCCGCAGCCTTATATATGTGTTCTAAAACCTCTCTCCTCCTCTCATAGAGGTTTAGAACATCTTTAACCACAACCCCTGTCTCTCTATGGATCCCTGTGTTCACAACGAGTAATGAATACTCCTCGGGCCATTTGATATCTATCCTCTCAAAAACCCCGGATCTGTAGTAAAGCAGCCCCCCATAGGTTGCGAGAGTGTTGTCAATACCGCTGGGTTTTCCGTGAACAGCCTTCTCAGCCTCAAAAGCTATCCTAGACACAATCTCTTTAGAGGGGTCTAGACCGCAGAGCCTCATGAGGGCATGGATCAGTGCTACCGAGGATGCGGCTGAAGAACCCATCCCAGAGCCCATAAATATAGAGGAATCTATATAGGCCCTCACCCTCTTAGAACAACCCATTGAGGCGATCAGCCTAAATATAACTTCGAAACCGCTTCCAAGACCTACCCCCCCAGCCTCATCATAAACAAGACCCAGTTGTTTCGATAAAACCGTATTCCTATCACTCTCCTCAACACACACCTTCGCATAAGAGCTGACAGCCATACCAATACCTGGAGCTCCTCTCACTACAAAGTGTTCTCCGAATAGGATTATCTTCCCAGGAGCCTTAGAACAGATCATATAGACCCCCTATAGCTATAGTTTTATACATCCCCTTACTTATTACTACTGGACACCCTTATGAGGGGATATAGTGCTTTAATAACACTAGTCATAGTGTTATTCACTCTCCCCATATCAATCCATATCACCGTATTAGCCCAAAGCACCTCTAAACAGCCTACCATTATAGTCGATATCGTTGGTAACATTGATGGTGGGATGGTCTCCCTAGTCGAGAGGGCTGTGAAGAGCGCTATTGATAACAAAATATCGATCACGCTCATTATAGATAGCTATGGAGGCTATGTAGCATCAGCCGACAGGATAGCCGAGATATTGGTTGGCTCGGGCGTTAGGTGTGTCGCGTTCATACCCCCAGGTGGGAAGGCTGCCTCAGCAGCCTCTATGATTGCAATAGCATGTGGAAAGATCTATATGGGGCCTGGGAGCAGTATAGGGGCTGCCAAACCGATACCCTCTGATGAGAAGACTGTGAGCTATGTTGCCTCGAGATTCAGGGCTTTGGCTCAAAGAGCTTTTGATGATCCGGCTAAGGTGGAGATCGCTGAGAGATTTGTTAAGGAGAGCCTAACCCTAACTGAGAGGGAGGCTGTCTCGATGGGCATAGCATATCCAGCATCAAGCCTTGAGGAGGTGCTCGATAGAGAGGGTCTCATGATGGGGTCTAGATATAGTAAGGATTTCTTTGAGGGAATAGTCTCTCTACTCTCCGATCCGCTCATATATTCGCTCATACTAACAATAGGTTTCTACCTAATACTAGCAGAGATCTTCACCACAGGTTTCCAGGGATATGCAATAGCAGGCGCCCTTCTAATCCTGCTAGCCCTTTATGGTATGAGCCTCGTACCCCCAGACCTCTTAGTAATAGCCCTCCTACTCTCAGGAGTAGTGCTAACACTAATAGAAGTCATAACACCAGGATTCGGAGCCTTTGGAATAGCAGGCATCGTCTTGATAGCTGTAGGGATATCAATGCTGATACTCCAAAGACCCCCAGGAACCCTAAGCCTAGAACTAGCAGGGATAGCAGCCCTCATACTAGGGCTTGGCGGGCTCGTAGGCATCATATCATATAAAGCAGGGCAGGCTATAAGGATGAAGAGATACAAGCCAGAAGAGCTTATTGTTGGAAAGACAGGTCTTGCAAAGACAGATATAGATGAAAATACACCCGGTGTAGTCTATGTAGCAGGCGAAGAATGGACAGCATATTCTATCAGTGGCAAAATACCATCAGGATCGAAGGTGATCGTAGTATCAATGGAGGGGATCATTTTAAAAGTAAAGAAAGCCGAGAACAGCTAAACTGCTATGTTATTAGGAGGCTAACGTCTTACAACCTATTCCATCTCAGCGCTAAGGGTCTTTGGATAACTGAGCAATATTGATAAGCATCAAGGGTTATTGAAGACAAGGCTATTTATGGATATGATTTCTAGAAGACTTTTAAGGGCTTTTCTTTAATAGTATTTAGTAGCCTTGAGCGGTGATCGTGATCTTCTTGTAGTCACTGTTGAGAGAGATCTTATGATACCTCTACTCCATAGTATTCTCTCTATCGCTGTATTTGCATTTATCACGTTTACATTTATACGGATAATTAACAACCCCATAGCGACCTACATAGCTATGATCATATGGGGAGCCGGGCTCATACTGCTTATTAGATGGATACGGCTCACCGTGGAGAGGAATAGAGCCCTGAGAGAGCTCTCCGATAGATTGAAGATCTCTGGGCTCACCCTACCCCCGGGAGAGTTGCTAGAGCTTCATAGAGCCACTATTAAGGGTGAGATTAGCAGAGATATTATATCAATCTCTATTGGTGGTGAGGCTCATAACACCGCGACTGGGTATATTACTACTAAGAGTTTTGAGAAGATCTCTGAGGTTTTTGCTGGGTATGATTTGAAGGAGCTGGGGGTTAGCAATATCCTAGCCATTTTCCCAACCGGTGAAGGTTTTTTTGACGGAAAGATCCTCAGGATCGCTGGGGGCAGGTATAAAGATATAATCATCATACCAATAACACCAAGGATAACAAACCACAAAGTCATTGAAGAGAGAGTTGAAGGAGACGACGAGCTATGCATCTACAGATTAGAGCTTGAGGGATGCAGAGTCAGAGGTAACATAATACCGCTAAGATCGAAGCGAGCCAGATCGTATAGAATTGAGATAGGGGCTGGTGAGGTGATTAGTGGGAGCTTTATTGTAAAAGCCCCGCTCAAGATCTACTCTGGGAGAGCAGGGTCTTTCGAGACAGAGCTACCGATATGTAAGCATCTCATCATAATAGCAGATGCAAAGACGCTCGATATGAGGGATATGGTCATAGAGGTTACAAACACCCTTGGAGGGGAAAAAGTGGTTTTCATAGGCTATAGGGAGAACACCTACACCATAAGACTAGTGATAGATAGACCTTTAGCCAAAGATCTTGTGAAAGAGATGCCATTATAATTCGGATCACTATAGTCGATACTCTAATCTCTCTCACAAGATTAGACTTTAAGCGTATCAAACCAAGGAATAGTGAGATGTCAAAGGGCTTGGGCAGGTTTTTGACAAGAATGCTCAGAGACTCGTGGGCTTTCCAACTGCTCAAGGTTTATAAGTCTTTGAATAGAGTATTTTACGGGTTGTTTAATGCCTCTAGATCCTGTATCTCTAATTCTAATAATTCTTGTTCTAATAATTCTCCTAGCAATTCTGGCAAGATCTATAAGGATCGTGCCTGAGTATGAGAGACTAGTTGTCTTTAGACTGGGTAGGATGATAGGTGTAAGAGGTCCTGGGCTGATCTTCTTGGTCCCGATAATAGATACTGCCCAGAGGGTTGATCTTAGGGAGTTTGTTATAGATATACCGCCCCAGACCTGTATAACTAAGGATAACGCTCCTGTGGATATCGATCTCTTGGTCTATCTCAAGGTATTCGATCCTGTGAAGTCTGTGACAGCTGTGAGTAACTATGTGACAGCCTCTACCGGCATGGCTGTAACCACACTAAGGGCTGTGGTTGGGGATCTCATGCTAGACGATGTCCTTGCAAAGAGGGAGTATATTAATAGCACGCTGAGGGCTAAGCTTGATGAGGTCACGGATAGATGGGGGATTAAGGTGACCTCTGTTGAGATAAGAGAGATCAAGCCTCCTAAGGATGTGCAGGAGGCAATGATTAGACAGATGTCGGCTGAGAGAACAAGGAGAGCCATGATCCTAGAGGCTGAGGGTAAGAAACAGGCGGCCATACTAGAGGCTGAGGGGTATAAGGAATCACAGATCAGAAAGGCGGAGGGAGATAAACAGGCAGAGATCCTGAGGGCTGAGGGGGTATCGAGGGCGCTGGAGCTTATAAACTCAGCAGCATCTAGGATCGATTATAACACGCTCTACCTACAATACCTAGAGGCCCTTAAATCGATCTCGGGTACACCGTCAACAAAGATCGTGATACCGATGGAACTACTCCTAGGAGCAACCAGGCTTCTGGAACAGCTAGTACCTACGAGGAGACCTCCAAGCGATAAGAGCTAGGAATATTGAAACAACTAGCAGACCCCCCTATCCACATAGAAACAATATATTTATAAAGATGCAACAGATATAGGGAACAGATTGCAGGACTACGGATCCCTGGTTGAGCAGGCTCTCTCCGGATCCTATTTCGAGGATCTCAAGCCCGGGCTTAGATATAGAAACCCCGTTGGAAGAACCGTGACAGATGTTGATAATATATGGTTCACGCTTCTCACAAGCAATGTCAACCCGATTCACTTTGATAAAGGCTATACGGAGAAGAACTATCCAGGCGAGCCTTTCAAGGGCAGACTAGTGGTTAACGGACTGCTAACCCTAGCAATAGCGATAGGGCTCACAACCCACCTATCCTCGAGGGGCTTCATGCTAGGGATAGAGAATGTCAGGTTCCACAAACCAGTATTCCCAGGAGATACCATATACGCTGAAGCCGAGGTTATCGAGGCTAGGGAGTCGAAGAGCAGACAGGGGTTCGGGATTGTTAGGCTGAGGGTAAGGGCGTATAACCAGAACAACGAACTCCTGCTTGAATGTGATAGAACCATAATGGTTCCTAAGAGAGGCCATAGGTGGGCTTGATGCCGAGGAGGAGCATGCTCTTCGTGCCGGGAAACGATGAGAGGAAGATAAGAAAGTCATGTGATCTTAACTCAGACTCAGTGATCCTAGATCTAGAGGATTCGGTACCGGCTGGCGAGAAGGAAAAGGCTAGAGAGCTCTTGGGAAGCCTTTTAAAAGAGCTCAGCTGGGGTGGTAGAGAGGTTTGCGTTAGGATCAATCCTATCCATACCCGGGAGGGGGTAGAGGATCTAGCATATGTTGCTAGATGGGATAACGTTTCATGCATAATGATCCCGAAGGCTGAGAATGATCTGGGCTTCATATACAGGGCTACTGGTAAAAATATCTTCCCACTGGTCGAGACCTCTAGGGGTTTTCTAAGGATAGAGGATATAGCCAGATCAGAGGGTGTGGTTGCAATAACATGGGGCCCTGCAGACCTAGCCCTAAGCGTTGGTGGAAGCCCGGATGCCTATGAGAATAATCAATTCATAAGAGCCCTGGTAGCTATTGTTGCATCATCCTACGGTGTCGATGCTATAGATAAGGTTTACTTCAACATAGAAGATCTTGAGGGCTTTAGGAGAGACGCTCTCGAGGCTAAGAAGCTAGGATATGTGGGGAAAACCCTGATCCATCCTAAACAGATCGATATAGCTAACGAGGTCTTCACACCATCTAGGCAGGAGATAGAGTGGGCCTTGAAGGTTATAGAGATCTTTGAAGAAGTCTCTAAAAGCGGTAGGGGTGCCGCAAGGCTTGGTAGTGAGATGATAGATGTTGTCCACTACAGGATAGCTAAGAAGATACTCTCAAGAGCGCCTAAAACAAGCCAGGCTTGAGGCTTGAGTGGCTAGCCAAAGAGTGCTGAGAGGCCTTGCTCTAACTCCTCCTCACTAACCTCTTTCTTCTCCTTCTCCTCCTCAGTTGGCTCTTTCTTCTCCTCCTTCTTAGCCTGCTCCTGAACCTTTGTCTCTGCTACTATCCTCAACCCTAGGTCCACGGATCCTTGGAGGGCTTGGGCGAGGGCTAGGGCTCTAGCGTAGGCTCTCCTAATAATCTCCGGAGCGTTTTCCGGCGTGATTATCCCAAGCTCTGTCGAGATCGAGAGAGCCCTCATATATGCCTTTCTTATCACCATCTCCATAACGATCCTATCTGGGACCACGATCTCTGTTGCCAATGCATAGCTCCTAGATATAGCGTCTATAAGCGTCTTCCTAGTCCCCTCTATGTCGAGGACCAGTCTCTCTCCAGGAATCACTAAGCCGTCCTCGTAGCCGAACACCATGTTGGGTTTAACGATGAATGGTGTTATGCCAAGCTTGCTTAGTAGTGAGGCTAGCTCGGGGCTTATCTCCTGCCCTGGTTTTGCTACAACTGTATCCCTGATCACATGGATCTCTGAGCCCCTTGGCTGGACAGGGATCTTTAGCCTGCCGAAGACGCTTATCATAGGCCCTGGAGGTATGCCGGTAGGCCCGGCTGGGATCACGATCTCTGCGTCTGCCTTATCACCAGGCTTAGCCTTTCTATATGCCCTTATACTCCTCACAATCTCTCCTAGCTCGAACACGTTGTGCTCCGATGAGAATACAAATATGCTTGGGTTAGTCACCATGGGCTCCATCTTCTCAACCCCCTTCAGCCCTAGATCTGCTGCTGCTTTGAGGAAGACCTTCCCCTTGATCATGTTTACCCTAAGCCCCTTAGCCTCAAGCCTCTTCTTGATCTCTAGGAACTGTGGTCCTGGTAACCCTGTCGCTGAGATCACAACAAAGCTCTTAGAGCCCCTGAGGATCTTCTTGATCTCCTCGGCAAGGGCTGCTTTAGCCTCGATAGATTTTCTAACACGCTTCTCCCTAGCTCTCTCCATCTCCTTAAGAGCCTTCTCATACAGCCTCCTAGTCCTACCCCTCATTGGACAGGCACCTCTACCGGGATACCCATGGTTGTTTTAACAATAACCTTTTTAACAGCAGCCGATAAAGGCTCTTCCAGCTTATTCTCTATAAAGCCGAGCACTGCGAGCGCGTTCTCAGCAAGATCCTCGGGATTCATATCCTCGCTCCCTATAATCCCTGAGACGAAGGGTTGCTCTTTATTCCTAAGCCTTGTAACGGATCTATAGTACTTGGCCAGAGAGGCTATATCCGCGTTCACATCGAGAGGCGTTGGCGCTTTCCCTCTAGGCCCGAGGGCTGGCCCCAGGATTCTTCCGGCAAGGCCCATGAGATCTGTTCTCACAAGGATCCAGTCGCACTTAGATGCTATAGCCTTAGCCTGTTTCTTGCTAAGCTTCTGGAGCTCCTCCCTAGAGATCACGAGATCCACGCCAGCATTCCTAGCCCTTATAAGTGTATCACCATCAGCTACTATGCATATATACGAGCTCTTCCCAAGCCCTTTGGGTAGATATACAGCGTCTCGGAACTTAGCCTTAGGGGATTTGGGATCGATTCCTTTGAAAACAACTACAAGCTCGACACTCTGTTTAAACCTTCTGCCAGAACCTATCTTGATCGCCTCAGCTATTCTCTGCACAAGGATCTCTTTTGACAGCATAGGCAATACCCCTCCTACTGAGATCTCCACCTATCCTCATATTTAAGCAATACTGAATCGTATAGACCCCTATCTATCTCTGCCTGGATCTCCTTTGGATCTTTCCCCTCAACAGTGATCCCAATGCTCCTAGCACTCCCAAGAATAGTTTTCACAGCCGCTTTCAGACTCTTAGCATTGAGCTCAGGCTTCTTGAGAACAGCTATCTCCACGATCTTCTCGAGACTCAGATCCCCGATCTTCTTGTGTGCAGGATCCCCCGATGGTGCTTCTGCACCAACAGCTTTTAAGAGCAAGCTTGTAGTGGTTGGCAGCTTAACCCTGAGATCGTAGTGAAGAGTATCTAGATCCACGATCACGTCGACCCTCACCTCATACCCCTCATAGGACTTCGTAGCCTTGTTAATATCATCAACAACCCTCGCGGGATCCAGCCCTAGCTGTTGCAGAGTGGGTCCGAGCGGTGGCGCGGGCGACGCCCTACCTCCCTGCACGTGGAGCCTCACAACCCTGATCCTTGGCATGGAGACACGCTCTGCTAGATAATCTACAGGGCGAACTAATAAGCAAACGCTCTAAGGATTCCATCGATCAGCGATCCGATCGCGGGTTTATATGATAAGGGTTACCCATACCAGTATTACCAAGCCAAAATACGACTGAAACAAGTCAAAGGAATCATATAGCCTTCCTAACGTATTAAACATGGGTGGATTGCATGGAGGGAGATCTATCGATCCTTAGGAAGAGTGTTAGGGATTTTGCCTCAAAACATGTTACCCCGCTCGCTAGGAAGATAGATGCTGAGAACTGGTATCCGAGAGAGCTTGTCAGAGAGATGGGTAGGATGGGGATACTGGCGCCAAACGCCCCAGAAGATCTCGGAGGAGCCGGTCTAGACCTCCTAGGAGTCTCCGTAGTCCTGGAAGAGCTTGCCAGATTCAGCGGTTCAGTCGCCCTAATATCGGAGGTTCAAGGAACACTTGTAACCCATATCCTTACCAACAACGCTCCCAAGAGGATTGCTGAAGAGGTTATCCCAAGACTAGCCTCTGGCGATACCATAGGCTCCTTTGCACTCAGCGAGCCGTGTTGTGGGAGTGATGCTGCTAACATAGAGACAAGCATAGAGAGGCAGGGGGGAGAGTGGGTTGTTAAGGGTACAAAGACCTGGATAACCCAGGGGCTGTATGCTGACTACTTCATAGTGTTCGGGAGAACAGGGCCTAGGAGTGAGAGGCATAGGAATATAGCTGCTGTCCTGCTAAGGAGGAACATCTGTATAAAGACAAACCCCATAGAGGTTATGGGCTTTAGAGGCACGGGAACGGCTGAGGTCGTTATAGATGAGTGCAGGGTAGGGGATGATGATATCATAGCACCTCCTGGGGAAGGTTTCAAAATAGCTATGGACGCTCTAAACGTGGGTAGGGTTGCGATAAGCGCTCTAGGAGTAGGGCTAGCTGAGGCTGCCTATGAGGAGGCATACTCGTTCCTAGCACAGAGGATAGCTTTTGAAAAGCCCATCATAGAGTTCCAGGCGATCCAGTTCACACTAGCAGAGCTCTATACACTCATAGAGAGCTCAAGATCCCTCGTGTACAGGGCTGCAGAGCTCTATAGAAAAGGATCAGAGGACTTCCCAGTAATGGCTGCCCTCACAAAGCTCCACTCATCCCAGGCTAGTGTGAGGGTTGCTAACGAGGCCGTAAGGCTTATGGGGGGCTATGGGTATAGTAAGGAAAGCAACGTCGAGAGGATCTATAGGGATTCAAAGCTCCTCGAAATAGGTGAGGGGACAAACGAGATCCTGAAGCTAGTTATATCAAAACACCTACTGAGACACGGAGCTAAATGGTTACTATAGAATTAAAAATATCTAATAAGACCCAGAGCCAGGGCAACATGCTATGGCATCCAAGGAGCTTGTGAGAAGCACCCGAGACAGAGTATTAACAGGATTAGCCGGCGGTATAGGAGCTTTTCTTGGAATAGGCTCTGGGCTGTTTTCTTTTTAATATTCGTGGGAAAGATTTATAAGCTTTAATTGGAATTGTTTTTGGTGATGAGTTGATCTCCATGTTGACTCTGGGTGGTGATGGGAGCAATGCTCCGAGCCATCCGGGGGATGATCCCTTAAACCTAGATGGGAGTCAAGTGCTGTTTGGCTCGACGGCAGCCCATAAACCCATGGGATCGATCTACTATAGAATTGAAAAGGGATTATTGTTTGGACTAGTAGCAAGCTGGGTTGGTATAGCAATATCTAAAAGGATCTGAGGTTTTCAGACAAACCGCTCCTCGATACGGTTTGTTTCTGAGTATTGTTGTTATTTTAGCTCCCTTATATCAAGTCTGGGCGTGTCTCTGCGTCACAGATCTATAGGGCTCGGGATCTGTGGAGATATGTTCTAGACACCTACAAGATCGTTTATACGGCAATAAGTTAGATCAGTTATGCCCGTCTCATTTATCCTCTCTAGACATTCATCCTCGGAGTAGCCGCATAGGTATAGGTGGGAATGGTCCTTTGGCTTATCGCTACACCCAAAACCAGGGATTCCTGCGAAGATCTCTCTAAAGGCTAGGGCTAGTCTTGCCTCATAATCCTCTCGATCCTCGTATATCTTGTAAAGGATCCCCAGAATCCCTGTGGATGGCTGATGCAATAGATAATCAATATGCCAGAAGAGAGAGCTGGGTTTGTTTATATGTCTTACAACCCTTCTATATATACCTCCCTTACCCATTGCAGACCCTATATAGAGATACACGCCTGATGGGATAGTGAATCTCTTTCCACTGCGTGTGGTTATACTAGTATCCCTACCAACTCTTATAATGATAATATATACGCCTGACTCTCTTGGTAATCGACAAACCATCCACGGCTCCCGCGATTCATTGGAGTGCTGGCTTTAGGTTACATTCTAAACCTAGTGATCCTTCTCGGGATCTCTACCTCTATTTCCTCCTCCTCAACCTCGATCCTCACGGTGGCTTTGTCAGGGTCTATGTTGTTCTTCTCCATCCATGCGTGGAGTATGTCTGATATCAGCATCACTAGATCCTCTTCGATCGTGCTCCACATATCTTCTCCAATATGTTTCCTAGACTCCTTAACTATCTTTATAATGCTCCTCAAGCCCTCTATAAGATCCTCAGGCGGTTCCTCCACTTCTCCCAAAGGATCACCAATATTATATGGGGGAGCCCTATATATTACCGCACGTGTTAATACTCATGAGTGCCTGTTGTGGAGTATGTGGTCGAGTTTATCGATGTTAGGAAGAGCTATGGATCTAGGGAGGTTCTGAGGGGTATTAGCTTTAGGGTATCGCCTGGCGAGATCTATTGCCTCGTAGGCCCGAACGGTGCTGGAAAGACAACAACGCTAAGAATAGCGGCGACCCTTGCCAAGCCCACCTCGGGCATTGTGAGGATCTTGGGTGTGGATCTGAGGGAGGACAGGGATCTACCGAGCATTAGGAGGAGGATAAGCTATCTCCCAGAAGAGGCTGATGTGTATTCAAGGCTAAGCGGTCTGGAGTATCTAAGGTTCTTCGCAGAGCTCTATGGCCTCGATGTCGAGAAAGCCCTAGATATAGGGATCAGGATCTCTGGGCTCTCTATAAACGATCTCAGGAGGAGAGCTGGGACATATAGTAAGGGGATGAGGAGGAGATTGCTAATAGCAAGGGTCTTCATGTCAGAGCCACGCCTAGCTATTCTAGATGAACCCACATCGGGGCTTGATGTCTTCTCATCGCTACAGGTTAGAGAGGCTATTAAGGAGTACTCGAAACCCACTGGATCCTCTGTCATCCTTTCAAGCCATAACATGTTCGAAGTGGAATATCTATGTGACAGGGTTGCCTTGATAAACAACGGGGCAATAGTTGGTGAGGGCAGTGTGGAGGAGATAAAGAGGATCACGGGTGCTAAGAACCTCGAGGAGTCTTTCGTAAGCCTTGTATCAAGAACTGGGGGATAGCTTATGGGCATGAGACCCCTGATATGGAAGGAGTTCCTAGAGCTTGTGAGGGACTATAGAACCCTAGCAGCCCTGGGAGCCCTGCCCCTCATCATGCTACCCCTCCTAGGCTTTATGAGCACCTATCTACAATCCCTTGAGCAGGGAGCTCTACTTATAGTTAATAGAGACAGCTCGACAGGGTCTATAGGGAATACCACTATAGCCTCTTCGGATGTCTCTGAATATATATCAAGATCCATGGTTTCTAAAGGTTACTCAGTATATATGGGTGAGACAAGCTCCCCGATAGATGCTGTGCTCATCATACCACAGGGGTTCTCGAAAAACCTATCCTCTCTAGTTGATAGAGCCTTCGTAGAGATCCAAAGGATCCCTGGATCTCCCAGGGCTGACAGGCTCCTCTCAGATCTATATTCAGTGCTACAGGATCTCTCAACCTATGTATCGAGCCTCAAGATCGGGCTCCTAGCATCGAGGGCAGAGGTTAACGCTAATCCTGAGAGTATAAGGGATCCTGTGGCTGTTCTCCTAACAACATATATAACACCGTCTGGAGAAGAGATCGGGTATGAGCAGGCCTTGAGAATCTATGTTGCAAGACTACTAGCATTCTCCCTAGTGTTTGTCGCAACACCTGCTACAACATATGTTGTCGACTCGATCCTCGGTGAGAAGGAGAGGAGAACCCTCGAGGTGCTTCTAATGGCTCCGCTGAGGAGGAGGGATCTCATACTGGCTAAAGCCTTCTCAAGCTCCCTTGTGGGGTTATTCGCAGCAGCGATAGAGATCATAGCTGTGTTCATCTTCCTCCAGATCCTAGCCCAAGGGGCTCTGGGCACTAGCATTTACGATCCACAGCTAGTGCTTCTGAGCGCCTTTGTAGTCTACCTAACAATACTCTCAACACTAGCACTCTCACTACCAATCATAGTTAGGAGCGCCACGGTTAGGTCGGCCCAGATAGCATCGTCGATAATAACGGTTATAGCATCGTCTATCTTTTTCTCAGCATTGTTTGTAGACATAGATAGACTGCCTGCTAGCGTGTCTATACCCATGATGATCCTTCCATATACACACTCAGTGCTAGCTATAAGACTCTTCTCCCTAGGAGATATAACAGGGTCTGTGGTTCACTTGCTAGCCTTAGCGGTATTCTCAATAATACTGATCATAGTCTCATCCTACCTACTCAACGAGGAGAAGATCTTGATGAAACCCGCATGATCTGCATCAAAAAAGGATCTCATAAATAGATTATCTATAAAATATTTATAAATATACTAAGAGAGGCTTAGAGGTGAAAGCATGGCTAGCAAGAGGATCTTCGCAGAAGTCTCTGAAGCGGATATAACCTCGGCCATAATAGAGGAGTTCAACAACCTGATCAAGGAGTACTCGAGAAGCGATGTAATCATAGTTGGAGGAGGACCAGCAGGGCTAACAGCAGCATGGAAGCTCGCTCTAAGGGGTCTCAAAACACTGATCATAGAGCAGAACAACTACCTAGGTGGAGGTATATGGATGGGCGGCTATCTAATGAACCCTGTCACATTCAGGGCCCCTGCCCATAAGGTTCTTGAAGAGCTCGGCATCCCCTATAAGGAGTATAAGAGGAACCTCTACGTAGCCCACGGGCCTCTCGTAGCATCAAAGCTAGCTAGCAAGGCTCTTGAAGCAGGTGCTAGGGCACTAACACTAACAATCCTCGACGACCTGATAGTGAGGAATGGGAGGGTAGAGGGCGTTGTAGTTAACTCAGCACCTGTGCAGGGTATGCCTAGACAGATAACATGCCTAGACCCCATAGGGCTTGAAGCCAAGGTCGTGATAGATGCTACAGGGCACGAGGCTGCTGCTGTGAGGAAGCTAGCCTCTAGGGGGTTGATCAAGTCACAGATACTTGGCCCCATGTGGGCTGAGGCTTCAGAAGATCTTGTCGTGGAGCATACGGGCGAGGTATTCCCAGGCCTTGTCGTTGCAGGCATAAGTGTCGCTGAGCACTATGGTCTCCCAAGGATGGGGCCAACATTTGGTGCAATGCTTCTCTCCGGCGAGAAGGCTGCCGAGATAGCATACCAGGTAGTCACTGGTAGAAAAGGATAGCTATTTACTTTTTCATGGTAATAAAGAGATCTTTTTTACCTAGTATTTATATACCCCTTAAACATGGAAGTGTTAGGGATATCTGGGCAAAATAATAGGCTATGGTCTCTCCCTAGATGATGTCCTTCTAGTCCCCAGCTACTCGGATCTCAACTCCAGGTCGGAGGTGTCGCTAAGAACAAGGTTCTCTAGAAGAATATGGATCAACGTACCACTAGTGAGTGCAGCAATGGATAGCGTGACAGAATCGAGAATGGCTATAGCCATGGCTAGGATGGGTGGGATAGGTGTTATACATAGATTCATGTCGATCGAGAGACAGGTGGAAGAGGTAAAGAAGGTTAAAGAGCAACCCATAGGGTTATCAAGCAACGAATCGCTAGGCCTCGATGGAAAGCTCGTAGTAGCAGCAGCAGTAGGTGTGAGGGGCGATTATCTTGAGAGGACTGAGAAGCTCTATAGATCTGGCGTTGATGCTATAGTAGTAGACGTCGCCCACGCCCATTCAAAACCCGTCTTCGAGGCTGTGAAGAATATCAAGAAGATCGTTAGCGATTCCGTGGATATAGTCGTGGGCAACATAGCTACAGGAGAGGCTGCAAGGGATCTTATCGAGCTAGATGTAGACGGGATCAAGGTAGGCATAGGCCCGGGTCATGCGTGCACCACGCGGATTGTTGCCGGTGTAGGGGTTCCACAGCTCACAGCTATTATGAATGTATATAGTGTTGCGAAACCCTACGGAGTCCCGGTCATAGCGGATGGTGGTATGAGATCTTCGGGCGATATTGTCAAAGCACTGGCAGCCGGGGCTTCGAGTGCGATGATAGGCTATCTATTAGCAGGGACAGACGAGGCTCCTGGAAAACCTGTTATGATCGATGGTAGGAAGTATAAGCTGTATAGGGGTATGGCTAGTAATTCCTCATACCTCCAAAGAGTATCTATAGATAACCAGGATCCTGAGGATCTATCATCATATGCTGCAGAGGGTATAGAGATGCTCGTACCCTATAGAGGAGCTGTTGCCGAGGTTGTCTCAAACATAGTGGGTGGTCTGAGATCAGGCTTCTCATACGTTGGTGCCAGGAATATCGAGGAGCTGTGGGAGAAGGCTAGATTCGTGATCCTAGCACCAGGGGCTCATAGAGAGAGCTATTATAGGGATCATGGTGTGAGGCTGGGGTAGGATGATAACGATAGTGTGTGGAGGGTTCTTCGGGGACGAGGGTAAGGGTAAGGTAGCCGGCTACCTAGGACTTAGGGGAGGATATAGAGCGAGTATTAGGACTGGAAGTGTTAATGCAGGGCACACCCTAACGCATAGAGGTAGGGTCTGGAAGCTAAGGCTAGTCCCCTCGGCATTTATAAACAAGAATATAAGGCTATTCATAGCCAGAGGCTCCCTCATAAGGATCGATGTCCTCCTAAAAGAGGTTGAGGAGACAGGAGCCCGGGGCAGGATATGCGTCGATAGATACTCAGGCGTTATAGAGAAGAAGCATGTTGAGATGGAAGCCCTCGATGATAAGCTCAGGATGATAGGATCCACTTTCCAAGGAGTGGGAGCAGCTACAGCTGAGAGGGTTCTTAGAAGGCTTAAGCTTGCATGGGAATTCAAAGAGATCGAGGATCTCCTCTGCGACAGCTCCTCAGAGATCCTCGATATGATCGAGAGGGGAGAGGAGATCCTTGTCGAGGGAACACAGGGACTCTTTCTAAGCCTCTACCACGGAACATACCCCTATGTAACATCGAGAGATACATCAGCAGCAGGGATCTTGTCAGAGATAGGGGCCGGGCCAAAGCATGTTGATCAGGTTATAGTGGTGTTCAAATCATTCATAACAAGAGTAGGTGAGGGGCCCCTCGAGGGTGAGATAAGCCCCGAAGATGCTGAAAAACTAGGCCTAGTTGAAAGAGGAACCGTAACGGGAAGATTAAGGAGAGTAGCCCCCTTCAACATAGAACTTGCTAGAAAGGCTGTGAAAATCAACTCGGCAACCCAGGTGGCTATAACAAAGCTGGACGCCCTTTATAGAGAGGCTAGGGGGGTTAGGGATTGGGGAAAACTCCCCCTAGAGGCGCGTAGGTTTATTGAAGATCTAGAGGACAGAATAGGTGTTCCAATAACCCTCATAGGCACTGGCGAGGATGTAGAGGATATGATAGATCTTAGGGAAGAGAAGCTCTCAACGCTGTGAAAATACGAGGAGAACGGTAAAAAGTATCTTGAGCATGAATAATGGCTCGGTAAGGCTGCAATGATCCCTATGATATGCTGGCTCAGAAGAGCGAGCCGGCTAAACGGGGAGTGTTGGAAATATGGTGGGTTATAAAAACTCTTCTGTAGAATCAATCAAGGCATGCAGAACATGGCTTTTAGAACTCCTCGGCGCTCTCGAAATCCTCGCCAGATTCTTCTGCGCTGATATCCAGCTGATCGCTGTAGAGGTTTCTAGGTGTTAAGAGATCATGGAGACCAACCATGCTTAGGTGCTCAAGTGCTAGTAGGAATGGTAGGAACGCTAGGTATGGTTGGAGTATCTCGATGGCCTCTTCCTCTCTACCGGTTTTTCTCAGCTCCTCAGCCTTCTTGAGATCACTGGCAGCCCTATCTCTCCACTCGTCGAGCTTTCTCCACCCGCTCGGGGTTAGCGAGTATGTTTCTCTCTTTACTATGATCCCTTTGGTGCTTCTGGTTATAAGGCCTGCTGCTTCAAGGCTCCTCAAGATCTCCTCGACCATGGTTTCTGGTAACTCTAGCTCTTCAGAGATCTTGTCCTTATTATCGATCCCCCTAGCTATTGCTTCTAGGACAGCGTAGAGTTCGGGTCTATATTGCTGGCCCAACTTAGTCCCAGCTATATAATAATCACGGGCTAATATTTTTCTCCATTGCTATAGGTTGCCTATAGTAATCCTTATATATTACATATAGTGTCGGAGCTGTGGTGATATGGTTGAGCTCTTTCTGGGAGGTGCTGGATAATGCTAGATGGGGTAGAGAGCACTGGAAGCTCTTCATAATAGTCTCCCTCACATTTTTCCTAGACGGTGTCTTGTTCACGGTCGCCCCGGCTATAATGTATTTGGTTGAGCCGGAGAGGGCTACAGAGATCTTTGCTATTAACCTCATCTCCTTCATGCTAGGCGCCCTAGCCCTAGGAAGGCTTGCAGATCTCTATGGGAGGAGGGTTATGCTCATAACATCTATCCTGGTATATACCATCGCGACAGTCCTTCTAATACCATTTCACGGAGGCTTCACTGAACTATTGATCCTAACGTCAGCTATAAACTTCGGGATCGGGGGTGAGATAGGTGCTGCATACTCAGCAATAGCAGAGCTCATCCCAGCGAGGCATAGAGGTAAGGCGATGATGCTATCAACCAACATGTGGAACGTTGGTGCAGCTGTAATAGCAGGTCTTGCCCTCTTCTATGGAGCTATATATACAGATATAAATGTCCAGATAAACTCTGTCATAACTACGGCAGCTGCGCTAGCAGCGGTTGTTGCTATTGCGAGGTTCCACTTGCCAGAATCCCCTAGATGGCTTATTCAGAAGGGTAGGTATGAACAGGCTAGGATCATCGTATCAAGGATCACTGGTAGTGTGGGAGCAGCTACTACGGATCTTGGGAAGATCACGCCTATAGAAAGAGCTATCGGGCTAGCCGAGGCTATGAGGAGATATAGCTTTAGGCTAGCAATACTACTCGTAATAACAGCATCCCAGTATATAACCTATAACGTTATCGCCTACTACGCCCCATACGCTGAGGGCTTCGCTTATAGCGGTGCTGTCGAGCTCAATATAGCTATAGCGAATCTCGGAGCATCTATAGGGGCCTTTATCCTAATCCCCCTCATAGATAGGAGTAGGAGGGTCTCCACACTACTATCCTACCTAGGGGGTACTATATCTGCAGCTACACTAGCAGCGATCCACGGGCTATTCGCGATAGAAACATACCTAGCAGTAGTGTTTATAAACATGATCTTCTCCGAATGGGCCTGGGCCTCCCTAAGCACCCTGGAGAGCGAGCTATTCCCAACAGGTGTTAGATCATTAACCATCGGGTTCATAACATTCATAACAACACTAACCAACGCTGTGGTGGTCTATTTCGAAGCATATATACCCGCAAACCTCTTCCTAACCCTCGCATCTATAATATGGACCTTCGGACTCATAGCATCACTAATATGGTATATAAGGGGTGTTGAATCGGCTAGGAGATCCGTTGAAGAGCTAGTGAGAACATAAAGACCTAGCTATATATTTCTAGCCACATAACCCGTTTTCAACATACGCAGTAACACCACCGACACGAGCGGGAAGAGTGAGAGGGCTATATAGGATAGAAGAAACCCATGCAGATCTGCTATATAGCCGAACGTATAAGGCCCTATGGAGGCTCCAACAAAGCCTATGGAGTTATACCAGCCAAGAATGGCTCCCAGTACATGCCTTGGGGTACTCTCGACCACGATCAATGGAAGGGCTGTAGCGGCTGCTCGAAACATCAAGCCTATCATTGATAGGATGGGGACTACGTGGAACACTGACCTCGTGAACGGTATCGCTGCGGTCCCTATAGAGATAGATATGAGGCTTATCATGAGAACGCTTTTGGACCCGATCCTGCTGGCTATATATCCTCCTACAAGCCCGCCAAAGATCTCTGATAAGGGGAATACTAGGAATAATAAGCCCGCCTCGACCAGGCTCTTACCTATTGATATCGCTATATAGGTTGGTGTGAACGATGTGATACCAAAATATGTTACAAGCATCAATGCATGGATCACTATGCAGATCGCTATAGTTCTGATCCTCAGGATCTCTAGCCCCAAGCTTGAGAAACCACTCCTACGGGGCTTGTTGGGATCAGGGATCCTTATCCTTGTGAAGAGAATCGCACTTATAGCACCTGGTATCGCTAGTATAAAGAAGATCCCCCTCCACCCAAGCAAGCTCCCAAGAAACCCCCCAACAGCTATTGCTACAGAAGTCCCCGCACCTATACCTGAATACACTATCCCGAGAACCTTTTCCCTCTCACGCGGTGGGAATAACAGCGAGAGCAGAGATGTGCTCGATGTATAGAAAGTCCCTGCACCCATACCCGTTAGAAACGATAAAAGGATCATCGTTACAAAGGTTGGGCTCAGACCCATAGCGAAGCCAGATATGGTCATGATCGCGAGACCAGCAGCTATAACTCTAGAAGGGCTTATCCTATCGCTCAACACACCAGCAGGGATCTGCATCACCGCATATGCTAGCAGGTAGCTCGTAAAGATCAGGCTCGCCTCACCATGAGTTAGGTTAAAGCTCTTCTCTATCAATATGAGCACCGGCGATGGTGCAAACCTTATGAGGAATACTGAGAACCAGCCAAGCCAGTTTGCAGCGATCACGACTCTCTTTCCGATCAACAATGACGCCCCAGATCTTAGAGCTGTAAGCTATAGAACCATTTCTGAAGAAGCTAATAGCCTCGTGATAGAGATTTTTTACTATCCGCTAGGAGAGTGTGTTTCTCCGCTAAGGATGCTTTATTAAGAGATTTCTAAGTTGCCAACCAAGGCTTGCAGGTGTTTAACCCTACTATACAGGCTATAGCATGGAATGGCTACTCGATTTTCCTTGATGCTATGATCGCTATGGCTATAGATGCTGCTGCGAAGAGAACCATATATATTGTAGATATAACCACAGATCCCGGATCCCCAACTCCTAGCAAGTAATACCTAGTTATCACATTAGCATGTGTTATGGGGTTTGCTCTGGCTATTATTTGTAGGTATTGGGGCATCTGCTCTACTGGGAACATTGCGTTGCTTGTGAACATTAGTGGTAGGTTGACAAGGTTTGCTATAGATATGACTAGATCGTGGCTTGTTATTCTCACAGCTATTGCTGTGAATATTGAGGAGAAAGAGACCGCTAGTAGTGTTATAACGCCATATAGGATCGCTATATCTATAACCCCCACGCCTGTTTTTAGACTTAGGCCTAGTGCTAGGGCTATTATGAGCAGGGCTGTGACTTGGATCAGTGATCTCGTTACTGAAGAGAGGATCTTGCTCATAACAATGCTCGATCTTGGTATAGGGGCTACGAGGAATCTGTTTAGATAGCCAAGCCTCCTATCGAAGACGAGACTCATACCGCTCCACATTGTTGTGAATAGTATGAACACGCTTAGCATCCCTATAACGAAGAATGAGAAGTAGTCATAACCACCGAAGTACCTCTTGATCACGTATTCCTCTATCAGCAACTGGATCTGGTTTCTAAGCTGCTCAGCCCCAGGTATATCTGGGATCCTGAGTAGCGCTGAGAAGTTAAGGCTCTTCCCAAAAAGCCCCATCCACATAAGGGGCATAAGTACCACGAATACTAGCTGCACTTTCTGCCTAAACCACTTCCTCATTTCCCTCTCATATAGTGTGTATAGTGCACCCATTATCTCCTCCTCCTCCAGATCATCATCTGCCTCCTAAAGTCGCCAGGCTCTTCATCTCTAAACATCCTCCCTGTATATTCTATGAAGACCTGATCTAACGTGGGCCTCGTGATCGATATGTTCTCGATCTTACCATCAACACTGCTAAAGATCTTAAGGATCTCTGGGAGCGTTGTCTCGGCAACATTTACCTTGATCCTGATATTGCCCTCAATAACATCAACACCGCGAACACCGTCGATTATTTTCAGCTTCTCAACAACCTTCATGGGGTCTGATGAGATCTTGATCATTATCACATCGCCCCCCACTCTCGCCTTAAGCTCCTGTGGAGATCCCTCAGCAACAACCCTTCCTCTATCTATTATCGCTATCCTATCGCTCAGTTTATCAGCCTCGTCCATGTAGTGTGTCGTCATCAGTATAGTGACCCTCTCCTCCTTCCTAAGCCTCTCAATATGTTCCCAGAGCGATAGCTTTGACTGAACATCAAGCCCCAGGGTAGGCTCGTCTAGGATCAGTAGCTCGGGCTCGTTAACCAGCCCCATGGCTAGCTCAAGCCTCCTCCTCATACCACCGCTATAGCTCTTCACAAGCCTGTTAGCAGCCTCGCCTAGCCCCACCATCTCTAATAACTCCCTAGCTCTCCTCACAGCCTTATCCCTAGAGATTCCATAGAGCCTTGCCTGGAGAACCACGTTCTCCATCCCTGTTAACTCATCATCTGCTGAAAGCTCTTGGGGTACGTAGCCAATGATCTTTCTAACAGAGTCGGGGTTAGAGACGACATCTATACCCATAACAGTGACCCTCCCAGAGGTTGGTTTAAGCAATGTTGCTATGATCTTCATAGTTGTTGTCTTTCCAGCACCGTTCGGTCCTAAGAGGGAGTAAACCTCCCCTTTAGAGACTTTGAAAGAAACACCGTTGAGGGCTTTAACACCCCCGGGATAGATCTTGTGCAGATCCTCTACCTCAACCGCCCACACCGATCCTCACCTCCAGGGATCTTCTAAGCCTCCTGAGATCCTCTACAAAAGCCCTCTTAGAAGCCTCATCCATATTTCTCCAAGCACTCATAACACTCACTATCAGAGCGTGTATCTCCTCTAGAACCTCTATAACCTCCGAGGGGTTGTTTCTAAGCATCTCCTCTATGAAGCCCTTTTTCTCCATAATAATTTCCCTTCCCCTCTCTGTGAGGCTATAGATCTTCCTCCCCATGTCATCAACCCTAACACTCACAAGACCTCTAGACGCTAGCTCTCTGAGTGCTGGGTATATATTCCCAGGACTGGGCGATATAGCACCCTTAGTCTCCCTTCTAATCTTCTTCATAATCTCATAGCCATGGAGATCCCCATCTCTCAACAGGAGGTAGAGCACCAACAACTTGGTCAATCCCTTCCTCAAGATATATCTAGATATATCTAGATAGCCTCCTTATAAGCTTAACGACCTACGTATTATCAGTCGTAGCCAGCTGTTTTCATGATGATTTATATGGATTGATATTAAATCTGTGGTTCTGTGGGAACATTATATAAGAGTTCCCTGTATTTTATGGTGATGCCTTCGCACGATGAGGGTAGCTATAAAAACCCAAGCGGGCGGGTAAAGAGAGATCCAGGATGTGGAGGTTTCCCATAGCAGTGAACCAGAGAAATGCTATGAAGAGAAGCTGTGGATCGGGGTCACCCTGAACGGGTGGAGGCCAATGATAAGGGCTCCGATGAAAAGAGTCCTGAGGCTAGAAAGCCAAGGGAAGAGCTGTTGATAGAAAAATCAACAGCAATGAAACCCAAACCCCCTTATACCCCCATACATTATAAAATTGGTGCCCTGCTTGGGTTTGGAGAACGTCTTTGTTAGGAGGGAGGTTAGAGAGCTTGTTGAAGAGTATATAGATATATGGTCTCTCCAACACGCCCTATCCCTCATGGGATGGGATATAGAGACATACATGCCCGAGGAGGGAGTCTATGAGAGATCTATTGCTATGAGCAGGATCAACCTAATGATCCAGAGGATGATCACGAGGAGAGAGTTTATAGAGAAGCTGGAGATGGCTGAGAAGGCTGAGGATCTCAACGACTATGAGAGAGGCGTTATAAGGGTTCTGAGAAGGCTTGTCGATTACTACACAAAGATCCCTCCGAGGGTTATTGAGGAGCTCAGCAGGATCACCTCAGAAGCCAGTGTTGTTTGGAGAAACGCTAAGGCTAAGGACGACTACGATCTGTTTAAACCATATCTAGCCAGGATCTTCGGTCTTGAGAGGGAAATAGCAGATCACCTTGGCTATAAGGAGCACCCATACGACGCACTCCTAGACCTCTATGAAGAGGGCTTAACAACGAGGGAGTTTAAGAGCATCATGGATAGACTGATCCCTGGGTTAAGATCGATCCTCGATAGGATCGTGGGCGAGGGGTATTTCCCACAATACCACAGACTCGAGGAGGAGCCCTATGATATCAATATTATGAGAAGCGTTAACAAAAAGATCCTAGAGATCCTTGGCCATAACCCTAAGAGGCTGAGGCTAGACGAGTCTGCACACCCATTCACATCCTCCATGGGGATATGGGATGTTAGAATAACGACAAGATATGAGGGGAAGGATTTCAGAAGAACGATACTCTCGGTTATCCACGAATACGGTCACGCACTCTACGAGCTCCAGATAGACGAGTCGCTTAGAGCATCCCCACTAGCCTCGGGAGCCTCGCTCGGGATCCACGAATCGCAGTCGAGGTTCTGGGAGCTAATGATAGGTAAGAGCAGACCATTCATAGAGAATCTCTATAGAAATGTTCTTAACGGCTACCTCTGGTCCCAGGATCCAGAGGATCTCTATAGATATTTCAACATAGTGAGACCAAGCCTGATAAGGGTAGATGCTGACGAGGTTACATATAACCTCCACATAGCAGTTAGATTTGAGATTGAGAGGCTAGCCATCTCGGGGGAGATCAGCGCTAACGATATACCAGAGATATGGAACGATCTTATGGATAGATATCTAGGGATAAAACCCAAAAAACATTCCGAAGGAGCACTGCAAGACATACACTGGAGCCAAGGATCCGTTGGATATTTCCCAACATATACGCTGGGAACAATAGTAGCAGCACAGATAAGGGATGCGATGGAAAAGGATCTAGGTAGCCTGTATAGCTATATATCAACCCCCAACCTAACCCCAGTAAGAGAGTGGCTTAGAATAAAGATCCATAGATGGGGCTCTACATATGCCCCAAAAGAGCTACTAAAGAGATCACTAGGAATTGATATAGATCCAACAAGTTACCTCTCATACCTAGAGAAGAAATATATCATAAAAACCCTATAGATCTGAAGGCAACTAGCCCCACAAGCAATCTTAGAGGATCGAGGATAAGAACCTAAAAAGCCTAAACCCAGAGCTTTTAACCAGGTTCTGATGAGAAGCCATAGCCAACCGTTTCGGTTTCATGATGGTTTATATGGGTTGATATCGAATCGTAGTTCTATGGGAACATCATATAAGCTCTATCCGTTTTACGATAAATCCAGGATGCTAGGGTTTTCCCCACATCAATGAGTCGGAGCAATGCTGTGAAGAAGAGCTGTCAGCAGAGATCACCCCGAATGTATAGAGACCAAAGATAAGAGCCCCAATAAAAGGAACCCCGAGACCAGTAAAACCAAGAGAAGAGCAGCTTATACCAAACAAGAACAACCGCAATGAAGCCCGA
>DATMAU010000065.1:0-19244 GCA_035559775.1 Sulfolobales archaeon
ATCTCATTAGGAGGATGATCTAGATGGTGGTTAGGAGGAGAAAGAAGAGTAGAAAGCTGAGGGGTAGGACAAGAACAATGGGCTGGGGCAATGTGGGCCAGCATAGAAAATCGGGAAGCAGGGGCGGTAAAGGTGCAGTAGGCTTCCACAAGCATAAATGGATGTGGGTTCTAAAGTACTTCCCAGAATGGTATGGTAAGAGGGGCTTCACACCAAGGGGCCCGGAGCACTGGGAGGAGATAAGGGGTATAAACCTATCACAGTTAGAGGAGCTTGTAGAGAAGCTCAGGCTCTCTGGGAGCCTTAAGACAGAGGGTGAGATGCCTGTAATAGATCTTGGGGAGCATGGTTATAACAAGCTCCTAGGGTCTGGAAGGATCTCGATACCGCTTAAGGTTATAGTTAAATACGCTACAGAGAAGGCTGTGGAGGCTATAAAGAGCGCTGGGGGAGAAGTGGTTATACAGAGTAAGGGGAGAAGTGGTGCCTAGCACTACGCACTACAGGTGCTCCGGGTGGGTTTAAAGGATCTATATATAGTGAGGAGACCAACAGCCTTCGGTGGGTATGAGTGGAGTAGGGATAAAACGATCTTCAGCTTCCTAGGAGCCCCTTTTGATAGCACGTCAACTTTCAAACCGGGCTCTAGGTTTGCTCCAGACTATCTTAGGGTTTATTCGAGAAGCCTCGAGCTCTTCAGCCCTAGGTCTGGTGTTGATATGGAGGAGATCGGCGTCTATGATGAAGGGGATGTAGCAGTATTCCACGGCGATTCTGTGAGGACTATAGAGGCTATAGAGAATGTTGTTAAGGATCTAGTATCGGAGGGAAGGATCCCGATAGTTGTTGGGGGCGAGCATACTGTAACGCTAGGGTCTGTGAGAGCCCTTCCCAGAGATGCTGGGGTAGTTGTTCTAGACGCCCACATGGATCTCAGGGACGAGTATATGGGTAACAGGTTTAGCCATGCCTGTGTCTCGAAACGGATAGCAGATCTCCTAGGCACTGGAAGCGTTCTCTTAGTAGGTGTAAGGGCATATACTAAGGAGGAGTTGAGGGTTGCTGCTAAAAGCGGTGTTGATTATGTGACAAGCCTTGAGTTTAGGAGGGAGGGTAGGAGGGCTGTTGCGGGAAAGATCCTCAGGTTCATGGATAATCATAAGCATATCTATTTATCAATAGATATAGATGTGCTTGACCCCTCCTTCGCCCCTGGGACGGGTACTCCAGAGCCTGATGGGATAGCTACATGGGATCTCCTTGATCTTCTATACGATGTTGTTGACGAGAGGGTATTGGGTTTCGATGTGGTTGAGATAAACCCGCTAGCAGATCCTTCTGGGATAACCTCGATGCTCGGGGCTAAGCTTGTTTTCGAGGTGGCGTCCTATATATATAGTAAGAGGTTTAGGGATAGGAGGGCTCGGCGCTAACCTTTATAAGCACCGAATCGCTGATCTAGAGAGCTGGTGCGTTTTTGAGCAGTAGTGTCAGTGTGATAATAACCCACACCGATATAGATGGGATCGGGAGTGCTGCAGCCTATATAAGGCTGAGGCTTGGGGGAAAGAGGTATGTTGTTATCTTCACAGAGCCTGAGGATCTCGAGTACGCTGTTGAAGAAGCCTGGGATCTCTATGGGGGCTCTGCGGAGAGGGTTGTTATAACAGATCTCTCGCCAAACGCTAACAATGCTGAAAGAATAGGTGTTATGCTGGGTGCTTTTAGGAACAGGGGTGTTGAGGTCGAGTGGTATGATCACCATGTATGGGATGAGAACGTGTTTAACTCCCTCTCTAGATATGCTAAGATAAAGATCGATAGATCCACGTGTGCGACGGGGGTCGTGGCATCAGCCTCAGAGAACAGGGATCGGTTTATCGAGAGCCTTATCTCAGCAGTGTGTTCCATAGATCTGTGGAGGTTCAGTGACCCGCTCTCACCATGGCTCCTAAGGATCTCGATCTATAGGAGGGATGATCTCTGGAGAAGGCTCCTCCTAAACCTACTGATCAGCTCACAGAGTATTGAGGATATAATAGCCTGGGGGAGACCATATGTTGAGAAGCTCGTGGATAAAGAGCTAAGGCTATATAATCAGTATTGGAGAAAAACCAGGATCACTAGGATCGATGGTGTCTCCCTAGCATCTGTTGTTAAGAGGCATAGAGAGATCTCGGCAAGCCAGCTAGCCCACTACATTCTCTCAATAAGCAATAGCGATATAGCATTGATAATAAACCCAGCAGGCCCCCTGAGCCTGAGGTCTAGGAAATGCGATGTAAGGCTAATAGCCCTAAAACTAGGCGGAGGAGGGCATAAGCCAGCGGCCGGGGCTTTTATAGGAATACCGATTATATATAAACTGCTATATAGGTTCAGGATCGAGAAACCCCTCCACGATTACGTCCTATCAAGGGTAAATGATATTGTGAAAAGTACTGGGTGTGTCAGAATAGATCTAGCGGAGGGGCGTTCATCCTAACCATGAATCGCTAGCTCTAAGCACTTCTGTCTATCTAGCATGTTTGTCAGTATCCCTCGATACTGCATCGCAACACGGTATTAAAATCCTATTCCCCCGCTTTAAATCCCTCAACTAAGACCTATATCTCAAGTCTTTAGGCCCGGAAGATCTTAGCTGTGATAGACTGTTCCAAGCTTACCATATATTAACGAGATCTAAAGCGGCATGTGGAAAGAGACGGCTGGATATTTATGGGCTTTACAGCCATACTTTGTTGGTAGTCGTGGAGGCGTTTGGTTTGAGGACATGTATAAGTGTGAGGTCTAGGTTTATTGCTGGGCACAGGGTTCCTGAGAATCTTAGCCAGAAATGCTCAAAGATACATGGGCACAACTATCTCGTTAAAGTAAAAGTATGTGCCAATGGGAGCATACCATGGGTTATGGATCTTGACGAGCTCAGCAAGGCCGTCAATACCCTCCTCGAACCCCTGGATCACTCATACATATTATCAGAGGGCCAGGAGGATATAGCTGGTGCTAAAAACATAAGACTCCCCATAAAGATAGCATCTGCCGAAGAGATAGCCAGGTGGATCTATGTGTCCCTCGATAACATGGGTATAAAGGGCTTGTCAGAGGTCGAAGTATGCGAGACAGATGATTACTGCGCAAGCTATGGCGAGTAGATGATAGCCTAAAAAACCACAGCCTAAAAGGTTAGGTTGATACTATATAGGGTGTGTCGCACCACTAGCCAGGGTGATCTTGGGGGCAGGCGGATCTTTTTATCCCCTAGGCGTTGGAAGACCAATAATGCTCTCAGGCATGATCTCTCTGGTCCTTGGCGGGCTTGTCGGGACTCTCTTGATGCTCAAATACCAAGGAATAGATATAGCTTTCGCAGAAAACCTCCCAGGAGCTGGTTTCCACTGGTTCCTAATGATCTATGGTTTTCTACTCTCACTAATATCTGTGGAGATATTCTCCCTCCTATCCTTTGAATGGTCAGGCAGGGTTGCTCCTACCCACTATATAGTCTCATACCTAGCCCTCTTCTGGGGATCGATTATCCTCTGGATCTATGGCGAAGTTATTATATCCATAGCCTTGGTATCGGTCAATATGGCTCTACTAGCAGCATATGGATCATCCGTATTTCTAAGACCCAGCAGGCTTGGTTTCAGGCCAACCCACTATAATATCCTCCTGGTTCTGACACCGGTAATAACGCTCGCAGTATTGTTACTCTGGATCCTTCAGAGGGTCTTTCTAGGATCACCGGTATATGAGATAGGGATCGCTAGCCTCGTATTCCCACTCGGAGCTATACTGGCTGTTGAGTCGAGAGACATACCGCTCCTCACAGGCCAGGTTGGTGAAAGACGCTCGCCATATAGGGTCATGATCATGGCTGGCTATTTTCTTGCTATCACCGGTGTGGTTATATATTCAGCGAGGATTCCTTATAACAACATAGTTGGCGGCTTCCTAGCGATCCTAGGATCGCTCCTGGCATTCAAGGATCTAGGGCTTCTCTCAAGCCTTAGAAGCGGGGCTAGGGGAGGCCTTGTCCCAGTCTATATGGCTAGGTATTCGTTGGTGCATATGGTAACAGCATTCACATGGCTCTTGCTAGGAGGCTCTCTATTCGTGCTAACGCCCCTCCTCACAGAAGTATCAAGCCTCACAAGAGATCTTGCTGTACATGCTATAACACTTGGCTTTATATTCAACACTATATTCGGCGTGGATGCCGTGCTTATGTATAGCCATGCGGGGATTAGTCTTAGGAAGGTTCCCAGACCCAGCTATATACCATATATATTGCTCAACACGTCCCTCATCCTAAGGGCTATCTATGACCTCACAGGGATCCAGGGGATCACTGTGGCTTCAGCACCCCTCACAGGGCTTGCGATAGTCGTGTTCTTCCTCATGCATAATATGAGGCTTTCTAGGCTTAGGAGGGAGATGATCGCTATGAGGACTGGTAGTAAGCATACCTAGATTTCTAGCTTTTCTCTCACTCGTAATTTACATATCCATGTTATGTGGATCTATGACCGCAGCTGGACTATATAAGCATTCTAGACATCACTATTTAGGGAAGCTGTGGATAATCCCTCACCAAGACCTAGATCACAGGTAGATCTTTCTAGTAAGAGTAACTACGAGACATTTAGAAGATCCATGATCAGTATAGCCCGCTTTATACTAGAGGCTTCTGAGAAGATCTCGAGCGAAGAGATCTCGAGGGCTATCTCCCTGCTCCTGGACGTATATAGACAGAGGAGAAAAGTCCTTGTCATGGGTGCTGGGAGGAGCGGGCTGGTTGGTAGAGCCTTTGCAATGAGGCTATTACACCTAGGCTACCAGGTCAACGTGCTTGGAGACACTATAGTCCCGCCTATAAGTAAAGGGGATCTTGTGATAGCTATAAGCGGTTCTGGTAGAACTAAGCTTATAGTAACAGCTGCTGAGGCTGCTAAGACAGTTGGCGCACTGATACTCGGGATAACGTCTTTCCCAGACTCACCGCTAGCCCAGCTATGCGATGCGGTAATAGTAGTGCCCGGCAGAACCAAGGTTGCGCGTGAGGAGGATTATTTCATGAGACAGATCCTAGGGATCCACGAGCCCCTAGCACCTCTGGGAACACTCTTTGAGGATACAGCGATGGTTTTCCTCGACGGGCTTGTGGTGGAGCTGATGGAGAGGCTGGGTATAAGTGAAGAGGATCTTGGGAAGAGGCATGCCAACATAGAGATATAGAGATACGAGGATCTATGCCAGCTGATTAACACTTATATTCCTCCGATAAGTATTGTTAATAGGTGAATCAGTATAGAGTACGTCTACGCAACCCTCCTCCTACACTCGGCAGGTAAAGAGATTAGCGAGGATAATGTGAGAAAGATCCTATTATCCGCTGGGATAGAGGTTGACGAGGTAAGGCTAAAAAGCCTAGTAGCGGCTGTGAAGCAGATAAATATCGACGAGGTTATCAAAACAGCCGTCTTCGCACCAGCAGCCGCGATAGCTGCTCCAGCACCCCAGGCACCACAAGCACAGCAGGAGAAGCAAGCAAAGCCTGAGGAGGAGAAGAAGGAGGAGAAGAAAGAGGTTAGCGAGGAGGAGCTAGAGCAAGGCCTCTCAGCCCTCTTCGGATAGTTTTTTAACAGACTGGCCGAATAGCTACTCCTGCTTACCCCTAGATGTTTTTGATACTGCGGGTCCGAGGTTTGCTTTTAGCCAAACGGTACATGGCTCCACAGGGATCCCAAGATCTCTGCGGATAGAGGTGTAAGTCCCCGGACGAGACCATGAATAAAATGAGTGGAATGAACATCCAGGGACAAACGGTTAGTATGAAAACAGCTGATCGCAAAGCCATATTAACCGAAACTATAGATCTCTCCTATGTTTACCAAAAATAAAACAGCTCTCTCAATATTTACACGGTGATCCTGTGGAACTGGGGAGGATTCTTGAGGAGGAAGTTATGTTGAGAAAGATCTATGAGATCGGTTATGCAAACATAGCCGAAGAGATCGAGAAGATCTCGAAGACCCTCTCCTGGTGCTCCAGAAGGGGTGAGAAGAACATCTGCAGCGAGCTCATAGAAGCCCTAGATCGTGCTGCAAGCTCCCTCGCAAAGCTCAGGATCTTTAAGACCCTCGGGGGCATAGATCCTGGAGACTCTTTCGATAAAGAGATACTCAGAAGCGTCTCCCATCTTGTGGAAAGCTATGCCTCGATATTTAAAGGCTACCCCATGGATCCTTATGAGAGGGTTCCTGTGAGATCAAGGGCGGATCTATCGTTGGGAAATATAAGGCTGAGGAAGGGTTATGTGCACATGATCCATATAGTCACAGCTGTAAAGCTAGCAGCATGCGGCATAGTAGAGTTCATAGAGATATAGCATGGTAAAGGATCATCATAACAATTACAGGATATTTGGATAAGGAGCATTGTTTCTGAGCCTCTGTAGCATTTTAATATTATCAACGTAAAAGACAGAGAGGTGGTGTGCGTTTTGACGCTAGCTGTTGCTATTGATGTTGGGGGTACTTTCACAGATTTTGTCTTAATGGATGATACCGGTTCTGTGAGATCCTTTAAGATCCTTACCAACCCTAGGAAGCCTGAGGAGACTATTGTTAAAGGGTTGGAGATGATCGGGGCTAGGGTATCGGAGATTATACATGCAACAACCATAGCTACCAATGCTTTGAGAGGCCAGGTGGGGCTCGAGATCCCAAGGATCGCTTTGATAACCACCAAGGGTTTCAAGGATGTTATAGAGATTGGTAGGCAGAATAGGCCGAGGCTCTATGACCAGTTCTTCGAAAAGCCAAAACCACTGGTTCCCAGAGAGCTTAGGTTCGAGGTTAGTGAGAGAACAGGGCCCTCGGGGGAGATCATCGTCCCCCCAGATCCTGGGGAGGTGTCTATGATCGCGGAGAAGATCTCCCGGGCTAGTGTTGATTCGATCGCGATCTCGTTCCTCCACTCATATATAAACCCCTCAAACGAGATCGCTGTTAAAAAGATCCTTGCTGGGAGGTTTAGATACGTAGTAGCATCGCACGAGATAGCTCCAGAGCCGAGGGAGTATGAAAGAACATCCACAGCTGTGGTTAACGCGGTCCTTATGCCTATCGTCTCTAGATATATAGGCTCGCTTGAGGAGAGTCTCAAGAGCTTTGGGAGCCCGAGTCTCTATATAATGTCAAGCTCCGGGGGTCTTATAGATACTAGAGAGGCTATTGAGAGACCGATCCAGGTTATAGAGAGCGGTCCCGCTGCAGGTGTTGTTGCAGCTGCAGAGCTGGCTAGGATGATTGGGGAGAGAAGGGTGATCAGCCTCGATATAGGTGGCACTACAGCAAAGGCTGGGACTATAGTTGATGGTGAGATAGAGATCACTAGTGAGTACGAGGTTGGCGGTGAGGCTAATTATGGGAGGATTGTTAAGGGCTCGGGCTATCCTGTGAGATTCCCATTCATAGACCTGGCCGAGGTCTCTGCAGGTGGGGGCACGATTATCTGGAGGGATGAGGCAGGGGCCCTGAGGGTTGGGCCTATAAGTGCTGGCTCAGATCCAGGGCCTATATGCTATGGTAGGGGAGGCTCTAGACCCACTATAACGGATGCAAACCTATTGCTTGGAAGGCTTGGAGAAACCCTTCTAGGAGGCTCTATGAGGCTGTATAGTGATAAGGCTTTGGAGGGTCTCTCAAGGCTTGGAGATCCGTATGAGGTTTCTCTAGAGGCTATAAGGCTAGCAGATCTAGAGGCTGCGAGGGCTATAAGGCTTGTCACAGTTGAGAGAGGCCTAGACCCCTCCGAGTTCACCTTAATGGCTTTCGGGGGCGCGGGACCCCAGCATGCTGTTGGGATAGCTGAGGAGATGGGGATCAAGAGAGTAATCATACCACCACTCCCCAGTGTTTTCAGCGCACTGGGCCTCCTACTAGCTGACTGGAGGTTTGAGGCTAGATCCTCATTCCCAAGAGGTATAGAGGGCGCTTTCAGAGAGCTTGAGGAGAGGCTCCTCAGAAGGCTTGGCAAAGTAGATCTCTTCATAAGATATGCTGACGCCAGGTATGTGGGGCAGGGTTGGGAGGTCACAGTACCCGTGGGGAGACCAGCATCGCTTGAGGATATAGCGAAGGCTTTTGAGGAGAGGCACCTAGCAACCTATGGCTTTAAGGTCGATAACCCCGTCGAGGTTGTCACTATAAGGGTTTTCGCTATAGTTAGGAGGAGGAAGCCGAGGCTCAGGGCTCCAGTAAGCTCTAGCCCTGCATCTCCTAGGGGGTATAGGAGGGTTAATATAGGTGGTAGCTGGGTCGGTGTTCCTGTATATTGGAGAGAGGATCTAGGTGTTGGTTCTCATATCGAGGGGCCTGTACTCATCGATGAATATGGATCAACTACAGTGGTTCCCGATGGCTGGAGTGTGGGTGTTGGAGGTTATGGGGAGCTATTGATCGAGAAGATCTAGGTGATATCTATGGTATCCTGGGAGGTTATCTATAAAGCCACTGTATATATAGCTGAGGAGATGGGTGTTGCTCTAAAGAGATCTGCTTTCTCACCGAATATAAGGGAGAGGATGGATCATAGCTGCGCTATAGTCAACAAGAATGGCTTGATAGTAGCACAGGCTGAGCATATACCAGTCCATCTAGGGTCTTTCAGGGTCTGTGTTAGGAATATTACTAGGCTTCTAAACGAGGGTAAGGTCTATCTAGGCGAGGGCGATATGATCGTTTTCAACGATCCATATATATCTGGTACACACCTAAACGATGTCACCGTGATCGCTCCGATATATTATAAAGGAGATCTTGTGGGCTATGTTATTAACAAAGCCCACCAAGTCGATGTAGGAGGCCCCGTACCAGGTAGCATGAACCCCCTCGCGAGGACTATATATGAGGAGGGCTTCATAATACCCCCTGTTAGGATTGTTAAGGGAGGGTCTATTGATAACGAGATCCTCAGTATGATTGTATCGAACACAAAGACCCCCAAGGTTACTGAGGGCGATACAAAAGCCCAGATAGCGGCTAACATTGTTGGTATTAAGAGGGTCTTGGAGCTTGTGGAGAAATACGGTGTAAATGCTGTGGAGGATGCTTGGGAGAGGGCTATAGAGCATGGTAGGGAGATAGCTCTTAAGAAGATCTCTAGCTGGAGGAGGGGATCTTTCGAAGCTGAGGATCGTTTGGAGCTCGGGAGAGGGGATCTTGATCCAGTGATAAGGGTGAGGCTCACGATAAGCGATAATGGTGTAGAGGCCGATTTCACCGGAACCAGCAAGCAGATCGAGGCTCCATATAACGCTGTATATGGGGTAACATATGCAGCCACAGTATTCTCTGTGAGGAGCATAATGGAGGGCGAGATCCCCGTCAACGAGGGTTTCTACAGCCTGGTCGAGGTTAGGGCTCCTGAGGGGAGTCTTGTGAACCCTGTAAGACCAGCCCCAGTCTCTGGGGGTAATGTTGAGACATCTCAGAGAATAGCTGACACGATTCTCAAAGCCCTCTCGATAGCCGTGCCCGAGAGGGTTCCCGCAGCGGGTTCTGGGACTATGTTTAATGTAATGATAGGGGGTCACGATCCATCTAGAGGGTATTGGGCTTACTATGAAACCATAGGCGGAGGTACTGGGGGGAGGCCTGGGAAGCACGGTGTCTCGGGCGTTCATGTTAACATGACAAATACTCTAAATACTCCTATAGAGGTTGCCGAGAGATCGTATCCTGTGATCTATACGGCATACATGATCAGGGAGAATAGTGGTGGGAGGGGGAAGTATAGGGGTGGGGATGGCATTATAAGGGCTTTCAAGCTTCTCAGCCCAGCAAGGCTCTCGATAATGGCAGAGAGGATCGAGAGAGCGCCATGGGGTCTGTGGGGAGGAGGGCCTGGGAAGCCTGGGAGGATCGTTATAAGGAAGAGAGATGGTAGAGAGCTCGCCATGCCGGGCAAGTTCACAGTAGATCTTGAGGCTGGGGATGAGGTGGTTATAGAGACACCAGGGGGCGGTGGCTGGGGTTCTGGGGAATGAGTTCTCGATAAAATGGTCAGGCTTCTCAAGCTCGCAATGCTGAGGGTAACACGCTGGGTTTTACCGATACTCTTGCCCTGCTTTATTAGTGGTATAGCTTTTAAGCCCTGCCATGCTTGATAAGGGATTCGGTGTTGAAATGGATCCTAGAGCTAAGCTTGTATCGATATTATCCCATCTTGATGGAAATATCCTAGCACCCTCGGATGTTGTTCTAAAGACAGGGCTGCCTAGATACGAGGTGCTCGGTGCATTCCACACCCTAGAGGCTCTCGGGATTGTGAGTATTGTGCACAGTAGGAATAACTATAAACTATACACATTATCGGAGCTAGGGAGAAAGGTTCTCAAGATCCTCATGGATGGAGGCTCTCTAGAGGATCTCGTGGATGGAGGTGTTGGGGTAGGAGGGAGGGGTGCTGAGATCCACGATAATACCGGCTTGATGGGAAAGACCAGTGAGGAGGCTGTCGAGGCGCCCAGCTCCTAGAACACTTAGCGGGACCCTCGGGATCACTTCCACACTATGATGAGCAATTGTCGCATTAGTTTTAATCCATATCCAAGGATCTTCCAACGGGTTCTTGATCCATGGTAGCTTGGCGAGGCTTGTGGATGCGGGATTCTCATCTGTTTCATATTATGTTTTGTATCCCTATTAACCTATTTAACGTAGATTCTATAGAGAATGGTGTTGTATGGCTAAGACGGCTTTTGAAGAGATCTATGTGGCTGATCTCTCAGCCCTGATGGAGGAAGGCGTCTCTAGGCTTGTTGAGGAGGGGAGGATAGGGGGTAAGATCCACGTTATAATCCCTGTTGTGGAAGAGCTTGCCAGGCTTGCTAGGGAGGGGAGTACTATAGCCTCTGCGGGGCTTGACGAGATCTCTAGGCTTAGGAGGCTCTCTGACCAAGGTGCTATTGAGCTCGCGATCATAGATTATCCGAGGGCTAGGCTTGACCAGACAGTGGATCAGGTTGTGAGGAAATACGCTTACGAGGTTGGTGGGAAGATAATAACAGCAGACCCGATCCAGGCATCAGCATCGAGGGCTATGGGTGTCGATGTTATCGAGGTTGGTAGGAAGCGTTCAGGACTATCTATAGAGAGATTCTTCGACGGCGATACGATGTCTGTTCATCTCAAGGAAGGGGCTCCGCCTAGGGCTAAGAAGGGGTCTCCTGGGAACTGGTATTTCGTAAGGCTTAGGGAGGAGCCCATGACTAGGGAGGAGGTTGAGAGGATAGCTAGGGAGATTCTAGAGATGGCCCAGAGCCCCAGGAATGGTGGTTTTATTGAGAGTGAGAGAAGGGGATCAACGATTGTGCAGCTAGGCGACTATAGAGTAGTTATCGTGAGACCCCCGCTCGGTGATGGCTACGAGATCACGGTTACCAGACCCATAGCGAGGCCCAGGCTTGAGGATTACAAGCTCCCCGAGAAGCTCTTGAGAAGGCTTACAGAGAGGGCCGAGGGTATATTGATAGCAGGCTCGCCTGGGATGGGTAAGACGACATTTGCACAGGCTCTTGCCGAGTATTATATGAGGATGGGGAGGGTTGTTAAGACCATAGAGAGTCCGAGGGATATGAGGCTACCTAGAGAGGCTTCCCAGTATTCCAAAGTATATGCTAGTGCTGAGGAGCTCCACGATATATTGCTTCTAAGCAGGCCTGACTACACATTCTTCGACGAGATGAGAGACGATCCTGATTTCAACCTATACATAGATCTCAGACTAGCTGGTATAGGCATGGTTGGTGTTGTCCACGCAGCATCGCCTATAGATGCTGTGCAGAGGCTCTTGAGGAGGGTCGATCTAGGGATGATCCCGAGCATAGTTGATACAGTGATCTATATAAACAGGGGTAGTGTTGAGAAGGTCTACGAGATCGGGATGACCGTGAAGCTACCAACAGGCCTTAGAGAGGCAGAGCTCGCCAGACCGGTAGTTGAGGTTAGGGATTTCCTGAGCGGTGAGCTTGAGTACGAGATCTACACCTTCGGCGAGCAAACAATAGTAGTCCCTGTAAAGAGGCTCAGACCCTCGGTTAGGGGGCATGCTGGCTCTGTCGAGGCGAAGATCCTGGGCGAGGTTGAGAGACTATTACCAGGCGTGGGAGTCTCTCTCGAGGGGGATACGCTCTGGGTTAGTGTTAGTAGGAATAATGTTGTTGATATTGGTAAGAAGTTTGTCAAGGTTAAGAGGAAGATTGAGAAGCAATATGGGGTTAACGTTAAACTAAGGATTGAGGAGTAGGGTCTTGGAGGGGAGGGTGGGTAGGGCTCCTAGAAGGGGTAGGGCTGGTGTTCAGCAGGAGAGGGATCTAGCGCTAAGGCTATGGGAAATGGGTTTCGCAGTGATCAGGGCACCTGCTAGTGGTGCTAAGGCTAAGAGGCTCCTCTACCCAGACCTGGTGGCAATAAGATCTGGGAAGATCTATGCGTTTGAGGTTAAGACAAGGATCAAGGAGGAGCCTATATATATAGAGAAGGAGCAGGTTGAGAAGCTCCTAGAATTCATAAGAAGATCTGGTGGGAAGGGATATATAGCGGTAAAGATCATAGGCTCAGCAGGAGGGTGGAAACTGGTTCCCCTAGAGGTGCTGAAGAAAACAAGGAGCGGTAACTACAAGCTAGACGACGAGGCTCTCTCAAAAGCAGTGTCGCTTAAATACCTACACGCGGAGGTTCTTGGCACCAAAGGTCTGGATCACTATATAGAGGATCAAAAGGCGTCCTAGCAGGGTTTGAATATCAAGAACATTGATTACCTATATGGCTATAGCACTGGAGCTCTAGCTCTTTATCTCTTCATGTTTTCATGAAGGCTGAAAAGCTGCTCTGGACTTTTATCAGGATACTGCCTTCCTGACGGTGCGTCCTATCTCGTAGCCTAGTTTATGGTCTCCGAAGGCTGATATGTAGAAGGCGTTGTGTGTTATTTCTCTCACTATGTTTTCTATAACATCTATGTTTGTTTTTAGAAGCTCCTCTTTATCGATCCTCTCGCTGGAGAGGATCTTTGATATCTTCTCCGGGATCCTTATCCCAACCTTGTTTTGGAAGAAGCTAGCTATCTTTCTACTCATTATAGGTATGATCCCTATGATCATGGGCATCTCCTCACCCCCCAAGAGATCCCTGGTCATCCTCCTAAACCTCCCAAGAACCTCTGGCTCGAACACTGGCTGTGTTATAACGATCTCAGCCCCAGCCCTCTTCTTAACCCTTAGCTTAAGAACCTCTGGCTCGAGGGGGCGTGCGTTTATATTGGCTGAACACGCTATTGCCATTCCCTCACCGCCTAGGCCAACCCTCCTGCCAAGGTGGTCTAGGCCGAGGTCTAGTATGAGTCTTGCTAGATAGATTATTCTCGGGGCATCTAGATCCCAGACGCCCTTGCCACTATCCTCAAGATCCCCTGTTGTTGCTACAATAGCATCTATACCGCTGAGGGATGCTGCAAGGATCTCTGAGGCTATCTGGCTCCTATCCCTATTCCTAGCGGTAAGCTGTATGCTTACGTGCAGATCCCTATAGCTATTCTTAGCTATCGACGCATATGGTAGGGAGCTCGGGATAGGATAGCCCCCTGGATTGTCAACAAAATCAACACCATCATATGTAGAGGCTATATCTCTGAGCTCGTTTGGGATGCTGAGGGGGCTTGAATAGGGCTTAGGCGTATACTCATATACCATGAAAACCCTCCCACCGAGGATCTTCTCAACAGCCCCCCGAGGTCTTCTAGGCACGGGGTAATAGTTATTGATCTTAAAACCAGGGTCTAGCTTTAGAGTGAACATCCTATCAACAGTCCCCCTCTTAATAGCTGCATAGTAAGCCATGATCCAGACGCATGCTAGCTTCTCATCCTCACACACAGTATCCCTATAACCACCACAGGGGCCGTTGATCATCCTCTTGGGGCATGTGTTCAAAAACGAAACCTATATTTAAAAACACCCCGTAGTAATAAAAGCGTGAAAATCGAAACCAAATCTATTCCCAGGCGGGGCCCAGCCCCAGGCAACCTATGTGTGAACGTCATCGGGGGTGGGGTTCCCTGGGTCCGGGCCCCATATAATTAATAATACAGGAGGGGGTAAAAAACACGCTCTTCATTAACCAACCGACACAGGCTTCGATGATCTAGTCTGTTCTGATCTAGCTATAGCTTTTCACCGCTCTATTTATCCTTTTAAGCTTGTTCGGCTCAGCCTAGTTTCATGGATAGGTGTGTGGAGTATCTTAGTAGCTATTACGCTGTGTTCCCATATATTCAGCCTGGACAGCGTGTCTGGATATGTTTCTAAGAGGAGTGTACCGCTCTCTAGGCTTTGTGTTAGGTCCATATGGCTTGGATCTCTATAATGTATACTACATTCTAGATCTCGTGGTCCTGGGGTATATAGGATATTACGAGGCCCGGCATGTGGGATATGCTCCATCTTAGGAACTGATGTTCTGAGGCTCTTACGTTGTGGTCTATTTTGAATCTCTTTCTAGCCCAGTCTATTGTTTCTAGGGTTATTCTACCCTCTCCTTTGGATAGGGCCATTCTTATGAGGGCGTCTATCTCGGCGTTGCTCATCCACCTTGTTGCTCTCACTATCTCTTCAACGATCTTTTCGTCTCTCTGTGTGTTGTATTTCCTCAATAGGTTCTCTACTATTGTTTTCCTAGCATCTCTGTCTGGGTAGCCTATGACTACTGCGATATCTATTCTCCCTGGTCTTAGTATTGCTGGGTCTATGAGTGTGGGTGTGTTTGATGTTAGTATTGTTAGTGGTCTTGTGCTTCTCTGGAGGAAGTTGAGGATCTGTGAGATCTCGCTTATATGGACTTCATGGACTGCCATTGTTCTGCTTAGGAGAAACTCTGCATCGTCTATAACCAGGGTTATGTCTGTTCTCTTCATTATGCTCTTCAAGATCCTGTCTAGGATCTTTTCTGTCATTCCATACCACATAGATCTATAGACCGATGGCTTTAGATCTACAACCTTCTTTCCAAGGGACTGGGCTATAGCCTCTGCTAGGACGCTCTTACCAACACCCGGGGGTCCCATGAGTATCACGCCCTTGGGTGCGAAGCTATAGCCCATCTTTATGGGCTTTATAATCATTGTCTCGAGATCCGCTACCAGTTTTTCTGGGAACATTGATAGGCTCCACTCGGGGGATCTTGTTGGTAGCTTTACAACAAAGGTCTCCATACCCTCCCTAATAACAACCTCTGCTCCCTCGCTCTCACCCCTCTCGCTAGCAACTATGTAGATTGCTATTGGCATTCTAACTATCTCGTAGCTCTGGTATCCAAGCCCTTCTAAGAAACTGATCACCGTGCTTGTGCTAAGAGTCTTGTGAACCTTATTGACACTCTCGATCAGTATTCTCCTCCTCTCATCCTTATTCTCAAAGCTCTTCTGGGTTATCACTGCGACAACGCTCCTAACAACTATCCTTGAGCAGTCGTGCTGGCATTTATTAGCACCAACGCCGAGGGCCACTATCCTGGGCTCTTCCTCTGAAGCGTCTATAAAGGCTAGGGCGACTCCGAAGCCCTCATCGTCAACCTCCCTTATAGCTAGCGGTGCTACTGTTGATAGAAACCTAGCTAACGCGTATGAAGATGCTGCCTCAAGATCTATATCCTCGAGCCTTAGAATATCTAGAGAGGTTCTGAAGATCCTTACCCCCTCATCGCTAGCCTCACTCTCAGCCAATATGGAGCCCGCATGGTCTGCGAGCCTGTTTAATATATTATTAGCATCGAGCAGAGTGATCCTGGTCCTCGAGGCTATCATCAAACCCCTATAACTCCTACTCAGAGGAGACCTGACCTCAGAGGCTTTGTCAGCGCTACTACCTCTTCTATCAACCAATGCTGGTAAACACACCCCATATTTCGGTGTGCACAAACCCCTAATATACCTTTCATAATATGTGTGGGATACCTGTTAACATAGATACTATAATGATCAACCCTAAATATAATATCCCGTAAGGTAGATATCGTGGAGGAGTATTGATAGAGGGGTTAGAAGAGGCTATAGAGAGGATCCTGGAGAAGAGGATCGATCTGATAGAGAGAGTTATCCTTAGACACCCAGAGATCATATACGAAGCAATAGCAAAACTAACACCCTGGAGGGAGCTCGCTACAAAGAAAGATATAGAAGCCCCCAGAGCAGAGATTACCGATATAAGAGATACCATTGTTACCAAGAAAGATTTAGAAAAGGAGCTCTACGATTTAAGGGGCATTGTGGCTACTAAGGATGATCTCAAAGCAGTTAAGGAGGGTCTTGAAAAGGCTGTTTCTGATGTTAGGTCTGTTATGGCTACCAAAAATGATCTTGAGAGAGCAGTTTCGGAGGTCAAATCCGTTATGACTACCAAAGAGGATCTCAGAAAGCTTGAAGCCAGGCTCACCAACATGATCACGGCTCTATTTCAATTCTATAGTAGATCGATCCCATAGGTTTATGTGCGCTTGAGCGCAGCAGAAGGAGGGGTTCGGGTTTCATTGCGGTTGATATCAAATGATATCAACCGCTCTTTCCTTGGCTTCATAGGCCTCAGGGCTCCTTTCATTGGATCCCATATCATTGGCCTCCACCCGTTCAGGGTGACCCCAACCCACAGCTCCCCTTCATAGATTTCCTCGGGCTCATAGCTGTGGGGAAACCCCCACATCCTGGTGTATTTTAGATATATGTTTATTGATGCTAGTTTCTGCCTATCAAGTTCGAAGCTACATCTCTTACACTTGAATATCCTGCCCACTTGGGTCTTTACTATATACCCGCATTGTGGGCAGGTTCGTGAAGTATTCTTGGGAGATACTTTTGCCACGAATGTTTTTTCCGAGAGTTTTCTGTGTATTTGTTTCCATGGTGTTCTTGAGTTCCTCTTCCTCCTAGCCTTATCAACCTCTTCTCTCCTCACCATATCCTCTTTCTCTAGATCCTCTAGTATGTGTATTGCTCTTGGGAATAGTATTGTTATCTGCCTAACAAGCTTGTTTATGAAGTCTTTCTCTCTGTTCCTCTCCCTCCTGGAGTATTTCTCTAATAACTCTCTTTTCCCTATTGACTGTGCTTTTGCTTTCTTCCCCTCATAGGTTATTTTAATGCTCTGTAGATATCTCAGATCTATTTTGACGAAGCCCCTGCTGGGTGTGTATCCATCTAGTGAGAGCTCGTTAGAGTCCCATGCAACAAGATCCTCTATTACCTCTACCTCATTCCTCTTAAATGGTATTAGAGCTCTATCATCCTTTATGATGATCTCTCCTACGCTCCAATTTCTAACCCTGTTGACGAACCATCTATTAGACCAAGAGATCTCTAGATACTCACCAGGCTTTAAGGTTACTCTTATTATTTTTCTCCTGTAATCTATACTCATTAGTGTTATCTTGCATCTAGCAAACCTCCTCCTAACCCTTGGCATTATCTTTCTAGCCTTTCCTTTTAGATACCTCTTCCTCCATGAATTGATTATAGAGTATGCTGTTCTGATAACAGCGTCTACCCAGTGCTTAGCATATGGGCACTGTGCTAGTAGGGAATCCCTGAGTTTTTTCTTAAAGTTCTTATCGCTGGGTATTTTTGGAACCCTGATCTTCTTCCCGATCTTAACCCTAAACCCTTTCTTCTTCCTAACTATCTCTGGGAATCTGTATTCCCAAACAATGTTATTCCATATCTTTTCTATTGTTTTCTGGAGCATCTCGGTATACCATGTGATCAGATCCTCAACCCTATCATCGTTTATTGGCACGCTATATGTCCTAACAACCTCGCGAGTCTTTAGCAGGCTCTCCATGGCCTCTACTCAATTAATAATAACCCCTTATATAATGTTACTCCCAACCCACAATACAAGGTTTAGCCTTACTTCCACACCTCAATAGATCCTATTCTATACCCAAATACTCATCCAGGCTACTCTTTTTAGCAATACCTATAATCTTCCCAACATCTCCCCAGACCTCAGCAAACCCTCTTAACCGTAAACTGATATCAATCCATACAAGCTTCTATGAAATCCGAAACAGTTAGCTACGGCTCCTATCTACTGGGAGATCATCCCCTGGATGGCTTGGAGCTTTGCTTCTATCGCCATCCAGAGTCACTACGGAGACCAGATCATCACCAGAAACAATATCGATCAAAGCTTATAAATTTTTCCTATGAGTATCAATAAGAAGACGGCTCAGGCCTTGTTTCTTAGTGTTACCATATTTTTGTAACGCTTCACTACACTGGGATCTTTAATTGGGCGAAAAGGATATATGCTGTGATGTGTTATAGAGATTTTTAAGTGATGTGGAGATGATTGTTTAATGGATCTGGTATCTGTGGTATCGATCATAGCGGCCCTTGTATTCTCTTCGGCGGGGCTTAGTTATCTTCTCTGGAGAAAGGCTGCGGCTCTTGAGGGTAGGCTTGAGAGTATGGGGATCAGGGTTGGTGGTCTTGAGGCGAGTGTTGGTGGTATTGGTAAGGATGTCTATGATCTCAGATCCGGGGTTGAGGATCTGAGATCCAGTTTGGATGGCTTCGAATCCAGGGTAAATGTCCTCGAATCGAGGCTCTCTAACCTCGAGACCCTTGCCAAGACTCATGATTCGAGGATAGATGGTCTTGTGTCCGAGGCTAAGGATCTTAGATCTAGTGTTAATTCCATTGGGAAGAGGGTCGAGGATCTTGAGCACGGCTTATCAAGCTACCAGGGATCCCTGGTAGAGCTCCTTGCCAGCGAGGGCTTTATAGCTATAGATGGGAGGGATCTCACATTAGGGGAGGTTAGGAAGATCATAGAGCTCTCGCCAGACTCCTTTTCAATCGAGGATGGGTGGGGAAGGGTTAGGGAGCTCCTCGATAAGGAGGAGCTTAGTCTTGAGGAGGCTCTGGAGCTCAGGGATCTTGCTAGGAAGGCGATTGAGGAGCATGGTGATAGGATAGAGGCCTGGAAGCTACACCTATACTCAAGCATAGCAGTAGGACTAGCAAGAAAGAAACAAGCAGAAAAGGAGAAAGAGAGGAGAGAGAAAAGAGCCTCTAGGAGGAGAAAGAGATCGCAGGGTTCTTGAGAATAATGTTTTTCCCCAACCCTGGCTAGCTATGATGCTGAAAAGCACAGCATAGCTGTTGAAATGCTATGATCTCGT
>DATMAU010000066.1:0-11161 GCA_035559775.1 Sulfolobales archaeon
GCTATTGATCTCGAGTATAAGGGCTCTCATGGAGAAGTATGGCGATAAGTACTGGCTAGAGATCGATGCGGGCGAGAGATTCCCCGAGGAGTTTGTAAAGGAATACCTCGAGCTAGGCTTAGCAGGCCTAATGATCCCAGAAGAGTATGGCGGGGCTGGCTACGGGGTTCAGGAAGCAGCCCTAGTAACAGAGGAGATCAGCGCTTGTGGGGGAACCTCATATCATGTGAGGGCTATGTATTACCCCATAGATATTATTGTTAAACATGGATCTAAACAGCTTAAGGAGAAATACCTCCCAGGAATAGCTAGGGGGAGCTTAGGCTCCTAGCTTTTGCTGTAACAGAGCCTGAGGCTGGATCGGATACTGCTAGGATCTCTACCTATGCTAGGAGGGAGGGTGATAAGTATATCATCAATGGTAGGAAGATCTTTATATCGAGGGCTAGGGAATCGGATCTCATGTTCCTCGTAGCAAGAACATCTCCCTATAATCCTGAGAAGAGGTATGACGGGATAAGCCTATTCCTAGTAGATCTCAGAGAGGCTAGAGGTATAGAGGCCAGGAGGATCAAGGTCATGGCCCTAGGCCCCGTATACGAGCTAGCAATAGAAAACCTAGAAGTCCCTGCAGAAAACCTCGTAGGAGAGGAGGGGAAGGGCTTTAGACACCTACTAGGAGCCCTCAACGCCGAGAGAATAGTAATAGCAGGAGAGCTTGTAGGGGCTACTAGATACCTTATAAGGAGAACAGTTGAGTACGCATCAAAAAGAATAGTATTCGGCAAACCGATTGGGAGCTACCAGGGCGTGCAGTTCCCCATATCAAGCACATATATAGAGCTCCTAGCAGCCGACGAAATCCTACACAGGGCTGCAAAGCTATACGATGAAGGAGCAGAGAGCAGGGTAGTAGGTCTATACTCAAACGCGGCCAAATACTACGCAACTGAGGTAGCATGGAAAGCTGCTAACACAGCTATGGATACCTTTGGGGGCTATGGATACGCGTGGGAGACAGGGATAGAGAGGAAACTCAGGGAGATAAGACTATACAGAGTAGCCCCTGTCAACCAAAACCTAATCCTAGCATATATAGGGCACAGTATACTAGGACTCCCAAGATCCTATGAACCATAATCCTCAGAAAAACCCACCAGCAAGAACTAACTACCTGGCATAGAGGTATGTTAATGAATACTATCGATCTTTCGCGGGGCTTATCTTTATAAGTTTTGCTCTTCTCTTATATATTTCAAGCAGATCCGCGGTTATCACGTGGATCTCAAACGGATCTTTTATTCCCTCCCTCCAAAGACTTACGAGAACCTCTCCCGGACTGATCCTGGTTACTACTAAAACATCTATATCGCTTGAAAGCAAATGCCTATTCTCCGCAACACTACCGAATAGATAGACCTCTGCACCAGGATCTAGCCTCGTAACTGTCTCAACGATCTTTCTCAAATATTTATCCAGGTTACCGAATATCTCAGCCCTACGTCTAGCTTCTCTTACCAAGAATTCTTCCCACGACATTCCTGATCTCCTCCACAGTTTCCCTCAACCTTTCAACCTCCTCGCGAGAATAATCCCTACCAATATACCTAGACGTGATATAAGCATCTTCTAACGAGCCCAGCTCTACGGCATATCTTAGCAAAAGTTCCCTAACTTCTTCCCGTCCGGATAGATCGCCTATCAGTTCTAGGAGACTCCTCACACTATGCGTCCTCGGATAATCAGCTCCTAGTTTGAGGAGACACGCCTTTAAGTATAGTTGGATGGACTGCCCGAGACTGAAGGCTGCAAGATCATAGAACCCGCGATCAATCTGAATAATGGCAGTCTCGAAAAACCTCCTAGACCGCTCAAACAGGTATTCCGCCTCATCCCGCTTAGTCAAAATACTACTCCTCAGCTCCTTAAGTAGATTGCCACAAACACATTTAAGTGTGAAATAGAATCACTCAGACCTGTTCAGCCTGAGTATCTATGCCGGTAGTCCGTATAGAGAGTTTAAAATAGAAAGTAAGATAAGCTGTGGCATAAAGGCTATGCGGCTTTCTCACCCTATTCCCACTGGCGATATGGCTAGTTTTATGAGAGTGATGGTGAGGAGTATTATCGATGCTATCATTATTGTCAATAGCAGTGTGAGTGTTCCTTTCTTGCTTGGATCTCTGTTACTGTTTTCTTTAATCTCTATGACCAATTCTCCAGGGATCCCGTGCCCGGTGCTCTTTCCAGCTATTGTTAATAATATGTTGGCTAGGAACAAGATACCGGATATTACGAATATAGATGCTCCTACCCCGAGGATTGTTGATGGCAACCACCACCTTGGATCCATTATGTCGGGGGTTAGTAGGGTTCTTCTAGGCGCCCCCTCCCACCCTAGTATGAGCATAGATGATCCCTGGATCAGGATCCCTATGAAGGCTGCATAGATCTGAATAGATGCTAGCCTAGCACTACAAAGCCTCCTCCTAAAGACCAGAGGGACTAGGTAGTAGGAGAGGGCCATGAAAGCCAGCGTGGTTCCGCCCGCGACTATGAAGTGGATATGCCCAGGAACCCACATGGTGTTATGGAGAGCAATGTTTGTTGGCATGGTGGCTAGGTTGATAGATGATATCCCCCCTATTGAGAACAGAACCATCGAGAAGACCGCTCCCGCAAATCCCGGGTTTTTCCAAGGTATGCCCCGGATCCACCCCAGAAGCCCTCTCGAATAACCAGCAGATCTTAGGAGAGTCTCGACCCCACCTACCACTGAGAAGGCAGATACCAGAGACCCTGTCGCCAGCAGATGGGATCCTATGTTTCCACTCGCGTTTTTAAGAGCGGTGGAGTACATAGGGTCTACAAGAATGTGATGCCCTATACCAGGTGTCACAAAGATCAGGATGAGGATCAGTTCTAGCTTGGCTATCGCTCCACTAACATACCTCATGAAGGCCATACCGCTCCCGAGGGCTAGTAATAAATACCAAGCAAGCACGGTTGCCGAGGCGTTTATATACTGTGCATCGTGCCCGAAGCCCCAGAAGATCCAGTGGTAGTAGAGCGGGTTAGAGCCGACAGCCCCATAGATAGATAGGAGAGGTATTGCAAATGCAGCTATACCATTAACAGATGTTGCTATAGCTATTATCGCTGCAACACCCCCTCCCCAGGGTATGAGCGAGCCTCTGTTCTCCGATTTTAACAGTGTTGCTATATATATCGCTGAGGCGATCAGAACACCTATTGAGAGAAACTCATAGCCTATATAGAATAGAGGGTCAGCTGCTAGCGGTGTATAGGCTGTGTATAGAACCGGGGGCGACCCGTAGATCGCGCTCCAGTTAAGCAGGAACCAGCCAGCGATCAGGAACCCATATGCTATGATTGTAGAGAGCCCGCCTAGAGGAGGCTTCTTGATAAATATAGCCATTATTGCGTATAACGCCCCGACCTCGAAGAATGGTAGCCAGAGTATAAGCATATTAACCCCATGGATCGTTAGAAATCTATAGTAAAGCCCAGGATCTATTGATGTTAAGAACATAGCCCTCGAGAACCCCACCACAATGGCTGCGACACCTCCTATTGCTAGAGATACTAGAGCGACAAGGAAAGCTATTCTAGCATATCTCAGCGAGGTTCCGTTAGCTCCTGCCAATAGATTCTCCATCATTACCCCACCACCTCTATCCTCATAATCATATCCTGATGGCCGATCCCACAGTACTCATTACACCTAACCTCATAGATCCCAGGCTTGTTAAAACCAATCTCAACCACGTAAGCCATGCCTGGCATGAGCATAAAGTTATAAACAGTCCCATCAGAACCTATGAGTGAGAATCCATGCACAACATCGTATGCTGATAACACGAACCTGTATTTAGCCCCCGCCTTGAGCACGATCTTGTTTGGTATGAATGCCCACTGGATAGCTGTTATATAGACCGTGCTACCAGGATCCACTACTTTAGATGAGTAGTTCTGGGCAAAGGATCTAGCGAGGGCTAAGGCCTCCCTAGGCTCTATATGGATCGTTTGGGAAGGTATGTTGTTAGGCCCGAAAGCCTGCCAAGCAAGGCTGGTAGTAACCAGCACGAGAGAGAATATAAAGATAGAAGCAACACCGATCCAGTCTTCCTTAGAAACCGTTGACGAAAGCATCCGGATCACCCAGGGCTCTTCATAGGTATCTGCACAGAGAACATATGCCAAGCTTCGCTCAAAGCCCATAGGTTATAGGCTAGTGTGATCAGAAGCACTATCACAAGCCAGGCCACAAGATCTGCGTCTATAAATAGCCTTCTAAAGATTCTGAAGAACCCACCCATAGATCTCCCTTGCCAGAATTGCTCCGACACGAATAAAAAACGAACCTAAAAGGTTAGGCTCGAAAATTAACGGGGATAAGGATCCGACGCGTCGAAGCCGGCGATCCTGAGACTACGGGTACTAGGCGATGTTCTCCGTATACATATTTATAATAATATATGCATCTCTATAATAGAGATTTAGGTTGGATCACGATATATAGATTCTCTGTAAATCTAGCATAATAGGGCTGGAGTATATATAAGCTGTGTTGGGTAACAATAAATGGCTCCGGCGGCGCCCCCGAATGTCGCGGTGCCCACAGGCCCCCGTTAGTTTTTATCTTTTTATCATAGGAGTAGGATGTAGATCAGGATTGTGAGGGGTACCGGGATCTCTGCGATCGTCTTGATATCCTCGGTACTGATCTTCTTGGTAACTATTCTTGTTATCATCATCGCTATTATTAGCACTATAACTGGTATGGGGTTTGATGTGATTGTTGCGTATGCTATGGATGCTATGATTGTTAGGAGCCTGGCCATGTATAGATATGTTTTTGAAAGGGCTTCTGGGCTTCTTACTAGGGGTTCTAGGATCTGTTCGAGATCCCTGCCTCCTCTTAGGATCACTGCTATGAGCATTATCAGGGCTACCATGATTACTACTCCTAGCGGGAATGGATCTTGTGGTCTGAGTGTTACGGCTACGAGCCATGTGTATTGGGAGAGTGGGATTGCTAGTAGGATTAGTGATACCGTTTTTAGGGATTCCATGGCTTTGTATCTCCAAAGCTCTCTAGGGGTTCTGAGGGTTAGGTAGCTGATCGCTAGGCTTGCTACAAGCCCCACTATATATATGGGGATCGCTGGTGCTATATCCATGGCTATTGAGAGGATCATTGCGGCTAGGTATCCGAGGGATGAGATATCAAGCCCGGTTAGCCTTGAGGTTAGGGCTACTGTTAGTAGGAATATGCTTGGATATATAGATCCTTGGTTTATCATATAGGCTATGGATGCGATAGCTATAGATACAAGCACTTCTTGACCGCTAATCAAGAACCTATAGATCCCTGAGGATCTATTTTGTAACAAGGATCCCCCACCCAGAGTCCTCTATGATCGGTAGCACTGCGTCCAGAATCTCCATGTACTCTTTCGGATAAGCCTCGGGCATATAGATAGCTATATAGACGTTTCTACCAAGCCTACTGACCTCCGGGATCATTTGCACAGGATCTGTCTGGGCAAGCCCTATGGGTGTGGTTACCAGTATAGCCATATCCCTCCTAACAAGGTCGAGGTATTTTAGCGAGTTATAGAGGATCCAGCTGGACTCGCACCCCCTATATGGTCTTAGGTTCAAATACAGGCTATAGATCTTCTCCCTATTACTCCTAGAAATACCGCTAACGATCCTCGAAGCTGTCTCCTCACATATTATTGCATCAACAACACTATAGCTTTTAACAAGCCCCTCTATAATCCCCCTAGAGAGCCTCGCCACACCCTCGGCAAGCGTGTTGGGTGGTTTGCCTATATACCATAGCTCTCTCGGTATATCTATGATCACATAGGATCTAGACCTAACCTCCCCAAGATCCTCCCTCACAAGAAGCTCCCCCCTCCTAGCAAGGATCTTCCACAATATCTTCCTAGCATCATCGCCATACTGATAATCCCTCACACTGTAGAGGTCGTAAAGACCTCCGAGAGATAATCCCTTGATCCAGATACCTGGGTTTCTTGAAGCTATAGAGACAGCCTCCATAGATCCCAGGGGCTTTGGGAGAGCGATCACCATGCCCACCAGATCCACAGACTCCTCGTGGACAAACAACCCGAGAGGGTCTTTAAGCCTGATAAATATTCTCTCAAACTCATACCTGCCCGGGGAGGGGAGCTTAACCCTATATCTAAGCCTAGCAATATAGCCCGGTGGTAGTGAGACCCCTATCAATGGCTCCTCCATAGCCTTAGCAGGCTCTGGTACGAGATCCTCGATCTCGAGCCTCCCCATATTCTCTCGAGATTTGTTAATAACCTTAACACTGACCAGGATCTCGTCGTCTTCCTCAACATATCTCCTATCAACCTCTCTCCTGATCTCTATACTTCTGAGAAGCCTAGAGAGTCTCGAGAGATCGCTATAGCTCTTCAAAAAGATCATCATTATCATCATGGATAATGCTAGCAGGAGTAGTGAGCGTGCGTGGAAAGAATATATGAGGATAACTATAGAGGATATAGCTAGAATGACCCCTGCCAGCGTGATCCTCAAGGAATATCTACCCTTGATAGGGCTTCATCAACAACACTCCTAACAGAGATCCTGCTCAGCCTCGCCTCATCCCTCAAAACAATCCTATGGGATATCGCTGGGTAGAGAACCTGCTTAACATCGTCAGGCGTCACATACCCCCTACCCCTCATGAGGGCCAGGGCTCTTGAGAGCATATAGATAGCTATGGCTCCTCTCGGTGATGGGCCTAGCTTAACATACCTGTTATTCCTCATAGCCTGGATTAAGAGTGATATGTATTTAAGAATATTATCATCAACCCTAACACTCCTAACAGTCTTGATCGCTGAGAGGATCTCCTCTCTAGAGGCTACGGGCTTGAGGGGCATAGATTGGATCATATCGTATCTCCTCAGGATCTCGACAGTCTCCTCAACACCTGGATAGCTGATCTCTATCTTTGCCAGAAACCTATCGATCTGAGCCTCCGAGAGGGGGAATGTACCCTCAACCTCAACGGGATTCATGGTGGCTATAACGAGGAACGGTTCTGGAAGCCTATAGGTGATCCCCTCAACAGTTACTTGGAGCTCTTGCATAGCCTCTAGCAATGCGCTCTGGGTTTTTGGAGGAAGCCTGTTTATCTCATCCACAAAGAGTATGTTTGTAAATATAGGTCCTCTCCTGAATATAAAGCTAGATGATCTCTGGTCATATATATTGACACCGATTATATCGCTTGGAAGAATATCGGGAGTACCCTGGATCCTCTTGAACTCAAGGCCCATGGAGGAAGCTATAGATCTGGCTATGAGGGTTTTAGCAACGCCTGGGACACCTTCTATGAGCACGTGCCCCCCAGAGAGCATTGACGCTAATATGAGCTCGATCTCACTCCTATTCCCCACTATTATTTTAGAAACATTATCAACAACCCTCGAGAGAATCTCCCTAAATACTGCTAGACCCTCTCCTTTAGCCTCCTCCACCTCTCAACACCCTTCACCACGATCCCAACTACATCTATATTAATAGTCTCCCTATTGGTTTTTCTAAAGACACCAGATCTTCTGGGGATCCCGCTAACCTGCATTGTGGTAATCATGATTGCTGTGATCAGGATTGATATGAGCAGGAGGGCAAGGATCCCGGGGACACCTGAGGATAAGATCTGGTCCGAGATATAGCTGAGAAGCAGTGGAACAAGTATGAGGGCTGATAACACGTATGAGGTTCTCAGCACAACCATGCTTCTACCACCCTCGTAGAAAAGCACCCCCTTACCCCCAAGCAGTTCTAGGAAGAAGTTGAGATTATTTCTACCAACCCTTGAACCCAGGATATTGTTTATAACTATGCTTGAATCCGAGATAAAGATCAGCTCACCCCCACGTATCTTCATCACTGCAGCTGTAGGAATATCGTTGATAGTACACAGAATCTCTACATCGCCGCCAGGCTTAACATAGATCCATGAGTATATATTGAAAATAACATAGAACTCTCTCCCATCAATATAGCATTTAGAGGCATCTGTACCCCTCACCATATTAGTGAGAGAAGCGTTGAAAATCCCGAGCAGGGATGAGAGTGTCCCTACCTCATCGAGGGCTATAACTCTTCCACCATTCGAGATCCATCTGAGCAGTATGAGAAGATCTCTTTGTGATAGCTCTTCATCAGGGCTTGCTATGACTAGAACCCATGATCTAGGACTATAGCTTTCCAAAGCTCCTAGATCGTCTATACTACTAGCACTATAACCAAGACTCCTGAGGATCGAGTATACCTCTGAATAACCCCCACCGCTTCTATTAAATATAGATGGGGGATCGTAAGCCTGTATAGTGGGTATAGCTATATCCCACGTGCCCAGGATCAATATTATGATCACTACTATGGATGCCAGAACAAGCTTAGCCATTATCCTCACCAATGATCTCTCTAAGCCTTTTTAAAACACGATCTATGTCGCCGCGCTCAACCCCTCCATAGACTATATCCTCATAGACATCCGCGAAAAAATCTGGTGCGTGTCCGTTGAGAGCAAGCTCTCTTGGCGTGCATTCCCCACACCTGGAGGATCTTCTAAGGCTCAGATAGATCTTTCTGAGCACGAGCTTGATTCCGTGGTAACTATAACCACTATATAGACCAACATGCTCCATATCGCTTGGAAAACCTCTAGAGATCTCAGCCATATTGCTAGGGATCCTTGGGATGGCTGTGACCATTAGTATATATGCCACCGAGATCACGGCTATGAGTATAAGGATCGCTAGGGAGATTATCGTTGAGAGATCCTGGTAAAAAGCCCCAATAGCACCGCCTACAAGGCCAGCCTCACTAGCATTACCTCCCCGAGCCTGTATGCTGGTGTTTAGAAAGACGCTCGGTATCTGGTAATCCTGTATGGGTAAATATCTCTGGGGTATGGTTAGGTTAGCAGACATAGATCCCCCATCCCGCTATGCTAATGCCCACCATATATTCACTACCCAATTATTATCCCCATTGAGGCAAGCATGCCTGGGCTAGGGCTTTCTTGCTCTCCTCTTTCTCTGGGGAGATCTATTGCGGGGTTGGAGTAGATACATCATTGCTATTATTATTGCTATTGGTATTGTTATGAATATATATGGATTGTCCCAAGGATATATTGCTAGCAATCCGTCTGTGATTCTTGCATACACAAGCCACGATCTTTTGTAGAATAATAGTTCATAGCCCACGAGATCTGTTCTCTGGATCCTATAGATACACGTATCCCTATCACAGACCCCAAGATCTATTGTCTCTTCTGACATATTATCATATCTCAGTAGAAGCTTAGCTCCCACACCTTCTCCCTGCGAGATCTTTATCGATAGGTCTGTCAGTAGGGCTACTGATAGGAGTGCTGTGTACATTCCTGTCTGCACCACAAGATCCGTTGATCTATATATAACCCCTACCAATAGATCTCTTGCTAAATGATCATCATATACATATATGTTCCAAGGCCCCTGTCCACTTACATTCACCACCACATAGGCCCCAGCCGGCCTGACCTCCTGTCCTGGGCTGAAGGGTATGTTATCTATACTCACTCTTGTTCCCCCCACTAAGAGTTTCATCGATACTGCCGAGCTGTTAGTTCCTGGATAAGCTATGTTAAACACTATTCTCTCTACGCTCACGTTCAAACCTCTGTAGAGATCTGCTGTGTAGTGGGGTTTCTCAACATATGCTATGGGTATCTTTATATTTGCTAGATAGACCGCTAACGATGCTATTAAAAATATAAAAAGCACTAAAACATAACGCCCTGACCTGTTTTTCCTCGGCTTTCCCTTCATCTTAGCCTCTCTTCTACGTCCTCCTCCTCAGCCTTGGGTTCACTATCTCGTCCAGAGCCTTCCCTATGAGTGCAAAGCCTAGCGCTAGTGTTGTGACCCCAAATATGGGTGGCATGATCCACCACCAAGCACCGCTTGTTATAGCCCCACCATAGTATGCCTCATTAAGCATCTTACCCCACGACGGGAAGCCAGGATCTCCGAAGCCTAGCAGCTGTATAGCCACCTCTACGAATATAGCTGAGGGGACGTCTAGGACTACTAGGTAGACTAGCAGGGGTGTTAAGTGGGGTATTATGTGCTTTGCAATGATCCTCCTGGTGCTCGCTCCCAGAGCCTGTGCAGCCTCTACATACTGCTCATTCCTCAGTGCGAGGGTCCATGACCTGGTTAGCCTTGCTGTCCCGGGCCATGATAGGAGCACCACTATCGCGAAGATCGCATAGATGTTCCTTCCAAAAACTATCCCCACAGCTAGTATGAGCGGCAATGCTGGGAGGAAGTAGACAACGTCTGTTAAGAAGGTGAGCAACGTGTCTATCCTCCTCCCACCATGATACCCAGCTATGACTCCTAATAGGAGGCCTATAACTATTATCGCTGCCGCCACGCCGAAGCCAAACATGATTGCAGATCTAGATCCATAGATAAACTGGCTCATAACATCTGCGCCGAGATAGTTTGTCCCCAGGAGGCCGAAGGCAAGGCCATAGATCTTCATATATATGGGCTCAATAACTATCCTCAAGCCCTGGGAGTCGCATCTCATTATAAGGTCGCTGGGGCTACAGTAGTAAGAGGCATTTATCCTAATACCGATTCTAGTGTTCTCCCCAAGTAATAGCTCGCTTACAGGGTTAACGAAATCCGGCAACCTGTACTCTTGCCTTGGGTTGTATGTGTAGTAGGGAAGCCTTATAGACTGATTGGCAATGCTCTTCATATCCTTAGAAAACGGTGTTAGAGAAGCTATTTTGAAACCAACCTCATCGTAAAACGCATAATAGCCCATAGGTACATTGATAGTTGTGTCTCCCTGCTTGATCGTCTTATTCCTTCCCACCAGATCCGGGTTTACTACATACATCTGTAAATTATACCAGGCTGTCTTGTTATCGATGGTTGATACTTGGATTGAGTATGTTATGAGCATGGACTTAGCAGGTTTATATGGGTATGGATATAGATCTGTGCTCTCTATACTCACGTTAGATGCACCGACACCGCTGAAGAGTATCACAAGCCTTCCACCATCGTTC
>DATMAU010000067.1:0-7551 GCA_035559775.1 Sulfolobales archaeon
GGGTTGATGTGAGGGTCTTTACGACAGATGATCTTGGGAATAGGAGTCATGTGAGCGGGTTAATGGAGCTAATTGAGGCGAAAAGAGTAGTTATAAGGCCTGCGAGCCCTCTCGCTAGACGGTTAGGGTTTGTATTGTTTCTCTTAGGTCTTGTGGCCGTATTTATCGTGTTACCTGCTGGGGTTCTCATGATGATCGCTGGTGCGGCTATATATCTAATGTGGGGAAGGGATAAGCTTGGGATCCGCTATTTCTCGAAGGTTGGTGAGAGGAGGCTTGTGATATACCACTCGGAACCTCTTAACATGGTTCATGCTAAGATATATGTGGTTGACGATCATGCAGCGATCGGTTCTGTTAACTTTACGAGAAGCGGTGTGGAGAGTAATTTCGAATGTCTGGTAAAGATCAGAGACCCCTTAGTAGTGGAGGAGATCGTTAACAGGCTAGGCTCTCTAGGCAATGACCCAGAATTGCGGGAAGTGCCTGTTGACAAGATAGGGTGGGAAATTCTACCAGTTGAGGAGAAATCCCGCATCATGGGGTTGATCGAGTCTCTCTTCAAGAGATAAACTTTTTGCTAGGAAGACTCAGAGCCGCTATATATAGGTTTTTTACCTACACTTCGATATAGCTTGCTTGCTAGCTTACTAGCTGTGCGTAGTAGCTATCTAGATCGCCCTTCCATCTCTCATCCTCATATTCTGGGAATTTCTTTACGCGGCATCTTGGTTTGGCTATTATTTCTCTCACCTCGAAGTCCTTGAAGAAGTTCATGCTATAGGCTGTTCTCACAACGAGTGCCGTGTCTAGTCCCTTATATGTGCCTCCGCACGATACTACCTCCTCGCCCTCTTCTAATTCGCCCGCGTCTGTTGCTATTACTGCGGCCTCTATCGCTATCTTTGTGCCTGCTCCAAAGATCTCGAGGGTTTTATCAATAATAGCCTCGGGGGTCGGATATTTCCAGTTTAGTGAACGTGATGGTGGTGCGAACGGCCTTGTCCCCTGCACGATCCTGCATCCATGCTCCTCAAGCTTTTTGAGATTCTTTAGATACTCCTTCCGCTTCAACCCTATCTTTCAATTCTATAGTAGATCTTCCCGTTCCAGCTACAGATCTTTTTTGATATTAGTGGCTGTCTAGGGGGGCTTTGCCCCCGAGGGAGCCTATCTCTATAGCAGATCGACTCACACGGGATCACTGTATAGGATGCTCAGTTCTATAGCAGATCGACTTTACCATTATTTTTATTCTTATCCTGCTTATAAGCTTTTATGTCGGGATGATCCTTGCGTATTGATCACTAAAACATGCTCAAAGCCTGTGAAGCTAAGGACTAGGTAGCTAGATCAAATAATACTAATCGCTATGAAGCCTGAACCTTGACCTGGATGAGCTTTTGAAGCCCTACATTTAAGTAAAAAGTATTTAGGCTGGAGAGACTTTAGATCTACTCGATAGCGATCAGGGTTATTGTTTTCTCAACACCCTCAACCTTATGTATACTCCCAGCCACCACCTCTTTAAGCTCTCTGAGCTCTCCAACCTCAATTAGCTATCACATCATACTCTCCAGTCACTGTATATGCTTCTTTAACACCACTGATCCCCCTGATCCTCTGCACGACATCGCCTGCCTTGCCGATAGAGGTTTTAATCAAGACATATGCTACTACTGGGAAGAGCACCACCCTATAGCATTGACTAACAAGCCCTATATCTACCTAGCTAATATCTTTCATACTGGTTCGCAGATGGTTAATATATATTTATAATCATTAGCTCGCTTCGACGTAGTTTCTCATATGTATTTAGAAACCTCTGACTTTTTCTCAGCCTTATAGCTCTCGCTATCTCTTCTTCGAGTTCTTTTCAATTCTATAGTAGATCGACTTTGCCTCCATATCTATTATTATCAGGCTTATAAGCGTAGATCGCGTTTTAGCCTATATTTTTGATGCAACGATCCGCTGTGGAATTGAAGAGGATGTTCTAGGCTTGGGCTGGTCCGAGCCATGGTGCTATTACCTTGTAGTTCTTCTCTATGCTATTTCTTTTCCACTCTTCTTCTGCCCACCACGATATTCTTGGGTTTCTGACTATGTCGTAGTAGTCATAGGGCTTTATATCGAGCACAGGGCTTCCTGTCCATGCGTCTAGACCCTTAACCCTGAGCCTGTTCTCCTCGATTGCTAGGAGCTCCACTACAGTTAATGCTATTGGGTTTGGTCTTGGTGGGAATCTTGTTGCAAAGATCCCTACCTCTGGGTATCTTTCCACACCCCATGGCTTGAGCCTGGGTATATATCTCTTCTCCTCATGCATCCAGTATAGAACTATAATATGTGAGTAGTCCTCTAATCCTTTAAGGGCTTCGACATACTCATCAAAGATCCTGATGATAGATATCTTCTCATAACGAGACCTAGGCCTCTGAGGCTCCCCAGGCCTTGGAATACCATCCTCAACAACACCTATAGGCTTAAAACATATGGGTTCGAGCAGCAAGACCACCATCTATATAGAGAAACCAGGAACTAAATATCCGGTCAGATCGACTCAGCATGGCCCCGCATGGTTTAGCTTCTGCTTAAACTTTACCGATATCTTCGGCCCGAGCTGGATCTTAATTCCTAGCCATTATTCATAAATTAATTATATATAAAAGTGAAAATCTCTATTAACACTCTTGTGGTTTCCCTTTAGCTGGTGAGAGGCTTACCTCCTTTGTGCACCACAATTTTGTGGAGCACCTGGCGACCACTTTTATGGCAAGCTAAATATAAAATGGCGGTAAAGCAAAGCCGGTCTCTTATAGAGCTGAAAGATATTTTCTAATAATTACGTATTTATGCTTATAGTACGTATGCTGAAACATTAACATATAGAACTCCCCTAATGCTTCTGAGATCCCTCAATATAGCCCCTATTATTTCCCAAAAACTTTCAACAACCACTATGTTGAGGCAGAGGGTATCCCTGAGGATCTGATGGTAGAATGCCTTAATGCTCTGCTGGTTCTCATGTATAACCTCTAATATCTTCCTATCCGAGGCCTTGTATATGCTGTGATCGCTTAGGACTGTTATAATGAAAATACCTCTTCCGGCTTTCATGGATACATCGTAGGCTTCAAGCATCCTCCTAACAGCTTCTCTAACAAGCTCTGACCTCCCTGTGAAGCCTAGCTTGCTTACTGCCTCGTCAACCTTCTTGAGCAGATGATCCGGTATTGAGACACTTACTATGGCCAAGCTTTCAACACCTTATTAACCTCTGCTAACGTGGATTAATAAAAATTAATAATAATTTCTTTGGACGTTAACAGTTAAGGTTATTAATTTACTTTTCCGCGTTGATCAGAGGAGTTTAAATTGCAAGAGAAAGGATCTGGACTGCTAATATGGATAGCTTTAACCCTGGCACCCTCCCTCGCAGGCGTAGTATCATCTATAATAGTTTTTGAACCCCTGCTTTCCCCTGTCTACCGAGCGTTTCTCCTCCTCCTACCCACATTATATTTATGGTACCTATTCCTCCTGGATCTTTTAAGGGAGAGGCATTTTAGCGGGGTGTATGTTCTTATGGGCCTTGTAGGGCTAGTCACGCTAATCCATGGCTTCTATTTTGAGGGCCTCATACTCATGCTACTCTACTCCCTAGCCGAGGTTATCGAGGAGGCTGCCGAGCGGTATGCGAGAAGAAAGCTCGATACCCTCTATAGACTTGTACCCTCCAAAGCCCTCGTGGAGAAGGATGGTTTAATAGAGAGCGTTGAGGCTAGCAAGCTAAAGCCCGGCGATGTAGTGGTTGTGAGGGTTGGTGAGGGCGTCCCAGCCGATGGCGTGAGCATCGGTTCGGGTCTTGTGAACACCTCCCTAGTAACTGGAGAGCCTTACCCAGTTGCTGTGAATCCGGGGGACTTCATTGCTAGCGGCTATATAAACGTTGGCAGGGCTCCTCTAAAAGTTAGGGTTTTGAGATCTCCAAGCGAGTCTACGCTTCAAAGGGTTATCAGGCTCGCGATGGAGGCTTTGGAGGAGAAGAGCCGGGTTGAGAGGATTGTTGAGAAGCTTATGAAGCCATGGACTGCGGTTGCGATATCCTCATTCGCCATAGCCTACATAATCCTAGACCCCCTCAAAGCCATACCCATATTGGTAGTAGCATGCCCTTCAGCCTTCATAATAACCTCGGCTTCCGCAACAGCATACTCAATAGCGGTTCTAGCCAGCAGGGGCGTAGTTGTCAGAGGGGGTAGTGTGCTTGAGAAGATATCCGAGATCGATACCATAGTTCTGGATAAAACCGGGACTATAACTATCATAGGATCCCTAGAGGTTTCAAGAATAAAAACCCCAGCTGGGCTGGGTGAGGAGGAGTTTAAAGCCATAACAGCCTCGCTTGCAGCAGCTAGTACGCACCCAATATCCAGGGCTCTAGCACAGATATCGAAAACAAGGGTTGGTGTTAAAAACGTTATAGAAATCCCGGGGAGAGGTGTTAAAGGAGTGGTGGATGGATTAGAAGTAATAATAGGTAATAGGGAGATGATGCTAGATCACGGCCTCAAAGTAGTTGGAGAATGCGGCGAGGAGGAAACAGCTGTCTATGTAGCTGTAAACGGCTCGGCAGGCCATATATGCCTTAAAGAGAGCATAGATCCTGCAGCCGCCCAGATCCTCAGAGCAGGAGGCTACGAGCTCGTTATAGCTAGTGGGGATAGGGAGCAGAGGGTTAAAGCAGTAGCTAAAGCCCTTAGAATCGAAAAATACTACTCAAACCTAAGCCCAGAGGATAAAATAACACTGGTTAGAAACCTCAAAGCTAAGGGCTCAAAAGTCATGGTAGTCGGAGATGGTGTCAACGATATAGCAGCCATGGCAGCCGCAGATGCAGGGGTAGCAGTGGGCAATATAGATGCCGTAGTCTCGACAGCCGACAGCGTCCTACTTAGAGGGGTTAAACAACTACCCCTACTACTAAGAGCAGCAAAAACCTATACCAAGACATTAAAAATATCGCTAGCAACCCCAGTACTGATAAAAACTATAGCCCTAACAGGAGGACTCACGGGAGCATTACCCCTATGGCTCGTAGCCCTACTAGGAGACGATGGAGCAACAATAGCAGGGCTCCTAACATCAACAACCCTTATAGCTTCCAACATCCAAAAGCGTGTATCGTAAAAACAGGATCTTTTATAACACGGAGCCCAGATCCAAAGCCTAAGCCATAGCCAGCTGTTCCTGGTTTCATGATGGTTTATATGGATTGATGTTAAACCCATAGTTCTGTGAGAACATTATAAGCTCTATTTATTTTATTGTAGATCCAAGATGTGGGGGTTTCCCCACAGCAGTGAACCAGAGCAATGCTAGGAGCTGTGGGTAGGGGTCACCCCGAACGGGTGGAGGCCAGTGATAAGGGCTCCAATGAAAGGGGCCCTGAGGCCTATGAAGCCAAGGGAAGAGCCGTTGGTATAAAAATATCAACCGCAATGAAATCCGAACCCCTAGCACGCCAGCCTCGACTAAGCTACAGCCCACTTTTAGCGTTAGTAAGTAAATATTGTCAGAATTAAGTTGAGGATTAAAACCTCCTCTCCAAAATCTCCTCTCCAATTCTATGGTAGGATCGGTTCTATAAGCGCGAATCGCATATCTATCGAGAGTACCAGAATCGCGGCTGTGTCTAGAACGTTTGCTCCCATGCGATCAAGTATAGCTTATGTGGGTGTCACAATATCTATCAGCTCTCTCTAAGCTCGGTATAATGTGGTCGAAAGTATATTCCTAGCCTGGTCGGGTTTTTTGCTCTAACTCTAGAGAGGTGGTTGAGGATCTTTTAAATTTAAATATATCCTTAGCAATAGTACGCGGAGTCGGAGGCAGCTTGGATGATATTTATAGGGAGAGGGTTAGTCTCTTCCTCGACTGCTGGGAGTATAGGTTTGGGTTGAGAACCCTCGGCGGGGCTTATATTAGGCACTTGCTTCTATTCACAGACTCCTATCTAGTTGATGTAGAGACAGGCGAGGCTTCAGAGGTGCCGGGGCGTGCTCACGGTGGTCTTGGTAGGTGGGCTGCTTATCGCTCTTCAGGTGGTTTGTTGAGCTATATAGCTACATATATATTCTGGCGTATTATAGAGGAGGGTATTAAGAGGGCTTTTAAGAGTAGGGAGAGGAGCACTGCTGAGGAGATCAGGGAGATAAGATCCATGCTTGGTGAGAACGCTTCTGTGGGAGAGTTTATAGAGGTGGCTAGGAGTGTTCTTGCTAAGAGTGGTTTGAAGAAGGTGAGGATCGGATCTATATATAGATACATGGATCTAGAGAACATTAGGGTTGACGTTGATAGGCATAAGAGCACCATAACCCTCAGATTCACAGCAGATGGGAAGAAGCGCAAGCTTATAGCTAACTGCGAGCCTGCAGAGCTCTCAGAGCTTGAGCAAAGGATAAAAAGCCTATTACCAGTCTCGCTGGGGTGATTAGCGTGAAGATCATCCATATCCTGGCTATAGCTATTGCTATCGCTATAGCTATCAGCGTAGCAATACCAATCCTCACGGGACCCAGAGGAGGTGAGCAGGCATATACCACAGCAACACAACCCCCTGGTAGGGGCGATAGGGGTGGGTTGGATACCATATCGCCAACCACTATTAAGCCGGGTGAGATCCAGATAACCACGACCCCGGTAGCAATACAAACCCCCGTGATACCGGTGGTAACAGCTACGGAGACTGGAGCAGTAACTACAACCCCGTTAGTAACCCAGACTAGGCCGAGGTATCCGGAGTATAGTGATCCTCTCTTCATGGTTGTCACAACACCTAGGGTTTATGCTGAGTATGGAGGGGTCTTTGATCTCGATATAACTGTTGTTACCCTTAATGGTTTCAAGGATCCTGTTGATCTGCGTGTGCTGGGCCTAGCCTCTGGCTATGGCTTCTCCGATATAAAGCCCATCGATCATAGCCTGTCTCCCCAGAGGATCAGGCCTGGAGAGATCTCTAGGGCTAGGTTTGTTCTAGATACAAGCATTCCGCCTGGCGAGTATATCCTCCTGATCTACGGATCCTCAGGGGATCTGGTATCAACAGCACCCGTTAGGCTCACCATATACCCCAAGCCTTTCTACGCAATAGTCGCTGAGCCAATAGGCCCTAACGGAGAGCCCCTGAGCTATGTGGTGGCTGGAAAACCATTCAACCTGTCTGTAAAGGTTATCCCAGTCGGTGGTGAGTATAACACCCGTGTGAGGCTGGATCTATGGAAGAGGGGGAGTCTGAGTGGTGTTGTTATCCACAAGATCTGGGGGGAGCTTGAGGGGATCCCGCCATTTAATGTGACAATAACCGTAGAGATCACGGATGCGTGGAGCGGTTTTGACTATTCTAGGCAGAGTAGCAATTATGATGCGAGGTATATTATGATCACGGATTCCCCGGGCTTCTCCAAAGCCATCTTGATCTTTAATAACGAGCCCTCTCAACGTCGTGGCGGTCTTCTAGAGACAATACTATCGATAATATTCCTA
>DATMAU010000068.1:0-7762 GCA_035559775.1 Sulfolobales archaeon
GTTGCTAGGATCTAGAATGCTTATATATTTATTAATAATCCTGGATATTATGTAGTGAAGATCGATCTTCCTGCTTATACTGGCAACCCCAAAATATTAATGGGATAGAGACTCTTATATTAATAACACCATAAGGTGAAACCTGTGCAGGCAGAATCTCTGAGCACCGGATGCTTGCTAACCCTCCTTAGGCTTGATAGATATATCAACAAGACCCCCTACAATATCTGCACCGACTCTCAATGTCCCCTTGGGACTCTCGACCCTGGCTAGAGCCTTATCTATATCGATCCTAGCAAGTCCTCCTGTTCTTGAGATACTGCTCTCAACCTTGATCGTTTTTGGAATCCTTGCTCTCAGATCCAGTATCCCTCCAGATATATCGAGATCTATCGATGATTCTTCTTCAAACTCGCCGTATGATAGATCGAGCTCTACCCTACCACCACTGATCTCCAGCTCAACGCTGGACGCTCTCATATCTGTTGAGGATATATTAGCAACTGAGCCTGTGAAATGGCCTGCTATTCTCTTAACCCCGCTGAGGCTTATATCGATATACCCTCCACTCGCATCGAGATCAAGCGACTCCAACCCGGTCTTGGGGGTCTCTATGACTGCCTCGCATCCCGAGAGATCTATGTTTAGCTTCCCATCATCTAGATCAAGATCATACTCACACTTACTCCTCCACCCACCCCTCTCATATATCGTCACCATCACATCGCTCCTATCGCTCGGGCTAATCCTAGCTATGCCTCCACTCATATCTATTGCTATGCTTTTAACGTTGGGGAAAGACTCTTTCAGGATCAAAGCACCCCGCTGTCCGAGATCCTTATCCTCAATAGATCTTAATATCGGTGCCAGGCTCTTCATAACGTTAGAGACAGCGCTAGAGACTATGCTGGAGATAAAGGTACCTAGAGAGCCTAGAAAGGGGCTTAGTATAGCGGCATGCCCCCCACCCTCCTTTCTATCCTTGCTAGTGATCCAGAACACATCCTTACTCTTAAGCTGGGCTATCGGCAAGATCTTATCGGGTACTCTTAGCGTGAACACATCCCTTATACTCTCCACAACCTCTTCAAACAATTCTGGCTCCACATCATCGCTCACCTTAACCTCGAATACATCGGTTATGATCAGCTTCCTCCCCTGAGCCTTGATCCTCTCAAGCATATCCCTATTCACATTAAGCGAGAACATATCGCTTATAACCACAGGCGTACCAGGTGTAACTTGGTTTCGGGGCTCGGCAGGCTTAACAACGCTCGGGGTTTCAGCCATTTTTTCGGAAGATTTCTTCTCCTCACCCCGCTTCACACCCTGCCTACCAGCACCCTTTATAATATCATAGGCCCTCCACCCAAGCTCTGTCAGCTCGTAAACACCTTTCTCATTCTTCCTTATAAAGCCAGTCATTCTTCTCAGATGGAATGTCATGGTACCAGTATCGCTCACCCCAGCATCGTCCATGAGCTCTGTAAAGCTTCTAGGACCCTTCTCAGCTATGCTCTCAATTATCTTTCTCCTAATCCTATGACTCGCTACCAGGAAGATCCTATCGATATCCTCATCTCCACTATACTCCTCACCCACCACGATCCCCTAATCATCATGAGCGACTCGTCATGAATATACCTTTTGACGAGAATACTTATCAAAAACCCTGGAGAGTTTGACGAGATCCCTTAACCTATGGGTTTATTTGTGACGAGCCCCCACACAACAACAGGGATTGTATTGGGATCTGGGAATGCAGTTATAGCTGAAGGTCTTGCAAAACAATACCCCAGCGGTGTTTGGGGGGCTAGGAGTGTGAGTTTCTCCTCAGACTATGGAGAGCTGATCGTCCTTCTAGGTCCTAACGGAGCTGGGAAGACTACTACTATAAACATGCTGACAACGCTGATCAAGCCGAGTGGAGGTATGGGTCTTGTTGGTGGATATGATATTGTGGGTGAGCGTGATAAAGTAAGGAGGATCGTGGCCCTCATGCCGCAGGATGCTAGCATGAGTAGTGATTGGACCCCCTATGAGGCTGTCAAATGGTATCTCGTAGCAAGGGGCTTTAGTATTAGCGATGCTGGGAGGGAGGCTAGGGTATGGCTTGAGGAGCTAGATCTATATGATGCTAGAAACAGGCTCGGGTGGTGGCTCAGCGGTGGTCAGAGGAAAAGGGTTCTCGCAGCTATGGTGCTCGCCACAGGAGCCCCCGTGATCTTTCTCGACGAGCCCACGAGCGGTATAGATGTCGAGGGTAAGTATAAGGTTTGGAGCGCGATTAGAAAAGCTTGTAGAGATGCTAGGGCCGTGATATATACCACCCACGATATGAGGGAGGCCGAGCTTGTGGCCGACAGGGTTGTCATGATCGGTGAGGGTAAAACTATAATTATTGGAAAACCAAAGGATCTTGTTGATAGACTGCCCTTTAAATATAGAATCGTCTTAAGGGATAAAGCAAACCGTCCAGAGGATTCTGTTGCAGAGATGATTGTAGGAGATATCACAATAACATATTATAGAGATAGGGGTGATGCTATAAGAGCCCTGGATTCGATAGAAACAAGCGCCTCTATAGAGCCGGTATCGTTGGAGGATGCATACCTATACTATATGAAGATGAGGGGTGAGGGTAGACGAGCCTAGTAGCCTTTCTCAGAGGAGTAATTGGTGTTGCCAGGCTTGAGAGCGCGTGGATCGTTAGACACCCCTCATGGATGATCCAGAGCATGTTATTAATCGTATCCCTACTAGTGATCCTCTGGGTCTGGGGAGGTATCAGAGGTCTAGGGTATGCGGTAACAGGCTGGATAATCCTTAGCGCTTTCTCTACAGGCGTCAATATAATGGGACAAGTAGTGGGGTGGAGCCGGATAACTAGGATTATCGATCTCTTCATAGCGTCTCCCATAACCCCTATATCCTATTTCGCGGGCTCTCTACTCGGCAGCCTCACGATGTTCCTGATCGACGCAGCGATCTTCACGCTCATAGGACTCTCAACAGGCTATCTATCCCTAGTAGTCTATAGCCTGGTTTCCTCGCTATTGGTTCTCCCAATAGGTGTTCTTCTAGGTCTCTCAATAGTGTTTCGAGTGAGGAAGCCAACAAACATAAGCGCCGTGACAAACCCTGTCTCATCCATACTATCCTTCCTACCGCCAGTCTTTTACCCAGCATCAATCTTGCCAGAACCTCTGAATATAATAGCATGCCTAGCACCAACAGCAGCCGGAGCCGAACTGGCAAGAGCCCTCAGCGGTCTCGGCTCCCCACTAGATCCATTACTACTAACCGCTATACTGCTAGCATGGATAGCTATTCTAATCATAATATCCAGAAGGATCATCCTATGGTCGTTAGAATAAAACGCGAACCAGAAACACAGATATAGACCCAAATACCAATAATACATAGATGAGGAGTTTTGCGGGCTGTTTTCTTTTTGATATACATAGTAAGGATTAATGAGGATTAATAGGCTTTGGAAATTTTCATGGGTATGGGGCATGCCCGAAAGCCGCTTTCCCGCCAACACCTAAGTGATTTATAAGCTCTGAAAGATATTATCCCCGGTGTGGGTCTCCCCACATAAGCCCCAGATGGCGATGGGAGCATCGCTCAAAGCCATCTGGGGCAAAGCTAGATGGGAGCCGCGTGCCGTTCGGCTCGACGGCCGCCCATGACCCCGCAGGATCAGAGATCCTGCGGCTAAGGTGGAAGTCCCTGGATAAGACCATGATAAAGTGATTGGGATGAACATCCAGGGACAAACGGACCTGAGCGGTGAGGAAGCAGTTATCCACCGACTATAAAGCAAACATGCTACTAATAGGAGGAGAAGAAAAAATTAAATAGCTCTACTTAGGATAGCCTCTAAAGACACCCTGTGTAGTTGCTTGAAGAGAACCTACTGTAGCCTTGGCGGTATCTATGAAAGCCTTGTAACTCTGACCCGCGCTATTGGTTTGGTTGAAATAGCCAGGAGGTATAGTTTTTTGTAGCCCGTCGAATTTGGTTTTTACAGACACTGCTATTGTATCGCCTGGTGCGAAAGAGCCGCCTGGCAATACTGATATCGGGATCGTTACTATTAGTTTCTGGCTAAACCCTGGGAAAGATCCTGTTGATGAAACACTATAAGTAACACCCGGCGTGTTGGTTATCAATGATCCCCCACTGCTGGTGCAGGTGGAGTTTAAGGGCCATGCCGAGCCATAGGGGAATCCAGGTGGTGTTGATCCCTTATACACGCATACATCAACATTGCCTGTTGGAGAACCGCTCCAATTCGGTTGCATAGCCCAGTCCACGGATATATTGATCTCTATGAGTATGGTGCCGCTGGTGAAAGATACACTGCCTGTGTTTCTAAGCACTATGATCTCTACCACATGCCCTGGATTAGTTGACGTGGCTTTTCCTTGGTTATTAATAACTATGGAGACATTGAATGCACCGTCAACGTCGGTTGTAAGTGGATTCCCGTTTGTATCTGAGAAATATTTCGATAGATTGATCGCTGGCTGCTGTGGTGGGGGCGGTGTTGTGGTTGTGATGATTAGTGCGAATTTGAGCTTGATCTGGAATATATATGTTGAGTTTTCTGAGGCGCTCTGGTTAACATGAACCTTGAGTATTGCATCAACACTTTCCCCTGGATCTAGCGGGTATCCGATATATATTCCAATCAACTCTATGTCGAGTGGTAATATGCTGGTCTGGTTAGGGCTCCCAGGAGGCTGGACCGGGAGTATGAACCACTCGATCAGACTTGCTGGAAGCGTCCCACTATTAACTATTGTGAAGTTAACTGTACATGTATAGCTTGGATATCCATTAATAATGGTTACACTTAGATCAAGATCATTATCACCATAACTATTAGGCTCTTCCTCATTTTCGATCTCAACCAGTTCTGCGACACATGTTGCTACGTTTTTATCATATCCAGGATCTATAGTGCCAGGTGGATCGTTTGTTGAGAAGTTACTAAACTTCACATCGACATTACCAGGATCTATGAAGGCCTTTATCTTAAGACCATTACTCCACATAGATGTTGATAATCCCATGATCGCTAGAATTATAAGCATCGAAGATACCCTCAACAGATAATCGGTTTTCAAAATCCCACTAATTATTGATCAAGCTAATAATGCACATATCATTAACAACACAGATGACACTCTAGTTTATTAACAACATTAGCCTCCGACATAGCTGGTGAATATCGCAACCCATATATGGGATCCACGATCAAGCTCTATTTAGCTGTCAATATCATATTCCCTAGTCGGGGGTTAGGTTAAAAACAACCAGAGGCTATGGGGATGCTCTTTTAGGCGATATAGCGTTAGCTCTTGTACTAGCCCTCTTCTGGGGATCTACGTATCCTATTATAAGGGTTGCTGGGAGTCCTAGCCTGATCCTTCTTGGAAGGTATGTTCTATCCGCAATCATATCGATAGCTATTCTCATGAGATTTAGAAATAATCTTGGCAATATGGTTCGCACAAAGCTCTCAAAGATCCTTGCCTCTGGAGCCTTCAACATGGGTTTCGTTGTGTGTATGTACTACGCTCTTCTCTATATACCCTCAGGCCCTGTGTCCGCCATAATATATACATACCCTCTCATGATCCTCCTCATATCCAGTCTCGCAGGCTACTCAGGAATAAGCTCTAAAACCGCCCTAGGCTCTCTAATAGCGTTTGTCGGGGTTCTGACAATCTATGCTCCATCGCAACTCGATATTGGCGGGACTCTCTTATCCCTCCTAGCGGCGGTGTTCTTCTCAATATCCTCTGTGATTTCCTCTAGAATCCCCATAGATCTTGTCGCACTCACCGCTATACAGAACATAATAGGGCTCCCCATAGCGGTGGCCATATATATTCTTACGGGAAGCAGCTCCGGGATCGATGTAATACACGTTATCGCTATAGTGCATCAGGGGTTTGGAGCTTCTTTCCTAGCCTATATAGCTTGGTATAGGCTTCTAACAAGATCCATAGGGATCGCCTCCTCAATAGTCTATATGGTTCCAGCAGCAGCCTATATAATGGCCATACCAATAGCTGGCGAGACACCCACTCTTTACCAGATCCTAGGACTAGTTCTCGTATTAATAGGAATATATATAGCTAGGAGAAAGGGATCTTAAACAACAATGAGATCAAATCTTAGGATCCCTTGATCGACAATGTGGCAGTGCATGTTATAATATATACTTTTAAATGGTTCTCGGTCTAGCTTTAACAAAAATCCTATATATCACCATGTATCGCCGTGAAAACAAACAAACACGTAGCGGGGCTAACACGGGAGATGCTATAGCCTCGTCGCAGGAGAGGTTTTTAGATACCTATATCTCTCATAGATCATCTCAACACCTCCCTGGAACTCTCGAAAAGTTACTGGGATCCTTCTACCCATATCTACTACAAAGAACTCGTGCTCATTCTCACCTATTTTATCCGGTATCAGGGGTATCTCGTAGCCTGTATACCTGCCTGGAGAGATCATGTAGAGGATAGAGCCTCTCTTCTCAATCCTAACCCTTGTCGTGGATCTATATGTCTCGTAAACCCCTGCAAGCCTTTCAAGGGTTTTCTCAAATCTTATGAAGTGGAGCTCTTTCTCAGGATCTCTGCCGAGTGCTAGTGCTAAGGCATACATCCCTATATTAGCTGGTAGATAGCCTGATGAGTTCTCGAGAACGATCACTCCGAGCCTTTCTTCGGGTAGGTAGCCCATATATGCTGTGTGGACAAGCACCGATCCTCCGTGACCGATAAGCCTTCTGCCGAGGAAGCTGGGTATGATTCTTAATCCAAGCCCGTAGCCCTCTCCGGGGAACTGTGTGTAGGGATATGTTATTCTTATCCTCTCCATCTCCTCGATACTCTTGCTGGAAACGATCTCTGTGTTATTAAACCTCCCCCTATTGATCAGCATTGATATATATCTAGCCATGTCTATGCAGTTGCTCAGCAAACCCCCGTCCGAGGTTATTCCGTAGGGGAAGGGTGTTTTCACCAACCTACCCTCACGATCTATGGTGTAGGGTGAGGCTACATCGCCATCCCTCTCAACCTCTTCTTTTGCAAAATAACTCCTCCTCATCCCGAGGGGCTCGAGTATTCTTTTCCTAACGAACTCCTCATACCTCATCCCAGAGACCTTGCTTATAATCATGCCCAGCAAGACATAGCCCTCGTTCAGGTAGAAATACTTCTCACCAGGCTTTGCAACAGCCCATGATCCTGCTTCTGAGAGGAATGTCAGCATATCCTCATAGCTGGATATAGGGATCCAGGTGGCGTTCTCCTCACCAACAGCGCTCCTAATATAGGCCTCGGCATAGGCTAGTGCGGGGATCCCGCTCGTATGGCTCATCAGATGCCATATCCTTATCCTCTCCCCTCCCGGCCTGATATCTATAGGCACATAGTTATCAACATAATCATCTATACTAAGCCTACCCTCCTCAGATAGGATCATTATGGATAGGCTTGTGAAAGACTTAGTAATAGATCCAATCCCATACACAGTGCTAGGAAGGGCTGGAAGACCCCTCTCATAATCCCTAAAACCAAACCCCCTCGAATATATGATAGAACCATCCCTAACAACAGCTATGCTTAAACCAGGAACCTTATTCCTACTCATCCTATCTAGAACAAACCCCTCTAGCCTCTCAAACAGCCTCAAGACAGGCACCGAGATCTCTATAGGATAGAGAATAATA
>DATMAU010000069.1:0-12981 GCA_035559775.1 Sulfolobales archaeon
GAGGATAGAGGTTTATGATAGTAATGGTAATCTTAAGGCTGTTTACGGACCTGCCCTAATAATAGGGAGCCAGGTTTTCAGCCTAAGTGTTCAGGCATCTAGTATAAGGATTCTTAATATAAGCAATACTGATTCCAAGAACTACTACGGGGTACTAACGCTCAATAGTTCTAATCCTAACGGTTTCTCGAGCGTCTCTATATATCTGTGTAACTCGACCCTATGCTCATCTACGCCTATAACGCTGCCCTCGGGATCTAGCCAGACTAGCGAGGTCACGCTGCCTCCTGGGACTAGCTATATAAGGCTTGATTATAGTGCGAGCTCTGCCGGGGCCTCGGCTGATATTTATATCCATCTCAGGTACTCCTCGCTACCCAGTCAGGGCGGGGTTTTGGCGATCTACCCTATAGAGATCCATGTGGGGTAGTTTCTATGAAACGGTTGCAAGTGATAGCCTATCTAGCGCTGCTCGCTGTAATCATTCTGGGTCTGGGGAGGTTCTTAGGATTACCTGTATTCATAGCCCTGGTCGCCTCGGGCTCCATGGCCCCTGCCCTCCAGCCCCTAGACATAGTTGTTGCTGCTAGGGAGGGCTATGGTGTTGGTGATATTGTGATCTGGTGCTCCGCCCCTATGTACTGTGTGATCCACAGGGTTGTCGAGGTCGGGAGCGATATGGTCATAACTAGGGGCGATGCTAACCCAGCACCGGATCCTCCTATAAGCCGGAGCCTGGTGAGGGGTGTCGTTGTCCTCGTGATACCTAGGTTTGTCTGGATCTCGCTTGTCATTTTGCCCCTCATGATCTATATGGCCTTAGAGATCCGTAGAAAGAGGCTCGGGATCTCAAGGGCCCCGAGAGGGCCTGTGGCTGCCTACACGATCGTTGTTCTCTACTCCGTCTCTGCAGCCCTTCTAGCTGTCTCAAGCCCTATCAATCCAATACTATTCACAGGGCTCTCCATACCGAGTGTGGAGCTTGTTGAGACAGGCTTTGACCCTGAGAGGGGCTCTATATATATTAGATATAACCTCAGCGACCTAGAGATCAGGTCGATATATAGCTGCACCCTATCTGTGGGGGACACCTCTATAGACTGCAGCCCCCATATTATAGGGGACTCTTTAGAGATACCGATACCAAGCGAGGTGCTAAGGCTAGCGAACCTCGAGGGGATCAACTATATCAAGGTGAGGCTCGGTATAAACCTCTCGAAGAGCGCCTCGCTCCTCACACACCAGTACCCCGTATACATCTCCCCCGCGAGACCCCTGATCAATATATCCAGCGGTATAGTAACGATCTATAACCCCAATCCTTTCTGCCTGGACACGAACATAACCATCATGTGGGCAGACACTATAGGCCCTTGGAACACAAGCTCTTCCTCTAAATGCATAGCCCCTAGAGGGGCTGCCGAGCTGGATCTGAGGGTTTATAGATATGCCTACATAAGGATCGAATACATAATAGGCAGCAAGCCATTTACCGAGCAAAGGGAGGTTATGAGGGATGGAAAACCGGCCAGCTAGAGGCAACGGGGTGCTTCTAAAAACACTGACCAAGATTGCCTCGGCTGCCCAGATCCTCCCGCTCGTGGGCATGGCCCTATACTCAATAGCCCAGCTACTCTACCTAACCCTCCCCCTATACCTCTTCTCAGGAGATGCTAAGGGCTACATAGGGATCTTAAGCTATAGGCTAGAGATCTTCGAACACCCAGTCGGATCCCCGATCCTCGAATCCCTCAGGATCCTAGCAATACCAGTGATCATATCAATACCAATAGCACTAGCATCCACCATAGCCGGGTATCTTATAAGAAGACATTCTCTAGGGCCATGGATAGCCCTTACCGGGGTGGGGATCGCTGTTATAGCGTCGGGCATATCTATAGGCTTGAGAAGCGTCATAACGCTCGTGGCTAGCCAGGTTGCCAGCAACCATAGCCATGCCACATCGGCAGGCTATATAGTATTCCAAGGCGTTATATCTACCCAGACATTCGCTCTGAACATGCCCACCATAGCGTATATAGCCTCGATAATATCCATGATCCTTCTGACGATATATATGATCACATGCTATCTAGCTAGACAGAGGCAGAGCGATATCTACATAAGACTCTGGACCTCTAGGAAATGCCCCCTCACCCCGGATGAGGATCTTAAAAAGGATTCTTACCAAAACCCATAGCATGCCCTAGCCCTTGTCATTTTAAACCCTACCCTAGGATCTGTTTCGCTATATCCTCGACCTTTCTATATAGTTCGAGAATCTCTCTTGCATCGATCTCTGTGGGCTCGTAATCGGGATCATATCTAGCCTTATTCCTCTTCTCAAGGGCTTTGTATAGCTCTGCTATGATCTCTCTATTAACTGCCCCGCTGGCTACGTAGATCTCTCCGAAGACATGTATGTAGCCCGCATGGGTTCTCGGAAGATCTCTCCCCTAGACTATTATTAGGGCTTTTATTAACAGCTCTACAGCGTCATATCCAAGATCTATCGCTACCCTATAGATCAGCTGCTCTGCCGCTCCCTCAGAATACTTGTGATACTCTCCAGCCAGTCTAGCTAGCTTTAAAGCCCTCTCTCTAACGATGCTTTGGTTCATATATAGAACCTCCCCGTATTTCTCAACCTCGTAGATAAATGGGCTATCGCTTCTCTTTGATAGGTATTCCTCAAGATCCATAGATATATACTCTATAGGCTCTCCGTATTCGAGCCATACTTGATGCGCCGCCTCTGCTAGAAGGATCCTTGACCTATCATCAACCCTATCTATCTAGTATGACTAGAACATCTACATCGCCCTCCTCCGTAGCTTTTCCCTTCGCAACACCGCCGAAGAGGTAGATCTTATACACACTGTTTGTCAGCTCTCTAGCAACTATCGAAGTGAACCTTGTCGCAGCCTCTCTCTTTCTATCCATATCCCTCTAGCTATGTATTGTTGTTGCTAGATATATGCTTCTTATCGCTTTTATATCTCCATAGGTATTCTCCTAATGGGTGGCTTTTCTGAAAGTCCCCAAAGTGATCACCACATACTGCCCGAGGTGCAAGGGTCATACGGAGCATAGCGTGTCTATCTATAAGCATGGTAAGAGGAGAACCCTCTCGGAGGGGCAGAGGAGATATCTAGCTAAGCAGGAGGGCTATGGATCTAAGAGGAAGCCTGAGCAGAAGAGGTTCGCAAAGGTTACTAAGAAGACGGTGCTTAAGCTCAAGTGCCAGAAGTGCGGCTATATACTCCATAGAAGGGGTCTCAGGCTTAAGAAGGTCGAGCTGGTAGAGGTGGTTGGTGGATGAAGAAGAGAAAGATCCTTATACCAGAGCCTAGGAGCAGGTTTGTTAGGGTGAGATGCCCCCAGTGTGGTAATGAGCAGGTTATATTCGACCACGCTACTTTTCCCGTGAGATGCTTTATCTGTGGAACCCAGCTTGTTAGGAGCACTGGTGGTAAGGCTATAATCAATGGAGAGGTTATAAAGATCCTGGGGTGAGGTTTTTCTGGTACTCAAGAGGAAACAGATCCCCGATGTCGGCGAGCTTGTCATAGCAACTGTTAAAGAGATCTTTGACTACGGCGCCTACGTAACCCTAGACGAGTATAGGGGTTACAGAGCATTCCTACCATGGAGCGAGATTACCGCGAGGCATTTCAAGGATGTTAAGGAGGTGCTGAGAGAGGGGCAGAGGGTTGTGGCTAAGGTGATAAGGGTTGATAGGACTAAGAGACCCCCTGCTGTCGATATATCTACTAAGAAGGTGAGCGATGAGGAGAGAAGAGGTAAGATGATCCTTTGGAAGAGGGCTCAGAAAGCCCACAACGTGCTAGAGGTCGTTGCAAAAAGGCTCGGCGTAGGGGTTGAGACTATCTATGAGAAGGCTGGGTGGAAGCTTGAGGATAGGTACAGAGAGATCATGAGGGGCTTAGAGGAGCTCGCGATAAGGGGGGAGGACGCGGCTTCGGGGCTGGGGATTGACGAGGACGTCCTGAAGATCCTTGTGGAGGAGGCTAGAAGGCATGTGGAGATCAAGAAGGTCTCTATCTCTGGGGTAATAACAGCTAAGTCCAGGGCTCCCGACGGTATAAAGAGGATCAAGGAGCTCCTGGGAGGAATGATCGATGAGGTCTCGAAGAGATACTCCGAGGGTAGTGTGAAGATAGAGATCTACACGCTAGGAGCCCCCAGATATAGACTAACCCTCGAGGGCACGGATTACAAGATCCTCGAAAGAGTATTGTCAGAAGCTATAGAGAACGCTGAGGATAGGGCTAAGAAGCTTGGCATCGAGTTCTCCTTCGAGAGATCCTAGAGATCGAGGCTAGAGTGATGAAGTATAGGATTAGAAAATGCCCCAGCTGCGGGAGATACACACTCAAAGGGAAATGCCCTGTATGTGGTGTCGAAACAGTATCCCCACACCCGGCCAGGTTCTCACCAGACGATAAGTATGTAGAATACAGGGTAAAAGCACTATACAGCGGAGCGGGAGAGGGCGGAAAGGCAAGGGATAGCAGTAATAGGGAGGACAACACAGCATCTACAGATACCGAGAACTGAGCATCCAAACTGCACAGGCAGATCTATATGGTGTTGAGAAAACCCCCGTTTATTGGGAGGGCTAGGGAGCTTGAATGGATAAGGAGGCGTAACGAGGGCCAGATGTACTTACCACTATTCGTCTACGGTCCTGAGGGCTGTGGTAAAACTACTCTCTTTATAGAGGCTGTCAGAATGTTTAATAGATGGTTTGGCGATGGCCTTGCGATCTATATAAATGCTGAGGAGGACAGAGATCCCAGAAGGATCTTCCACCTCTCAGAGAATCTAGACGCGGTAGTCGATGCTGTAGCCGAGTCTCTAGGTATATCTCTACTCAAGCTGGCTGGTAGGATAGTGGCTGACAAGGTCGGGCTTGTGGTTGAGAAGATCTACCTGAGATCTAGGGGTGTAGATCGCGTTTTCGTTGTTGTCGACGAGGTTGTAAGATCGTTGGGCTTGAGGAGCGTTGAGGGCTATGCAAAATCCCTCTATAATGCTATGAACTTTAGGAATGAGAGTGAACCCCTCTACGGAAAGATCCTGAACTACGTGGCAATAACATCTGAGGGTAGATCTAGAGATCTCCTCTCGAGGCATAGCTATGTGAGCCAATCCTATATATGGAATCTCTCTAAAGAGGATTATGAAAGGCTATACATAGAGCTAGTAAAGATCTATAGCCCTGGGGATCCTTCGAGGATCCCTAGCTTCACCACAATATGGAGGCTCTATGGAGGTAACCCTAGAAGACTCATTGAACTTGCTGAGGAGTTCAAGTGGGATATAGAGGCCCATATAGAATCGATCAGGCTTGAGAAAGGGATCCCAGGGATCGTTCATATAGCGAGAGAGAAGAACCTGGTCAAGAGGTTAAGAGAAGCTGCAGAAGATCCCGACAGTATCTACAGGACAACAGGTATGCTGAGACTAGCCAGACTCTTAGTAGAGAAAAACCTGATCATGGAGCTCCCCCGAGGCCTAGCCCTTGGAAACACTGATCCTCCTGTTAATAGCGAGCTAGGGATAGGTGAGAATTGGGCGTGGCAGGTACCAGTATATAGGGATCTTGTTCTCAGAGAGATCGAGCGTGTGTCGAGCACGTAATGAAAGAATAAGGATGGCTCCGACTAGCTATATATGGTTCTCATCGCTAGAGGATCCCACATACCTGATCGTGCGGAATACCTGGGTATTTCGCTATTTACCCTAGGATCTTTCTTTTCTTGAGGCTATGTGCTATCACCTATCCTTAGCTAATAATATATATGGGGTCTCTCTCATTGCTCAGCTTATTAAACACAACCACCCCTGGTAAGGGTTATTTAGCGATCTCGAAAGGATCTGTTGAGACGAGGAGAAAGGCGGCTATACATATCCTCTCGAGAACGGATAACGCTGAGATCCTCTGCGAGGATCCGCTTGTCATAAGGCTCAAGGCCAGGGATTATAGCGAGGCCAGATCCCTTGTAGATGGCCTCGATGGCGGCGTTATAATAGCGAGGGAGAGTGAGGAGCTGGTTAGAGAGCTCTGCAACGCTGAGAAGAGCTCCCAGCATACCGAGATCCTCACACCCCTGGTCAACCAGATCCGTCTTAAGAGCCGCAGAATCCTTTCAGAGCTTGTCAGGACAATCCCCCTAATAGCCCCTTCAGCAGTATCCACTGCTGGAAGGATTGTAAATGATATGAACATGATCATTGCGGGGTCTATAGCGAGTGGCGGTGTGCTTATAATGAACCTCTATAGCTCGAGAAAAAGACACAACCCTGGAAAGATCTCGAAAGGGGGTGTGTAGCTTTTTAAAGACCGGCCTAGCTGGGCTTGGCTATAATATCGACTGTGCTTGAGACCATGCTATCGGCCCCAAACAGGTTTGTACCAACATATAGGGCGATTATTGGTTATAGCCTAGCGGTCAAGCTTGCCGAGACTAGCATCGCATCCCACGGGTCTGCTGTGGAGCCATGTCCTGAGCACGTGGGCTATATATGCAACAGGCCCTGGTCTTTTCTCCACAGGCTCCACCATGCCTTTTCTAATGCTCTCCAAAATGCTCTCCACTTTTAGATCGCTTATCTCTATAATATTATGGGCAACCCCAACGAAGCTCGGTATATGGGCATCGCTGTCCGAAAGGCCTGGGAGACCTAGCCTCTCCCTAGCCTCTCTAGCCTTTCTATTGGATAGGGGGTCTGAGAGGGAGTTGAAGATCTCTATCGCGTCTAGCTTCAAACCATAGATCTTTTTCCCGAGCCCTAGCCTCCTTATATCGAATGGGTGGGGAGCATAGGATATGCATCCCTCCTCCCTCGAGACCTCTATAACCTCCTCAGGGCTCCTCCTAACCATCCCCTCAACCCTGTCCGAGGGCTTTTCACAGAGAACTATTAGGTCTCCCATGCTTGTCTTAACCTCATTCCCAGGGATCACTACTATGCTAGCACCGATCCTCTCAACAGCCCTTACAGCGAGCCAGTACCCCGAGAAGGTATTATGATCCGTGACCGCTATAGCCCTCAGACCCCTTATAAGGGCTCTCCTAACTATCTCCTCACCCCCCATAGAGCCGTCGCTACACACACTATGGATCTGTAGATCCGCCTTTATCCTCAAAAGCCTCCCCACAATATCTCTCAACAGCACATTAATTCAGCACCACAAAGCCTAAGCCTTGGCTATGATGAGCACACATAAAGCTGGGAAGCTAGTTCGGAGAAACGCCTCTCTATATATCTGTGTAACTATGGGTAGCCATTCCCCGTTTACTAAGCATATATCTCCCCATATCTCCCTGCTACATGTGATTAGAATGTACATGTGGATCTCTTCTCTAAGGTTTCTCAACAGCTTCTGGGGCTCTAGCACTAGGGGTGAGATAGCTGAAGAGCTTTCGAGGGGCTTGGGGGAAATATCTAGAGAGACTCTGTTGACAAGGACATACCTACCCCTCAGGGGAGGTGTAGATCTTATCTTATGGCTTGTATCAGAATCGCTATCCCCTATATCGAGGCTAAGGATCCTTTTGAGAGGCTCTTTCGGACAATATGTTGAGGAGATCCATACGTTCCTAACAATATATAGAGCGTCCCCCTATTTCGCTTATCCCCAAGATCTTAGGGAGAATATTGCTAGGGCTTCGAAGGAGCCGTTCAGGTATTTGATAGCATATCCTATGAAGAAGTCGCCTGAGTGGTATCTATTACCCTTTAAAGAGAGGGCTGAGATAATGGCTGAGCATGCATCAATGGCTAGAAGCCTCTCCTCAGGTAAGAGGATAAGATCCTATACCACCTATAGCTATGGAATCGATGATAACGAGTTCCTCGTAATCTACGAGGTAGAGGATCTTGCTGAATGGTCTGTTATTGTGGAGAAGCTTAGAGAGGCGCGGCATAGAAAATGGGTTGTGAGGGAAGAACCCCTGCTAGTTGGAGAGCTGATAGAGGATATCAGATCATATATAGGTGGGAGATCTATAGCATCACCTAAGCTGGATCAATAGCCCTATGATAAACAAGATCACGCCCGCTATTAGAGCTATAGGTCTATCGATATTAAAGCCCAGGAGCCCTACATATAGGAGATAGCCAGCAATAGCTGAGGTTACGAAAGCCAGGATCGGGTTGTGGAGTATAAAGCCTATTATAAAGCCTAGAAGCCCTGCTAACAAGCCAACCAAAAGCCCCCCTAGAGAGAAGCCGAGTGTGAAGAGTACCAGGGCAAGACCAAAACCAACAGCTACTGGTAGTAAGAGAACACCGAGCAAGCCTCCTAATACGAAGCCAACTATACCAACAATGATCGATAGGGGGGATCCTATCATTATGTTTCCCAAATAATATAGGAGCAGCCCTAGAGAAGCGCCTCCCAAAAGAAAGGCAACAAACTTCGCAAAGGTCTTCCCAGCAAAAGCAAGGATCAAGGATAGCACAACCAACAGAATAGATCCCAAAGCACCTCCGGGGATCTGAGCAGCCCTGATCATAAAATATAACCCCCTCTTATACTAGCTTAGCATAAATAAAAACTAGAAACATGGAATAATTATGAAGCTCCATAGATGTCTGGTTAAAAGAAAACAGGAAGTATTATCAAAAGATCTTTAAGGCTTCTCCACAGAATCACGGATCCACGCGCCCGAGTATTTCTACAATGATAGATATAGAAGCTGGAAATGCTACTCTATAGATTAGACTTAGTTATCGCCTTAGCTATTAAAAACAAGATAAACAGGCTCCATATAGATCGTTTCCTACAGGTATCACCACTCCCCGAATTATTTTAAACGACTAACCCTAGATCGTGATAGATGTAATGCCCTAGCTATTCCAAGCGATCTAAACAATAGTTCTACTATATAATCAGGGTCTGTTTCTCGCGATCTGGGTTGATATTAAGATACATGGGGCTTGTGATCTGTTAGGTAGAGCTTGATCCTCGATAAATAATAGATCTATCTATCTTTATAGATCTGCTATCCAGTATGGCTAATCTAACACTTTCCGGACCTCCCCTCTTTACTATAGCGTATTCTATGTTGGCTATGCTAGAGAGATCTATCCAGGGGCTTCTAAGCCCTATGAGCCTTGATGACATCCCTTCATCTATGTAGTTTTTATAACCGAGGATCTCTGCCGCCTCTATAGTTGCGATCCTTATTATCCTCAACGGCTCTAGATCCACGCCTTGTTGTCTAGAGAGTAGGAGGAGTAGCTCTAGATCTCTCCATATATCCGGCTTAACCCAGCCCCCATTATCACTCCCAACACCGACCTTTATACCGGATCTCAGGATCGCCCTTAGATCCGGCGGTCTTGAGAACCACATATTGCTTCTAGGACACACAGCCAGCCCGACCCCCCTTGATGCTAGGTAGCCCAGCTCACCCTCACCTAGAAAGACCCCATGGATAACCAGCCTAAGCCTTCTGAGGCTAGATATAGCTTCAAAATCCCCCTCATCCCTAGTCTCCCTAACCTCGGCTACGTGGGACGCTATGTAGCCACCCAACTCCTCGGCGATCTTGTCTAGAAGCTCTAGCTCTTCTCTTGAGTAGTAATGGGGTGAGGAGATCCCTATCCATCTAGCCCTTGAGAGCAGCTCTCTAACCTCTTCCCCGAATCCTTGTTCCCCGATCCTTGTGGGCATAGCCATTGGTATATAGATCCCCTCAAAGCTGCGAGCTCCCTCGAAACCCTGTTCAAGCCCTGCCAAACCCCCTTCCCTGAAATCTGCTACAAAACCTACTCCAGCTTCTCTCTGCATCTCTAGAAAGAGCCTTATACCGCTCGAGATCCTGCTCCCCATTTTCCTAAGCATTATATACTTAGCACCGTAGGGCTCACCGACAATGCTATCTATATCTAGATCTGATGCGAGCTCCATGAAGCCCGTGTCGGCTGTGTGGGTGTGTAGATTAACTAGGAGAGGCATAACAACCCCCTCCCTAAGATCTATGACCATGTCAGCGTCACGATCGTTTGAGAACCCATTATATATGCTCACTATAGCCCCGTCCTCTATATAGAGGCTAGTCCTCCTAGTAATAATAGGCTCTGAACCCCGCACTAGAGCCCCAGCCCAGATAAGGATCCTCAACAAAGCCCCAGGGATCTTCTCATAGCCAGGCTATATATTGATTAACAGGAACTACATACGGGTTTACAATGGAACATGAATACGGTGTCACAATAATAGGTGCTGGGATCCTGGGAGCATCCCTCGCATTCTGGTTATCAGAGAAGCTAGATGCAAGGATAGCTATAATAGATAGGGAGGAGAAGCCAGCCCTCCACGCTAGTGGGAGAAACACGGGCGTTATCCACAGACCCTTCCACCTAGACCCAGCGAGAAGAAAGATCTCGGCTATAGCTTCAAACGCCTCCTACGCCTTCTGGAAAGAGTTCTCATCGAGATATAGCCTCCCATGGAAGCAGGTTGGCACACTGAAGGTGGCTCTAGAGGATAGAGATCTAGCTGTTCTTGAGAAATACCTAAGATGGGGCGAGGAGAATGGAATGGATAGAGAGGAGATGGAGCTTCTAAGCGGGTCAGAGGTTCTCGAGATAGAGCCTGAGGTAAGATGCCCCGGAGCACTGCTGATCAAGAGCGAGGCCTCCGTAGACTTCGCCCTCTACACCGAAAAACTAGTTGAGCTGAGTATATCAAATGGTGTCAGGTTTCTGGGAGGACTGAGGGTCACCAGGATCTCTGAGAAGGGCGAGGGCGTCGAGATCCTCGCTACCAATGGTAGCAAGACCTCGAGGATCAGGTCGAGGGTGCTTATCAACGCGGCAGGAGGCGGGTCCCTGGATCTAGCTAGACAGCTAGACCTCGGTAGGGAGTATGCTGTGCTCTTCTTCAGAGGCGATTACTGGAGGGTTAGCCGAGACTCTGGCCTGAGGATTCGGAGGAACATCTATAGCGTCCCAAGACACGCAAGCTTCCCGTTCCTCGACCCCCACTTTATAGTGAGACACGATGGATCAAACGACGTGGGTCCCAACGCTGTCCCTGTGCTAGGGCCTTACACATATAAAGGATTCTCGGATAGCTTTGCCAAGTCTATAAAAACAGTCTTTGGAAAACCCCTCTACCCAAAACTAAGGCTTGTGTTTAACATGGAGTTCCTCTCCCTAGCCTATAGCGAGTGGATGAGCACTCTATCCAAGAAAGCCATGGCTTCTAGAGTGGCTAGGTTTATCCCAAGGCTTAAACACCAAATGCTTGTGGAAAGAATCCCTGGGGGTGTTAGGAGCCAGGTTATAAGCTCGGGCGGGATCGTGCACGACCCAGTGATCCTCCTTGGAGGGAGGAGTATACATATTACTAACTATAACTCGCCAGGCGCTACAGGAGCCCCGGGCTTCGCAGCATATATCTATAGGCTTGCTGAGGAGAAAGGATTCATAGAGGGTTTTAAAAAGAGACGGTCTGCACATGGCGATCTTATAGATATTGTGGAGAAAAGACTAGATCTTCTCTAGATCTGTGAAACGCTCTGCTTTACCGCTTTACCAGAGCTAGTAGTGATAAGATACCAAGGATTGTTAGAAGAAGCAGCACAGGAGCATGGGCTTCCCACATAGGCGATAGTGTGCCGTAAGGTGTTATAACGCTCCTAGAGATCCTTCCTGAGTAGAAGAGCGATACAAGGGTCAGTATAGAGGCTCCCGTAACAAGCCATCTAGTGGTTAAGAGAACACCCAGGATCATGGTTATAGCTACCACGATATTCTCAGCCACTAGAAAGCTGGGTAGAGGCACCGCTATGTTGATCGCTATAAAACCCACTGCGAGAAGCAGTGCCAAGGCTCTGAGGATCTGTACCAAGGCCCTCGAAGAACCATCCATAGTGCTGACCATAATGAATATAAACACGGACTATTAAGCCAGCAACCAAGCATTGTGGAGATATTCTTAGCATCTCTTCAAAACCTGCTCCATATAATCTATCGCCCTATCTATGAGCCCTCTATAGCTTCCAAGATACCTCTTGGGATCCAGGGCTGCTATTATCTCCTCCCTCGAGAGGATCTTTGAGATCTCCTCATCCATCTCCAGAACCTCCTCAAGGCTTCTATTACCCATGCTTCTCGTCAGTTCTGCTAGCTTCTTATGAGCCCTATGCCTCGGCATACCCTTCTCTACAAGCTTGATCATAACGGCCTCAGCCATTATAGCTCCTCTCGTTAGCTTTAGATTCTCGCTCATTTTCTCAACATCTATGTATATTGTTTTTAAAAGCCTCTGGGTATCCTCTAGCATTTGATCTATTGTTATGAGCGAGTGTGGTATAAGGATCCTCTCGCTACTACTGTTAGTCAGATCCCTTTCATGCATCAATGCTATGTTCTCTAGAGCTGTAACAACCATGCCCCTCATGACCTTAGCCAGCCCCGAGATCCTCTCCGAAATAACGGGGTTCCTCTTCTGGGGCATCGTGCTGCTCCCAATCCTTTCACCAGCCTCATAGATCTCGCTTATCTCTGTTCTCGAGAGCTCTCTAACCTCTAGCGCGAGCCTATCAAGCTGGCTAGCCAGTATTGCTAGCACGGAGACAAGCTCTGCAAAACCATCCCTAGGGGCTACCTGGGTTGTTATCACATGGGGCCTGAGACCAAGCACCTCTGAGGCTTTCCTCTCAACCTCTAACCCTTTATCGCTCCAGGCAGCCATTGTGCCTACAGCACCAGAGATCTTGGATCTTACGAGCCTAGCTTCGAGAGAACATATCCTCTCATAGCTCCTGCTAAGCTCATAAACATAGTTGGCAAGCTTAAAGCCAAGGGTTATTGGCAGAGCATGCTGACCATGCGTCCTCCCCGGCATCAGAGCCTCACTATACCTTATAGAGAGATCTGCGAGACCCTTCAAAACCTCTCTGAGCTTTCTCTTAACAACCCCGAGCCCCTCTC
>DATMAU010000070.1:0-6101 GCA_035559775.1 Sulfolobales archaeon
AGAAGAACCCCACACCAACCAGCCAAAACAAAGCTATCAAGAAGAACTGTAAATAGAGAACACCCCTAATGCATAGAGACCATTGAAGCCAAGGGAAGAGCAGTTAGTATAAAAACACCAACCACAATGAAACCCGAACCCATACTAGCTAAACCAAATTAGACATCATAGCGTTAACAAATATAAGGTTAAAGATCAAGACCTTCTGATACCATAGATAAACTATGGCTAATATTTATAAGACTCGAATAAAAAAATAAGCGGTATACAACATGATCGTGAATACCAGCTCTATAAGGATTAAAAGAGCGTTGGAGCCTCTGATAGCTGCTATAATACTTATAGCCATAACAATAGTTATAGCTATCGCTGTAGCAGCATGGGTACTAGGAGTATTCGGAACAAGCGTAGGAGGATCAGAACAACTAGTAGTATATCCAGATGCAAATCTATATAAGGATAATAGTGGTACGTGGTATATTAACTTCACAGTCTATAACAAAGGATCTGTAAAAGCGAATGTAACAGGGGTAACGGTTGGTAACTGCAGCTCAACCTCACTGACTCCTTCAGATGGGGCTGTAGATGTTGGGCAGGCTGTGACATTTAAAGCGAGCCTAAGTAGTTGTAGCTTCACTACTGGTGTTACTTATCAGGTTAAGGTATATACGAAGGCTGGTAATGTCTACTTCACAACAGTAGTAGCAGGATCTTGATGAGGTTTTCATAATCTTTTTATACATGTCATGTATTCTTCCATTTTATAGTTATTTGCAAGCGATGCTTGAATGAGTAGTTCTGTCCTGTAGGTTGCTATGTTGGGGAGTAATAAGCGTCAAGATCCAGGTGTTATATATAGACTAAGTGGTTCGTAATACTGGTTTGAAGGATCATTAGTAAGGCTTATTGATCTTTGATCTTTTTAGAAACCTGTGCTGTTTGAAGCAAGTTCTAAACGGTTTAAGAAGACCCTGTAGGCAGGATCCGTTTAAAACACTGGCTAAAATTCTAGGACAATTAGCAGAATTGGAATAGGGTCTTGTGTAGGGTCTCGTGCTTGGTTGGTAAAATCGCTCTTACCTAATTGTTGAGGTATTAGCCAAGGATTTTGATTCAGAGGTATTGGGTAGGATCCGATATAGGAGTTTAAGCTGGATCTTGTGGGTATGGTTAGAAACAGGAGTTCGGGCTTCATTGCGGCTGGTATTTTTATACAAATAGCTCTTCCCTTTGCTTCCTCGGCCTCAGAGCTCCTTTCATCGGAGCCCATATCCTCGGCTTCCATGCTTTCGGGATGATTTCTACTCACAACCCCCATAGATCTCCTCGGACTCATAGCTGTGGGGAAACTCTTCACTCTGGTTTTTAACCAACCCACTCAGGTCTCTATGTTTACCCTCATCGTTGGGCGGGCATCATGAGTTTAATATCAGCCTTCATAAGCCCTATAAAACCAGGAACAGTTGGCTATGGCATGAAAACCGGTCTGCTTGTTCAGAAATCCTTCACTGTATAGAAGGTCTGGTAAAATAAAGATCTATGATATGTTGGAAGGAGTCTCTGATCACTGCTTCTAGCGAAGCTCAGCTTTCTCTTCATCGTTCTAGTATGTTTCCGTATATACTGCTATATACGGCTATACTTAGGATACTCTTTATATTTGGTATGTATAGAAGTAATTGGGTATATTGGGTTTAATATTAATAACCCTGTAGTATAGGTATTATGGGGATAGCTTGTCGCCCTGTGGGTATGGCATTTTTAGTGTCTATGAGATTGATGTGTCTTCTAAGAAGATCCTTTTGAGGCTGGATCTAAACTCCCCTATAGATCCTAGGAGTAAGAGGATCTCTGATGATTCTAGGATCAGGGCTCACGCTGAGAGTGTAAGGCTCCTCCTAGACCGAGGTGCTGCTGTAGCTATCATAGCTCATCAGGGTAGGCCTGGTGATGGTGACTTCACTACTCTTGAGGAGCATGGTGAGAGGCTCTCTAAATATGTTGGCCAGAGTATAGAGTATATTGGCGATATTATTGGGCCCCATGCTATAAGATCGATCTCGCTGTTGAAGCCCGGCGAGGCTATTCTTCTCGAGAACATTAGGTTCCTCTCGGAGGAGATGATCGAGGCGCCACCGGAGGATCAGGGCTCGAGGATCTATGTGAGGAGGCTTTCAAAACACTTCGACCTCTACGTCAACGATGCCTTCGGAGCGTCACATAGATCCCAGCCAAGCATCGTGGGCTTCCCAGTAGTTATGAGGGGTGCTGCTGGGCCTTTGATGATTAGGGAGCTTACAGAGATCTCGAGGGCTTTTTCTGGGGAGAACAGGCCTAGGGTTTTTGTCTTAGGCGGGGCAAAGATCCCAGATACTGTGAGGATTATTAGGAATATAGCCTCTAGAAAGGCTGCTGACAAGATCCTCTTGACAGGCTTGGTATCGCTTGTATATCACATGGCTTTAGGAACAGACCTAGGGCCTGATAATAAGTCCTTCCTAGTATCGAGGGGTTATGATAAGCTTTTAGAGGATGCTAGGGCGACAACAAAGCTCGGTGTAGAGATACTGCTCCCAAAGGATTACAGGGTGCTTAGGGGAGATGCTGTTGAGAACATAGGTGTAAATAATCTCAATATGGGTGGAAGGGCTCTCGATATAGGTGAGGAGACTATAGAGGAGTTCAGCAACATAATAAGAGAAGCTGGTGCTGTTATCATGAGGGGACCTGCAGGGTATATAGAGGATATAAGGTTCAGGGCCGGGACAGAGGCTCTCCTGAGAAGCGCTTTAGAATCAAGGGCCAGGGTTATAATAGGCGGAGGGCACCTCGGATCCATGATCCCAGGCGACTATGATAAAAACAGGATCCTTATATCGACGGGCGGTGGCGCACTATTAACACTACTCTCAGGAGAGGATCTCCCAGCCATAGAGGCTCTCAGGATATCCGCTAAGAGGTGGTGGTGATGAGCATAAGGGTAGCGATCAATGGCTTCGGAACCATTGGAAAGAGAGTAGCCGATGCTATCTCGAAACAAAACGACATGATCCTTGTGGGCGTGTTTAAGAATAGACCCAATTACGAGGCCTATACAGCCTATTCCAGGGGCTACCCAATATATACGAGCCAGGAGAGGGCTGGGGAGTTCGAGAAAAGAGGTATTCCTATCAAGGGGACTCTTGAGGATCTTCTCAGAGGAGTTGATGTAGTTATAGATGCAACACCATCTAAGGTTGGTGAGAGCTATAGAGAGATCTATAGGAAGGCCGGGGTCAAAGTGATCTTCCAGGGCGGTGAGAAGGCATCTATAGCTGATGTTAGCTTCAACGCTATAGCTAATTATGATAAGGCCATAGGTGCTAGATCCGTTAGGGTTGTTAGCTGCAACACCACGGGTCTTGTGAGGATAATAAGCGCCCTCTCAAAGAGCTTTAAGGTTGAGAGTGTGAGGGCATATATAGTAAGGAGGGCTGCAGATCCTAAGGAGATAGGTAGGGGTCCTATAAACTCTGTAGTGCTCGACCCCCCAAAGATCCCTAGCCACCATGCTGAGGATGTGAAGACAGTACTAGGGGATATAGATATAGTGACAATGGCTGTTGCTGTCCCAACAACCCTCATGCACACCCACATGGTGACGTTCAAGCTGGGTGAGAGGGTAACGAGGCAGAGGATTATCGATGTATTGATGGATACACCCAGAATAGCCTTGGTAAGCTCTGAGCAGAGCGGGATAACATCTACTGCAGAGCTTATGGAGGTCGCTAGGGATATGGGGAGACCTAGGAGTGATATATATGAGAATGTGGTGTGGGAGGAGAGTATAAGTGTGAGTGGTAACGAGATCCACTTGATCCAGGCTATACATCAGGAAGCCATAGTTGTGCCCGAAAACATAGATGCTGTGAGGGCAGTAACATCTATTGAGAAGGACTGGAGGAAAAGCGTTGCTAAAACAGACTCTAGCCTAGGCGTTGTTAAAGCTTTCGCAAAACTATAGATAACCAGATCATCTCAGGTAATCCATCCTCTCCCTAATATACCTACCCAGGATCTCTAGCTCTTTCACAGAGGGTTGGGCCTCTATATCGCCCCTCACAGTCGCTACAAGAGCTCCTGCCATGTTGGCGTATCGCAAGGCCATGCGTAGATCAAGAGATCTATAGAAGAACGATAGAAAAGCAGCGTCAAAAGCATCTCCCGCCCCTATAACGTCCTCAACAAACGGGATGCTGATAGCCTTCTCCTCAAGGTATCTCCCATCCTTCGAGTATAGCTCGCAGCCCTCCTCACCCTTCTTAACAACAACGATCTCTGAACCCATATCGAAAAGAGATCTGGCGGCATCTGCAACGCTTTTTCCCGGGAAGAGGATCTCTAGATCTTCTCTGTTTGTTAAAACAACCCTTGACCCCTGGATCAGAGGGATCAGTTTGGATCTAGCGTTATCAACAGACCTCCACAGCTTGATCCTTATATTAGTATCAAACACCAAATCTAAACCGTTCTCAAGCGCAACACTGCGAGCCTTCGCAACAGCCCTATAGCAGCTCTCACTAAGCGCCGGAGTAATCCCGGTTAGGAATAATACCGAGGCTCTCTTTATATATTTCTCATCAACATCATCCTCATCCATATAGGATGCTGCAGAGCCATGCCTATAATAAATAACAGTGGATTTCCCCGGTATTGGGAAGTGCCTCTGGACAAAATAGATCCCTGTTGGGGCTCCATCCATAACCCTAATATGTGTTACATCGATATCCTCACCCCTGAGGGTTCTCAGAATCATTTCCCCAAACTCATCATTACCAACCCTCGTTATCAAGCCGGTCCTATGCCCAAGCTTCCTAAGCCCCACCATAACGTTGGCCTCGGAGCCGGCTACATGGGTCTCGAAATACCTAGCATATCTGAGAGGCCCTGGTGTGACACTGTTAAGCTGTATCATTACCTCCCCTATCGAGACAAAATCAAGCCTATCCAACATAGGGGCCCCATATATCCTGGGGTTAGCTATATTAAGGGTTCAACACGTTCCTGTTACCCTTATCACAATACTCCCGGCACCTGTCCCTATTCTTTGTATGTGTGTGAAGAACTTGGGATCTAGTTCTATGAAGTAGTCGTTAGCAGTCTTAACAGTTACAGCGTAGTTCTTTCCGGGCTCCATATATATGATCTCGATCGCGACGTCCCCTACCCCCTCGATCGGTGATATGTGGAGCAGGTATAGGGGGAAGGCTACGTTCCTCATGGTAAAGGTAATAGTATCTCCCGGGGCTAGGGGTAGCTTGAAGAGCATGCCAACAGCCCCCATGTTGAGGAAATCGGTGCTGTTCTTAAACATATATCCCTCATACCACTTACTCGGTGTGTCGGCATTATAGAGTCTTGCCTCAAGAGAATTTATTTTGAGACAGACAGTGCTCCAAGAGCTTTCCTGCAAGGCTTGAGAGGTTTTTCCACCCCTCTCCCCATAACCCAAGCCTGTTTCCGTCACGCCGTATTGATACATATATATCGCTATAATCGCTACAAGCACCAGTATAGCCATAATCGTAGAAATATATAGAGACCTCTCCATAGCTACTAACACCCGCCTAAAGCGATATAGAGCTATCAAGAATATTATAGCTAGCTATTAAAAATACCTGGTGGGAGAAAACTAGCTTCCAGCTACAACATTTGTGAAGTAAACGTTACCAGCCCTGGTATAGATCTTAACCTGATATGTGACGCCATTGATAAAGGAACATGACGTTGCTAAGGCAGTCGCGTTGATGCGTGCTGTTGCGCCACTATTTACCTGGACTTCTCCACCGTCAAGAGTCATGGAGCAGTTGCCAACAGTTACTCCTGTTATGTTAGACGTTATCGAACCCTTGTTATAAACCGTGACATTGAATACCCACATGCTTGTGTTATTATTAAGTCTTAATGTTGCATCTGGATATACTACTAGTTGTTCTGATCCTCCTACGCTTGTTCCGAATACTCCTAGTACCCATGCTGCTACAGCGATAGCTATAACTATTGTTATGGCTATAAGTATTATAGCAGCTATCAGAGGCTCTAGTCCCTTTCTAATTTTTCTA
>DATMAU010000071.1:0-12241 GCA_035559775.1 Sulfolobales archaeon
CAGAGATCTCGGAGCTCGAGCAAAGGATAAAAAGCCTATTACCAGTCTCGCTGGGGTGATTAGCATGAAGATCATCAATATCCTGGCTATAGCTATTACCATCGCTATAGCTATCAGCGTAGCGATACCAATCCTCACAGGACCCAGAGGAGGTGAGCAGACATACACCACAGCAACACAACCCCCTGGTAGGGGCGATAGGGGTGGGTTGGATACTATATTGCCAACAGCTACCAAGCCGGGCGAGACCCAGATAACCACAACCCCGGTAGCAGTAACTACAACTCCGTTGATAACCCAGACTAGGCCGAGGTATCCGGAGTATAGTGATCCTCTCTTCATGGTTGTCACAACACCTAGGGTTTATGCTGAGTATGGAGGGGTCTTTGATCTCGATATAACTGTTGTTTCTCTCAATGGTTTCAAGGATCCTGTTGATCTGCGTGTGCTGAGCCTAGCCTCAGGCTATGGTTTCTCCGATATAAAGCCGATCGATCATAGCCTGTCTCCCCAGAGGATCAGGCCTGGAGAGATCTCTAGGGCTAGGTTTGTTCTAGATACAAGCATCACGCCAGGTGAGTATATCCTCCTGATCTACGGATCCTCAGGGGATCTGGTATCAACAGCACCCGTTAAGCTCACCATATATCCCAAGCCTTTCTACGCAATAGTTGCTGAGCCAATAGATCCTGAAGGAAGGCCTCTGGGCTATGTGGTTGCTGGAACACCTTTCAACCTATCTGTGAAGGTTATCCCGGTTGGTGGTGAGTATAATACCCGTGTGAGGCTGGATCTATGGAAGAGGGGGAGTCTGAGTGGTGTTGTTATCCACAAGATCTGGGGGGAGCTTGAGGGGATCCCGCCATTTAATGTGACAATAACCGTAGAGATCACGGATGCTTGGAGCAGTCTTAACTATTCTAGGCAGAGTAGTAATTATGATGCGAGGTATATTATGATCACGGATTCCCCGGGCTTCTCCAAAGCCATCTTGATCTTTAATAACGAGCCCTCTCAACGTCGTGGCGGTCTTCTAGAGACAATACTATCGATAATATTCCTACCAATAGGCTTTGCATTGGGGTTAGCGGTAGGCTTTGCCCTGCTACCAATACTCCCACAAGCGTTTCCAGATCTTGTTACAGGATCTATAGTAGCACTTGCACCAGGGATCCTTGGGTCTGTGTATCCGAAAGCACCGTTGAAATCGATCTCAATAGCAGCTAATGGTAAGGGTTTCGAATACTACGCAAAAGTCCCAGTATTGAGCGAGGGTAAAAAGGCTTCTCTAATCATCCCCCAGGCTAATATCGAGGCTAGAGGGGATCAGGATCTCTCGATCCCATTCTTCGCGGTAGTTAGAACAAACAGCACCAGCGACCCCATATCAATAGGTGCCGGTATACAGGGCGGGGAAAGGCTTGCGGTGAGGATAGCTAACCATACTAGGGAGCAGGGTGATGGTTACTACCTATCATACCTAACAGGATATGTAACAATACCCAGAGACATGCTCAGGAAAGCCGAGAACCTTGATATAGAGATATGGGTCTCCTCCAACAATATATTCCTAGATAGAGTCTCACTCACCATCAGAATCGCAAGAAGCACTGTCCATGAAGGACCCTACATAGCTCTTAAAGGCATGTTAATCATAGCGCCCCTCATATCAGGAGAGCAAGAACCCCGAGAAGCAAGTATAGAGATAAGAGAAACCCAGGTATTCAACCTAACCTCAAAAGAACTCATAACAGCCAAGCCAGACGCAGTAATAGAGAGAATATGGATAGCAAGATCCGGAGACACACTGCTACTGATCATAAAAACAAAAGAAGAACCAAGATACCCCTTCTCCGTCGAATACATGATCACATCACCCACAGGACTCTCACTGGTATGGAGACTCTACATCCTACCCACAAGATCTTGAACACCGGATAGCTTCCTCAGAAACACTTGGCCGATGGATAACTACTCTTATCACTCAACCTAGGAAAATTTGGTGGTATGGACTTTAAGGAGAGATGCACACACTACATTGCTCGTCTCCAGCTTTACAACTAGCGCCTCTAATCTTCTACTATTTGATCATCTAAGTCCAGTTACGGGCTGAAATACATATTTACTGAGGGACTTAGAAGGGTTTGGCATATTCGGCTACCAATATCTTAGGAGAGCTCAAGAGCTATGAATGACTCGTCCCCAAATCACTCCCAACCCAGCTATGTAATGTGCTTTATCTATAAAAACAATAGAGAAGGATACCTAGGTGCTTTGTATATAAACATAAACAAAGATAGCTACTAGCTTTATGTCAATCCCCAATTTCCAGACCTGGATCATGTTACCTTACAGCTAAAAGATAATAGGAAATACTAGATTCGATCTATGCTTAACTATATCAGCTAAAGAGGCCTTAAGAAAAAATATTCCAAAAGGAATAGCTTGGGGCTCAGGCCAGGATCTAACCTTATGAAAGGGCCAAATATCGATCTTAGAAGATCTGAAGCCAATGAAACAGTTTATTATATAAAGTATAAAGCCTTAGGAGCTTATTTCTCACGTTTATTGTTTCTCTTAGTTATTCTGTCATGTAAAGTTCATAAACGCTCGCTGAGTAAAAATATATAAGATTTGTTTAACATTTCTAAAGGGTATTCGTCTTGCCTCCTAAAGTCATAACCATAACTAATCAGAAAGGAGGAACTGGGAAGACAACCCTTACAGCACTCCTTGGATACGCGCTCGCTGAAAAAGGCCATAGGGTACTGCTTATAGATCTAGATCCTCAAACGCATCTATCCTCGTTCTTCATAAAAACGGATCAGCTAGAAGATACCTCAGACGGATCTTTCGAGCTTATTGAAGGATATAGGTGGCGTATTAGGCCCGTATTACGTGCACTAAAAAGCGGAGGAAAGCTCGATTTAATCCCTTCAGGAGTAAATTACATGATTAAAAGCTATAGAGGTCAACTATCATCTGCAAGAACCTTTGCCTTACGCACGAAGATCTCAACAGAGGTTGCAATAAATCAAAATTACGACTATGTATTGTGTGATACTCCTCCGGAGCTTTATCCTCCAACCACATGGGGGCTTTATGCTGCAGACTATCTGCTAATTCCCATGAATACCGAAGAGCTCTCTTTTGCTGGAGTTAAGTTATTCTTAAAACACATCTTCCCGGACCTAGTAAGAGAGCTTAGGACTGCTGAAAAAGATATAAAGCTTCTGGGTATAGTTTATGTTAATGTTTTAAGGCCTAAAAGAAGAACTGGAAGAGGATCCCTAGGGAGACTAAAAATCATAGAGGAGATGAGCAGAAAATTAGAGAGATTCATTAGAGACGAACTAGATTATATTTTAAGGCAGTACATTTATAATCCACCTGTCTTCAACACAATCATACATAGAGACTCAACGCTCAGAGACTTACCTTATAGGCCCAGAAGAAGAGCAATCCCTCTGCAAAGAATCCTGTCAAAGAAACCTATGGATGAGGTTTTCAGGTTAGCAGAGGAAGTGGTGGAGAGAATAAATAACTTTAGGGGGCTGAGCTAACATGGCACAGAAGACAATAGAATTCAAACTTCCAAACCAACTAGTTGAGACCCTTAATGAGTTTATGGCAATGGGTATAGATATTAATCTGCTTTTAACGCAGTTTCTGAAAATGTTAAGAGATATATGGATATCTGGAAAGGAAGCTGAAAGAAAAGCTTGCAAAGAGGAAATCGAAAAAAGAGAGAAAATAGATAAAATAATAAAAATAGAAGAGCTAGAGAAAAAATGCATTGAAACTGCGTCAAAAAAATATAGATTCATTGTTAGAAAGTTTAATGATTGGCTTAATAAGCAAAATATGCCTATTGAACAGTCGATGGGCCCAAGCAAGGAGCTTCCCATAGAGGAGTTCATAAAGCAGTATATCGCAAACAGACAGCTTAAACCACATACTCTGTATATTTATAAGAGAGCGCTTAAGAAGCACCTCGAATGTTTATCTGAGGCTTTTCGTAGTCAACAGCAATAGCGTTCTAAAGTCAAAAGATATTCCTAACGTTCCTAGCATAGTATAGCTTATTATTTGAACTATTCAAGGATTTCTTAAACCTAACTTAATTTAATGCTTACCTACATTAGGAACAGAGCTCTTTAAACCTTCTCTAAAGCTCAGACATATGTTCATGATAGGATAGGTCTTTTCTTACCTAAATCCTGACGATCTTTGAATTCATTCCAAGATTGCTTAGGAACCTGAGGATCATATCACTCGGATTCTTAGGGAGCCATCATAACCATTATAATGGGTCGATCTACTATAGGATTGCGAGGCGCGCCCGCGCGATATTATGAAGACTATTTGTTGATCTGATAGTGTTGGTAGATCTCTCTGTTTTAGGGCTCTAGCATGGTCCATGCCGTTACGATCCCGTCTGTATTGAGTTTTACATCTAGTCTGAAGCATCCGAGCGGCTTGTCTGTATAATAGGTGTTCAGCTTCCCGCCTTCCGTGATTGTGAAGCTATCGTACTTGACCCAGTTTCCTGTCCAGTTCCACACGCCTCCCTCGGGGATCTTTATCGAGGCTGTTCCTGGCCGTGTTGAGACTATATAGATTGCTCTGTTTGGTACCTGTATATCTATGACTGGTATCGATCTATATGTTGTTCCCACCACCATGTGCTGGTTTGCCCAGAATAGCTGTTCGAATGGTTGTGGGCTTCCTTTGAACATTCTCGAGATGCTGAACTCCCAGATCCTCGGGCCGTCTACGAAGAGGAATGTCTATGGGTCTGAAGGGTTTATGTCTGCGTGCTTTAGTTTTAGGGGTATTGCTACTGCTCCCGATGCATAGTCTGGTATTGCGGTTCCGTGGGCTGATGCCTCGATCTCGTGGGCTGGTGCTGCTGCCCCTGTTAGGTATACTCCGACTCCTGCGCCTCCCCCTATGTATGACATGCTTCCCGCGAGCTCTGTTCCTATTATGAAGCTGTACTCGTTATGGAGTGCTGATCTAACTACCCATGGTCTTGGGAAGCAGTATCTCTTTATTATCGCTTTATCCGAGTAGCGGTAGATCGTTATGCTATGTGCCGTGTTGTTTGGTATTGCTATGAGCATTTTATCCTCGATCTCGCTGAAATCTATTACCGTGAACCTCCTCGGCCCCTCTATCTCGAAGCCCTCTGCTTTGCTTATGCTCCACAGATCCTCGCCCCTCCAGTTTGTCCTCATAACATAGTTGTTCGTCGAGTCGGCTACCCAGAATACGGAGTTATCCTCACTCCTAGGATCTACGTGGATATATACAAACGTGCCGAAGAACCCCTTCACAGTGCCCTCGAGGGTTCTCAGCACCCTACCACTTACAGGATCAACCTCCATGACGATGCCCTTATTATCGCTCATCCTAACACCGGATACGAGCAGCTTGTTGGCTATTTAGTTGAAGCCGAGATCCAGGATCCTTATAGTGCCAACCCACCTCCACAGCACCCTAAACCCCCTATCAACCCTAGCAAGAGAAGTGCTGGGCTCTGCAGACCAGTAGTTACCGATAATAAGGGACTCGCCACCGAGATCCCCGTAGACAGCAGCCTCAGCATCGGGCAGGGGTAGCTTCCCAACCTTCCTATCAAACATGGAACTCTGGGAAGCCCTGCCATAGTGTATGCCAAAAAGAGCCCTCACACTAGCGACGGCAAGCAACCTGAACTCCCCGCCCAGACCGCTCAGACAACACACTCAATAGTATTATCCATCCTATAGACTATTCACCAACACCACATGCCTCGCAACCCACACAGGGCAGATCACCATAGATAGCGATCCGCTAACCAAGCCGAGAGAAAGAGCTGGGATCCATGTCGCGACACAAAGGAACAAAGAGCTGAAAGAAATATCTATCCTCAGATCATCGGACAAAGACCGGTTCTCATTTACAAATCACTACTCATAAATCCCAGAGCCTATAGATATTGGTGGCTATGATCGAGTCTTCCAGCCGCCAAGACGATGAGTATATAGAGCGGATGAGTACGTTATAAGGTTCTAGGTTCTTTAACTATATATAGTTGAGATAATGCACACTGATCTAGAAAATCCCCGACACCTAGGCGTATACGGGCTAGAACTAATCGACAAAATAACGAAGAACTAAAAGCTCACGGCTATACATATTCTTAATAGTTTCACCCGTCTTTAACTCTTGGTCGATAGCTATATTAACCTTAATAAGCCTATGTGGAATTCAGAATTATTGTTTCTAGACTTCTTTCTCCATTCTTCTCTTGAGCTCTGCTACGAGGACGTTTATGACGTTGTCTCTTAGGCTGTCGAGGCTTCTCTTTATATAATCTATATCGTCCTCCACCTTTCTAAGCCTAGCGTTTATACCCTCTACCTTCTCCGCTATTAGTTTATCGCCATTACTTATCCTTTCATTAAGCCTCTCCTCAACATTGTTGATCCTATCGTTCAAGCTCTTCTCAACACTACTTATCCTTTCATTAAGGCTTTTCTCAAGGGTCTCTATTCTTTCATTTAAGCTCTTCTCTATATTGCTTATTCTTTCTGTTAAGCTCCTCTCTACACTATTGATCCTCTCGTTTAGGATGGACCTGGTATAGTCTATCATAAGTATCCCGACCTCCCAGTCACTCAGCCTCTTACCCTTAGACGCCTTGTCAACGATCCGCTTGACATACTCGGCTAGGATGCTCTCAATAACGGGCTTAGCAACTAATTCAGCCAACACTAATGCCTCACAAGATATAGACCCTGAGGCTATAATAAATACCTGGGTAGCAGATAACAAGCTACGACAGATCTACAGCCCCGATCCCCAGGATCATGTGAGGGGCCATCAATGAAGCGGAAACCAACGGCCCTCTTGGGCAAACCATCTGCCGAGCACAAACCTGGTCAGGCAGGGCTGAGAAAGGCCTTTCTAGGCGAAGGCTTCGTAGCTGAACCAGAAATGCGCGAGAGACGAAATAAATAGCGTTAAAGAGAATGAGAATACACACTAAATAATAAGAACCAAAAAGGCGGTTAGCTCGTTTTGCTTAAACCAGGCTCATAAACTTCGGAGCCCATAGATATTGGTGGTAGTGATCGACGCTTCTAACCAAGACAACGCCCCCAAAGAGCCTGGACATGACGAATACATAGAGCTAGAGGAATATGTCATAAGGTTCTTCAACCATACATATGTCGAGATAATGTACACAGATCCAGAGAACCCCCAGCACCTAGGAGTATACGAGCTAGACCCACAGAGCTATAGGAGATTACTGCTGAAAGCGAGAAGAATAAAGGATCTCGGCGAAGCAAGGAATCTCGTGAAAGAGATAATAAGAACAGGAAAGGAGTTCCGCCTAGGGACTAAATAGCAAGAGACAAGCATCTATGCTGCCTTACAAGCGTGGGGGAAAACAAACGAATGTTGATAGTGCTACTGCTAAGTAATGCCTAAGAGCGGTGGAACCGCTCTTCAAACCACCTGAATAAGATCACTGGAATTACCATTACCCACACTCATATCTAGATCCCGGATGCCGGTGAAACCCGTATTTAAATCTCTCTGGATCTTCCCCCTATGATCTTCAGGGTTTCCTATTTTTGCTTTAACCCACGTTGTCTATGATGAGGTTATGTAGAGCATGCCTTTTTCTGTGGTTTTTATTCTGAGTTTTCTGCCTTTTCTCTCTGTTGTTATCATGTTTCTTTCTTCTAGCTTTTTTACTCTTCTCCAGATTGTTGGTTTTGGTTCTCCTAGTTTTTCTGCTAGTTCTGCTAGCTCTATTCCTTTCAAAGCTTCGCTGAGGATCCTCATGTCTAGGCTATCTATTCTCTCCCCGCATAGGTGGCTTGGTTTGAAGCTTATTACGTGCGACCCGTCTTCGAACTCTACCTCTATCTCCGCATCTACACCGCTTAGTAGCGCTCCTCCCAGGGTTTCTATCACCAGTGCCCTCATAGACCCGCTTATATTTATATAGACAGGTCTTTCTGGTCTGGATAGTATTATGTTTCTAACTATAGAGACTGCTTTTGTGAAATCTTCCACTGGGATCTCGATCCTCTCTACCCTTGGCTCGCCCACTATTTGTTTGAGGATGCTTATGAGGTTATTGACAGCCTTCTCAGCCCTTGTGTCTCTTCTACCAGCTGGTGTTAGGATCACTATCAGGTCGTTCTTATCTATATTCCTCCTAATAAGGGCTCTGAGGGCGAACTTCTCGTCAAAGCCTAGCGTGAATATCGCCATCAATTTATCTCAACTCAATATAACTATGCTATGGGGGCTAAATCTAGTTTACCGATAAATTAGCATTTCATACTAAATATATGATCTCCATGTTTGTTTAACTATGTATAGATATTTCCTTGATCGAGAAACAAGTTTACTAAGCTGGGCCCTAGGATCACAGACCCCATAGATCCCCTATGGTTTCATTTAATTTATACAGAAAAATGGTGTTTCATATTAATTCTATAACCACACATATCATTAACTACAAAACATTTCAAAAATATATAAACCCCAATACCTATAATTTGCGGTGACAAAATGTTAGCCGAAACGCGTGAGATAACAAGAGAATATAGATCCGTGGCATGTTTGGTAGCAACCGCATCGATCTATACGGAGTCACTGAACCTAATAGATAGACTCGCATACGCACTAAACCCCGAATCAGCTATAAAATCCCTCAACGACTCCCTAAGGATCGTTGAGGGGGCTGTCAGAAGAGGGGAAGTAGGAGAGGCTGTTGAAAAGAGCGAGGGGGGAGGAGACCGCAGTGTAATAAAGATCCGCATGGGAGATGGGAGAGAATATAGATTGCTATACTGCTCCCTCCCCAACGTAGAGGTCGTGAGGAGATTCCTCGAAGAAGTTAGGAGAAACATAGAGGTTGCCAGAACCGTTGGGACGCTCGCCAACTCAATGGTTCTAGAAGCTAGGATGAGGTGACCGAGATGTTCGTGAGCCTGTCGTTCAGACTCGTAGTGAATGTTGAGAGCCTCAATGGTGTCGAGACAGTAGGTAATCTCTCCAGACATAGGACAGCACCAATAGTGATCCCTCTGTCCAAGACCTCTGGAGGCTCGTACACAGTAAAATATGTTCCAGCAATATCTGGAGAAGCCCTGGGCCATGCCTACCAAGAAGCCCTGGTAGAGGTTGCTAAGAAGATGGGGCTCCCGGTTGGTCTCTACTCGTCCAGAGGAGAGTTCATAAAGTTCAGCGAGGATGAATATCTAAAGGAAGAGGGTATATCGCCTCCAAAGGATCATAGCGATGCCAGGAGATTCGAGGTTGACGTGATACTCAAAGACATTATAGCAGATGTCGGTGGCTTCCTATATACAGGTAAACACCCTGTTAAGAGGACCTCGAGATTCCAGGTAGGATACATGATCCCGGCGCTCGAGACAGCCGCGGAAGCCTCGGCCCTCGAGGCCCAGTTCCATGTAAGGTTCCTGGCATCCAGGCCCCAGAGGGGTGGGGAAGCTATGCTGGGCCAGATACCATATAATGTTGAGGTTGGGTCTGCGCTCTATACATTCACATTCACACTAGATCTGGGGGGTATCGCTGAGCCCTCTACAAAGTATGGAAACCCCCATCCCAGGGAGAACGATCTCAAGAACCAGGCTAAGGCTAGGAGACAGGCTGCGATTGGGGCACTTACCCTCATGACAAGCTCGTGGCTCTTTGGAGCGAAGAGATCCAGGTTCCTCCCCAACGCTGAGCTGAGATCTGCTGTGGCTTCTATCTCAACAATACCATTCGTAGTTAGCCAGGGTAACTATGGGACATATATAGCTGATACTGCTAAGAGGGCTGAGAATCTCCTCTCAGTGCTAAAGTCCTTCGGGAGATCGGAGGAGATCTCGATCCTAGCAGTAGATAGAGAGGGCCTTGAGATACCGCAGAACGTTTCGAAGGCCTCAAGCGTGGAGGAGATGATAAGAAGGATCTCCGAGACCCTTAAGCAGAAGAACCTCGTATAAAGACCCGGTATAACCCAGAGTGGAGATATATATGAAGCCTCCCCCAGGGGCCGAGGATCTTGAGGCCCTGGTTGTTAGGGTTAGGTTTCTCTGGGGCTTCAGTATAAGGAGGCCCTCGGTCTCTAAGGCCCAGCCATCGTATAGCACGATCCCCCCAACAACGCTTATAGGGGCTCTCTCCGCACCTATAGCCGTGTCAAAGAAATACGGGGAGGTTGTTGCAAGGGGTAGGAGTATCTATAGCGCCTCTACAATAGCTATGGATTTTGTTGCTACCGCATCGTTAGCGTTTGAGGAGAGGCGTGGAAGGGCTCCTGTAGGGATATATTGGGAGGATCTCAATAGATATGCTATCCACCAGTTCCAGAGGCGTGAGAGAAGGGCTGAGAGGGAATACATGTTTGGCGCCATAGGCGTTGGGAAGATCTATGCTCCCGATGCTATTGCAAAGATCGTGTATGTGATCGATATGGCTAAAGCTAGATCCGTGCTTGGAGATACATGGAGAAACGATCTGATCAGGTATGCCTACCAGATAACAAGGATCGGAAGCAAGGAGAGCCTAGTAGCCGTTGAGAATGCAAAGCTCTCGAGAGTAGAGCCCGTTGGTAGGGAGTTCTGCACATCCCTATACCAGCCGCTAGAGTATCTGGAGAGGTTGGAGAGCCCGTATAATCCTGGTATACCATACTATGCCAGATGCCCTGGTAGCGAGAAGGTTCCAGAAGCCTATATAGAGACCTTCTGGGAAGAGTCCTTCGAATTCGGCGTACAGCCTGGGGAGAAGCTATACCTTGTCCCGGGTACTAGGAGCCCGATAATGCCTGGGGAGATTAGGGTTAGGGTGGGGCAGGGTTACCAAGGCTATGAGGTTGAGGGTGAGAAGGGCCTTGTTATAGCTCTTCCCGAGAGATCCTCTGCAGGGCTAAGGCGTGGGGGCTAGGGGTATGGGTCAGAGGCTAGGGCTTGGAGAAATATATAATAGGGTTTGTAGCGCGCTTGGCTGGCAGCCTAGAAAGCTCATAATGGAAACCCTGAGGGAGCTTGATAATGCTGTGCGAGGTAGCGATGGTGGGGCTGTTCTTGTTAGGGCTCCTACTGGTTATGGTAAGAGCACCATATCTTTAACGCTATATGTGGCGATAAAGCAGTTTGGGAGGACTGATCTGGGTTTCAGGGTGATCCATGCTCTCCCAATGAGATCTATTGGGGATAAGATGGAGATCGATATGAGGGGTAGGATAGAGGCTTTGATCGATAGGGGGTTTGATAAGCTCTCCCCTAATGATCTTGGGTTACAACATATGGGTTCCCCTGGTAGCCCTTATCTTGCTAGGAGGTTTGTGATAACCACTGGTGATACGCTTATATCGAGTCTATATAAGATCCCCCCAGTCGAGATCCGCAAGATCTTCTTATACAATATATCTCATTACGAGATCCCGAGGGGCTTTATATACTCCTCAATCGTTGTTTTCGACGAGTTCCACCTATACCCGAGACCCTATCTCTGGTCGGCAAGTGATAAGGAGCAAGGGGATAGGGCGCTCACCTCGATGTTAGCAGCGATCAAAGCTATACTTGATAGCGGATCCCCTGTTGTGATAGCGACAGCCACTCTTCCGAAACCTGTTCTCGATGCTCTTAACGGTGTTCAGGGGCTTAGGGGGAGGATCGTTGAGATCCCTGGTAGCAGTGATAACCCGGTCTCTAGGGATGTGAAGGTTTATTTGGAGAGTGCCGAGGATCGGGACTCCATGATCGCTGTTATTGCTGAGAAGGCTCTGGAGCTCTCCAGCAGGGGCTCTGTGCTCGTGGTTCTCAATACTGTTGAATCAGCTGCTAGAGTATATAGCAAGATAAAGGATCTTTCGAAGGCCCGAGGGTCTGTAGATAGTGTTGATTTGATGCTGATCCATGGGAGGATCGTGGAGAGGGATAGGAGGAGCATTGTTGAGAAGCTATCACGCGTTTCTGCTAATAACCAGCCTGTTGGGAGGATATTGGTTTCTACACAGGTTCTAGAGGCTGGTGTTGATGTTAGCTTTAATTATCTCTTAACAGAAATAGCCCCTCCAGAGAGTATTATTCAGAGGCTTGGACGTGTTGCTAGATATGGTGGGTATGGTGAGGCTTATATCTATATTATAGCTGGGGCTAGTGATCCTGTCCCTATATATCCTGCAGAGATCCTTGAGGAGGTTGTTAAAGAG
>DATMAU010000072.1:0-16949 GCA_035559775.1 Sulfolobales archaeon
TTAGTCTTTCTGTGTAGCTGATTACGTTCTCTTTTTTGGATTCGTCGTCGTAGTATTTAACCTCGAGGGGTATTTTCCTACCGTATAGATTCACACCGCCATAAACCTCATTAACCCACTTAACAGCAGCCATTACACCCCGGAAACCGCTTCTACCAGATTCAGCCTGCGCGCCTGAGAGGGCTATTGGAAAGCCGATTACGATTTTGTTGGGGAGAGACATGGGTTGTGTAGGGGTCTGCGTCTGTGTAAGCGTGGTTGGTGTTGGCATTACTGTCTGGGTAATGGTTCGTGTAACGGTGGCTATACCTGACACAGTAACTGTCTGTATTGCTGGTGCTTGGGCGCCTGGTCTCCCGGCATACATGCCGCCGAAGAATGCTGCTATGGCTACAACAATAACTATCACAGAGAAAACGGCAATAATTCTAGACAAACCAACCATACCCTTACCATCACCTCAAAAACACAGTTAAAAACAAGTCTTATAAACTTTAGTTACTTTACTAGATCAACTAGTATTAACGAGATTAATGGTATAATTAAAAACAAATAGTCATGTTTTAAGTAAGACGTAATTATATTATCATTGATGCAATTATAATGAACAACTAATAATCCTTATTTTTATTCTGAAACATAAGCATGGCTAAAAAGCCCAGATAAGCGACACAGGCTTCGATAAAGAGGATATAAAAACTATGAGGCTAAAGAACAACCCACTACCGAAGCCATAGTAATCAATAATAAGTGTCAGCAGAGAATACTCTAATAGCTTAGCCAATAAAGGCTAGAGTCGTTTTTTGTAGCTAATATTTTTGGTATCAATAGATCTTCTCCTTACACCTGTTAAAATATTTGAAACCACCAAGACCAAGCATCATGGCTGTGGGTAGCCGGGCCCTACTAGGCTTCTAAAATAGAAGGCTGTTTCATTTTTCATACAATGGTATGTCAGGTGTGATTAGTTAGGGGCATTGTTGAGGAATAATAACTCTCCAGAAACCATGTTAGTGGTGCTCTTATGGTTATTCCTGAGGATCTTGGTGTGGGTGTTGGTGATATTATTAGGATAAGGAAAAATGGTCTGGTGATCCAGGGTGTTGTTATGCCGAAGCACGCGTACTCAGCGCCAGATATTCTTGTAGTAAAACTTGAGAGTGGTTATAATATAGGGGTTTCGATAGATAGCAATACATCTATAGAGATTATTGGTAAGAAGCCTATTGAGCAGGTAGGTGTCGAGCAGTCTAGAAGTGTTGTGGGCGTAGGCCCTATGGTTAAGGTTATTGGGACAGGGGGTACGATAGCTTCTAAGGTTGAGTACGAGACAGGGGCTGTTAGACCGGCAATGACGTCTGAAGAGCTGTTGGAAATAATACCAGAGGCTGGGGAGATAGCTAGACTTGATGTTGAGATCCTAATGAGCATCCTCTCAGAGAACATGGAGCCTGAGTATTGGGAAAGGATTGCTGAAAGCGTATATAGGGCTATGATTTCGGGCTATGAGGGTGTTGTGATCACGCATGGTACTGATACGATGAGTTTCACCTCAGCTGCGATAGCCTTTGCGATCCAGAACATGCCTGTTCCGGCAGTCTTTGTAGGATCTCAGAGGAGTAGTGATAGGCCGAGCACGGATGCTGCAACAAACTTTATAGGGGCGCTTCTAGCAGCTGCTAAAGCCCCCTTTGCAGAATCTGTTGTAGCTATGCATAGTGATACCTCAGATCTCGAGATAGCGATCCATAGGGGGACTAGGGTTAGGAAGATGCATACATCGCGTAGAGACGCGTTCCAATCGATAAATGCCCAGCCAATAGCCATGATCGATCCTTACAAGAGGGAGATAAGGGTCGTGGGCAGCGATTATAGACCTAGAGGAAGGGGAGAACCGATCCTCTATAACGGTTTTGAGAAAAAAGTAGCGCTAATCTATAGCTACCCAGGCATAGAGGCCGAGCTAATAGACATCATGGTCGATAAAGGCTATAGGGGGATAGTGATAGCAGGAACAGGGTTTGGTCATGTACCCGAAAAGCTCGTTCCCTCATTAAAGAGGGCGATAGAAAACGGCATCCCAGTGGCAATAACATCTCAAACGCTCTATGGCAGAGTAAACCTAGCCGTATATAGCACGGGAAGGGAGATGCTTAGAGCAGGAGTGATACCCTGCGAAGATATGCTCCCAGAGGTGGCTTATGTAAAGCTGTCATGGATCCTCAGAAGGGCAAGGGATATGGGTGAGATTAGAAAACTGATGCTCACAAACATGGCTGGCGAAATAAGCCTGAGGCACACGAAAAGCCTTTACCGCTAACTCAACGAACCCTGAACATAGAGTCGTTCTAATAAGTGCTTGCTCTCTAAAACTTTGGTTATACTATATTCCGCGTATAGGGACTTTCGGAAAAAGGAGTGATGTTCTTTGCTTTTGTTGCTTTTACATGCATTCCACATTAAAGCCGCTTTCCATTACTTGGCATATCTTCGAGGGCAGCTTTGTTTTATGAACTTCAATGCAGCTTTGGGACAGCTGGCTATAGTGCTTCCTATGCTCTGTGTTCTCTCTTGTGATAAGCTTATAAGCTGATAGTTACAAATAAATGTGGGTGTAAATATGAAAACTTTAAGGAGCACCCGGAATCTAGTGATCATCGCTTCTGTGATCCTTGTAATAGTCGCTATAGGCGCTGGCTATATCTATCTGTCAAAACCTCCCAGCTCTTCTGGAATGGAGAAAATAGTGGTTGTTGTGAACCCAATACCGAGGGAGAGAGTTGAGGCCGAGGCTAAGGAGCTAGAGTCTTTCCTAGAATCCAGATTAGGGCTTGACGTAGAGCTATACTTTCCTACAAGCGTTGCAGCTATAGTGGAGTCTCTGAGATTCGGTCATGCCCAGTTAGCGCTTGGCGTAGGATCCCTTCCAGCGGCTCTAGCTCTCTATGTAGCTGATGTAGAGATGCTCTTGGTAGAGGTTAGAGATGTGGTGATAGGTAATGAGAGCAGGGCAGCCCCTTACTATTACTCTTACTGGATAGTTGCTAAGGATTCGCCATATAGAGGTCTAGAGGATCTGAGGGGTAAGAGGGCCTGTTTCCCCAACGAGCTGTCAACCTCAGGCTATATATTTCCGATGCATAGACTGGTACAGCTGGGCTATATAAAGCCGCCAGCCGATCCTAAGCAGTTCTTCGGCGAGGTTGTGTTTGCAGGAGGCTATGCCCAGTGCTGGGAGGCTCTTAAGAGGGGCCATGTGGATGTAACCATAATGGCTGGAGATGTCCCGGTCAGCCTCTATTGGGAGGCTATGAATAACAGCAGGGTTCTTGAGCAGCAAGGGCCTGTCCCTGCACACGTTGTATTGGTGTCGAAGAGTGTTCCAAAAGATCTTAGGGATAGGATTAAGAGCGCTCTTCTGGAACTCAATAACAAACCGGATCTAATGAGGAAGTTTGTCTCAGCGATCTTCGTTAGGTTTGAAGAGAAGGGTGTGGAGGAGCATCTCAAACCCCTGATGGATGCTCTGGAAGCCACGGGCCTTAAGGATAGGTATCTCAGAGCCGGTAGCTGATAGGTGTTATTATTGCCAGAACTATCTACCGATTATGCTGTAGAGCTCAAGGACGTGTTCTTCGGCTATGGCTCTACTAGGATCCTTAGTGGGGTTAATCTCAAGGTAGGCTATGGAGAGGCTGTGGCGATAATGGGTAAGAGTGGGGCTGGGAAGACAACACTACTCAAGATCATAGCGGGGCTTCTAAAACCCGAGAGAGGCCATGTGAGAGTGCTCGGCTGTATCACACACACAGATTGTTTTAATAGTCTTAGGGGGAGGATAGCATATATACCCCAGAATCTAGGGCTGGTTGAAGGTGAGTCGGCCCTCTATAACGTTTTACTAGCTAAGGCGCCTAGCAAGCCCCTAAGATTCATGGCAGGTCTGTGGGGTAGAGATGATCTTGGCGAAGCCTTCGAGGCCTTGAAAATGGTTGGGCTTGATGGCAAGGCGAGGAGTAGGGTTGATAGGCTTAGTGGGGGTGAGAGGCAGAGGGTAGCCATAGCCAGGGCTATTCTTCAGAGGGCTGAGGTCCTGCTTGCTGACGAGCCGGTATCTAGCCTAGATCTAGATACTGCTGAAGATATAGTGAGGTTCATGGCGGGTCTTAAATCCAAGGGCCTCACGATAATTGCTGTGATGCATGATAAGTGGCTTACCTCGAAATACTTTGACAAAATATATCTCCTAGACGGCGGCGTCTTGAGGGAGGCGGTTTGAGACTCATCTTGATCATGTTCATAGTAACCCTGATCTTATCATACCCCTTAGGTCTCGTGGATGTCGGTGTATGGGCTAAAATGGGGATAAATATTGCTAAGTTTGTGCCTGAGCTCGGTGTGAGGTGGGATCTTGTCGGCGACGCGTTGATAGCGTCTTATGAAACACTGATCATATCACTGCTAGGCGTTTCCGGCGGGACATTGATAGCATATATACTAGCACCTCTTGCAAGCCCATTGATAGTCCCGTCTAGGGTGGCGTTGGTTGGTAGAATGACGGCTAATGCTATAAGGACTGTGCCAGCAATACTGTGGGCTATACTTTTCGTTATACTCGTGGGGCCTGGCCCTAGGGCTGGGGCGCTTGCCCTGATTATATATACGTCTGGGTATTTGGCAAAGTTTTTCTACGAATCGTTAGAGGCGATTGGCAGAGAGCATTACGACTCACTAAGGGTTATCGGGTTAAGGGGGCTGCCTCTGGCATTTGCGCTCTACTCCCATGCCAAGAGATATATTATTAGCAATGTCCTGTTCATGCTGGAATATAACGTAAGGACCGCGACCATATTGGGCTTCGTGGGTGCAGGAGGTATTGGGTATTATATCATGAACTACCTGAGCATGCTAAACTACCAAGCCACAATAACATTCGTGATATTCACTCTATTATTAGTAATAGCAATAGATCTTGTTAGCTATGTTGCTAGATTACGTGTATAGGAATCAGCACCAATAACCTGACTTAACACGGGTTTCCATGGCACTTATAGCACATGCTATGGTTTCTTCATCATAATAGAGATCTTTAGGCCAAAGAGACAGACCCTACTATCCCTTATGTCCTTCGAAGCTCTCTACCTTTCTCTTATATTCAGGGGCTTCGATCTCGCATGTAGGAGGCTTGTGATCTCTATGGATCCATAGACTAACTATAGGGCTCATTGTTGTGGGGGGGGGGACCTTGATATCCTGGTTATTTTTTAACCCGCATGCCTGGGTCTAATATCAAATCCTTATAAACGCTCATGAAACCAGAAATAGTGGGCCATGGCAATGCGCTGGATTGTAATAGTTGCGATCATGCTACCAATTGTGATCATAACTTCACTATACACTATATCATTACTTAAAGGGCCTGAGCTAAGGTTAGAGGGTGTTAATGCTGTGATCCTTAAGGATCCTTCGTGTACGTGTTGCGAGGAATACGCTAAATATCTTAAAGGACTAGGAGCTCGTGTTACCGTGAACATGGTGCATGATATAGGGTCTAAGCTGGAAGAGCTCAGAGTCCCTGAGAGCCTCTGGTCATGCCATATAGCAATAGTAGAGGGATACATAGTTGTTGGCCACACACCCGCTGAGGCTATAGAGAAGCTATTGGACGAAAAACCCCCTATTAAAGGCATCAGCCTTCCAGGCATGCCACCAGGGTCGCCAGGCATGCCTGGGCAGAAGAAAGAGCTGTTTACCATATATAGTTTTAATGGTGAGGATGGGGTTAATATATACATGGTAATCTAGTTTTGGTAGTAATACTCTAATACTCTATTATCCCTCTTACCATGATATGTTCTGAGGAGTTTTATGAGATGGCCGCCAGAGTTGACACAGGATTATAAATGCTCTTCAATAATAGTAGGCTAGCATATTTATATTATTAAGATGCGTATCATACCCGGAGGTTATAATGAACAAGATTGTTGAGAAGGCGTCTAGGGGGGAGGTGGTGTTTGGGACGTGGATAACGATAAACAGTCCTGAGGTGTCTGAAGCTATCTCAACACTACCGCTTGATTGGGTTGTGGTCGATATGGAGCACGCGCCCCTCGATATATATGATGTCGAGCTGATCCTCATGGGGTTAAAAGGAAGCGGTGTGACTGGGATTGTTAGGGTTCCATGGAACGATCCGGTGCATATAAAGAGGGTTCTCGACATAGGGGCCCAAGGGGTTCTGGTTCCATGGGTGAGCACGTATGAAGAGGCCCTTGCGGTTGAGAGGTCTGTTCTCTATCCTCCCCACGGTATAAGGGGTGTTGGTCCTAGGAGAGCAACAATGTATGGATCTATGCCCTCTGTTGAGTATTATAAAAAATATCTAGAAGATCTTGTGGTTCTGGCTCAGATAGAGACCGCAAAGGCTGTCGAGAACCTTGAAAAGATACTTGAGGTGAAAACCATCACAGGGATATTTGTCGGTCCAAGCGATCTATCAGCATCGCTCGGGGTTTTCGGGGAGAGGAATAGCCCAGTATTATTGGGCTCTCTGGAAAAGATATCAAGGATAGCTAGGGGGAAGAAGCCTCTCATAGGTATAATGGCATACTCACCAGAGGAAGCTATTAGGGCTATAAAGATGGGTTATAACATGATAACCCTATCATCAGACATGGCTAACATGTTGCGAGGGCTCAGATCATTTCTTCAAGATATACTCTCAGCCCTACGATAGATCAGTTTTACCACTATACTCGCTTCCTACTCAGCTTGTAAATATATTTTAATCCTCCAGAGATGTGTAGAGCTTCTAAGGAGCAGAGCTACGAGAATAAGGACAACGTATGTCAAAAAGCTGTGAAGAAAAGGGGATTATAACCATTTGGTGTTTCTAAGCAGAGATTTACCAGGCTTTTGTTGTTTTTGCAACACTTCAGATGCTATGAGAGTGGCTTTTAGACGGGAACCCTGTTTAGATTGGGACTTATATCGAACCATGATTTCGTAAGAACTCTCTATCCTGCGTATGCAAGGCAAAAGTTCCTAAAGATGTGGAAGAGAGAAAAATATAATACAGGTAATAAAGAGCTTTAGTAGAATTTATTTTGTGTGTCGAGGATGACTGAAATCGTTTAAAAACTTTGTATAGTAAGTGTAAGTGGTGGTATGGATTCTGATCATGAGGCCTAAAAGCTTCTCGATCAGAGTGGGTGAGAGGGAGATTGAGGTAGGCTGGAAGGCTCTAGAGGTGCTTAGGATAATAAGGGCTAAGGGCTCTATAAAGGCTGCATCTGAGGAGCTTGGTTTATCGTATAGGAATGTTATAAGGATTGTGAGAATGCTTGAGAAAGAGGTTGGGGGGAAACTTATTATAACGAGAAGAGGGAGAGGTGCTAAGGCGATGTTAACAGAGCTTGGTGAGGAGATGGTTAATACCTATATTAGCTCTAGGATCGAGGCTCTCAGTGCAAGAAACAAGATCCCGGCCAGGGTTGTCTCCATAACAAGTGAGGGGTTATCAGCAATAGTTGTTGCTGAGACAGCCCCAGCGGTGGTAAAGATACTGATCACTAGAGAGGCCCTCAACGAGCTCGGAATAAAGGTGAACGATACGGTAGATCTTGTGGTGAAGGCCTCAAACATAGCTATAGTCAAGTAAATACTTATTACTCAACCACTCCTTATTACTAGGGTTTGGCGGCTGGGTTGGAATAGCAGTAATTATAGCAGATTCCATGCATAGGACTTTTACAGGAATACAAGGTCTTTATAGCGACGATAAATCTACACTTGTAAATTACCTAGTAAGATAGAAAAACAGATGTTGAAGCTTACATGTTGAAGCTTACACACTACGATTATCCATGTATTTATAGCTATCAATAAAACTTAAGCTACTGTCTCCCGATCCCTCTATACTGTGGAGAGCTTTTTCTCGAGAAAGGAACATGCCGTGGATTAGATTATAGGGTTTAAAACTTATCTGGGCAGGGGTTTTCCCAGAGTCTCTGGGAGGAGAGTAGCTAGTGCTGCGATCGATATTAAGGCATAGCCAGCTGTTATAGCAGATACGCCCCACCAGTTCTCTATATATGCATTACCTACTATGAGTGTTATTAGTATTGGTGAGAGACCACCAGCAAACACCGTGGTTAGCTGGAATGCTGTGCCTATAGCGGTGCTTCTAACCCTTGTTGGGAATAATTCTGAGAAGTATGCCGTCTGGGGTGCGAATGCGATTCCGTGGAGCACGCCGTATACACCTAGTGCTAGTGATGCTAACAATATATCGTGTCTCAGCGCTATTAGGAGGAGAGGGAATGGTATTGCGTAGGCTGCTATAGCTATATTAGCTATTAGTATAGTTTTCCTCCTACCAATAAGGTCTCCAAGAAGTCCTCCAATAGGCTCTGCGATCACCTCGAGCAGGGCAGCTATAGTTACTATTAATGCTGCAAAAGCCTTTGGGATGCCTATACCTGTCAAGTATATTAGGGAATACACTGCATATACGTAGAACAGGGCATTCTGACCAGCCTTGCCGAGCATTAAGCGCACCATGAGATTCCAATAGCCTCTGAAAACCTCTCTGACAGGTGCCTTGGACACCTCGCCTCTCCTCAATATCTCGCGGAATAATGGTGATTCGAGCACCGCATATCTTATGATCCCAGCTATGACAGCTACAGCTGCACCTATATAGAAGGGGATCCTCCAACCCTCTCTCGCAAAAGCCTGCTCACCATATATTGAGATTAGATATGCTGTAAGCCATGTCCCTATTAGAAGGCCTATTGGCACGCCGATCTGAATCCAGCTCCCCCAGAAGGATCTATACCTAGATCTATGGAAGAACTCAGTTATAAAAGCACTCGCAGCTCCCCACTCACCCCCTAATGCTAAACCCTGCACAAACCTAAAGATAGAAACAATAGCTATACCCCAATAACCTATCGATTCATAGCCTGGAGTCAATGCAATCCCAAGAGTCGCTATACCCATAATCACGAGGTCTATGAACAACGCGAGCTTCCTTCCAGACCTGTCAGCTATCGAGCCGATCACCATAGCCCCTACAGCCCTAGCAACAAAGCCTACCCAGTAGCTTATCAAGGAGACAAGAGTCGCTATGACACCAGCACCTGGTGGGAAGAAGTATTGAGGAAATACCAAGGCTGCTATAGTACCATATACGAAAAAGTCATACCACTCAAGAGTTATGCCTATACTTGTCAGCACTAAAGCCCAACCCTTCCGTCTCTCAACGAGCCTCAGGGCCGCCTCAGGATCGGGATCCTCTTTATTTGAGCTTTTATAACTTGGATCAGGATCCATATTTATCACTATAGTAATATAAAAGAAAAGTTAAATTTAAGCTTTGCTATAATAAAAGTTACGTTTTATATATAAGTTATTGGAATACATTTGATCGTTTCTTTGAAATAAAGATAAATAAGGAAAAAGTATTTCTATATCTATATTTAAGTGAGCTAACAGTGTTATTTTGGTGAAAGCCATGAGCCGGGTTATAAACGGGATCGATGTTCAGAGGTTAAAGGAGCTGCTTAAAGAGGTTGAGAAGAATAAGGATCTTGTATCACAGATCTCGAGGTTTAGTGCTAGGGTTAGGTGGCTTGGATCTGGGTTTAACTTCAAGGCATATATAAGGGATCACTCATTTACAGTATCCGAGCCCCAGGATGTGGGCGGCCTGGATGCAGGGCCAAGGGCTATAGAGTATGTTCTAGGAGCCCTTGGGGCTTGCTATGCTACAGGCTTCGTACTTAACGCTACGAAAAGGGGTGTGAGGATCAAGAACCTAGAAATAGCGCTTGAAGGCGATATAGACAACATACTAGTATTCCTAGGACTATCGAACCAAGGACACCCAGGCTATAAGAGGATCTATGCCAAAGCGTATATAGATGCAGAGGCGGATGAAAATACAGTAAAAGAAATATGGGAGGAAACTGTGAGAACATCACCGGTAGGGAACACGGTTGCCAGGAACGTAGAAATAGTCCCCGAAGTGAAGGTTGTTAAGGCCCAATAACCCGACCCATGTATTTTAAAGGTTTCAGTGAATTTGGTTTTCTTAACGAGACTAGGTCTAAGTACTTGTCTTTCCCATGAAGAAGGCTAGTCTGAGGTCTTGTGAGCTTAGCAGCTGCTTAGACTCTCCCTCGAGAACTATTCTCCCTCCCGCCATGACGATCCCTCGATCCGAAGTTTCGAGGGCTCTTTTGGCGTGCTGCTCTACCAATACTACTGATTTACCCATATCCCTGATCTCTCTCACTGCCCTGAATATCCTTTCAACAAGCTTTGGGGCGAGCCCTGCTGAGGGTTCGTCAAGGAGTAGTAACGAGGGATCCTTCATGAGGACCCTGGAGATCGCTAGCATTTGCCTCTCACCACCGCTGAGAGTATCTGCCCTCTGCCGCTTTCTACCCCTTAGTTCTGGGAATAGGTTGAACACCACTTCCATTCTAGATCTGAGTGTGCTTTCATCGAGACCATAGCCTCCCATCTCTAGGTTTTCCTCAACACTCATGTCTGGGAAGATATTGTTAGTCTGTGGCAGGTATCCGAGACCCATTGTAACCCTCTTCTCGGGGGGCTCTCTAGTTATGTCTCTACCCATGAATGTTACAGAGCCTCTATGTATAGTTGCGATACCAGCTATCATTTTAATCAGAGTGCTCTTGCCAGAGCCGTTTGGACCGACTATGGCTACAATCTCGTTCTTACCCACTGTAAGGCTTGCGTCAAACACTATGGTTAGCTTTCCATAGCCTCCTGAGAGGCCCTTAACATCAAGGATTGTCATCGCCTCACCCCCGCCACTCCCCTAGATATACCTCAACCACCCTTGGATCCTCTATCACCTCTCTGGGCTTACCGTCAGCTATTATTCTACCCTGGCTCATAACCATGACCCTATCGACATATTCGAGTAGGATATCGAGCCTATGCTCTATTATGAACAAAGTGATCCCAGCCTCGTCTCTAAGGCTCCTTAGCCTTCTAAAGATCTCGTGAGCGAGCGAGATAGCCACACCAGCAGCAGGCTCGTCTAGAAAGATCATTTTGGGCGAGGAGGCCATAACCCTAGCCATCTCGGTAAGCTTCATCTGCCCTCCAGAGATCGCTGAGGATCTAGATCTGTGAACGTTGAGGAGCTGTAGATCCTCGAGTATCGATGCAACCCTCTCCGCGAGCGAGACCTCCTGCCGGGCCCAGATCGATTTAAAGAAAGCCTTTAAGGGGGACTCGCCGACCTGTCCTCTAGGCGATAGCATGGCGTTTTCAGCAACAGTGACTTTGTCAAAGACCCTAGGGATCTGGAAGCTCCTCACAAGCCCCAAGCTATAGATCTTGTGGGGCGGCATACCATCTATTCTCTTACCTTCAAAAAAGATCCTACCGCTATCCGGTCTCAAGACCCCGGTTATTAGGTTAAAGAGTGTCGTCTTGCCAGAGCCGTTAGGCCCTATAAGGCCCACGACCTCGCCCCTACCTATTTCGAAGGATACGTTATCCACTGCAACGAGCTCCCCAAACCTCTTTGTGAGTCCTTCAACGACAAGGATCTTTTCCAAAAAAGCCCACCTAACTCAGGTTGTTTATCACTATTTATATAGCTCTACAACCCCTGACGGGTATCTCCAGACACCTATTGGTGCGAAGGTATAGTTGCCCCCAACTACTCTATACTGCCAGATCGTATAGTCAGAACCCCTAACATCGCCGTTCTCATCAAGGGCTTTCCACCCAGTAACGCCTATGAAATGCTCAGCAACGATCGGGAGGGCGTTCTTAACAGCGTCAGCATCATAACACTTACCTCCTGTGAATAGGATCGCCATGACTGCGAGCCATACAGCGTCGTATGTGAAGTACGCATAGGGGGAGGGATCCCTGCCAAACCTGCTCCTATACTCCTTCTCAAACATCTCTGCCAGAGGGCTCCCTCTGGGTGAGGCAAAGACTCCTGTTAAGCTCACCTTGGCTAGAAAGTCGGCAACCTCTTTAGTAGCCCTCCCAGTTGGTGGTGGTGTGTATGCTGCAGGTCTATTGAGGGTCTCGCTACCAAACCACCTGACACTGCTCAATACCGGGTCAAGCCTTGCATGTCCAATGATATTAAGCCCGTCATCTTCGAAGGCAATGATTAGCACAGCTGTTGAGGCATCAGCGCCCAGTTCCTTCACATAGGAGCTCAGTCTAGCTACCTCTGAGGCATAGTCAGGCTGTCCAACAGTATATACGATCTCTCTGAGGGTTCCACCATATTGGGTCGTGAACACGTTTCTAAAGGCTTCGAGAAGGCCCCTACCATAATCATCGCCCCTAACTATGGCGGCTACCTTCTTTATCCCCATGGTGTTCATAAGCTGGGCGAGAACCCTGGCTTGGAAGAGATCAGTAGGTATTGCCCTGAACACATAGTCAGGCGCCGCTAAGAGCGGGCTTGTAGAAGAGGGGCTTATAATTACAACCTTGTTACTATTAGCAAAGTCCATAACACCCCTAACCTCACCACTACCGAATGGCCCTATTATAACCCTGATCCCAGCAGCATACATGGACTGAACAACCTTTAGTGCATCAGCAGCAGTGCCCTTGGTATCGTCGTGGACATATATAAACTTTATGGGGGCGCCTATGGATCCTAGGTATTTGTTTATGTGCTCAATAGCCAGGATCCCGCCATCCCTCCTCACCGGGCCGTCAACAGCAAAGGGGCCGCTGACAGCCATCGCAAAACCGAGTCTACACTCGATCACCTGGGGCTGCTGGGCAGCCTGTGTCACGGTTGTTGTTAAAACCTGTGTTACTGTTGTTACCTGGGCAGCCCCGCCAGGTGCTGTTACTGTTGTTGTCACCACCCTGGTTGGGGGGTATGCTGCTAAGTATCCCACAGCCCCTAGGAGCACTACTACGAGCACTATCAACCCAATAGTAACCGGGCTTCTAACGCTAGACACTTAAATCACCTAGTGAATTTACTAAAGGAAGATAATAAATATATAAATGCAATATATAGAGAGCTAACTATCTAAAAATACAGAGCATGGGATCCTGTTGTTATGGGGATCCGTCTATATAAAGAATCACGAACCATATGGTTTCAGCAGTCCCATAGAGACAGGATTATAAAGAGATTAAGAGAAATACAGTGTTTATAGATTCTAATGAAGAGCCACAGGATCCTTGAGTTTGGAGGTTGCAGCTAGATCAATAGTTACTGGAGGGTTAACCAGATAAGATCTTGGTTATCTGTGCTACGGTGATTTAGCCTATTTTCTCGGATAGTTTTTGCTCGTAATCTCTGTGCCAGTCAATGTGTCTATTAAGCTCTAGGATCGATACTGGTAGTGAGTATATCATATATATACCCATAGTTATTAACGAGATCAAGATAGTGTTTGATATTAATAGCTTCCTAGGGATTGGGGGGTCTTGATGCCCTCTTAGATCTTGTGGTATTTTCTTAAGCATATATAGCTCTAGAGTTACGTGTTTTTCAAGCCACCCCCTTGTCTCTTCTACGAGTGAGTAGACCGCTGCGATCATTGTTATTGGTGCTACTGTAGCTCCTATAAGGATCATTGCCAGTCTTGCGAGGGGTGGGAGATTTATGAATAGCGAGAGGAGTAATAGGATCACTAGGATTATCGATGTCATCGCGAGCTTTATGCTGTTGAGCGGTGATGGGATCTGGGGTTCGAGGCTAAAGATCTCCTCGAAAGCTTGTTGGGAGCTGTCACCAGACGCTCTGGCGAGAGCTGCTCTCAGCGTGGAGGAGCTGGATCTAGCGAGGGTTGCTAAGGCGGAGCCTGTTGATATGGAGGCTGGCATGAAAACAGCTATCCCTGCAAATGATGCTATAGATCCTAGTAAGAGTAGTGTTAGATCTATATAAACTAACAACGAGATCATGATAGAGCTTAGTAGAAGCATGAAAGCCCCTATCCCCATAAGGATCGATGATACTATTATCCCCCCAGCAGGTAGGCGTCCCACAAAACCCTGGTAAGGTTTTCCCAAGCTACCCACCTAGAGCTTTTTTTATCTCCTCAACAGAATCGGGATTCTCTAACACGCTTATATCGCCGAGCTGCCCTCCCGTGGCTATAGCCCTGATCACCCTCCTCATGATCTTCCCACTCCTCGTCCTCGGAAGATCCCTAACGATATATATCTTCTCAGGCTCGAAAGGTTTTCCGATCACCTCTACAACCCTCTCCCTAGCCTTCTTAGCAAGGGCCTCCGGATCCTCTGGGGGCCATTCCTTAGGCTTTACAAAACATCCTATGACCTCTCCTTTAACCTCGTGGGGTATGCCTATACATGCTGACTCGGCAACCCCCTCTACCTTGTTTATCACACCCTCAACCTCTGCGGAACCTATCCTCTTACCAGCAACCTTGATCACATCGTCAGCCCTTCCGAATAGGTACCAGAACCCCTCTGAATCTATATAAGCCCAGTCACCATGATACCATATTCCAGGGAATCTCCTCCAATATGTCTCCAAATACCTCTCAGGATCCTTCCAAAGCCCTCTTGTCATAGATGGTATGGGTTTCTTGACAACCAGATACCCTGTAGAGCCCCTAACAGGGTTCCCATTATCGTCGAGGACATCTGCATCAACACCGAGGGCAGGGCCCCAGAGTGTTGAGGGCTTTAGGGGTGTTACGACGCTTGGCATTAGTATGCATCCAAACAGCTCTGTCCCTCCCGAGAGGTTTATTATAGGCCTCTTCTCCTCACCTACGTCCCTCATAACCCACATCCATGTCTGAGGATCTATAGGTTCTCCTGTGTTTCCAAAGACTCTGAGCCTGCTGAGGTCGTGATCCTCGTATGTTTTTCCAAGGGATCTGAGGATCCTTGCAACCGTAGCTGCAAAACCCATGTGGGTTACACCGAACCTCTCAACAATGCTCCAAGCCCTATCAGGTGGATTGTCTATGGCTCCCTCGACCATTATGTGGGAGGCACCAAGGGTCTGGGTTCCTAGGACTTGCCAGGGACCCATCATCCACCCGAGATCTGTGATCCACCAGAGCTTGTCGCCCCTCTTAATATCTAGGTTGAAGTAATGCTCCTTAGCAGGCTGTAGGATAGAGCCCGCATGGCTTATAACAGCCCCCTTTGGCTTTCCAGTAGTTCCTGAGGTGAATAGGAGTAGTGCTGGGTCGTTCGGATCCATCTCCCTAGCCTCAACAGGTCTCCAGCTACCCTTTATAGCTTCATCATACCATATATCCCTCTTATCATTCCACGGAATCTCTATCCCAAGCCTCCTGATGACAACGATCCTCTCAACGCTTTCAGAGAGGTCTGAAGCCCTGTCAGCATTGCCCTTAAGCATGATCGCTTTGCCCCTCCTATAGTAACCATCGACAGTAACGAGGATCTTTGATCCAGAGAGTCTAAGTCTCTCGGCAACAGCCTCGGGAGCGAAGCCAGAGAATATGGGAGCGGCTATGCTGCCTATCTTTATAGCGGCGAGCATTGCTACAATTGATTCAGGCATCATAGGAGCATAGATTGCAACAACATCACCAACACCTATACCAGATCCTAGGAAGAAGCTTGCAAGGCTATTAACCTCTCTCAAGAGATCCGAGTAAGTATATTTCTTAACAGTCCCATCCTCACCAACCCATGTAAAGGCCTCACTAGCCCCCAAACCCCTCTTTACCTGGAGATCGAGAGCATTATAGGCGGCATTAAGCTTGCCACTAACATACCAAGAAGCCCACTCAACACCCCTACTCAGGTCGAGAACCTCTCTCGGCTCCCTAAACCACTCAACACCAAGTATCTCGGGTAAGAGGCTCCAGAACCACTTAATATCCTTCGAGCTGGCATCAACAAGGTCTTTATAGTTCTTAAAACCCCTGGTCTCCATGAAAAGATAGACATTGGAGGAGTAGGCAAGATCCTTTGGGGGATACCACCTATACTCCATACCACACCAGGATAGATTCACAAGCAGGGGTAAAAATAGCTATAAGCTAGATCTTTATAATAATGGTTTCAGGCACGTCGTCCTTGAAGAACACAGTAATCTTACCACTCAAATCAACAGTCGCCAGAACCTCGAGATCCTTCCTTATGTTGGTGAGCCTAGTGATCCTCACATTAATCTCCTCAAGAAGCCTCTCAAAAGAGCTCAGCTCCTGAAGAGGAGAGGGGTTCACAACAACCTTAACACCCTTAAGATCTATCTGTGAAGACGCCTCCTCACCAGGAGCCTGAGTCCCCGGCGTGAGCTTGCTTATAACCTCAAGAATCTTCTTCTGCCTCTCAGCCCTAGCCCTAAGATCCTCAACAACCCTTATGAGATCGCCAAACACTTTCCTATACTGCGCAATCTGAGAATCTATATAGCCAAAGAGATCCTTAAGACTCCCAAACTCTCTAATCACTATACATCACCCCCGAATATATATGTTAAAAACAAAATAAATAAACCCCATAAAAAGCCTTATCCAGACCCTGCTACTACTGTTGTGAAGTAGACATTGCCAGCCTTTGTATAAACCTTAACCTGATAAGTAACACCAGGGCTGAGGCTGCAGCTGCTCAACTGCGCTGTAAATGTCTTGGTTTCCCCAGGCCCTACCGTCAATGTTTGTGTTTGAGATAATGAAGGAGTTATAGTTGTGACACTACAGTTACTAATGGCTACTCCTGTTATTTCTGATACTGTAGATCCCTTATTATATACAGTAAATTTGAGGGTCCAAGTAGTACTGCTTCCGTTAAGTGTTGCGTTTGGAAGCACTACTAGTTGTTCTGATCCTCCTACGCTTGTTCCGAATACTCCTAGTACCCATGCTGCTACAGCGATAGCTATAACTATTGTTATGGCTATAAGTATTATAGCAGCTATCAGAGGCTCTAGTCCCTTTCTAATTTTTCTA
>DATMAU010000073.1:0-6257 GCA_035559775.1 Sulfolobales archaeon
GCTGATCTCTGGGACTGCATTGCATATACCACATATATGGGTGTCAGCCGTTTGTCCCTGGATGTTCATTCCAATCATTTATATTCATTCATGGTCACATCCAGGGACTTTCTCCTCGCCCACCCCTTCATGGGTAGCACTGCTACCTCCAGGGCGGGTTCACCGGGCATGGGGCCCAACGGCACTGGGCCCTTGAGAGCTCTCCTCTCAATGTTCAGGACAGCTATAACATCTCTACCCATCTCAACCCTACACTTAGGGCATTTCAGCTGCCTCGGGGCAATGCCCCTCATCAGCTTGGAGTTGCAGAATGGGCATGTGGAGGAGGTGTTTCTCGGGTCGACCTTAACCAGAGGGACTCCTCTCTCAGCGCACTTCTCCTCGATGGCTCTGAGGACGCCTCTAAACCCTGCCTGGTAGATTCTGTGCCTAAGCTTTTCGTCTTTAACGTCACTTATCATATTCTTTGGAGCCTGTTTCGGCAGATTCTCGACAACTATAGTGGCACTCAGCTGTTTAGCGGTGTTTACAATGATGCTGGCAACCTTACATCTTATATCCCTCTTCCTCCTACGCTCTCTACCGTGGATAGCTCTCTTAACGTATCTATTGCCTTTAATACTCTGGATAACCTCACGATAGCTCTCATAGCCAACAGTTAGCTTCTTAATATCCGTCTGGAGAATAAATACTTTATCCTGCACTTTCACAGTAACATTGTTCTCGTTAATATCAACGGATACAACCTGTCTGGCATTACCTGTTCCTGTGACATCCACGCTCTTCTCGAATATGAAGTGGACAAGTAGCCTATACCTCCTATGGTCTATCTTAAGCTTTGGCTGTGTTCTCAGCTTCCACCCATTATTAACGTATTCCCAATATTGCTTATGTGGCTGGAGTTCAATATTAATCCAGCCTCTATGTGTGAAGACCTTAATAGCTGTATGCCCCAGCGGCTTCCACAGGTGGTCGTCGAGCCAAACGCTGATCTTCTTAACTACGGGCTTCTCAGACTTAGCTAGCCCAGCCTTTTTCAATTCGAGAAAACTCGTTATCCTCGTGGATGCGTCTTGGCATGCAGTGTGAATATAGTGGCTTGGTAGTTGAGGATATCTCCCTCTCAGCTCGTGATACTTATGCTTCTTCAGTCCAGTAAACGACTTTATTCTGTGGCTAAACCCGTAGTCGACAAGTTCTTCAACGAGCTTCCCGTAGATCTCCTCAAGCTCCTTGAAGGCCTCATACTTCCTCCCTGTTAGCTCAACGCTGGGAACAACTATAGTTCTTGTGAGTAGAGTCATGCTCTCTCAACCTCTTCTAAGAGCTTCTCAAAACCCTCAACAAGCCTCTTCTTTCTATGACTCCTCATTCCATAGAGCTTTCCAGCAAATGATGTCACTATCTCTATTAAATCCTCTACTAGCTCTCGATGAGCATCCTTAGGCTCCTCCCCGTAGACAACCTCTATTCTTGTGCCGAACTGGTTGAGGAAGTATTCTAGGTATTCAAAGCCGAACCTGGTGAGTCTATCCCTGTAGGTTACCACGACAACCTCTGCCTGCCTGGATGTGATGAGGTCGAAGAGTCTTCTCAACCCTTTCCTGTCAGTCTTCAGCCCTGAGGCTATGTCGGTCAACACTTCTACTACCTTGTAACCTTTAGAGGCGCAGTATTCTAGCAGGTATTTAACCTGTCTTTCTAAATCCTCCCTCTGATCGTGAGATGAGACCCTCGCGTAAACCACAGCTCTAACTTCTCTTGCTCTTTCTTCGAGTATTCTTCTCACCTCGCTCTCAGGAACTCTATACTTACCGCCAACAGTTCTGATAGCTCTAATGTATCCAGACTCAATCCATCTTCTAAGAGTAGTATAGCTAACACCCAGCTTCTCACAGACCTCCTTAGGTCTCAACAGCCTTTCAGACACTACCAGCCCCAATGCATATAATTGTTTTCAAAGCTTATAAACGTTTCCTACTAACATCAAAAAGAAAACAGCCCCTGCTCGGTATAGTAGATGGTTTTGATCACGTCTGACACTATTTTCCTCAGGGCTTTTCTTATATGTATGCTTATAGTAACCTTGGATCTATCGAGCATAGAGCCTATATCGGTCTGTCTAGAGTCCTTAGGGTAGTTGAAATAACCACCTTCATAGGCTGTTCTAAGAACCCTCACCTCCTGCTCAGTAAGCCTATCAGCTATGATGCTGAGGATAGAGCCTCCCAAGATGCTTTTTACAAGATCCTCAGGGTCTGATAGCTCGCGCCACTCAACATGTCCTATCCCATAGTATCTCTCAACATTGTCAAGGTATCTGCGGAGCATGTTACGTCTAGCGAGGACTAAATACTCTCTAGCACCCTTGTAAAAGATATATGGTGTTAGCAGGACGACACCGCTGTCTTCGATAAGTCCGAGAAACTCGCACCTGCTCTTCACTCCATAAATTACCAGGATATCATCTATATAGCGATATCTAAGCCTCTTGATCTTGCTCCTCCTAACATACTTCTCACGCTTAACAATATCATCAATATATACACCTACGTCCTTCTCTGATGACAGGGCTAAGACGTAATAGTCGTCAGAGCCAAGCACTCTGTAGGTGCTTATAATAATTCTATAACCGGAGAGCTCGCTCACCTTTCCAAAGAAACTGTTATAGGGACTGTTAATCCTCACCTTCACTATACCTAGATCCTCTCTATCGAGTCTAGATCGCACGTTTTTCAAGCCCGCCCCAAATATCTCTCCCTCTATGGTTTAAATATATCGCATTATCCGATCCAATAAAGCACAGCATTTATATTAATTAGCATATAGTTATTACTTTTTAAATAGTATTACTGTTCCCATAATAGGTCGCGGATCCATCACTATGGAATCTTTTTAGAGAGCGCGGTTTTACGACGATCCCTATCGATCACGTCCTATGTCTAGCGAGTCATGCTGCATATTATTATCGACTCGGCGAATACAAACACCTCTATATCGATAGTTTCATTGTTTTAGGATTTAGTAAAAAGCTCTAAACATTCTATAACCATGGTGCTAAAGAGCTCCGTCCCACCATGTATATGGTTCTACAGTATTATACGATCCCTATATCATGTGGAAGAGGATGCAGACTCCGAGCAGAACGATCTCGTAGCGAAATAGAAGCTATGGATTGTTAAATATGGTTGTGGGATTGAGTCTCAATGACATTGTTAATCTATTATAGAGTGTGTCTGTTCTGGGTTTTAGCTCTTTGTTTTACTAGTAATAATCGCCTAAGATCCATATGTTTCCTATATGGATGTTCTTCAAACCGCCTTCTTTAGCAGCTTTTATAGCTTCCCTCATATGCCTCCAGCTAGTTGGTGGTAGGTCTTTCATGAGATGATCTGGGTGGAATGCTAGAAGTACTAGTGGAGTTTCGGGGTTTAGTTCTGCGATGTATTCAGCGATACCCCTCACCTCGGATGCATCAACATATCCTGGAACGAGCAGTATGCTTATAACGAGCAGCGGTATCTCGGGTCTCTCCCTCCCAAGCTCTGAGACTATTTTTGTGTTCTTCATAAGCCTCTCAATAGCCTTGCTACCATCAACACCTGTTAATGCCTCATATATGCTCGGGGTCCAGGCTTTCCAATCGATCTTTACAATACCCCCTGAAACCAGGCTCAGCCTAGCCATCTCCCTCATTAGCAGGGGGTTTGCAAGACCGTCGGTCTCCCAGCAAATCCTCTTTATAACCCCCTTCTCCTGGGATTTCTTTACAATATCCCTTGATGCTGCTATGAGCATGGGTAGATGTGGTGTTGGGTCTCCTCCGAAGTAACATATGCAGGAAACCCTAGGATCCATGGATCTCTCAACAAGATCCCCAGCACCTAGATCTCTAACCAAACTCCTATCAATCTTCCCACCAGCGATCGCGGTCTTATGCTCCCAATTCTGGCAGAACGAGCAGTCCAGGGGACAGCCTGCCATGAATACTGCAAGATTATAATACCCAACCTCAATATTTGGTGAGTAAGCATATCTAGGATACCCAGCCCCCGTGGATCCAGGACATATGTGTCCTGCAACACAGTTCGTGGGTATAGGATCTAGATACGTGTATGTCACCATCCTCGCAAAGCCTGCTAGAGGGCTTATTCTCCCACCCACATTAACCCAGACACCGCAGAACCCCCTCTCCCCATTCCCTATAACACACTCATTGACACAGATAGTGCACCGAAGACCCCCCTCAGATCTTGGGGGTTGTAAGGGAAAGCCTATAGAGAGTCTCCACTTACTCCTAAGACTCCTCACAATGTTTAAAGAGGCCTCAGGATCTCTTCTAAGGCAATCTACACAGACACCCACAGCTCTCGAGACAAGGCCTTCCCTATTGCAGAGGAGACACTTACCCATAATCTCTCAATTTTATAGATCCCTAGAAGATAATAGATATTACCCAGCTATCCATCATATCGCCTAAAAGGATCTCTGTACCTTGATGTCGGCATTTGGTTTAGCTCTGTCATTTAGATCTTAGACTAGCCAACAAGGATCTCTATGTTCTCTTGTAAAGATTAACATGGGCATGCAGTAAGGAGTATGCGGGGGATTTACGCTAGTTTTAAAGCCTTCATAATCTGAGAACGAAGTCATACTAGGTTTGGAATGGTGAGCTCTCTGGTCTCTAGATATGAGGATTATCAAAGAGATCTGAACAGTTATCGATCTTTTTGAGGGGAGGATAGTATGTGATTAACAACGGCCATCACAAATTCTCTGAACGTGCTGCTATTATGTATAATTAATCTGAAGCCCTTATACTGGCATTGTATGAGGGGTTCCGCGATCCTGTCTGTCATTATATGAACCTCTATATTATTGTTCCGGGATATGCTCTCTACCCCGCACAGGATCTTTGAGACTGTTTGTGATGCTATCATGATCCTCTTTACCCCCTTTCTAAGCATGTTCTCTAAAACCATAACGCCTTCCCTGTTTATCCTTAGCCCGTATACCTCGATCTTCCGTACTCTCTTGGCATAGATCTCTTCATGGATCTCGAGCCTGTCTGAGCTGAAAACCACTATCTCTCCCCTTCTATATGTCTCGCTGAGGATCTTGAGGAGGGTCTCTACTCTCTCTATAGGTGGTGAGAAGACCTTGTAGCCGTGGTTTAAGAGTATAGATGCCGTACCCTCCCCAACCGCTGCGATCATTACTCCTAGTTCGCGGAATGTTTCAAGAAGATCCTTACCTCTATGCGATGAAACCAGGATCTTTGCTGAGCTCTTACTTGAGAAGATCGCTGAGGATATGTTCATGGGATCTAGCGATGAGATCCTTTGATCGAGATCCTCGATAGGTGTTGGGGCTATCACCTCGGCTAGGTGGAGGGATATTCCTTTAGATTCGAAGAAAGGTCTCCATCTCTCCCAAGTATCCCTCGTACCAGCGAAAACTATATCTTTCCCCACCTCTTCTCAGCCTCTCTATAGAGCTCCTCTATCTTAGCAACAATCGATCTATCCATGGGTGCTTTACCAGAAGCGCTTGCGTATTCCTCCAACTCCTCCTCGGAGGTCGCTATAACGATAACGGAGGATGCTTGGACGCTTGAGAATATAAACCTGATCGCGTTCTGACCCTCCGTAAAGCCATCAACCAATAGGTATGGCTTCATGAGCTCGTAGAGCTGGAAGGCTTTCTCAAACCACTCCCTATCCCTCAGACTCCTATGATCCCTCAGACCCCCCACATCGGCTATCGTGAGCCTACCGCCCAGAATACCGCCAGCGTGAGGAACCCTTACAAGGATACCGATATTCTTTTCACCAGCAATTGCAGCTATCTCCTTTCCAGGTTTCTGCTCAAGTGCGTTATAGATGAACTGGATCACCTCAACCTCTCTGTGGGATAAGGCCTCGATCGCCTCTCTAACCACTTCTCTCTCGGGACCCAGGGCTACGCCCACGTGGAGGGCTAGGCCTTCCTCAACAAGTCTAGCCATAGCTCTATAGAGCTCGGGGTTTCTCAGCGCTTCGAGGGGCGGGTTATGGATCTGTATTATATCTATAGGCTTTTTACCAATCCTCTCACAGGATTTTCTCGCGGCGAAGAATAGATACTCGGGATCGTATCTCCTCAAAGGCTTCTCGCCTGGTGAGTAGATGTCATAACCGATCTTAGTGGCTATGATGATATCCTTTACACCGGATCCGAAGGCTTTCTGCAATATAGATTCTCCATAGCCCTTGCCA
>DATMAU010000074.1:0-4896 GCA_035559775.1 Sulfolobales archaeon
CCAGTGGCAGGGTGGCAAGCTGGTTATTGTATGGCCCTCGGACGCCGCTGAGAAGAAGCTCTACTACCCACTCCCAACATGGGATGAGAAAAGAGCAGGCAAAACAGCAACATACTAACCTTTTTCACCCCACATAATAGGATATTAACTGCCGATGAAACATTAGATTTTTACATAATTAATGGAGGTTCTAAGACTGCTGATGATATTGTTAAATTGACAAGATAGGAGGGGGTTCGGACTTCATAGCAAATAGATCGAATAACACCCCCTCACCCCTTGGCCTCAGCGATTTCAGGACTTCTTCCGTCAGATCGCATATCCATATAACGGGACAGTATTCCAGTGCTTAAAGCCTATACATGGTAAAACCACGAAGATCTTAAGAAGAACCAAATTATGAATCTTTGAGATATAGAATTGCTTGCTTAGGTCACACCTGATAGCTCTTCGATCAGTTTTAGTGTTGCGAAGTAGTCAAGATCTCCTTTACCGCTTTTATCGAGAGCCTCAAAGATCTGTCTGACAAGTGAAGTTAGGGGCATAAATACACCTAGCTCTTTCCCGACCTCTAATGCATAGTCTAGATCCTTGATCATCTGTTTGACCGTGAAGGCTGGTTTTGAGTAGTCCTTCTCAAGGAGGGTTTTGAGTTTATAGCCTATCTGGGGTGATGCAACTGCACTGCTCCCTAAAGCGTCTATAAGAGTTTTCCAATCGATCCCGGCCTTCTCGCCTATTGTTAATGCCTCAGCAACGATCACTGGAGTAGTTGCTATGATGATGTTTATCAGGAGTTTTAGATACCTCGCCTCCTCGCCAGAACCTACATAGAGGATCTTGCTACCAATGTTTCTTAGAACAGGAAGCGCGTTTTCATAAGCAGCCCTATCACCAGATACATATATGGTTAGCTCGCCCCTCTCAGCAAACAGAGTGCTACCGCTAATAGGGGTTCTTAGGTAATAAACACCCCTCCTAGCGGCCTCATCAGCAACCTTTCTAGAGGCCGATGGTGTTACTGTGCTCATCTCTATGATTGTAGATCCAGGCTCTATACTCCGGAGGATCCCCTTCTCACCGAGATATGTCTCTATAAGCTCCCTATCACCCGGGATCGATGATATGACAGCATCAACCCCAACACCTAGCTCCTCGTTGGAACTCACAACAACAGCCCCTAATCTGGCCATCTCCTCTGCCTTCGCCTTCTCAGAGGTATAGATTTTAAGCTTATATCCCCCAACCTGGATTAACCGCTTAGCTATTGGCATACCCATCTTACCTAAGCCCCTAAACCCTATCACCTTTATCTCCTTCGGAGGCATCTGATCACCACTATCCAATAATATTGGGAGATTATATCGCTAATCTAGCTAGACAGTAAAACTTACAGATCTATTTGTTCATTATACACCTATAAGTGATCTCAATAAATCCCTGGATTTCAATGAGATCTCCTCGTTAGTACCCTGGAGTATAATCCTCCCATGATCGATCAGATATATATATTCACTGATATCTATGGCCATCTTAACATTCTGCTCGACAAGGAGGAGAGATATCTTCTCGATCTCTCTAAGCTTGGCTATGGCTTTAAGCACTTCAAAGGCTACTTTGGGAGCTAATCCCTGGCTCGGCTCATCCATAAGGATAAGCCGTGGTCTTGTCATTAGTACCCTGGCTATTGCCAGCATTTGCTGTTCGCCCCCGCTCAGGGTTCCTGCCTTCTGATCTAGTCTTTCTCTCAATACGGGGAAGAGTGTAAATACAAGGTCGAGGCTAGCATCGATACTATTTCTAGCTCTCTTGATCCTTGCGGCCAGCAATAGATTCTCCCTAACAGTTAGGTCTGGAAAGAGCCTCCTACCCTCTGGAACGATGTTTATTCCGAGCTCAACCTTCTTATGGGGTGGAAGCTTCGTGATATCACTACCTCCATACTCTACCCTACCCCTCCAGGGCCTTATAAAGCCCATTATAGTGTTTAAAAGTGTTGTCTTCCCAGCACCATTAGGCCCTAGGACAGATACAAACCCGCCCTCTAGCGCTCTAAGACTAACTCCCCAGAGAACCTGTGTATCTCCATAGCCGGAATCTAGACTCACGACCTCAAGCGACAACCCCGACACCCAAGTAGATCTCTCTTAACTTCTCGCTCATAAGAACCTCATCCACAGATCCCTCGAGCACGACCTCTCCTCTATGAAGCACTATAGCTCTCTCAGCGATCTTTGTTACAGCCCTCATAACATGCTCAACAAGAGACAGGGTTGCGATATTATTCCCAGCCACATCTCTTATGATCTTTGAGAGCCTATCAATCTCAGCAGGAGGCATGCCGGCCATCACCTCGTCTAAGAGCAGGAGCTTCGGCCTCATAGCCAGGGCTCTAGCCAACTCCAACAGCTTCTTCTCAGGCCCTGTTAGCTTTCCTGCAAGCTCGAATCTTTTATCATAGAGCCCCACATCTCTTAGCACCTCGTCAGCGATCCTCAAGGCCTTCTCAACGCTCAGGTCTTTGCCAGCAGCACCAAAGAGAGCTCCTATAGCTACACTCTCCCTAACGCTCAGACCTGGAAATGGTCTCGGTATCTGGAAAGATCTCCCTATACCTATCCTAGCTCTCTTATACGCTGGGTAACCTGTTATATCCCTCCCCTCAAAGAATATAGATCCAGTGTCCGGCTTGTAAACACCGCTTATAACATTAAAGAGCGTTGTCTTACCGCTCCCGTTAGGGCCTATTATTGCTACAAGCTCACCCTTATCTATTTTAAAAGACACATTCCTCAACGCTACAATGCCACCAAACCTCTTGGTAATGCTCTTAACCTCTAGTAGTGTCATAAGACTCTACCCCAACACCTCTCTAATAGTATGGCTCTTAATATATGACCTTATATGTCCCATCAAACCATATGGAAATGCTATGGCAACCGTTATGAGAAGTAATGAGAATATAAGGAGCTGGGATCCCGGGACGAGAACTCCGAGGTAATACTTAGCTAGAGTATATAGTGTTCCACCTATTATAGGGCCGAAGAGGGTTCCCCTACCCCCTATCATAACCACTATTATAGCCTCTATAGTGTATGTTATGTTAAAAGCCTCAGGAGGATAGATAGCGACTATCTTAAGCCCCCAAGCAGATCCTATCAGGCTACCAAATACAGCGCTTACTATAAACGCGGTCACTTTATAAGCTGTTGTGTTGATCCCCATGACTCTTGCAGCCGCCTCATCCTCTCTGAGGGCCGCTAATCCATAACCTATCCTGCTGTTCTTAAGGATCCACGTAACAACAGCTGCTGCAGCAGCTGTGAATGCTAAGAATGTATCTGCATAGACCGTAGTGATATAGCTGAAACCCTCATCACCAAACAATATTCTGAGATCCCTCGCCATTATCAGACCCTCTCCCCCGCCCCAGATCTTAGCACCCTCTATCAAGTATCTAAGCCCCTCATTGACACCTATCGTCGCTATAGCAAAATACGCTCCCCTCAGTCTAAGAGCAACACCACCAACTGCTAGAGCCACTGCACTCGCTAGCATTACAGCTTGGAGAGGTCCGAGCACGAGGGCTAGTTCTGGAGGAAGTCCTGAGGCTGCTACATATTGTACTGCAAGCCCCCCTCCATACATCCCAAGTGCTAAAAATGCCACATAGCCGAAATCCACATATCCAGTCATTCCAAGGAATATGTTGAAAGCCTGTCCAAGTGCTGTGTAGAATATTATTAGCGTAACCAGCTGGCTGTACTCTGGGTAGAATTCCCTTACACCCCATATTGATATATAGAAGGCGAGGGCAACAAGGATCTGGATCCAGTACGGTTTCACCATGCTTATCTCCTCATAAGCCCCTCAGGCCTTCCGAGCAGGATAATTATCAGTAGTGTAAAGCCTAGGAAAAGTGCTAGTGAAGCAGGGCTAGGCGAGCCCATCTGGCTGAATACATATGTTGTTCCCGACTCTATAACCCCGAATATAAGGCCCCCGAAGAAGGCTCCTAAAGGCGAGCCCAAGCCTCCTAGTACTGCTATTATGAACGCTTTTAACGTATATGGATGCCCCATATATGGATAGATCCCGGTTGGGTTATATAGTGTTAGGAGAACACCGCCGAGAATCGTTAGGCCTAGACCTATTCCTAGGCTAACCGCATATACTCTTTGAACATCGATCCCGCAAATGTATGCTCCAACAGGATCCTGAACCACAGCCCTAAGAGAGGTTCCCACACCTGTTTTATAGAGGAATATAAATAGGGTTAGAACAGTTGCAACGCTTAACACTGCTGCTAATATCGATGATAGCTGGAGCCTTAAACCCATGTATGGTATTGAGCCTATATACCATGTATAGCCTCTGTAATCAACGCCCCAGAAAAGTTTAGCGATCTCCTCCATAAAGACTCCTATACCGAATGTTGCTATAAGTGATGAGAGCTCCGGAGCGTCGAGAAGCCTTCTGAATACTATGTAGAAAAGCATCATCCCCATCGCAAAACCCAATAAGAACGCAACAGCGATCGACCCAACGGGAATAACCCCGTATAGAGTGAGCAGCCAGTAAGCTGTATAAGCACCAACCATTATCAATGCTCCGTGAGCAACATTGACTATCCTCATAACCCCAAAGATCAGGCTGAGACCGAGAGTTGAAACACCATATATAGACCCGAGTATAATACCGGAGGTAACATTGAATAAGAGGCCCTCAACAGCCATGGAGACCACGCTACATAACCCTATTATGTGGGGTGAAAAAGGTTAGTATGTTGCTGTTTTGCCTGCTCTTTTCTCATCCCATGTTGGGAGTGGGTAGTAGAGCTTCTTCTCAGCGGCGTCCGAGGGCCATACAATAACCAGCTTGCCACCCTGCCACTGG